>LNBW01000053.1 GCA_001567255.1 Bacteroidetes bacterium OLB9 | reverse complement strand
GAATTAAAGAACATCTGTTCGATACAACACACACGACACAGGTCAATCCAAGGCTTTCTAAATAACATGATAACAGCCTTAATATCTTATCAGACTTTTGAAAAGAAACCTTCCATCAAAATATCTCATGAATTGGACAAAAATATGCCTATTCTTATCGCTGCTTAAACATTATTCACGTTAATTAAGAAAAAGTACTCAGTTATACAGATATTTATAGAAATTAAACAAAACTATCTTGTGACACCTCTCCTATTTCATCTATCTCAAAACTAAGGCCATTGATATCGTCGTAAAATTTGGCAAGACAAACCTCAGCGAAAGGTCCTAAAAATAAAAAACCAATACCTAGTGTCAATATGCAAAGGATCCCTAATCCAAGAAAAATCAACGTCAATATAAACAATTTCATTTTATATCCATCCATCATAGCCCAACTTTTCTTTATAGCGTTCAGTCCACTTATATGCTCATCATCTCTCATGATATAAAAAGTCATGGCCAATCCTAATGCCGCAATAACACCCGGAATTATTAATAAAATCATACCACCCATAATGATTAAAAACACCATCACATAAGTAATAAAGGCAGGTACAAATCTATTAAATCCTGAAAATAGCTGATTTATTTCGGCCTGCTCACCTCTGGCTATGGATAAATAAAACGAGGCTACACCTAACATTATAGGGCCACCGATTATAATCGAAATAATAGATCCAAAGCTATCCCGAAAAAAACTAGGAAATACTGATATTATCAAGGCATATATTATAAAAGCAATAATTGCTAAAAACCATTTACCACTTAAGGCTTCTTTGGCCTCCTTCATTAATTCAAAATTATCTGTACCCATTTTATCATTTTGGTTGATTAAAGAAAAGTGCTCATAGATTAAACCAAATGAACATCTAATATGTGGCCAAAGTTAAATATTTTAAATTAGAAAGCAAAAACTTTTCAAGCATTTTATTTTACAGATCGCCTTTCTTGATGATGAGCTAGAAAATATTTTCTTTCATTCATATATAGATTTTCATTCTAAATATTATTGTCTCTATCCTGGAATTTAAACTAAATGCGCTCATAATTGATTATATCTACGGTCAATCAAAGATCCTTTACGATGAAAACAGATATTTTGGCATTCGGTGTACATCCTGACGATATCGAGCTGGGCTGTTCCGGCACATTATTCAAACACATCAGCATGGGATATAGCGTAGCGCTGTGCGACTTGACACAAGGCGAATTAGGTACACGCGGTAGTGCAGAACTCAGGCTCAAGGAGGCCGAAGCAGCCAGAAAACTATATGGTGATGCGGTTCAGCGAATCAATCTCGGCATGGCTGATGGTTTTTTTAGTCATGACAAACAGCACATCTTGAAGATAGTCCGAGTCATCCGACAGTTTAAGCCTGAAATTGTCTTGTGCAATGCCATCTCTGATCGTCATCCCGACCACGGCCGAGCTGCAAAATTAGTCAGTGACGCTTGTTTTTTTTCGGGTTTGATCAAAATCCACACTATTGATGATGAAGAAAAAGCACAAGAAGCTTGGCGTCCTAAAGTCGTATATCACTACATCCAAGACCGCAATCTAAAAGCTGATTTTGCAGTGGATATCACTGAATTTATAGATAAAAAAATGGAGGCCATTCGAGCATTTAGCTCTCAGTTTTATAGCCCGGATGATGATTCTGACGAACCTCAAACACCTATATCATCTAAGTCTTTCTTTGATTTTAACCGCCACAAAAATCAAGTTTATGGCCGTGACATAGGTGCTGAATATGCCGAAGGCTTTACCGTAGAACGCAAGATTGGTGTCAACAACCTTTTTGACATCTACTAAAAATACTTAAAACTCTGGCCTGCTTTGATATCCCGCAAAGTTTCATAAATCAACTTAATCGTATTCTCAATATCATCCTGATGGGCCATTTCTACTGTGGTATGCATATATCTCAAAGGTAGCGATATCAATACAGACGGAATGCCGCCATTGCTATATGCAAATGCATCTGTGTCAGTCCCCGTCGAACGACTAGCTGCAGCACGCTGAAAATCAATTTTATTTTGTTCTGCTACGTTGATGACTTGCTCTAAGAGCAGATTATGAATTGAAGGACCGTAAGTAAGACTTGGCCCTAAACCACACTTCGTATCGCCTTGTACTTTCGTATTAATTAATGGTGTACTTGTATCGTGAGTAACATCAGTAACGATAGCCACGTCCGGCTTGATGGTATTAGCTATCATCTCTGCACCTCGGAGGCCGATTTCTTCCTGTACCGCATTTACTATATAGAGAGAATATGGCAATTTTTGCTTGTTATCTTTCAATAGACGAGCTACCTGAGCGATACAGAAACCACCCATCCGATTATCTAGCGCACGACCACAATAGTATCGGTCATTGATCTTTGTCAATTCATCCTGGAAAGTAATCACGCATCCTACATGGATGCCCATCTTCAAGACTTCATCCTTGTCTTTAGCGCCGACATCTACAGTGATATTTTCCACACTGGGCGATAGATTCACATTCTTTCCCTTTCTTGTATGAATAGCAGGCCATCCAAAAACGCCCTTAACTATGCCATTTTTAGTATGGACATTGACACGCATGGATGGAGCTATGATATGATCAGAACCACCATTTCTTATCACATAAATGAAACCATTGTCTGTGATATAATTGACATACCATGAGATTTCATCTGCGTGCGCTTCAATCACAACTTTATATTCTTTGCCCGGATTGATGATACCATAAGCAGTGCCATAGTTATCCAGATGCCATTCATCCACATAAGGTTTGATGTAATCAACCCACAACTTTTGACCCGGTGCTTCAAATCCAGTAGGCGATGCATTATTCAAATAGCTATATAAAAACTGCTCTGATTTCTTATTGATAATATTCATTCTTTTATTTATTCGATTTTTGATTTTTTAACGATTTGTCATTTTTTCATACCAACCCTGAGGATCTTGATTCCATGAAGCCAATAGAGCGGCTTCATCTTCATTAATATATTGAATAGCCTTAGCTTCGTTAATAAGCGCCTCATAATTGGACAAAGTAAGGTATTTACAATCGATTTTCCTAAAATTATCTCTGGCTTTTTCAAAGCCATAATTAAAAATAGCGATAACCCCTGATACTTCATGACCGTGATCTCTCAGTACTTCCACTACCTCTATAGAACTTCCACCCGTTGAAATCAGATCTTCGACAACTAAAATTTTTGCATCATCGCGTATTTCACCTTCTATCTGATTTTGGCGGCCGTGATCCTTAGGTTTGGACCGGACATAACAAAATGGCAGTCCCAGTTCGTCAGCCAGTAATGCACCGTGCGCAATACCGGCAGTAGCCACTCCCGCTATCATATTGACTTCACCAAAAGATGTAGATAGTTCAGCTAAAGATTTTTTGATTATATTTCTAACGTCAGGATAAGAAAGCGTGAGCCGATTATCACAATATATCGGTGATTTAATTCCTGATGCCCACGTAAAAGGATTTTGCAGGTTTAATTTTATTGCTTTTATTTGCAACAGATTTTTAGCAATAATATTTTCTGTTTTCATCCAACTGTATTTAATGACGAAACCGCAAATTTATAAAATTTATATCAATGAAGTAGAAGTTATTCTCAAGCCTACTTCTGAGCTCTCAATGGACAATGTCATGACTGGAAACAATGCAGTCATCAAATATTCCGGCAATAAAAAACAATTACTTCAGTACATCGCTATGGCTGATGCCCAATTGTTTTCAGATAGGCTCATCATTCATTTTGATGATTTCAAACAACTCAAATCAGACTTTAAATCTCATTTTACTGAAATCGAAGCTGGCGGTGGACTAGTATATAATGAAGATAAAGAATTTCTGTTTATATACAGACGAGGCTCTTGGGATTTGCCCAAAGGCAAAATCGAAGCCAACGAATCTAAAAAAGAAGCAGCACTCCGAGAAATATCCGAAGAGACGGGTATCAAGAAGATGAATATTGTCAAAAAATTGATGGTCACACGCCATACATATCGATCAAATGTAGGCAAACGCATCATCAAAAAATCTCATTGGTATCTTATCGAAACCAAAAAGCAACCACTTAAACCTCAAACCACCGAAGATATTGAAAAAGCACAATGGATGACAAATTGAATCATTTCTGAGCAAAAAAAAGAAAAGTATATCCCAATATACTCGAAGTCGTCATGACCCAGATCAATGCAAATGTAAATAGTAAAGTGACCGTAAAAATAAAATAAATACAGCTGTAAGTCATGTCAGTGGTGACCCAATATTTCAAAAATACAATAGTGCTGATTATCATCTGCACCACGGGTTGGGTTTTGCTGTATAGAATAGTACCACCACCAGCAACATTGACCATGTTGACGAGGATGTTTATTGATGACGGCACCCTACAATATAAGTATGTGCCCTTTCATAAGATTTCACCTTATGTCAAAGTCTGTGCGATGGCCTCTGAAGACCAAAACCTACCCTTTCATTATGGAATCGATATTGAAGCCATCAATAAGGCTATTGAAAGCAATAAAAAAGGAAAAAAAACTTCGAGGCGCTTCTACGATTACTCAGCAAGTCGCTAAAAATGTATTTTTGTTTCCTCAAAGGTCTTTTTTGCGCAAGGGACTAGAACTTTATTTTGTCTTGTTTATTGAAGTTTTATGGCCAAAACAAAAGATTTTAGAGATGTACCTCAATGTGGCTGAAATGGGTGTTCTTATTTTCGGGGTGGAAGCAGCAGCGCAACATTATTATAAAAAACCTGCGTCCCAACTCAATCTCAATCAGTCTGCCGCCATCATCAGCGTCCTACCCAACCCTAGAAAATATAGTGCTACCCGACCTAGTAGCTACGTAGCAGGCAGACAGGCTCAAATCAGACAATTATACCATTCGCTCGATGGTACCATGTATCTACGCGAATTGTTTGTTCAGTCAGAACAATCTATTTACGATTTCAGAAATTATAAAAAATAGCTACATTAGCTGAGTAGCTCAATTCAAATTATCAAATTTTATTATCTTTACGTCCAAAATAGTGAGGTTTATATGGACAACCCATCGGTTAAATATGGTTTGATGGCAGGTTTTGTACAGATCGCTGTCTTACTCATTTTGTATTTTATTGATAGCGTATTTTTGCTGACTTATGGATCTGTTTTTGAATATGTAGTATTTATTTATTTTATGGTAAAAGCTATCAATTTCATCAAGCTTCGAAACGAAAACTACATCTCATTTCCTTTAGCTTTTCGCACAGGATGGCTGACTTATATACTAGCCATAAGTATTACTTCGGTTTTTACATACATTTTATTAAATCATATTGATGTTAGCCTTGGTGATCAGTTGAAACAACTGCAACTGGAAGCTTTCGAAAAAACAGCTGATTTGTTTAAACTAAGTGAAGAGGAGAAAGCAAGGCAACTGGATTATATTGAAAACAACAACCCAAACGACATTAAAAGTTTGGCTTATTCTCTGCCGGTTTCCTTTTTATTTCCCGGCGCTGTAATCGCTGTTATTGTAGCCCTTTTTAAGAAGAAAGAAAGAGTTGAACCCCAATCTTAATTAAACTTAAAGCTTTCTAATGGATATATCCATCGTCATACCTTTGTTTAACGAGGCAGAATCTCTGCCTGAATTACATCGCTGGATCAATCAAGTGATGCGCAACCATCATTTTGAATATGAAACCATCTTTATTGATGATGGCAGCACAGATGATTCCTGGTCAATAATTGAAAAACTGCAAAAAGATGATCCTAGAGTAAGAGGCATTCGCTTCAGGCGCAATTACGGAAAATCAGCAGCCCTTAATGTAGGGTTTGAACATACTCAAGGCGATGTAGTTATCACCATGGATGCCGACTTGCAAGATAGCCCGGAAGAAATACCTGAATTGTATAAATTAATTAAAAGCGAAGGGTACGATCTAGTGTCAGGGTGGAAGAAAAAAAGATATGACCCCATCAGCAAGACCATTCCTACTAAACTATACAACTACGTCACCAGTAAGATGTCCGGCATTCAGTTGCATGATATGAACTGTGGCCTAAAAGCATATACCTCTGATGTCGTCAAAAACATTGAGGTGTATGGTGAAATGCATAGATATATACCTGTCATAGCTAAGTGGGCAGGTTTTAAAAAAAATAGGTGAAAAAGTAGTACAACATCAATCAAGAAAATACGGCGTAACTAAATTTGGCTTGTCTCGCTTTATTTACGGACCACTGGATTTATTTTCAATTATGTTTATGGGCAAGTTTGGAAAACGACCCATGCATTTTTTTGGAGTACTTGGTACTTTCATCTCATTCATTGGTATATTGATACTTGCATGGTTAAGTTTAGATAAATTGTATAATCATACAATCGGTATCGCTGATAGGCCGGCTTTCTATTTAGGCATTTTGCTTGTCATTGTAGGTGTGCAGCTGTTTATTGCCGGATTCCTAGGTGAATTAATCAGCCGTAATGCGCCCGGAAGAAACGAATACAAGATTACTTCTATCATCTGATATATTAACTATACATACTTTTTTGGGCCAACGATTTCATAGATTTCTTACTGTTTTATTATAGTAAAGCAACAAAATTTTTTATCTGTTTGCAGCCACTTCAATAGCTTGATTGTCATCATAATTTCATAATATCAGCTGATTCTCAAATTTTTTCACTAACTTTTTTATATAAGTATTTTGTTAGAAATAAAATAATTGCTAATTTTGAACTTGTCTAAATAAAAATAACGCAATCTTTTAAATTCTAATTTCCAATGAGCAATAGAAGAATTGATAGTGAACAAGGGCATTGGCTTCTCGCCAAACTAGGCAAAAAAGTCCTTAGACCCGGAGGAAAAGAACTTACACTGAGACTCATCGACAATATGGATATAAAGCATGAAGACGCACTGGTAGAGTTTGCTCCAGGATTAGGATATACTGCCTCACTCTTGCTCGATAAAAAGCCTAAAAACTATACTGGTATCGAACTCAATGAAGAAGCTGCTCAGCTACTACAAAAGAAAATCCACACCGCAAATAATAAAATCATTAATACCAGCGCTTCCGAAACTGGACTTGAATCTGAATCTGTCAATAAAGTTGTTGGTGAAGCCATGCTAACCATGCAGCCCGATCACCGCAAATCGGAGATCATCCGCGAAGCCTACAGGATATTGAAACCGGGCGGCTATTATGGAATCCACGAGCTTGGGCTTGCGCCAGAAGAAATAGACCAAGAAATCAAAAAAGATGTACAACTAGAACTTTCTAAGACCATTAAGGTCAATGCGCGTCCACTCACTAAAAAGGAATGGTGTACACTTCTCGAAAATGAAGGCTTCAAGATAAAAAAAATCGACCAAAATCCGATGCACCTGCTAAAAGTCAGTCGAATTATTGCTGACGAAGGTATATTACGAACACTGAAAATTGGGTTTAATTTCCTTACCCAACCTAAATCGCAAAAGAAAGTCATCCAGATGCGAAACACATTCAACAAATACGAAGACCATCTCATTGCGGTGGCTATTGTAGCAGAAAAATAAAGCAATGCAATTATGTATCTTATTATAAGTTTGACAACAAAACAATTAAAACAATTCTAAAATTATCATCATGAGTGAAATCAATGAAATGTTCCCTCACGCCACCAATGAATCGGCTAAAGAAAAAGCAGATCTCGCTCCAAATCAAATAGAGACGTGGAGAAAATTCAGTCGATCAGTGTTTAAAGAAGGCGTATTGGACGAGAAAACAAAACAGCTTATAGCTGTAGCAGTAGCTCACGTGACTCAGTGTCCATACTGTATCCGTGCCCATGTGCCTCAAGCAATGAAAAAAGGAGCCTCCAAAGAAGAAATCATGGAAGCCATCTGGGTTGCTGCCGAAATGAGAGCAGGCGCTGCCTATGCTCACGCCACCATTGCACTGGACGCTATGAAAGATGGAGAAAAGTAATCGCTTTATTCTGATTTCATACTTTTTTGTAATATTGCAAGCAAATTTTCGAAATTAATGAATAAGCCTCTTTACGACTTTTTTTACAAATGATCATCATCGCCTTGAGGCGCTACTGGATAAAGCCACAGAAAAAAAGGGTGAGGTCAACCAAGAGATTTATCATCAGTTCAGAACGGGTTTGCTTAAGCATATCAAAATGGAAGAAAAAGTGCTATTTCCAGCTGCTTTAAGAGCCAATAATGGTGAACCGCTACCACTAGCTGCTAAACTCAGACTGGACCATGGTGCAATCACTTCTTTGATGGTGGTTCCTCCTACTGATGATGTTATCAAAGTTTTAAGAACAGTCCTAGATCAACATGACGAACTTGAAGAAGCACCAGGTGGGATGTATGATGTATGTGAGCAACTCACCAGCGGTGAAACCCAGGAGTTGTTAGAAGTACTGAAATCGACAGGAGAAGTACCGGTACACCATTTCAATACTGCAGATTATGCAATAGCAGCCGCAAAAAGAGCACTGGCAAGAGCAGGTTTTGATTTTGATTCAATCATATCTGAAGATAGTGAAAATAGTTAAAGAGAATAATATATATTAAACAATTATTATATATCTATTTAATTAAAATTATTTGTGTTATACATATTAAAATTTAATAATCTGATAAAACCAATTTAAAACAAGATACAAAAGCACTCTAACTGAGAGAAACAATTTTTATAGGTAATATTCAGGCCAATTTTGATATAAATTCCTGAATATCAAATCCAAGGTACTTTCCTGGATAAGAAGTGGTGTTTGATTAAATAAAAACATCCCTATTTTTTGCATTTCTTTAACAAATGTTTACTACATTTGCCCACAATTAATAGTTTTGTCAACTTATAATAACGATATAAAATTAATTATAAAGTCCATCATTTGAAGTTCAATAATATATACTACAAGATATAATTTGCAACACAATACGATTATTTGGGCTAAACGCATTAATTTCCAATTATATTTTTCTTATAAGTAAGGCAGGACAGTTCTTTGTGTACTATTTTAAACAGTAAATGCATGCACGAAATTGAATCCCTTACATCACTATGGCCCATGTTGGTTTATGGCGGTGGCGTCGTATTGCTTGTCGTCATCATGCTAGTTGGCTCCTATCTATTAGGTGAGCGCCACAAAGAAACAGCTACAGATACCGTGTATGAATCCGGTATTAAGGAGACGGGAGATGCTCGAATCAAGTTTTCTATTGACTTCTACATATTAGCTATGTTTTTTGTCATCTTCGATCTGGAAGTGGTCTTCATTGTGGCATGGGCTATCAACGTCAAGGCGCTAGGATGGGCAGGATTCACAGCTATAGCTATCTTCATCGCTTTACTTGTAGCTGTATTTGTATATGAGTGGCGCATTGGAGCTTTGGACTTCGGCCCTTCCGGCAAAAAGATTCTACGTCGTTATCACGAGCAGTTCAAGAGCGATCCTTCTAAAATTAGTCAATCATCAACACAAAATAAAATTTAATATCATGAAGTGGTGGACAACCAGAGCAAATGATCAAGCATTATCGATGATGGGTACCAGCTCCATGCAGGAGGCAGTACAACAATCCGTTGTATTAACAAATCTTGAATCAATGCTCAATTGGGGAAGAAAAAACTCCATCTGGCCTTTTAATTTTGGCTTGAGTTGTTGTTATGTAGAGATGGCAACTAGTATTACTAGTAAATATGATGTGTCTAGATTTGGTGCTGAGGTTATCAGAGGTACACCTCGTGAAGCAGACATGATGATTGTAGCTGGTACTGTATTTATCAAGATGGCTCCCATCATCCGTAAACTGTACGAGCAGATGATGGCCCCGAGATGGGTAATCGCAATGGGTGCATGTGCTTCTTCAGGTGGCATGTATGATATTTACAGTGTTGTACAAGGTGTGGATAAGTTCATGCCTGTAGATGTCTATGTACCAGGATGTCCTCCAAGACCAGATGCATTTCTCGAAGGTATCACTTTGCTGAGGGAGAAGGTAGGTCAGGAGCAGCGACCTTTGAGTTGGGTGATAGGTGATCAGGGTATCATAAAGCCCCAGATGCCTGCTATGCGTGACGCAAAGAGAGATGACCGTAAAATTATGACAGAAATCAGACCTCCTGATACCATTTAATTCAGAACATCAGATTTCAGTCCATAAAATATTAATAATATCAGGAAAGTATATAATATGCAAGGCTACGAAGATATTGCAGATAAATTAAAAGGTAAGTTTCCGGAGGCTGTTCAAGCCGAACAGCAGACTCAAGATAATATTTTGACCTATTGGATTCACAAGGATCAGATTGTCAAAGTAGCTGAATTTCTAAAGAAAGAACCAGGTCTTGAATTCAGATCACTCTTTGACCTCACAGCGATTGACGAACAAGCAAGAAAACATCGTGAAGGTCAGCCGAGTAGTAAATTTACCGTTGTATATCTCCTGCTTTCTTATGCTAGAAATCAATTCATCAGACTAAAAGTAGCCCTACCTGACGAGCCAAAATTGCCTACCATGACAGGTGTTTGGCCGGCGGCCAATTTCTACGAGCGTGAAGTATTCGATATGTTCGGCATTAGTTTTGAAGGGCATCCTAGCCTGTACAGAATCCTGATGCCGAGATACTGGAAGGGACACCCTTTACAAAAACAGCACCCAGCCAGAGCTACGGAAATGGGAAAATTCTCCTTGTCAGAAGAACAAATGATGGATATGCAGGAAATCCTGCAATTTAAACCTGAAGAATGGGGTCTTAAGTCCACATCTGACAATAATGATGACTTTATGTTCCTCAACCTGGGACCTCAACACCCTGGAACCCATGGAGTGCTCCGATTGATTCTCCAGATGGATGGCGAAATCATCACGAATGTCATTCCTGACATTGGATTTCACCACAGAGGAGCAGAAAAAATGGCTGAGCGACAGTCATGGCATTCTTACTTACCTTACACGGATAGAGTTGAGTACCTCAGTGGTGTACTCAATAATCATCCTTATGTCATGAACCTAGAGCGCATGGCCGGTATTGAAGTACCTGATAGAGCAAAAGTCATACGGATTATGCTGGATGAACTCTTCAGAATTTCGAGTCATTTAGTTTGGTATGGTACTTTTGCTCAGGATTTGGGTATGATGACTCCTGTGTTCCTTACATTTTATGATAGAGAGCGATTATTTTCAATCATAGAAGCAGTATGTGGTGATCGTATGCATCCTAACTGGTTCAGAATCGGAGGTGTAGCGCAAGATCTACCTGAAGGGTGGGACAAGTTAGTCAGAGAGTTTCTCGACTACTTCCCTGCGCGACTGAAGGAATACGATAAAATGGTGTTGAAGAATAATATTTTCAAAGCCAGAACCGTCGGTATCGGCGTTTATAATACAGAAGAAGCCATCGACTGGGGTATCACAGGTCCTGGGCTTCGATCAACTGGCTTGGCATGGGACTTTAGAAAACAGCAGCCTTATGGAGGCTATGACCAGTTTGATTTTGAGGTGCCTGTGGGCAATAATGGGGACTGTTATGATAGAGCATTGGTACACGTTGAAGAAATGCGCCAAAGTCTGCGCATTATTGAACAATGTCTCAATAATATGCCTTCAGGTCCATATAAGTCCTCCCATCCTGTGGCTACTCCTCCGGACAAGAAACACACAATGTACGATATAGAAACATTGATCAACCACTTTGTAAATGTATCCTGGGGGCCGGTTATTCCTGCTGGAGAATCTTTCACCGGTATCGAGTCTAGTAAAGGTTATACAGGTTATTATGTAGTTAGTGACGGAAGTACCGTATCATACCGAACCAGGATACGGACTCCGAGCTTCCCACACATACAGTTTGTGCCGTACTATAGTAAGGGCTACACTATTGCCGACCTAATGTCCATACTGGGAGCAGTTGACTTTGTATTATCAGATATTGATAGATAAAATTAAAATTGAATGGCTAAAGAACAAGTTATATCAGACGAAGCGAGAAAGGAAATTGAAGGTCTATTTCATCACCTGCCACATAAGCAGGCCGCTTGTATTGATGCCCTCAAAGTAGTACAAAAGTATAACAGATGGGTTTCAGACGAAGCACTTCAGGAACTGGCCCCAATTCTGGAAATGAGTGCTCACCAAATAGACAGCGTGGCCACATTCTACAACATCATTTTCCGAAAACCTGTAGGAAGACATGTTGTATTTCTTTGCAATTCTGTAAGTTGCTATATAATGGGTTACGAGGAAATATATAAAGCACTTAAGGACAAACTAAAGATTGACTTTGGTGGTACAACTCCTGATGATCGTTTTACTTTCCTTCCGATTCCATGTTTAGGTACTTGTGATCATGCACCTGCAATGCTAGTAGGTGAGGATTTGTACCGTGACCTGAAACCGGAGCAATTAGATGAAATTTTGGCAAAATACGAATAAAGAAAAAATGGAAAGACCATTAACACAACATATGAAATCAGATGGCACTGCATTGTCACTGAAAGAATATGAGGCTTCAGGCGGATATGAAGGCTTAAGAAAAGCGCTTAAAATGACTCCTCTGGAGGTCATGAATCTTGTTAAAGATTCCAAACTCAGAGGAAGAGGTGGTGCTGGCTTCCCTACTGGAATGAAGTGGAGCTTTGTACCTATGGGAGAAGATGCTCCAAAGCAGAAATATATTGTTGCCAATGGTGACGAAATGGAACCGGGAACATTTAAAGATCGCCTTTTAGTAGAGTTAAACCCACATATGCTGATTGAAGGCATGATTATCAGCGCTTATGCTATCGGTGCCAGTATGAGCTACATCTTCCTAAGATGGGCTTATCACCTCGGTGCAAAAAGAATTCAGGTTGCTTTGGATGAAGCCTATCAAGCAGGATATTTAGGGAAAAATATCATGGGTAGCGGTTTTGATATAGACATGGACTTACACACGAGTGTCGGTCGTTATATCTGTGGCGAGGAAACTGCCTTGTTAAATGCCTTAGAAGGGAAACGTGCCAACCCAAGAAACAAACCGCCGTTCCCACAAGTAAGTGGCCTATTCGGAAAGCCAACAATCGTCAACAATGTAGAAACCTATTGTAATGTACCTCACATTCTTGCAAAAGGAGCAGAGTGGTACCTATCTCTGAGCCAGTCAGAAGGAGGTGGTGGTACTAAACTTTATGGCGCTAGTGGACGTGTAAAGAATCCTGGCGTGTACGAGTTGCCACTAGGAATTACACTGAGAGAACTCGTGGAGGTACATGCAGGAGGTATGCAAGACGGCTATAAGCTTAGAGGCATTTTGCCAGGCGGAGCATCTACTGACTTTCTTACACCTGACCATCTGGACATCAAGATGGATTTTGAAGAAGTAGCCAAAGCAGGAAGCCGTATGGGTACTGGTCTCATTATAGTATTAGACGACAAAACCTGCCCGATAGGCATGTGTCTTAACTTAGAGCAATTTTTTGCTCAAGAGTCTTGTGGATGGTGTACACCTTGTCGTGAGGGATTACCATGGACAGCTAAGCTTTTACAAGGCATTGAAGATGGACAGGGAAGACCGGAAGATATTGACATCCTCAGTGGTCAAACCCGATATATGGCACCGGGCAATACCTTCTGTGCTCTTGCACCTGGAGCGATGGAACCTCTGCAAAGCGCATTGAAGTATTTTAGAGAAGATTTTGAAGAACATATTCATACACATCATTGCAAATATCAACATCATTGATAGTTGCCGAAAATTAATGAATAATGGCTAAAGTATATATAGACAATAAAGAATATGAAGTTCCTGAAGGCAAAAACATGCTGGAAGTTTGCCTATCATTAGGTCTGGATCTGACTTATTTTTGCTGGCATCCGGCAATGGATTCTGTTGGAGCTTGTCGTCAGTGTGCGGTCATGGCTTATCGTGATGAAAACGATACGCGTGGGCGACTGACCATGGCTTGTATGATGGATGCTGTTGATGGAGCGAGAATTTCTATTTTAGATGATCGATCAAAGGAATTCAGAGCTGAAAATATTGAATCTCTAATGATCAATCACCCGCATGACTGTGCAGTATGTGATGAAGGTGGTGAATGTCACCTCCAGGACATGACCATCATGAGTGGTCACAATTATAGAAGATACCGATTCAAAAAGAGAACTCACGTCAATCAGGATCTTGGTCCATTTGTAAAACACGAAATGAACCGATGTATTCAATGTTATAGATGTGTTCGTTTTTACAATGACTATGCAGGTGGCAAAGACTTTGGTGTTTTCGCATCAAGTGGAAGGGTATTCTTTGGTCGTAGTGAAGAAGGAACGCTGGAGAGCGAATTTAGTGGCAACTTAGTTGAGGTGTGCCCTACCGGTGTATTCACTGATAAAACATTGCATAAGCACTATACCCGAAAATGGGATCTGACCAGTGCCCCATCTGTTTGTCAGCAATGCGCTGTGGGGTGTAATACCTTATCTTCAGAAAGGTATGGCAAGATTAGACGTACTATGACCCGATATAATGGTGATGTCAATGGGTATTTCCTATGTGACAGAGGTCGATTTGGTTATGAGTATGTAAATGATGAGAAGCGACTGACCAGAGTAGCTCAAAAAAATCAGACTTCAGGTTTGGATGCTTTTGAAGCAATTAAAGCACACCTAGCTACGAAGCCTAAAATGATAGGTATTGGCTCACCAAGAGCGTCTTTGGAATCTAACTTCATGTTGAGGCAACTGGTAGGTGCTGATAATTTTTACTTAGGTATAAATAAAATTGAAGCTGAAGTAGTCAAATCAGTGTATGACGTACTACAAAATGGAAAGGTCAGGACACCTTCACTAGGAGAAGTAGAAAATTATGATACTGTATTTGTCCTAGGCGAGGATGTAACCAATACAGCCCCTATGATTGCTTTGGGATTGAGACAAGCATCCCGAACATTGCCCAAAGAAAAAGCTTTTGCGCTAAAAATTCAGAAGTGGAATGATGCAGCTATCCGAGAAGTTGTTCAGGATGACAAAGGACCATTTTTCATTGCTACACCTTATGCTACCCGTCTGGAAGATATTGCTACCGGAGTACACTATGGTAATACTGAAGACCTAGTAAATACTGCGATGAAAGTGGCCGAGGGCATTGCCAAAGGTAGCAGTGCAGGATCTGATTTCATTAAAGAGACTGTAGAAGCATTGATGGCATCTAAAAAACCATTGATTGTATCCGGATCTGGCATGATGAGTCAGGATATCATTTTAGCAGCTGCTAAAATTGCCGAATCACTTCAAGATGCGGGTAAAGACGTGGGAATTGTTTATGCTATTCCTGAGGTCAATTCCATGGGGACAGCAATGATGGGTAATGCTGGTGCATTGGAAGATGCCATGCAACGCACAGCTGAGGATAAAAATACAACCGCTATAGTATTAGAGACAGATTTATATTACAGGGCAGATGAAGCCAGTGCTACATCTTTCTTAAATAATTGTAATCATGTCATCCTTCTTGATTCGATGGAAAACAGTACTACACCGATGGTAGATTACATCCTTCCATCAGGTACATTTGCTGAGTCAGACGGTACTTGTGTCAATAACGAAGGTCGAGCTCAGAGATATTATCAGGTTTTTAAGCCAAATAATGATATGTTGAGTAGCTGGGCTTGGTTGGATATGATGATCAATCAAACAACTGAGGCAAGGCCATTTGACAACATTGTTAGTGAAATGACCACAGCTTTACCTGTTTTTTCAGCAATAAGAGATTTAGCTCCAGATGCAGATTTCCGTATCGGAACGCAGAAGATACCTCGCCAGACGCACCGTTTCAGTGGCCGTACTTCAAGTGCTGCTAATATCAGTGTCCATGAGGAAAAACCTCCAGTAGATGTGGATTCTCCATTGAGTTATACAATGGAAGGATATCATGGCAATCCACCTTCAGCAGATATTCCATTTTACTGGGCACCAGGATGGAACTCGGTACAATCTATCAACAAGTACCAAATAGAAGTTGGCGGTCCTTTACATGGAGGAAATCCTGGGGTAAGATTGATAGAGCCTAATAAAAATGGAACAATTCAGTTCAATGGGAGGAAAGATATTAAAGGTAAAGGGCAATTTGAAGTACTTCCATCATGGTTGATATATGGATCTGGTGAAATGAGTGCCCAAAGTCCTGCTGTAGCAAAGCGTGTACCCGAGGCAGTCATCACTATGTCTGATAAAACAATGGCGAGTAAGGGTATTTCTGAACATCAATTAATTAAAATAAGCCATCCGAAAGGAGAAATAGCATTACCGGTTCATGCATGTAGTAGTGTTCCTGATAATGTATTGTTAGTACCTTACGGATTAAAGAATACAATGGGAATACAGTTTCCTTTTAATACAGATCTTGAATAAGAAGCGTGAAAATTGTAAAGACATAAAAATAATCGAGGGTTATGAATGATACCTTGTTTCATATATTGATCATCGTCGGAGTGCTACTAGGGTCAGTTACCATAGCAGCAGGTCTGATTTATGTAGAAAGAAAGATGCTGGCCGTATGGCAACAGCGCAAAGGACCTAATCGTGTCGGACCTTTCGGCATATTTCAAGTTCTTGCCGATATGGTTAAGATCTTCTTCAAAGAGGACTGGATACCACCATTTGTTGATAAAAAGCTCTTTATTGTAGCTCCTACAATCATTATGCTCACCATTTTGATGAGTTTTGCCATCATCCCTTTTGCACCATCATGGGTAGTAGCCGACTTGAATATAGGTTTATTATTCGTGCTCGCCATGTCTTCCTTAGGTGCATATACGATTATACTGGCAGGTTGGTCATCCAACAATAAGTACTCCTTACTCGGAGGTGTGAGAGGTGCAGCACAGATGATCTCTTATGAAGTATTTATGGGATTGTCCATCATGGGTGTTGTGATTCAGACTGGTTCTTTTAGGCTGACTGACATCGTTGAAGCACAGCAGAACATATGGTTTGTTATTCCACAATTCATAGGCTTCATCATCTTTTTAATAGCAGGAGTGGCAGAAACACACCGATTACCTTTCGACTTACCAGAAGCAGAAAGTGAATTGATTGCAGGATTTCACTCGGAATACTCAGGTATGAAGTTCGGTATGTTTTTCGTGGGCGAATATCTCGGTATTACTTTAGTTTCAGCACTTATTACGGTATTATTTTTTGGTGGGTGGTTAGGCCCTGCCTTTTTGCCACCGATTATTTGGTTTTTGATTAAAATGTTTTGCTTCATCCTATTCTTTGTCCTTCTGAGAGCGACCTTGCCTAGACCAAGGTATGATCAGTTGATGAGTTATGGGTGGAAATTATTATTACCTTTAGCTCTTCTCAACGTATTAGTAACTGGAGCTATCGTATTATTAAATGCATAAAATAAAGAATCATGTTTAGTAGTCTTCGTTCATTATGGATGGTCTTTCTAAAGATGTTCAGTAAGCGTGTTACTATTGAATATCCTGAACAGAAAGCATATCTCGCGCCTAGATGGAGAGGTCGTATTGTTCTGACTCGAGATCCTGATGGTAATGAAAGATGTGTGGCTTGTAATCTATGTGCCGCCGTATGTCCTACAGACTGTATTTCGCTACAAGCTACGGAGGATGAAAATGACAGAAGATATCCTGATTATTTCAGAATCAACTTTTCGCGGTGTATCTTTTGCGGATTGTGTGAAGATGCCTGCCCTACCTATGCCATTCAGTTGATACCTGATTTTGAAATGGGTGAGTACAACCGTCAGAATTTAGTATATGAGAAAGAAGATCTTTTGATTAGTGGCATGGGCAAGTATCATGGTTATAGTTATTATGAGCAAGCTGGGGTAGCCGTAGGAGTCAAGCCTAAGGGTGGAGGCGAAAATGAGCTAGATCCGGTGGATGTACGAACCTTATTGCCTTAATTTAAAGCAAATATTAGTATGAATATCATATTTTACATAGCTGCACTCATCGCTCTCATTGCGACTTTCAGAGTAGTCACGCACAAAAATGCTGTGCATGCATTGCTCTATCTCGTTGTTTCATTACTAGCGATAAGTGTCATCTTTTTTATCTCAGGCGCACCGTTTGTAGCCGCACTTGAAGTCATCGTTTATGCCGGTGCGATTATGGTATTGTTTGTTTTTGCCATCGTTATGCTCAACTTAGGTGAAGACTCAATTCAACGCGAAGCCAATCTGCTACAACCCGGAGTATGGAAAATACCGACAATACTTATCGTCATCCTACTAGCTGAATTGATATATGTCTTTGCGAGCAATCAGATGACTGCCGGCAATGTACGGATTGTTGATGCTGCAGAGGTGTCGCAAAGGCTCTTTGGTGGCTATGTTTTAGCTGTTGAGATGACAGGCATCTTACTGTTGTCAGGTATTGTGGGTGCTTACCATTTAGGCCGAGAGAAGAAGCGAGAGTATCACCGTTATTTACAAACAAACGAAGAAGAACATGAGTAATTTTCCATTAGAAGCAGGTATGATCCTGGCAGGTTTGTTGTTTCTTGCCGGGCTATATGGAGTAATGATCCGACGCAACATTATCTTCATGCTCATGAGTGTGGAAATAATGTTTAATGCAGCAGGGCTGGCTTTTGTATTGGCTGGAGCCCATCATGGTCAGGCTGACGGGCAGGTGATGCTGATATTTATACTGGCGATGGCTGCAGCAGAAGTAGCTGTCGGTCTGGCATTGATATTACAGATGTACAAATTAAATAAGACAATAGATACTGACGCTATTAGTCAGTTGAGAGATTAAATCCGGAAATAATAAGTGTATGGATATTTCAAAATTACTTTGGCTCATACCCTTTCTGCCGCTTGTAGGTTATCTAACCTTGGCTCTGTTAGGGCATAAAATCGACCGAAAACTCGTTCCAGTGATTGGAGCAGGTTCTGTCGGCTTGTCTGCTTTATTGACAATGCTGATAGGTGTTAACTTTCTGTCCAATCCTGGTGCAGTCGTCGAGCAACACTTGTGGACATGGTTCAGTATAGGAAGTTTTCATCCTGAAGTCACGTTCCACCTGGATGCACTTTCTATGACTTTTATCTTTGTGATAACTTTTGTAGGATTTCTAATACACTTGTTTTCGGCAGAGTACATGAGAGATGAAGAAGGTTACGCACGGTTCTTTGCCTATATGAACCTATTTGTAACGAGTATGCTCATCCTAGTTCTGGCTAATGACCTACTACTCCTTTATTTAGGCTGGGAAGGCGTAGGTCTTTGTAGCTTCCTACTAATCGGATTTTATTATGGCGACAAAAATAATGCAGAAAGTAATGCAGCTGCTGCAAGAAAATCATTCTTAGTGACAAGAATCGGAGATACTTCCATGATTCTAGGTTTCTTTCTGCTAGTGAAGAGTTTTAATACACTGAATATTTCGGAAATACTTGCGGCAGCTCCTGAGGTGTGGAACGGTAATAATCCACTTGCATTCTGGGCTGCACTGCTTTTACTTGGTGGCGCCTTGGGTAAGTCTGCACAGTTACCATTGCAAACGTGGCTTCCAGATGCGATGGCTGGTCCATCACCTGTGAGTGCGCTCATTCATGCTGCTACGATGGTAACTGCTGGTGTTTATTTGTTGACAAGAACTTTCGTCATCTTCGAACTAGCGCCAAGTGTACAGTTTTTAGTAGCAGTCATCGGAGGATTAACACTATTTATTGCTTCTGTGAGTGCGCTATATCAAAGAGATATTAAACGCGTCCTCGCCTACTCTACCATCAGCCAGATAGGTTATATGTTCCTTGCATGTGGAGTAGGTGCATGGTCTGCTGCTGTTTTCCACTTTATGATTCATGCCTTCTTTAAGGCTTTGCTCTTCCTCGGAGCCGGTGCGGTGATCCTTGCCCTTCATCATGAGCAAGATATGTTTAAAATGGGTGGATTAAAAAACAAAATACCAATGGTTTTCTGGACATTTCTATTCGGATCGGCAGCATTGGCTTCCATTCCGCTTATAACAGCAGGATTTTACAGTAAAGATGCCATACTCTGGTATTCATTTGCCGGTACAAAAGGTAGTATTTGGCTTTGGCTACTAGGAAGCATTGCTGCATTTCTGACCGCTTTATATACGTTCAGGATGGTATTTCTCACTTTCTTCGGTGAGCAAAAAACCAAGGTTAGCCACCAACCAGGCATGGCCATCAAGATACCTTTAGTTATTTTAGGAATACTATCACTAGTAGCAGGATTTATAGAATTGCCGCATAACTTTGGTGATTTTGCCATCTTTGGTCATTATATGGAAAATGTAGTGCCTCATGTCAACCTACAAGATAGTCCAATGCTTAGCGAAGGTTTATTGCAGGCTCTAGCGGGATTATTGGCGCTCGGTGGTGCTTTCCTTGCATGGAAAAAATACGGACAAGGAGCGCCTCAAAGTGAAGCTTCTAATGTAGAGATGCAGGGAATTTCCGGATTTTTTGCCCGAGGATGGGATTTTGATAAGTTATACAATACACTTTTTGTAAATCCGATGGTTTGGCTGGCAAAAATCGATGAAAATGATTTTGTAGATAGTATATATAAAGGCATCGGAAAACTGAATCTTGCATTCAACAGTGCCTTGAGTACAACACAAAATGGTAAACTGAGATATTATCTTCTTGGCTTAGGTCTGGGCGCATTTATCATCCTTACAATCATTATGGTATTATGACATTAATAACAATTTTAGCGATACTTATGGGCGGCGGTTTGCTCGCTTGGTTAAGTGCTTCATTCAGCCAATCGGCACCAAGATGGATTGCATTACTGGCATTGATAGCTGATTTTCTGATTGTGAGTAATATTTGGGTAAATCAAGGAGGTGTATCTTTATCTGCTCAAAATGCCTGGATTGAAGATGTAAATTACAGCTGGATACCACAATTTGGTATGAATTTCCATTTAGCAATGGATGGTATCAGTTTAGTGATGCTCAGCCTCACTTTCTTCCTTGGAATATTATCCGTACTTGTATCCTGGAAGAGCATTCAGAAAAACCTTGGTTTCTTCCACTTTAATATTCTGTGGTTATTGGCAGGGATTAGCGGCGTGTTCTTAGCTATGGACATGATGTTGTTTTATTTCTTTTGGGAGATTATGCTTGTACCTATGTACTTTGTAATGGTAATATGGGGTCATGAAAACAGCAAATATGCAGGGTGGAAGTTTTTCCTTTTCACTCAAATCAGTGGATTGATGATGTTGCTCTCCATATTAGGCTTGTACTACTATCACGGTAGCCAGACTGGTGAATATACTTTTGATTATTTCAAATTGCTTAGTAATCTACCGAATGGCAGCACTGCATTCTGGTTGATGTGTGGATTTTTAGCTGCATTTCTGGTGAAATTACCGGCACTCCCATTCCACAGTTGGTTGCCGGATGCATATGCAGAATCACCATCAGCAGGGAGTATTATTATTGCGGGGCTCATGTCCAAGACTGCTGCTTACGGTTTGATTCGATTTGTCGTGCCGCTCTTTCCTGAAGCAGCCCAAAGTATTGCCATTCCAGCGATATTGATAGGCGCACTTGCTATCCTATATGGAGCTAAATTATCTTATGCTCAGCGCAATCTAAAGAGACTCATAGCTTTTTCAAGTTTTAGCCACATGGGTTTTATACTAGTGGGTGTTTTTTCTTTTAATATGCTCGCTTTTCAAGGTGTAATGATGCAGATGGTTGCCCATGGTTTGAGTATAGCCGGTCTATTTATCATCTCTGAATTTATATTCGAAAGAACAGGCACCCTGGATATGAACGAGATGGGCGGATTCTGGAAGAACATGCCAAATATGGGTGGATTTACACTTGTGTTTGTGATGGCATCATTAGGATTGCCAGGTCTGGCCAATTTTGTATCAGAATTTTTGACATTAGCAGGTGCTTGGCAGTATGACGTGTTATTGGCTGTATTAGCTACACTGGGATTGATCGTATCCGTCACCTATTCATTGAGAATTTTGCAGAAAATATTCCATCAGTCACCATCTGTTAAAGAATGGACACTTCCTGACTTCAATGCACGCGAATGGTTAGTGATGGGCAGTTTGACGGTCGCCATAATCTGGTTGGGTCTATTCCCTCAATCTGTCATAGGTACTGCGCAGTCTGCTTTTGACAAAATGGAACTGATACAGATGGAATCTCAAGACCAACCACAGGAAATAGGTATGAATGAGATTCTGATAGAAACAAACGAATTAAGTAATTAATCCATAAAAGGAAACCAACGATGGTAACATTACAAGATATACATTTTTTGATGCCGGAGATTGTTATGGCAGTTGGCGCTGTCATTGTCATGCTGGCGATTGCCGTAAAAAGAGATTATACCCTGAGTTACGGATTGACATTAGCAACCTTTCTTGCTGCCTTTGGAATACTCGTTCTTAATCCGACGGAAACTAGACCAGTGACCGAACTATTGCTAGCTGACCCTCTGGGCAAGTTCCTTTCAGGCTTAATCATAGCATCAGCTTTTATCATCACGATATTTAGTTATCCATATTTCAGAATTCAAAAAGAGGTAAAGGAAGAGTACTTTATTTTGTTGATCCTGGCCACGCTAGGAGCTGTGTTGATGACCATAAGCAACCACTTTATTTCTTTTGTTATCTCACTTGAGATCTTGAGTGTGTCCGTTTTTGCCTTGATAGGTTATCTTAAAAAATTAGAAATCTCCATCGAAGCCAGTATCAAATATCTGATTTTAGCAGCTGTAGCTACTGGGTTTATATTATTTGGGTTTTCTCTTATTTATCTTTCCACTGGTTCTATGAGTTTGGCACAGCTGACTCAAACACCTGCTGAAGGTTCTTTCAGTTTACTGCTATTGACAGGTTTAGGACTAACCATCGTAGGCTTTGGTTTTAAAATGGCTTTGGTACCGTTTCATTTCTGGACCCCGGACATATATTCTGCTGCTCCTGCACCGGTTTCTACCTTTGTAGCAACCATTAGTAAAGGTGCTGCGTTTGTTTTTCTTCTCAGATTATTCTATAGTATCGGTGGCTTGAATAATGATAATATTTGGGTGGTTTTTGCCGTACTGGCTATTGCTTCCATGTTTGTAGGAAACTGGCTTGGACTGCAGCAGAAAAATCTTAAACGACTACTCGCCTATTCGTCCATTTCACATCTGGGATATTTAATGGTGGGTTTCCTAGCGTTCTCTGATGATGGTATCCGATCGTCTGCATTTTATTTGACAGCGTACTTTGCAAGTATTTTAGCTGCTTTCGGTATGATCACTTATTTGACTTCTGAACACGACGGTGAGCCGTACATGATAGAAAATTATCGTGGGCTGTTCTGGTCAAAACCTTGGCTAGCTGCATTCTTTACATTAGTGTTGTTGTCTCTGGCCGGAATTCCATTTACTGCTGGTTTTATGGGTAAGTTTTATCTTCTTTCTTCCGGTATGTCAGCCGGTAAAATCGTTTTACTACTTTCTCTGGTAGTATCCAGCACTATAGGACTATTCTACTACCTAAAGGTTGTACAGGTAATGTTGACGAGAAGTGAAACCCAACACGAATTCTACATAGGAAAGCATTCTATTTTGATGCAGGCTGTAGTCGCTGTCTTATTTGTAGTGATATTATGGATGGGTGTCTTCCCTAGTGCATTTCTATCGATGATCGGTATGTAAGATAGCAATTCAAACCATACTTTGGTACTATTGAAAATTTAAAATCAGGTTCACCTGAAGAGGAAATTTTGTATATCTTTGTGATTGTGGAATCATATGTATCATGACACAACCGCTTTTCAATCCATTTGAAAAAATCATTTTCGATCAAAATATCTGTTTTCTAACCGGTCAGCCTTTAGAAGAAGGAAGCGATCACTTTATTCAGGTCTTCCCACAATGGCTTTTAGATCGCTACCAGCTCGATAATGCCACCATCATGTTGCTGGACCTCATCAGGGTCAAATATAAAGACATGAAACTACCGGCATCACCTGAGGTTATAGAAGCTGTAAAAAAACTGGATGAAGTCACTCAGCTTGCATTTGAAACCGGATTTGAGGCCGTAAGAGCACTTCCACAACTGACCATATTCCAATGGATGGCTCGTGTGTTGTACGGTGTATTGTATCAAGACTTTGATTATGCTCGTAATCAATATATCCTCATGAACAAGCCATTTCAAATATCTGCACACATGCAAAAAAAACTACGCAATCTTTTGTTCATGTTGCAGTCACTAGTAAGGCCGATAGCGTTTGAAGGCTTTACACCTTGGTCAATGGTTATGTATCGCGTCCATCTTTCTAAAGATGTGCTAAATTACAAAGACGAAACCAAAGACCTCAACTTCTGTCTAAATATGAATGGGTTTGGCATCATATGCAGTATGCAAGATAATGGAGAGGTCAAAAAATATCAACAAGAAATATTAGATAAGATTGGAGGAGCGACACTACATCCGGCGCAATTTGAAGAATTATACGGAAGATTCCTATATACCAACTTTTTGCTTAAAGCCATGCCAGACTATATTATAAAGCAAGATGGTGATACCATCACATTCAAACTACCCGAAATTCCGGAGGAAGTAGCAGCCAACAAATTCAATGAATGGAAAGATGACATATTCGCACAAGTCTTAACTAATATGTGGCAACCTTGGGGCATTCCACTTGACAAGGTACACCACTATCCATATCCACCGATTAGTTTTTTAATCGATGATGCAACGTATGAATTAGTTGATTTTGATCGTGTGCCATTGCCATATTAAATTAAGGAAATAATTACAATTTCACTATCTTCTTTCTTACAACTATTTGATTGCCTTTTATGAATTCTAACCAATAGACTCCTGGAGAAAAAGAAGTGATATCTAATTGGTTATTTGTTAGAGTCTGACTTAAAACCAATTGACCAACAACATCATAAAACCGGATTTCATTATATCCATCGATGGCATAAACGTTAATCTGCCCATAGGTAGGATTCGGAAAGAGCGTTATAGAAGCTAATGGATCGTCTTGAGTACTTACCGGCAGACAATCAACTTCTGTTCCCGAATTTTCTACCAAAACTCCATTATCCACACTCCAGAAAAACCATGACCCACCCGAACCACCTTGCCAGGTTCTCATATCGAACGTATTTTTACCTTCATTGGTACCTGGAACTCTATAAACAGTCAATGCTGTACCATTTTGATTCCAGGTAAGTGGTTTTCCTGCCTCGCAGATTTCAGGTACATTATTGTCAACAGTACAATTTAACCTTATGAAATAAGCAAATTCATCATACTTTGGATAATCACCATACACGATAGCTTTTCCATTTTCATCAATGCACACAGCAACGTACTCATTGCAAGCTACGCCAAGCGGCTGTGGATAATAATCATTAGCAATCCTAGCCAGGAAAGTTGTATGTCGGCCACGTCTGTCCGGGTCATCATAATGTGTATCTGTAATCACATTGCCCATGTAAGGCACTGTTAAAAATAATGTTGTATCCACAGTCACTGCCCTAAGATAAGGATTGTTTAAAGCTTCTTCAGACGACACAGAACCATTACGGGCAGAAAAATAGTACTCTCCTAAGATAGCCATACCTGCGCTAGTACCTCCGATTACAATATTACGGTTTTTAATGGCCTTATTAATTTCTCGTGATACAGGTGTGTCGCGCCAGTAAGATACATAATCATACTGATCTCCTCCTGCAAACCATATGGCTTCTGCCATCCTAATTTTCTGAATTAAATAATTGTCAGTACTAGCCTGTTTATTCTTGCAGACGATGGTCTCTACAGAATTAATCTTCACGCCGAGTTGATTGTACATATAATTATTATATCCATTAGACCCTGATGTCCTCAACACCAATACATCGCCTCCATTTGCCCGATTCAAAAACCAGCGCATGGCTTCATCGTGCTCGCCGGCTCCACCCATCATGCAAACCCCACCAAGCGGAAGTGTTTCGATATCGTTTTCATTACCAGTAAGGTAACTGGTGAAATTCTGAGCAACAGCGGATACACTAAATAATGTTAAAAATAAAACCACAACTCCACTCATCCACTTTTTTATTCTTATATCCATCGCGCGAACTATAAAAGACATCAACCTGAAATTTTAAACTTCTGACCTGGCAAATATATACCTACAGAAATGTTTTTAACACCAAATTTGCCATCTTTCCCCTTAGTGATACCTTTAGGCTTAGAATAAGTAAGAACCTGTGATAAGCCGACTACTTCGGCATTTTTTCCGTTCACCAGTATTGCAGTGGATTCATCAATACCAATACCCATTATTCCCTGATATTGCAACACTGCTGTCAAGAGTCTATTATGGCGACTGCGTATCAAAAAATGCTGATCAATAATCACATTCTTCAATAGCGCAAGACCTCTTTTTGTTTCAATATTGTCAGATTCAATAGTTCTGAAGGTAGGTCGGTAAATGGTATCTTTAAGCTGTGTACCGGTCATCATCATTTCACTCATCATTGCTGCACCAGCACTCGTTCCGGCAATTAAAGTACCTTTAGCATAAGCTCGATGGATTACATCCATCAAAGGCGTACCTTGAATCAGCGAAATAAACCTCCATTGGTCACCACCACTAATAAATATCAGTTTTGCATTTAAAACTGAGTCCAGCTTTGATTTGTCATACAATTCATCCTTAGTAAACATGACTGTAAAAAGCCGGTGTTGCCCTGCGTCTCGAAACTGCTCCTTTATTTCCTCAGCACTTTCATAAGGCACTTCACTGGCCATAGGCAAAACAACGGCATAGTCTTCTGGCTTCATGTTTGCTTCCTGAATCATGCGGTTTATCATAAAAGGTGGTTTCCATCCACCTCCTATGATAAACAATTTCCCTTTGCCTTCAATCGCCTGACCTGTCATAAATACAGGTCCAAAACAAAAAACTATAAATAAAAAAACAAAGTGTCTGCTGGTCATTTTTTATCTTTTTATACCAAATACTAATCCTCTGGGGTTCAAACCATCCTTCTTGAACCACACTTCCTGCGTGCTACCATCCAGTGAAGATCTCTTAATGCTATCCGCATTTCTATCGCCCCAATAGATCATATTGGTTGATTTGTCATAAGCTATGCCATACACTACTCTGCTATTACCTGTAGAAAGTGTCTGAACATTGCCACCATCGAGATCGGCTGATTTGATGTGAATGTCTTTGGATCCATTGTAATAATCAAAGAAAATTCTGTCACCAATCACCAAAATGCTACCACCTTCAGCATCCGGAATAAGCTCTCTTTGGTCAGAACCATCAAGATTGACAGACCATAGACCACCGTCATAATTAATCCAGTAAAGTCGCTTATGTACTGCATCTATTGCCATACCTTCAGGGTCGTTACTCTGGCCTGAAATAAAATCTTCCTTCTGATTGACATTTGTATCATCCAGGTTAGCTCGTTGAATACCAGAAGGAGAATCCCAATACAAATGCTTATTCTCGTAATCAATAGTGACTGCCGAAGGACTATCTAATCCGGATCTAAACACCTGTTGATTCTTTCCATCAGCATCACACCGTATAATGGACCCTGCATCAGCATCAGCTACGTAAAGGATGCCATTTACAGTATCCATGGTCATACCATAATTGCCTTGTATGGTAATAGGGAGCAATTCTTCAACAGGTGCATTGTCATTCAAAAAAGTTCTAAAAATCTGACTGCCATTAGAAAAATACAGTGGAGTGCCTACTACAGCAGCATCCTTTATCAAAATGGTTTGAGAGACCTCCTTGATTTCATTAGCTTGTGAAGATATCACTACGAGAGTCACTTGATAAACACCGGCATTGTCGTATTTATGAACTGGGTTTACCTCAGATGAGCTTACATTATCACCAAAATTCCAATTATAAGTCACGCTACCGGCTCTCTCCGGAATAATGGAGGCATTTGAAAAGGTCACTGTTGCAGGTGCAAAGCCATCATTATCTACCGTATAGGTGAATTTTGGAACAATACTGGCAGGAGGAACAGGAAAATCATCCTTGTTGCATCCAATTAACAAAACAATTATAAAAAAAAGACCTGTTAACTTGTTCATGTATTCATTATTTTATAAAAATTCCTCTCGGGCTGTCTAGATTAGATAGGATATTTTCAACATTAGTCCCGTCTAGATTTGCCCTATTAATCTGCTTAGCATCTCTGTCAGACCAGTAGAACTTATTGGCTTGGTAATCAAGATCCATTCCATGAATCCTGGTCTTTGCAGTGGTGGCGAAAGTTGTGATGCCGGTGCCATCCAGATTGGCTACTTTGATTTCACTGCTATTACGCTCGTCAAAGTATAATTTTCCATTAACAGCATCCGCAAAAATTCCGTAACCATACACGCCACTTACTATTTTTTTGATGTTACTACCATTAGCATCAGCGACATATAAATCTTCGTTATTCACTTCGTAGAAATAAATTTTCTTATTGACAGCATCAAAAGCTAGACCTCTCATCTGTCCATCATCAATGTGAATGAAGGATCTTTCTAATGCACTACCATCCAAATTAGCCCTTGAAATATTGCCATCATCATCGGCCCAGTATATTTTATCTTCTTCAAAATTTATTGAAATGTTATAAGGGTCAGTAATTCCTGAAACAATTTCTTTAAGCCCTGTACCATCAAGGTTAACCACCCAAATTTTACCATTATCTGTATCCTCAAAATCAGAAAAATAGATTTTGTCATTCTCACTATCATAAGCGATGCCAGCCCCTGCTTTTCCAGTAATATCCAGCACTTCAATAGGTGTCGCCCCAGATGCAAGATTGAGTTTGAATATTTTATTTGCACCATATTCAATATAATATAAATCTCTTGCAACAACACCTTCCTTTACAGTTATAGATTTAGAAAGTGTTGCGCTACCACCTTTACCTGTAGCCTTCAAAGTTACATTATAAGTACCTGCTTTTGAGTATGTAAATTCTGGATTTGCTTCAGTCGATTTACCACCATCACCAAAATCCCATTCATAAGCAGTAGCTCCTTGTGTTGTATTGGTAAACTTAACTGGGGTAGATGCTTGTAGATCGCCCTCATTTTCAACATTAAATCCTACGGCCGGTACTATAGTTATACTTGCTTTAGATATAGTAGTACCACCAGCACCTGTTGCAGAAAGAGAAACTTCAAATACGTCTGATGCATTATAAACCTTTTTTGGTGACTTTTCAGTAGATGTCGTACCGTCTCCAAAACTCCATGTAAATGATGTGGCATTAGCAGAATTATTAGTAAACTGAATTTCTTCACCTACTGCCGCAGTTGTTTTACTGGCTGTAAAACCGGCACTTACATCTGGCGTATCATCCTCTTTACTGCAAGAAGTAAAAACCAGTAAAATCATTGCCAGCAATGACCATAAAATATTTTTTGTGTTCATATAAAATTAGTTTTTAATGTTTATTTAAAAAAGTAAAATTACGCATTAATATCCTTCATTCTGGGTCATACCGCTATGTTTATTAGAATTGAGTTCTGATTGTGGTATTGGTAGTAAATACTGATTTACATTGTTGACGGTTTCAATTAAATCAATGGCTCTATTTGTTCTCACCAGATCAAACCACCTGTGGCCTTCATAAGCCAGTTCAAAACCTCTTTCTTGCTCTATTGCTAATAAGATTTCCGCACTATTGATAGAAAAATAATCAGCTAGCCCTGCCCTCTTCCTGATGATATTCAAATCAGCCAGTGCTCCATCATTATTTTGAAGATGAGCTCGGGCTTCGGCCCTAATCAAGTACATTTCACCTAGGCGAAGGACAATTATATTGTCACCACCTGTAGCTAGATCACTATACTTCTTAACATAAGGTGTGATGCCTGACAAGCCAAAAATATCTGTCAAGCGTAGGTCCTCAGGATCAAAGGACTGATAAAACGAAACTGCAGGTGCAACTTCTCCTCTGCCATTGAGTGTGAGTGGATAAAAATACTGTGCAACCCTATTTCTATCAAGAGGTGTAAAATCTACTTCGAAAATTGTCTCAGCAGAATAATCTTTAAAAATAGATTTATAATCGCTAAGTAGCGTAAATTTTTTAGAATCAATCACTGCAGAAGCCATCTCTTCCGCCTTTGCATATTCCTTATTGTACAAATACACTCTGGCTAGCAATGCCCTGGCTGTATTCTTATTAGCACGAATAGGTGATGTTCCATCAGGAATTTTATTGATTGCTTCCAGAAGATCTGTTTTAATTTGGTTATAAACTTCTTCTACTGAATTTCGCGGTGCATCTATACTGCCAAGTCCCACGGTAGGCTCTAGTTTCAGTGGTATTTTTCCAAAATAATTAACCAGATTAAAATGGTGCAGCGCTCTCAGAAAATACAATTCACCTAGTGCTTTGTCCTTTTCATCCTGGGTTAGAAAATCTAGTGTCGGAACTACTGATATGACTTTATTTGTTACATTAAGTGCATCATAAATAGCATTCCATATTCCTTCGACGGAGGTATTTTCAGGCAAGATAGCATTGTTGTCCACTTCTCTATAACTTGAGGCTGTAGCATTAGGTGGATTGATGAGGTTGTCTGACAATAAATCAGCAAAGGTCAGATAAGTAAGTCCATAATAACTTAAAGACTGCATCGAATTATAAGCACCTAAAATACCACGCTGTACGTCGGATTTAGTTTTATAAGCCTCTGACTCCGGAATAGAGTTGGTCGGTTCCACATTGAGCACATCACAAGAGGCTAAAAACAGAATGGTCAGTAAAAATATAGATATCTTTCTCATGATTAAAAACTTGCATTAATACCGAAAACAAAAGACCTTGCTTGCGGATAAGTGAAGAAATCTGTTCCTACGACAGCATTGTCGTCGCCCCGATAATTGACTTCAGGGTCGAGACCACTATAATTTGTAAATGTCAGTAGATTTTGCCCTGTAACAAAAAACCGCAACGAGTTTATTTTATCATGCATCCATTTCTGACGATTCAAAGTATAACTGAGTGATACATTTTTAACCCTGAGATATGAACCATCTTCGAGAAAACGAGAGGAAACTCTCTTATTTTGAGCAGCTGCTACTGGATCATTGGTAGCTCTAGGAATTCGGGTGATATCTCCAGGTTTTTTCCACCTTTCATTGATGACTGCAAGCTGGTTATCACCACCCTGGAGCGATTCCAAAAACAATCTAGTTCCATTAAATACATCATTACCCTGGACACCTTGCAAAAATATACTTAAATCAAAATTGCCATAAGTGAATGAATTTGTCATACCATAGATGAACGAAGGATGTGGATTGCCAATTTTTGTTCTATCGTCAGAAGTAATCTTACCATCAAAATTTTTATCAGCATAGACAACATCACCTGTAGATGGATCTACACCAAACCATTCATAGGAATAGAATATACCGATGGGTTGGCCTTCTTCAATGCGATTACTTCCTCGTCCCAAATCGTCAATAGCTTGTCCATTGTAAAGTTTAAGTACTTTGTTTCTATTCAGTGAAAAATTAAGATTGGTATGCCATCTGAGTTTTCGGTCTTTGAGATTCTCAGTGTTCAGAGAAAATTCAAGTCCTTTATTCTCAATTTCTCCAATATTTTCTGTAATAGAACTATATCCTGTACTACCCGGCAATGGTCTATCCAGGAGTAAATCTTTTGTTTTTTTGTAATACACATCCACTCCAAAAACAAGTCTATCATCAAATAACCCTACATCGATACCGAGGTCTGATTGGGCTGTGGTTTCCCATTTTAGATCAGGATTTGGAATACTAGACGGATAAATGGCCGGCAGTCCTGCATAAGTTGTATTGCCATACAGAGAAGCATATAAGAATGAAGGAATATCATCATTACCTGTCAGTCCAAAACTTCCTCTAATCTTTAGCTCAGATATTTTATCAGCATTAAAAAACGGTTCCTGTGAAATCCTCCAGGCAGCGGAAACTGCAGGAAAAAATCCATTTCTGTTTTTCTCGCTAAACTTAGATGATCCATCCAATCTAGCGGATAATGTCACCAAATATCTATCTTTTAAATTATAATTCACACGGCCAAAGTAGGATCTGATACCCGATGAAGATGCTCCTGAACTAGCTGAAACGATCGTCGATGCCGAATTAATATATTGCAAACTAGGGTCAGCAAAATCTTGAGCTCTTATAAACGAACTGACTGCCTGCTTTTTTTCAAAAGAATAACCAGCTAGAACTTCGATCGCTGAAGCCTTTATATCAAATGTGTATTTCAATGTATTGTTGGAGACCAGATTAGAAACATTGGAATAAGTTTCAAATCCTAATCCATTATACCTTGCTCCTTGCACTGTCTTTGTGGATTCGTAGGCGTGTTCTCTGAAATTCAAAAAGTCAATTCCCCATTTCGTAGAGAAGGTCAGACCATCTAAAATCCTATACTCCAGAAATGCATTGGCTAAAGCTCTATTCGAAAAGTTCTGATTGATGGCTTCATTGATAATAGAAACGGCGTTAGAATACGGGCCTGATTGATTATAGGTTCCATCCGAATTGTACACAGAAAATACTGCCGGAGTGGAGATGCCATTAGGCAGTGGACCGTGCAAACTCTGGTCTCCTTCTACCCTATTGGTCTTACTATGCGTGAGGCTGATACTTGTACCGATGGATAGTCTGGATGTGGCTTTATGATCTAGATTCACCCGCGCACTCAGTTTATTAAAATCTGTACCTCTGAGAATTCCTTCCTGATCAAAGACATTACCACTGACAAAAAACGTGTCTTTTCATTGCCTCCAGTTGCAGATAAGTCGAGCGTTTTCATTGGTGCAGTACGGAAAATCTGATCCTGCCAATTGACATCAACCGAATTGTCTGCTATCTGCTCCGGTGAATACACTTCAGTACCTGCTAAATCATTGCGGTAGAGTTTCCAGTCTCTAGCATTAAGCATTTCTAACCTTTTCCATGTCTGCTGGATACCGTACGAGGTATTCAAATTGAAAATCGTTTTTTGCTCTTTACCACGCTTTGTAGTAATCAGTACTACTCCATTTGAAGCTCTGGCACCATAAATGGTCGCCGCTGCAGCATCTTTAAGAATACTTATAGATTCTATATCTGCTGGATTCAAATCTGACAATGAATTGACACCTTGTCCTTCATATCCTACCTGGGCAAAATCTCCAGTCGTCACCGGAATGCCATCTATAACGTACAATGGTTGACTAGAAGCACCAATAGAAGAAGTACCTCTGATGCGCACCGACATCTCAGCACCTGGTGTACCAGAATTCTGTATCACTTGAATACCCGAAGTCTGCCCTTGCAATGCGACGTCAACGGTAGCTAATGGTAGCTTCTTCAAATCATCTCCCTGCACTACTCCTACAGACCCTGTCAATAACTTCTTTTGCTCTACTCCATAACCCACTACTACAAATTCCTTCAGAAGATTAGCGTCTTCAGTCATCACTACATCGAGGATATTATTGGGTGGTATATTAAGTATCTGCGTCTTATATCCGATATAACTGAATTCCAGTTGATTGAAACCATCAGGTACGCTCAATGAATAAAATCCATTAACATCAGAAATGGTACTCAGCGATTTATTTCCCACAACCTGCACAATAGCTCCGATCAAAGCTTCACCAGATGCATCCCTAATGGATCCAGAGACGATTTTGTCTGCACCAAAAAATGTATTTGCTTGGGCAAACATACTCAGCAACATAAATGTCCAAAGCATGGTGTACTTTCTAAAATCCCATAAATTATAAAAGTGCTTCATCAATTAAACTATTTGAAATGAATATGTAAAACCGACTTATTTTATCAGCGCAACTTTCTTAATTCAATTCACCAGATCATCATCAACTGACCAGTAAATTTATATCAGGAAGTTAGGACTTAAACTAAGTTCCGCCTTTAAAATAATGTAAAGTTAGACTTTTAATTAATATAAGTGTTAACATTTTATTTAATTTTTTAAATTCAAAAGATTTTCATATTGAATTGTAATTATTGGAATTAATATTAAACCCCAAAAAGGGCATTTTTTGTTGGAAAACACTGAATTAAAAAAATAAAATGAATATCTTTGCATACATTCTAATCATAAATAAAATTTATGGATCACTTACCCAGCTTGATTAAAGACCTGGCATTGATACTGATCGTAGCCGCTTTTGTTACCTTAATATTTAAGAAAATCAGGCAGCCTGTTGTATTGGGGTATATCATTGCAGGCTTTCTGGTCGGTCCTCACTTATCGCTAGTACCTACGGTTACCGATACTGAAAACATAGAAACCCTAGCGCATATCGGTGTGATATTCCTATTATTTAGTCTTGGACTAGAATTTAGTTTTAAAAAACTAGCTAAAGTCGGGAGTTCGGCAGCTATAACGGCATTGACAGAAATCGTGATTATTGTTATAGCGGGATATTATGTAGGTCGATGGATGGGCTGGTCGTCCATGGATAGTATTTTTCTCGGTGGTATGCTAGCTAGCTCATCCACAACGATTATCGTCAAGGCATTTGATGAATTAGGCATGAAAACCCGGCAATTTGCTTCAGTGGTTTTCGGAGCGCTCATCATCGAAGACATTGTAGTTATCATGTTGATGGTTTTGCTTTCAACCATAGCTGTAACGCGTGATTTCCAAGGCGTCGAGATGGTGGGGATTTTAGGTAAGCTCCTTTTCTTTCCGGTCATTTGGTTTCTAGGTGGTATATTTTTAATACCAACATTAATCAAACGAAATACTAAGTTTTTAGATGATGAAACACTTTTAGTTTTAGCTGTAGGTTTGTGTCTCGGTATGGTCGTATTTGCTGTTTACGTAGGCTTTTCTGCTGAGCTGGGTGCATTTATTATGGGCTCCATCCTGGCAGAAACGACTTCTGCTGAGAGAATAGAGAAAATTTTCAATCCGGTCAAAGACCTTTTCGCTAGTGTTTTTTTTGTTTCTGTAGGAATGATGATCGACCCTAAAACGATTATCGAATACAAATGGGCTGTCTTGATCGTCACTATATTAACCCTCGGCATAAAATTTTTTGGAACAACTTTAGGAGCCGTACTTTCCGGTCAATCCTTAAAACAGTCTGTTCACGTGGGTATGAGTATGGCTCAGATCGGTGAATTTGCATTTATTGTAGCTACACTGGGTATGACATTAGGTGTCATCAGTCCTTTTTTATTTCCGATAGCAGTTGGAGCTTCTGCCATTACAACGTTTACTACACCTTACATGATTAAATTTTTCAGATCCGTTTTATGAATATTTAGATAAAAAAAAATTCCGGAATCATTAAAAAATCATGATTCAAAACTATGCCGTCAGTATCCAGAAAATTGCAAACTGAAAAACAATGGAAAACCGTTTTATTTGATTATCTCAAAATTTTATTGATCAATGGAATAGTACTGATTGCTCTAAATCTTTTGACCGTTCAGGTACTAGCTCCTTTTTTAGATAAACAATTCAGTAATCATTCTCTGAGTAGAATCATCACTACTATTATATCTCTAATGGCAGCTGCTCCATTTATTTGGGCCATCATAGGCAAAAAGGCCCGGAAAGGTAGCATATAAAGAATTATGGTTGCACAAAAAGTATGGGATAATGCCGATAGTGGTCATCAGACTCATTAGATTGATCCTAGGTATAATCATTATTGGCTTCTGGATCGATACGATATTCACAAGTGACCGTATATTTTTAGCATTACCATTTCTCGTACTTATATTTCTCTTTTCCTCAAAAAAAATCCAACAGCGGTATTATAGAATAGAAACCCGCTTTTTGGAAAATCTAAACAAACGAGAGCATGAAGAAAAAGAGGCCAAAAATCAAGTTGTGGAGGAGGTGAGCCATCAAGAAGCAGGCACTTTACTATGGGGCGCTCACATGGTCAAACTCCAAGTAGATCCGCTTGCTACCTACGTTGGGCGACACCTCAAAGAGCTACAATGGAGAGAAAAATACGGCATCAATATAGCGTACATCAAGAGAGGCGATTTTATTATTTATGCTCCAATGCGCGACAATCGACTTTTACCCTTTGATGAGGTCGGTGTCATCGCTACTGATGAGCAACTTGAAATATTTGAACCAGTATTTAATACAAAGGAAGAAGTCGTACATTCCGTAACGGAGCCGGATGATGTAATTCTTTATAAATTAAAAATCTATCCTGAAAATATCCTTAACGGAAAAACAATCGAAGCGTCTGATGTTTGTAAGAAAACGAATAGTTTCATCCTCGGCGTAGAGCGCAATAATGATAAGTTCATGCATCCTGCTAAGGATTTTAGGTTTGCAACTGATGATATTGTATGGATAGTCGGAGAAAGGAAAAAAGTTTTGAGTCTAGATAAGTAACGTAGGTTGATTTTAAATGGTAATCGACACTTGCTGACAGATCAATGTATTGATAGTCTGCCCTGAAATATCATTTAACAAGTTGATTAACATTAAATTACACTAAAGAATATTTTGAAAATAATGCAATTGCATTATTTTTTTATGATTCCTCACAAAAAGAACTCTCAGCAAATTGGATTTTTCTCATCCTTTGAAGATACCTTAAATATTAAGCATCCATTATTCATTTTAGCTAATAAAATTGATTGGGCTTTATTTGAAAATGCTTTTTTGCCCCTATACTCACAGAACAATGGAGCGAAAACAATTATTACCAATATTTTGTGGAGAAAACTGCTTTGTGCCGGATTTTCCTTGTGAAGCAACAGAATTAGTACATTTTAGAAAAAGGATAGGAGAAGAAGGAGTAGCCTTGATTTTGAAAGAAAGCATAAGGGTAAATGGTAAGGATTCTGATGATGACAATGTAAACATAGATACTAGTGATAGCTCACATCACAAAACTAAACCTAAACCTAAAGTTAATTATGAAAAAATAATAGAAGATATTGATAAAAATAAAGATTAACATTTTGGTAAAAATCAATCACTTAAGTAGTCAAAGTTGAGTTGGTTTTAAGAATGCAATTCCTTTACCATTCTACCTTTCTCGATTTTCAATAAGTCATTATTCACCAATGTCTATATTTATCCCAGGTCATTGAAAATCAACTTCCACCAGCGCTCTACCTCTCGCTACATATTGTTCCATATTTTCCTTTGGGACTAAAGCACCTCCTGTTGACCAAACAATATGAGTAATATTGTCAGGATGCACTCCCAGTTTGTCAACAAAACCAGTACGAGCTATATTTTGTGGACCGGGAAAGCCCGCAGTAGCTGATGGTTCTACATGAATGCCTTCACTTTCATGGAGCATAAACAACAGTCTGAAAAGCTCATCATCTTCTATAGTATATTCGCCACTGATGGTCAAATCATTGATTGCAGAAGCGAATGCCGATGGTCGTCCTACTGCCAACCCATCTGCTTCAGTATGATTATCCAGACCTATATCCTGCACACAGATATCAGCCATCGCACCTGTTATCAGCCCTATAAGTACAGCTGGAGCATGGGTAGGCTCTACAAAAAAACTATGCACATGATCACCAAATACTTCGCGTAGGCCATAAGCTACTCCTCCAGGTGAGCCTCCTACACCACAAGGTGAATATACAAACAATGGGTGATCCGCATCTACTACAATACCTTGCGCATCCAACTGATCTTTTAGCCTCAATGCGGCCACACTATAACCAAGAAATAAATACTTTGAGTTTTCATCATCTACAAAGTAGCCTTTAGGATTAGCATTGGTGCTGCGCCTGCCATTGTCGATAGCCTCACTAAAATCACCTTCAAATTCAAGTACTTTAGCGCCTTTCTGTCTCAATAGGTTCTTCTTCCACTCTTTAGCATCTGACGACATATAAACATAGACATCAAAACCAAGTTTTGCGCTGATCACACCGATACTCAAACCGAGATTACCTGTTGATCCTACGCCAATGGTGTACTGGCTGAAAAACGATTTGAACCTTTCATCATCAAATATTTCATAATTGTCACCTTCCTGAATCAAGCCATTTTGTAATGCTAACTCCTCAGCATAATGTAGCACTTCAAATATTCCTCCACGTGCCTTGATTGAACCCACCACTGGTAGGTTGTGATCACATTTTAAAAACAATCGGCCTGACACCTCAGATTTATAATACGCTTCGAGTCGAGCCTTCATATGTGGGATTTCTCTCAGTTCCGATTCAATGATGCCACCCGTATTTTTTAATTCAGGAAAAGCCTTTGCCAGATAGGGCGCGAATCTATCCCAAAGCGCAGCTGCCTGGTCCATGTCATGTCGCGATATAGGTAAATGATCCAATTCCGAACTATTCCGACGATGTGGATTTAACCAAGTAACTGTTTTGCCCTGACTTACCGGTAGTAGTTCCGGAAACCGATCTGTCCACTTTTTGCTTTCTGGCGACACCATAGCTTCAAGAGATTTATAAATTAAAAAATGTCGGCAATGTCTTTATCCTTATCCTTAATCACTCTAACTTTCCATACATCCGGGCCTTTTTCTATATACTCCCATCGGAAAGGCTCTTTACTCTCTGCCTCCATTTGGTAATATAATGGTTTCGGGTCATGATCATTGACAAATTCAAAGGCCTCACCTGGTCTTAAATCAGCAAAAGCTTGATAAAACATCTCATGCCGTTCAGTAGGCGGATAAGGTCGCACATCAAATTCATTGACTACCATATAGGCATCTTCGCCTAGACCAGTCATCACATCTTTGGTGATATGCACAATGTATTCTCCATGACCTTTCTTTTTATAAGTCCATGTATGTTTTCCGGCATAGTTTTCTGCAAATATATTGTGAATCATCACAGGATCTTCTGTTGCCAGTAGTTCCATCGTTGTCCCTTCTTCCATCATGCTATAACGGTGAAAGACCACCTTTTTCCAATCTTTTTCCTCTGTTTTTCGAAGATCAATCAATGTTGCAACATCACCGAGATCTCTAGGCTTTGAATCTTCTGTTTTTGTTACTTTAACCTTCCAGTTACGTCCACCTCTGTTTAAGTATTCCCATTCAACAACGTCTCCATATAGCGACTTGAATTCATAATACAGCGGGATCGGGTCATGGTCATTGATAAATGTAAAGGTCTCACCGGCGCGCATATCTCCAAAAAGTGTAACGAGCAGGTTATGTCTCTTAATAGGCACTAGCACTCTTACATCCAGATCTCCGTTAGGTTGAACAACTTGTTCCATATCATCTTGATTTTTACATTATTTAAAATGAGTCTTAATAACCTTTATATAGTAAAGATAAATTTCTGTCAAAAGTTTAAGCATAATGTCACCAATGTGTAAGAAATCCTGGAAAAATCCTAAAAGTAAAAATACTAATAAGCATATAGTCAATTCATTCATTGCTTCGATCAATAATTTTTACCACAATAGAAACAATCCAAATAAAATAACCTACATTTGTAATTGATATATAATAGTAATCACCTTGGACAAGCAGTCATTCAAATCTCTCTTTTATCAGCATTATCAGCCATTGTGCAATTATGCTTTTAGGATTATGGGGGATCTGGATCGTTCAGAAGATATCGTACAAGATATTTTTATAAAACTGTGGCAACAGCCACCCATTCTACAAGAAGGTAAAAGCATGCCCTCTTATATCTACACCATGGTGCGTAATCGAGCGCTTGAAGTGATGCGCAGAGATGATATCGGACAGCGTGTACACAAGCAAATACTGTATTTACACACCGAAGCATCAGAAGATGATATAACTGAAGCTGAGATAGAAAAACACTTGCTCATAGATAAAATATATGTATCTATACGACAATTACCCCCAAAAAGTAGGGAAGCATTCACGCTGAGTAAGATAAATGGCTTAACTTACGCCCAGATTGCAGAAAAGATGGGTATCTCTGTTAAAACAGTCGAGCATCATATCAGCAGAGCCTTAAAATCTTTGCGTGAAATGCTGGCTGATCAAGTATCCTTATTTTTTCTAATTCTACACATCTTTTTATTAAAATAATATGGCTTTTGACAAAAAAAGAATCCTCGACTTTATAACAGGCAAATCATCATCTGAAGAATATGATGCTTTAAAACAGTGGCAACAAGACTCGCATGATAACATCGAGCAGTTGCGTAAATATGCCGATGTCGAAGACGATGTCAGTACCCTATCCAATTACCAGGAAGTGGATACAAATAGTGCCTGGAATCATGTTGAAGAAAGCATATCAGACCAAAAAACTCAAACAATTGGTTTGAATTACCGTAGGATTGCTGCTGTATTTGCATTGTTTGCCCTCTGTCTTTGGGGTATTCAATATATGGTCTCAACTGAAGAAAAAACAGTTACTGATACAAAACATATAGTCTATACTGGTGACAAAAATCAGATAGTCAATTATAAAGACGGATCTGAAATCACACTAGGAAAAGACGCCACATTAAAGGAAAATGACTTCAGGTCTTTTGGTCTGAGTGGCAATGCCTATTTTAAAGTAGCAAGGGACGAAAACAATCAATTCCGAATCATCATTTACCATGGTGAAGTGTATGTACTCGGTACTGAATTTAGTATCAACTCCACCCCTGCATATTCTCGTGTAGTTGTCACAAAAGGAAGGGTAAGAATGAGTACCAACGATCAAAACTATATTCTCAACGACGGAGATGTAATAGAGGTAAGAAAGGAAGGCGTGTCTGTTAAAAAATTTGAAAATATCACTCCTGAAAATTGGAAACTTAAAGAACTTGTTTTTCAGAATAGCTCTATACATGATGTATTGGAAAGGGTGGCATTGTATTATAGCATTGAATTGATATGGCAAGATGGCTCTGCAACCGATCATTGCAGAATTAATACAACTTTTAAAAATCAGACTTTGGAGAGTGTTATGAAGGAGCTCGCCATTTTGACGGGTATGGAGTATGAGATACAAACCAATCAAAGAATAATCATCAAGTCTTACAAATGCTAATCAATGTCTTCAAGATGGTTTTGTTTAATAGGCTTTTATTTTTGTATTGTCTTGTCACACTTATATGGGCAAGGTAATCCATTAAACGAGATCATTCAGCTTCCTAAAGACATTCAACTTACTACAAAAAAAGACTATCTTGATTATCTTTCTAATCAGTATCAATGGGTATTTAGTTACAATGCTTCGGATGTTAGAATGGAATCAGAAGCACCATATCCCAATCGTCAGATGACTTTGCAGGTACTACTATACCATCTCTTCCCTGATGAACTTCAGGAAATCATTTTCGTGTCTCCTGATAAAATCATTCTAAAATTTTCCAAAATCCAAGTAAAAGAGTACTCCATAGCCGGATATGTAACCGATTTAAATACCGGAGAAGCTATCTATGGCGCCTATCTTGTAGATAAAACCACCAGACGATCTGCTATTTCTAATGAAAGAGGTTATTACGTTATGAGATTACCTAAGGGAAAAGCTAAAATAGATACCTATTACCTTGGTTATAAAACGGCCAGTACTAACATAGAAGTTATTCAATCAACCTTACTTCATTTTAAGCTAGAAAGCGATAATTATCTGGATACGATTACTGTATATAAGCCATCTAGCAGGTTACAATTGGCTGACGGAGGCCATCAGGTAAATATATTTAAAAATAATGATTTCCAGTCTATCATCGGCCAATCTGATATCATTAATAATGCCAGAATCATTCCAGGTGTCCAATCAGGAGGTGAAGGATTAAGTGGATTATATGTACGAGGCGGCACACCCGATCAAAACCTCATCATGCTCGATGGTGTAGCGATGTACGAAACGAGTCATGTAGCAGGCATTGCATCTATTTTCATGGATGAAAGTATCAAGGAAGGCAGCTTCATACGCAATGGTTTTCCAGCCAGATATGGCGGAAGGCTATCTAGCGTTATGGATATACAACTAAAAGAAGGAGACAAATTTAAAAATAACACATCTATCTCCATGGGTTTAGCCGGTGCAACTGCTCATATTGATGGTCCTATTATTAAAGAAAAATTGACGTATTCATTGTCTGGTCGTACTTCATGGATAAATCTATACATTAACAATCTACTTCGCAAATTCACAAAATACGATGACATACTCCTAAATTATCATGACCTACTGGGCAAGCTAACCTATCATTTTTCGGAGTCCAATAGCTTGAGTTTTACGATGTATAATGGTGCTGATCGATTTCAACTCACCAAAGAAAATACATTTGAAAACAAGGAATCTAATTACACACTCCATATATTTGACAAAAATGGAATCAACTGGAAAAACAACGTGGCCTCTTTAAAGTGGAATTTTTTGGTAGGTGAAAGACTCAGCGTCAAAGTGCAATCAGGATACATAGCATATCAAAATGGCACTAGATCTTCATACATCTTTAACAGTTCAGTCAAAGATTCTACTAATTCTGACATACTAGATGTCATTACAAAATCAATTATAAGTGACAAAAATTTAAGGATCGATGCTGACTACTTTTTCAATGACAACCATATACTGAGAGGCGGTATCAATTACATCCATCAGCATTATAACCCTACTGTAAGACAAAGTACGGTCTTTTTACAAGGTGCAGAAGAAAATATAACTGATCAAGATTCTGCAGTTTATGCCGGTCAGTGGCAATTTTATCTCGAAGATAACTTCAAGTGGGCAGATAAAATATTTCTTTATGGAGGTTTACACTACGGAACCTACAGCAATAGTGACAAAGCCTATCATTTATTGCAACCACGATTCAAAGTCATCTGGTCTCCTCATGATAGGCACATGCTCACCGCTTCTTATAGTAGAATGGCTCAACCTTTCCACTTATTGTCAAATTCGGGATTAGGATTGCCATCAGACCTTTGGGTTCCAGCGACTACAAGGATAAAACCACTCTTGTCTGATCAATGGAGCGCAAGCTATACATTTAATATTACAAAAAATTTATATTTATATCTTGGAGCATATACCAAACATATGAAAAATACACTGGAATATACATCACCTGTGGAATTGTTTTATTTTTTAATCAATGATCAAAACATCACACCGGTATATAACTCTTCAAAAGACTGGGAAAGAAACGTATATAGTGGTACCGGACATTCACAAGGATTGGAATTACTCATTCACAAAACAAGCGGTCGATTGAAAGGTTGGTTTTCATTAACCAGATCAAAAACCATTTTCCAATATAATGAAATCAACAATGGCAAAGCTTTTCCGGCTGCGCATGACAAACCTTGGGATATGAATACCGGTGTCAACTTCAAGTTTTCTAATCGTTTTAGCGCAGGAGCTAATTTTGTGTATAACACCGGCAAGGCTTTTTCACTGGCTACTGAAGAATATGCTTCGTATCTAGGTATTAAGCTTTTGAATGCTGAAGGTAAAAATAATTATAGGCTACCCGATTTCCATCAGCTGACGGTCAGTGCCTCCTATCACTATGAAAATAAAGATTATATAGCTGACATATCTCTCAATATTTACAACGTTTTATAATAGGTTGAATGCTTACTACATCTATATCTATAAAAATCACCTAGCACCTGATGAGCAATTTTTTAAAAAAAGTGAGCATTTTACCTATCACGCCCTCGATAATTGGCACTATCCGATTTTGATATAAAATATCGATCGAGCTGATTAACTTTAGCTGAAAAAATATTATATTTCGTAAATAATTTATTTACAATATTTAATATTTACATGGCTATTATCTCAGTTATTTTATATAAAATATTTGCTCCCATTAATAAAACAATTCTTAACTTTGGGGAAATTTTTTAAATACGCCTATGCAGCGTCTTTACTATCTTGGGGCTTTCATCATAGCAATTGTCATGCTCACATCATGTGAGGAAGACTTTGTATTTCATAGAGAAGCGTTCAATCCTAAAATAGTAGTCAATTCCATTTTCAAACCTGGTGAAAAGTGGACTGTCCATCTATCGACTAGCCGTGATATCCTTTCTAAGGATTCAAAGATCAAACCGGTAGAAAATGCAGTGGTCATCATTAAAGAGAAGACTACAGGTCGTGAGATCTTCTTAAAGCACAATGGAGAAGGAGTTTACTCTGCAGAATACTACCCTCCACTACCAGACAAAATGTATGAACTATCAGTAGAGGTGCCTGGACATAAGACCATCAAAGCTTCTAGCAGAGCACCTAAAAAGGCTAATATTGTGAATATCAGCACGGACATCATAGATTCTAGAATCGCCACGGTACAGTTTCAGGTCAAAGGCGATGAAAGCCAGTATCTGATATGGAATTATACCGGATCCAACAATGGCAATCCATATAGCAGTAATTATTATGGCATGCCCAATAAGTTCATCTCTGACTTATTAAAATACAATAGCTTAATCAATGTAAGCAATATGTTGATGGGTATGACCAAGGTAGAAAATGATGCCTTTACTAAAAATGGGTCTTTTACATCTGCTTTTATCATAGATAATGAAAATGATGCCGACTCATCGAATGGAGGTAATCAAATTCAAGGTGACTCTACCATTGTCTATAAAAAATATCTCAGAGTAGTTACCGCCAGTAGCGAACTATATAACTACTATAAAACAGTAGAAAAGTTTAGCCAAGCAGATAATCACAATAGCAGTTTTTCAACTACGCCTGATATTTATTCCAACATTCAAAATGGTCTAGGCATCTTTGCAGGCTACACAGAAGAGTTGACTGAAATAGATTAGCACAGTTATTAGTATGTCTCCATCCTATTTTTGCATACCTATTGATTTTGCAACGCCTGAGTATGATGAAACTGTATCTCTGAGGTACGACATTCTGCGCAAACCATTAGAGATGGAATTTCATACTAAAGACCTTGCCACTGAGTTTGATTCTTTTCATATCGCCTGTTATCAGATTGCAACCTTACAACTGGTAGGATGTCTGATTTTAAAGCCAATCAACACTTCCACACTAAAAATGCGACAAGTGGCCGTGAGACAGGAGCTACAATCAGTTGGCATTGGTAGTTATATGGTCAAATATTCCGAAGTATTTGCTAAAAACAAAGGCTACCACCTCATGGAACTACACGCCAGATCAACAGCTATTGAATTTTATACTAAACTTGGCTATCAGGCCGTAGGAAAGCCCTTTAAAGAAATAGGTCTGCCTCACATCAAAATGAGCAGAAGCCTGTGATATTTAGTCAATAATTTTCTATCTTATTTACATCCATTCGTAAATAAATTAATTTAGTTCTAAGCTAGATGAAAAAAAAATTACAATTCCTATTAATAAATTGTAGGTTTAAATTCCAGTTCTATTTAATAATTCCTATTATTGCATCAAAATAAACTTAGTTATGCATAGAGAGATACAATCATGGTACAGTCCGGCACTGAATAAGCAAATGGAAATAGTGGAATATGGTCATTATGGGCCGGTCATCTTATTACTTCCGACCGCCGCTGCAGATTATCTGGAATACGAAAGATTTCTGCTAATTGATGCTATAGAAAAATATATTGAAGAAGGAAAGGTAAAGGTATATTCTATCAACTCTATTAATAATGAAAGCTGGCTCAATAGCAAGTTGAGTGGCAGAACAAAGGTTGTCAGACACAACCAGTTTAATGATTATGTTCATAACGAAGTTGTGCCCTTCATTAAAAAGCGCACAAGTTTAGACACGCCTATTTATACTTGTGGAGCTTCATTTGGAGCATTACATGCTGCTAATTTATTTTTCAAAAATCCATGGGCCATCAGAGGTTGTATTTCAATGTCGGGCATCTATGATTTAGGTGCTTACACCAAGGGTTATTGGGACGAAGACTGTTACTGGAATAGCCCACTTCATTATCTTAATGACCTCAATAACGAGGACCACCTGAACACCATCAGAAGTTCTAAGCATATCCACATTCTGTCAGGATCAGGAGATTATGAAGATCCCAATGGCTCACGTTATCTTTCAGGATTATTACACCATAGGCAAATACCTCATGATCTGGATATCTGGGGCTATGATATGCGGCATGACTGGCCTACATGGAGAGCTATGATGCCATACTTACTGGAAACTAAGTTTTAAGCATCTTAGCAAAATAAAACAACTGATTTAATCAGAATAGATCTCATTCACTGACAACAAAGTTTTCCCATTTTGACATATAGTCGATAAATGGTTGACTAAGGTCTGCCGCAGCAAGGTGTTCTTTAGTATAGGGTGGTCTTGGTGCTTTAAATTCGGATTGACGTGCCTTTGAAGGCCAGTCCGGTACACCTATGGCTGCTTTTCCAAGACAAACAAAGTCAGCACCATATTGCATAGCTTGCATGGCATCAGTAGGATCCCAAATATCTCCGGCTACAAACAATGGAAAATCAGTACCTAGCCGGCTTCTGTACCATGAGATTATAGGCTGCCCAGAATCAGGATATTTGTCAGGTGATTTACGGTAATCCCAGGTAGAAACATCCAAAAAATCAATGCCCACTTCTATTAATTGTTCAGCAAGATGCAGGCTTTCATCAAAATCAGTTCCTTTATAAGTATATTTATCTTCCGGTGTCAGCCGAATACCAACTAGAAAATTTGGGTTTATCACGGACTTTATTTCGCTGACGATGGTCATCAATAATCGGATTCTATTTTCAAAACGCCCGCCCCAACGATCATTTCTTTGGTTTTCTGTACTCAAAAACTGATGAAGCAAATAGCCGTGGGCTGCATGTAGTTCGACTCCATCAAATCCGGCTTGCTGACACCGCAATGCAGCAACCTTAAAATCATTGATCACTCTGCGTATATCAACTTCAGTAGCAGCCCTGACTGAAACTTCATGCTTACCTAAGCGAAACATATGATCCACAGCACTCCATGGCCGGCAACCAATTAGAGGCTCAGGACTGCGAGCTCCGCCATGGTATAATTGTACAAGCCCGGTACTATGACAGGCACGTATGCCTTGTGCCAACTGAGTTAACCCTTCAAGATGTAAATCACTGTAAACACCCAGCTCACCATTCCATCCTTTGCCATCCATTGAAACGTTAGCTGCACAAGAAAACAAAACACCGAAACCTTCTTTACCTCTGCGTATCAACCATTTGTATTCACCATCAGAAAGCGTGCCATCTTCATGGCTTTGCTTATTGGTCATCGGCGATAAGGCAATTCTATTGGCTACTTTGAGTCCAGATCTCTGAAATGTATATGGTTCAAAATACTTCACTCCTCTCTTAGTCCTGCTAAGTCCAACAAAATGCATACTCCATAGCTGTTTCCTTAAATCGCTTGAATCTACCAGAAGCACCACCATGCCCCGTATCCATATTGCAATACAGTAATAATGGATTTTGATCCGTTTTATAATCCCTAAGTTTAGCAACCCATTTAGCTGGTTCCCAGTATTGTACCTGAGAATCCCAGTAACCTGTCGTGACAAGCATAGCAGGATAATCAACACGTCTAACATTATCATAAGGCGAATACGAAAGCATATAATTATAATAAGTGATATCTTTAGGATTTCCCCACTCATCAAATTCACCGGTTGTCAGTGGGATGCTTTCGTCTAGCATTGTATTGACTACATCTACAAAAGGCACTGCGGCTATCACACCTTTCCATAAGTCTGGGCGCATATTCAATACTGCACCCATTAACAATCCTCCAGCACTGCCACCACTGGCAAAAAGATTATCTTTAGCAGCATATTTTTCTCTGACTAAGAAATCACCACAGTCTATAAAATCAGTAAATGTATTCTTTTTATGAAGAAACTTACCATCTTCATACCATTGCCTACCCATCTCCTGCCCGCCTCGTATGTGAGCTATTGCAAATCCAAAACCCCTATCTAATAAACTCAACCTGGCTGACGAAAAATATGGATCCATTGAGATACCATAGGAACCATATCCGTATAACAACACTGGTGCAGTTCCATCCTTTTTAAAGCCTTTTTTATACACGATAGAAAGCGGTACCATTGTACCATCCGACGCCTGTACCATCTTTCGTTCAGAGATGTAATCATCAGGATTGAAAGTCCCGACTACTTCCTGTCTCTTTAATAGCTCCAGTTGCTTCTCACCTACATGATAGTCGTATGTGGAATTAGGAGTCGTAAGTGAAGTATAGTCCAGCCGCAGCAAGTCCGTGTCAAAATCAGGATTGACACCTAAAGTGACTGTATAGGTATCTTCTCCAAAAGCTACATAATGACCTTCTTCATTGATCCAAGGTTTAATATAAAGTTGAGTGATACCATCCTTTCGCACAGACATGGCCATGAAACTTTTAAACACATCGATTCCTTCAATAAATACTGACGGATCATAAGCTATATAATCCTTCCAGTTTTGCTTACTCGTTGCATATTCAGGAGTGACCATTACTTTAAAGTTTGTAGCTCCGTCCTTATTTGTAGTAATCAACCATTTATCATCAAAATGACTGATTGCATACTCTAACTTTCGCTCTCGTGGTTGAAAAATCCGAAAACTACCTAGTGGATTATCTGCTTCTAAAATCCTGTATTCCTGAGAAAGTGTTGCAAACGATCCTATAATCAAATATTTCCTTGATTTAGATTTGTAAATATATGTACCAAATGTTTCATCTACCTCATGAAATACCTCAACGTCCTGATCGGTTTCAGTGCCTAAGGTATGCCTGATGATTTTATAAGAGCGCAGTGAAGCATCCTTTAAGGTATAGAAAACCGTCTTATTATCATTACCCCAGACGACACTCCCTGTTGTATTAGGTATGACATCACTGAGTAATTCTCCTGTTATTAAATTTTTAAATCGGATGGTATATTGTCGCCTACTTACGGTATCTTCGCTGTAAGCCAGTAAGTTATTGTCAGGGCTCACCGACATACCTCCGAGTTGATAGTATTCATGATTTGCTGCAAGGCCATTGACATCCAGTAATATTTCTTCAGGAGCTTCTAGATGCTCTTTTTTTCGACTTTTAATCGGGTATTCTTTACCTTCTTCAAATCTAGTGATATAATAATACCCATTATCCTTATATGGCACTGACATATCAGTTTGCTTGATTCTGCCTTTAATCTCTTCAAATAATTTTTCCTTGAAAGTGCTCTGTATGTTGCATCATCTTTTCACGATAATTATTCTCAGCATTAAGATAAGCTAGGACGTTCATAGTCTGTTCATCTGGTGTAGCTGCTTCCTTTTGCTCATCAGACAAACGCATCCAGTAATAATCATCTATTACTTCTTGACCATGTACAATCGATTTATGTCTAATTTTATTGGCCACTGGTGGTTGCAAATCATATAAATTTGTCGATGTATTTCGTTTATTCATATCTTTAGAATTGTCAATAATTTTATGCCTTTGGCATGAGAAAATCACAAATATAAGGCTAATTATCAGCAGCAAACGACTCAAAATTAACATAATATTGGTTTTAAAAGATTATATGATAAAATATGCTACGTCAAAAACATCTATCAAATATACATTAACAAAAAGATAAAAATTAGCTAAATCGTCCATTTTGATAAAAAAAACAGATATTTTGCAACCCAAATGGAATTAAATACCTCTTACAAACAAATTTTGTCACTTTCTGTACCCATTATGCTCGGAAGTGCGGCTCAGAACATTATCGTACTGAGTGATAATGTATTTTTGTACCATTACAACTCTGTTGATTTTGCCGCTGCAGGGCTCGTAGGCGTATTTTATCTAATCATTTCAAGTATTGGCTACGGATTTTCGCGCGGTGGGCAAATCATTATCGCCCGAAGATATGGTGAAAAAAATTTTACGGGCGCTGGCAAAGAATTTCAAGCCTTGGTACTATTTGAATTGCTTCTAGCCGTTGTTTTATTCTTATTTTTAAGATTTGGAAGTCACGGCTTTTTTGAAATCTTTGTAAAAGATCCACATATTCTTGAAAAATGTATAGAATACATCATACCCAGGAGTTGGGGTGTATTTTTTAGTTATATAGGCTTATGTTTCATTGCATTTTATACTGGTATTGCTGACACAAAATTCATTGTCTATGACACTTTTGTACTGATTGTTGTCAACCTTGTATTGAACTATGTACTCGTCTTTGGTAAATTTGGTTTTGAACCTATGGGAATCGCAGGTTCAGCAACAGCAAGTACGATAGCTGAGATTGTTGCATTTGTTGTTTTTGCAGTCTATATGCTATTTGACAAGAGCAACAGAAAATATAGGCTATTCACGCTTAATGGCCCGGCTATTAAAGAGATAGTCAATATGTTTAAAATATCAATACCGATTGTCTTTCAATCTATACTGAGTATAGGATCCTGGTTTTTATTTTTCAGTTTCATAGAAAATATTGGAAGACAAGAATTAGAAATCTCCAATCTGCTGCGCACGGTATATCTCATACTTTCCATCCCATGTTGGGGGTATTCTACTGGAATCAATACCTTGGTTAGTGGCTTCATAGGTCATAAAAAAAGGCAAGCGGTTATACCATTGATAATAAAAACTACAAAGCTCAATCTGGCTACCACCTTATTGATTTCCATTCCTGTGGTTTTATTTCCGGAATTTTTTCTGTACCCACTTTTTGGCAAGGAAGATATGTCATTAATCATGCTTTCTAAACCTTACTTGCCGATGCTTTTACTTATCCTAACCGTATTTGGCATCGGAGGTATCTTTTTCAACGGATTGATAGGTACTGGTCATACCCAGACAGCGCTGCGCATTCAAACTATATTTACCGTGTTTTATATCGTATGCAGTTATGTTCTAATAAAAATGTATTACTTTGGACTCAACTGGGCGTGGTCTATTGAGGTCTTTTACTGGGTGGGCATTGCTATCATGTCCTATATGTATTTGCGAACCAATAAGTGGCATTTCCTTAAGTTCTGATATTACAAAATTCATTAAATATTTTTATTAAGTGATAACTCTGCACAACAATTTGACGGAACAAAACATTTATGATAAACATTATTGAAATTATATTTTTTAACAGATAAATTGATGAGATTATGAAAAGGTATTTTTTTTCATGACACGAACCCTAACAAGCGCGATTTAAAAAGAAGTAGCTGAACGTATCAATAAGGGAGAAATAGTCATTTTTCCGACAGACACCATGTATGCACTGGGCTGCCTGATGACGAATAAGCCCGGAATAGAACGAATCTGTCGTATTCTTAACAAAAAAGAAAAACAGGCTCGGATGTCATTAATTTGCCCTAATATCAGTGTCATTTCTCAATACACTACTCAAATTAACAATGATGTATTTAAAACCATGAAGCGTTATTTACCCGGACCTTATACATTCATACTCAATTCCAATAATTACGTTCAAAAGTTTTTTAAAAATAATAAGGAAGAAATAGGTGTAAGAATACCTAAAAATGAGATTCTCGATTCACTTCATGAATTCCTTGAAGCACCGCTTATTTCTACTTCCTTAAATACGGATGGTGGAGCACTAAAGGTATTTGTAGATCCAGATGAAATTGAGCAAAATTTTCAGCATCAAGTTGATTTGCTCATCGATGGTGGTTTGGGTAAAGATGAAGAATCTACTATTTTGGATTGTATAGGAGACGAGATTGAAGTCATCCGTGAAGGTAAGGGAACGATTGAATAAATCTCAAAGGACAATAAAGTAAAAAGGCTGTACCTATTTTTTAGAATACAGCCTTTTTTTATTTACTGATGCAATCCGTATAATCGCTCCCACTCAAGAATGCCTCCTAGTACGTTTCTGACATTGGTAAACCCTTGGCTCACCAGAAAAAGTTTAGCATTGCCGCTTCGTGCGCCTGATCTACAATGGATAATGATTTCTTTCTCTCGATGTACTAATAAAGATGGTAGGACATCAGGTAAAGTACCTAAAGGAATCAACTCAGCACCTAAATTAGCTTGCTCATACTCCTCAGGCTCTCTCACATCGATAAAAACAAATGACTCATTTCTATATATCTTCTGCTTCAGTTCTTCAACTGTTATATCTTCCATGTTAATCAAATATTTTACAGCAATTATCAATCACAGATATCAGGCTTTTTAGTGGCAACTGTTACAGACACCTTGTCACCCATTTTAATATTTGTGATACCATCATATGGAGGAGACTGTGCAATGATGTACCATACAGCATCTTCAGCATCTTCACCTCGCTTAGAGATATCTCCTAGCATAAGCCTGGAGCTTTCTAGGATAAATTTTGCCTCATCAAGTGTAACACACTTCAAATTTGGAATCATGACATCTCCACCATCACGGCGTGAAAGTACAAATTCAAGGGTTCCACCTTTTTCGATCACTACGTTGTCCTTTCTTCCATCTCTTGAAATCACAAGTTCACCATTGTAATATACCTCTAAGATATGATTAGGTTCGCCGGGATCGTACTTATAATCTTTGATAACGCTCTCAATATCGCGATACTTTAGCTCTGTTTTCTTCTGCTCGTAGGCGTTACCGTAGAGTGTAGGTAAGTCGGCCACTCTAACTGTTTCTTTGATATACTTTGTGACGGTCACATAAATCTTTCTTCGCTCCTTCACCATTGATCCCGGTTTAGGGTTCTGATCAGTAATCAAACCTCCAGGTTTTCCGACTATAAATAATGAATCAGCTGCAATAATTTCAAAATCATGATCTGTTGCCATTTGGCGAGCATCACCAATATTCTTACCTATAAAATCTGGTAGTTCTATTTTCTGTCCGTGATGGGTGTAGATCCTCAGCCATAAAAGCACTAATAACAGTAAAATAAGCAAGCCGCCCATAATCATCAGCAACTGCTTAACAAAAACCATACTAAAAACATACTTCAAAAAACCACCTTCACTGTTATTATCAGCCATGCACAGTTTACTTTTAGCTTTGCAAAGATATGCAATTATTTATATTCATAACTAAAATTAAACCTAACCTCATATCCAAATAAAAAAAATCAGGAATTATTTTTAATATAATCCCTGATTTTCAATCTTAAATATACTTTATATTACATACGGATGACCTTCTTAGTCGCCGTCAATCGACCATCTGAGAGATGCAATAAATAAATGCCTTTATTGATACTTCTTAAATCGACGGAAGTATTTTTACCTGATAGGCTGCCTTCTGTTACTATTCTTCCGGAAAGATCACTTAACCTATAGGTCTTGAAGTTACTTGCTTTGCCAGTCAATGCAATATTGATCACCTCAGTAGTAGGATTGGGAGATACAAAAACATCATTGCTGATATTAGTATCATCTACACTTGTACTTTTATTATCATTATCAGCATTAACGTTAAAAGTAGTAATACCTAGCCATCCTCCGGCTCCATCAAATACAGTGAATGTAAAGGCATCTGGGCCTTCATAGGTTGCATCAGAATCATACCGAAGTCTCCATCCATTTAAATCATCCTGAGTAAATGTCGAGCCAACAGCCAATGGCAGGCCATTCAAGAGCATCTCCGCATGTTGTGGCAAGGTAACAATAGTAAATACCAGCTCTGTAGGGCCATTGTCATTATCTCCTACTTCAAGCCATGTATTATTTAAAGCCGTTTTATCACCAGGTTTTAAATCCAGAGTTTTATTCGTGATGATAAACGGATCCTGAGGTGTTAAATTAGCACATATTTCCAAATTAAACTCTTCAAGCTTTCCTCCAATGCCTGCTACACCATCTACTAGTCTCAGTATCCACTGCCCTTGCATTGGCTCACCGTTAAATATATCCAGTTTCGCGGCACCACCTGATACGTCTGTTCTGTACAGTTTGCCAGTATTAATAGGACATTGGAAAAAATCAGGAGACTGGTCATCTAGGCCTATTCTGACATTTTGCTGGTTTGCACATTTTTTACTCCACAGAAGGGCTTCTGTACCTGATGGCGAAACCAGATATGCAGAAAGATCACTCAATCTACCGTGCGTAGCCTTAATCAATCCAATATTCACATCACTTACATTGCCAGATAATGTCACGCTGAGCGGTATTTCAGCAATAGCATCCTTAGCAACACCAATGGTTATATCCATGGTGCCTGAAAGCAACTCAGAGCAAGCCGATACCTCTGTTAAAAAAGCTCTGATCTCAGACCATTCTCCGCTTTTACAATTATTATTCCCACGCACTCTCCAGTAATATATTGTCGACTTTTTAAGCAATGTAGGAACAATGTAAGTGGTGTCAGCAACTATAGCTTCTGCAACTAAACTATTGCCTATAAAATCAGGATTGGTAGCTATCTGAATTTCGTAACTGATAGCATCCGGCTTTGAATTCCAGAAAAATTTTGGTAGCGTAGTAGTATTATCTGCGTCCGCTTCAGGACTAATTGTCTTCACAAAATCAATGTTACCGCCTTCAACAAATACATCCACATTATTGATTATGGTATCGACTCCATCAGCAAATGTCTTGACCGTTATGGTTCCCGAAACACTACCTACTACTTGATTAGTATTGATAATCAGCGTGTTAATTTCGCCTGCTACAATAGTGTCTTTCCCCATGACGGCAGTTATGCCCGCAGGCAAATCAGAATCAATCAAAAAGCCTACTTTACCTTCAAAACCTCCAAGGGCTTGTGTAATAAAGTTGACAAATCCTGTGTCTGGCTGACAAATATTAATACTAGTGGTTTCAGGCACTACATAAATATTAGGCTCTGTAGCCTCTTCAATTCTTGATGGCAGTTTAGAAGAAACTAAGAAAATATTGTCTGCTGCTTTGATTACAATTCTAAAGAAATTGCTGATTCTGTTTGGAATAATTACATTCGCACTTCCGTTATTAGGCACGTCAAGGGCAAGTGGTACTAAATTAGGGTCGTCATCTCTGAGTGCAGCTGAAAATGAACCATAGATATTGACTTTTTGACAATTAACTGGTGCTTTGTCTGTGTTTGCAACATCCCATAAGATGTTTACTAACTGTCCAGTTTTAAACCTTTCATCAAGTTCTGGAAATATGAGTTTAAATGGACCTGCCTTATCAGTCACCTCAACTTTACACTCATCCCAAACGACTCCACCTGCTTCTGCGTTATTGTCTCTAACCGTCAACCGAAATGTAAATGAACGAGCTAAATCAGGAAGTGGTTCAGTCTTATCAGTATAGTTACCTGATAAGATATTATTAGCCTTAGGGATAAATCGAATATCTCCGTTAGTGGCTGGTTTGTATGATCTAAACAAAGGACCTTTATCAGAAATAGTGCCAAGCGCAACCTTATCTCCTAAGTCATATTGTTCCCAACAATACGTTAACTTATCATTGTCCTCATCAGTGCCTGAGCCGCTTAATGCAAATGGTGTCGATATAGGAATAGTGTAAGTAACAGCAGGAACTGTCACTGTAGGAAAGTGATTATTGGTTGGTACCTTTTGAGAACAGCTATAGGCATTTCCACCTATATTAGTTTTTTTATACATCTGAAATAACGATGCTACATGAAAATAATCATCGTTGTCTTTTGTTACATCATCGGTATCACATGATCCCGCATAAGACATGATTGTCGTACCACTCCCAGGTTCATAAGCCCAGCTGCCAGATCTCTGATCATCATAATCAGAGCAAATATTCCATGTGTGAGCAGCATCAAATTGATGCCCTACCTCGTGAGCCATTACCCTTGTTACAATATTAGACAAATCATTATTATTATTACATGTCACGCCATTTCCCTTGTTACTCTGACATGCTGATCCTAATTGAGCAACACCACCAATGTCATAACAAATTGATAAAACATGACCAATATCATAAGCACCAGCTCCTCCAGTCAAAAGGCCATTAATCACTCTGGTATTGGTAGGTAATATTTTTTTACCTTCATTTGAATTATTGTAAGGATCCGTATTAGCGTCTAGGAAGATCAATTTATCATTTTCAGCTACTAATACAAATCTGAGAGATAATTCACGCTCATAAATCGCATTCATTCTTGTTAACATAGTATTCATGTCAGCAAGACACTTTTCTACAGTGCCCCTTCGGGCTACTCTTCCCCATTCGCCGGTACAGGCCATAGCTAGTCTAAATATCCGTAAGTCAACAATATCGGTACGTCCGGATAGGGTACTAGTCTCATGAAAAGCACTTTCAGGTGCACCTCCTTCTACACCACACATGGAGATATTATCATAAATATCACTACGATGATCTTTAACGTTATACACTATATAGTCATCAGTGTTTTTCTCAGAATACGGATCAATGTATTTTTCTCCATCCAATGACTCAATGGCCGCATAAAATCCATTAGGGCCAACAGCAAATCGCACACTTGTTGATCTGTCCTTGTGACTTACACCTTTATATGATCGAATGGAAGGAAACTTTGCTGAAAGTTCCGGTTCCATGGAAGGTGCTTCAAATACTTCAAACATTTCAAGCGAACCATCTGGCATCGGTATTTCAAGCGGCAAACCCACAAGTCCTGAAAATTCCATAGGAGTCTGACGTAAATAGGTTTTTATACCTGCAACATCTAGCGTAAACACTTCGTATTTTGTAGGTATAATGGTTCTTTCGTCATTACTTCTCAAAGAAATCTTTCTTTCATCCGTTCTTTTGAAAAAAGACTGTGCACTCATACTGTTGATAAATAACACTACCATCAGCAGTGCAAAAGAATGTCGTAACATATGCATTGATTAGATTGATTTAGTCCGTAAAAATATATAAATTTATGATTTTAGCCTCAGTTTTTAGCTAAAATGTATTCTTTGTGACTATTTTTAAAGGTATTGATTAGGATAGCTCAATATCGTCCCATCTCGCGATAATAAATAAGATTCCATCCGGATGCCAACTTTTTAAATCGCCTTTCCATTGAAAATGTACCTGACGGATCATAAATTTTCTCTATCACAAGGCCATTAAAATCTACAAATTCCCTTGAAAATGTCCCATCCATATCATCAAATGGACCATGGATCACCCAGTCCTCCTTTTGCCAATGAAAATCTGGATCAGGTCTTTCCAGGGAATCAACGATGGCTTTCATACCTTCCAATGGAAATACTATATGCTGCATCTGAAATACACTGTCTGAACCAAATCTATCATAAAATTCAAGAAACTCCTTAGTCTCGTAGGTAGCTTCTACACTAGTACTTTTATCAGCAACATCACGATTTACTTTATTGCGACAACTCATGACCAACCCACTGAAAATGAGCATAATAACAAATACAACCTTAATTTTCCTGAAGTGCATAAACTAATATTAAGTGATCAAACTGACGGCAAAATAAAGTATAATTTTTGTTAAAATCATTCTTAACCACACTTCCTCTGAAAAAAAAGCCATCAGCTTGATACATGAAAGGTAAAATATTCATGTCTTTTCTAAAATCTAGACCTCTTCGCCCAAAAGATTTGTACATGGCTTCTTTTGCGCCCCACAGCGTGTGAAAATATAAAATCTTGTCTTGGTCAGGAATATATTCCCATTCCACTGTATTGATAAATCTAGGGGCAATTCTCTCAATTTTAGGAACAATAATCTGGATATCTATACCACAAAACGCAGGCGATCCAATGACGGCAGTACAAGAGGAACTATGACTGATAGAAATGTGGAATGGGGAATCCTTTAAGTAGGGTTTGCCAAATTCATCTTTCAGGCATGCGCCTCTGATTTCTCGTTGGGATAGAACGTGCAATAAATATCGTGATGATAGCCATTCCATCTTTTTTCGAGCGCGGAGTCCTTCCAGCTCTTTAAACTCCTCCGGATAAAAGTCAATTTTTCTTTCAAAAAAAGTTTCATCTTCTTTTACATCCCAGATGCCAAAAACACCACCATTAGCGATATGCGACTGATATAATAAGGGCACGCGTTTCTATAATTTCATTTGTCAGTTATTAACTCATTTTTGTTGTAGTTTGTTTCGTTATCGATAGAATATTGACTATTGGTGCACTTTATTGAATAATGAGTAAAAATAGGACCCTATAACAAAATTTTGTAGCCTAATAAATTACCACTTGGAAAAGTGGAAGCTAAACTGCATTGCTAGACCTAACAGGAATAAGAATATAGGTGCTAATATTTGACACCGTTAAACATAGCAACAGTTTACATTGTTAGCCTCTAAAACAACAATGGATGTTTTGAGTAAAGAAAAATTTGCCACACTTTTTAAAGAATATAAAGGTCACAATGGCTCCGTTTATACTCTCGCTTATGATGAAGAAAAAGATGAATTATATAGTGCAGGTGGTGATGGATGGATAGTAAAATGGCAAGGAGCAGGTGAGGGAAATGACGGATACCTTGTAGCAGACACTAAAGCGACGATCTTCAGCATGATGATCCTTGAAGATAATAAAACCATCGTTGCGGGAGATATGTATGGTAGGATATTCTGGATAGACCTAGAAGACAAGGTCGTCAAAGCTGAAACTTACAACCATACTAAAGGCGTCTTTGGGTTTTACCAGGTATCACCTACACATCTTATTTCCATTAGTAGGGATGGTACCACTATTTTGTGGAATACAGTATTATGTCTAGCAGAACTGACCGTTGTTGTCAACCATCAAGGATTGCGCAGCATTCTACCTAGCATTGACAACAATACTTTATATCTCGGTGGTACAGATCACCACATTTACGAGCTATCATTAATAGACTACTCAGTAAAAAAAATCATAGCAGCTGCTCACGAAAATACGGTTTTTGCCATGCTATGGAATCAAAAAAAACAACTAATCACCGGAGGTCGCGACGCCCATCTTAAAATGTGGGATATGAATGAAACACCTCAATTGATTGCTGATATTGCCGCTCACTGGTACACAATCAATGACATTGTGCATTTGAAGCCATTACCCATCATTGCAACAGCGTCGAGAGACAAAACTATTCGGCTTTGGCATGAAGACACGCTTGCACCGATTCAGTTATTAGACTTTCAACATAAAGGCCACATCAATTCCGTCAATCAACTCCAATGGCTAGCTCCTCACCATATACTAGCATCAGCCAGTGACGACAGACTTATCAAATTATGGAGGATCGGCTAATCGAATTTAATCTGCAAGTGTCGCTATAGTCATAGATAAAATTTTGTATATTTGTACAATATTATTATAAATCTTACACCATGCTCAGGATTGCCTTATTATTAACCATCCTATCCACCTTGATAATTCCTATAAGTGCTCAATATGACCCATTTGACTTGTATCTTGCTGAATTTAGTGACGACAATGCACCTTTTGAGTTAAAGAAAATCAGTTTTCTGAACTCTTTTAATCCTAAAGGATATAATAATCAGCCAAGATTTTTTTGACAAAAAAAACGATCTATATTACTTCTCTACAACCTGATGAAAAGTTTACAGATATTATTGCATTGCAACTCACCAATAAAAATATGTTTAAAGTCACAGATACAGATGGTATCAGTGAATTTTCTCCTACACCTACACCGGACAACCATAATTTTACAACTGTGAGGATCGAAAGAGATGGTGTCGATCAAAGCCTGTGGAGGTATCCATTGTCTAGAACCAATTCCGGTATGCGCTTACTTCCTAAGCTAAATAATATCGGATATTACTCATGGCTTGATTATGAAAATGTTGCATTGTTTTTAGTAGCTAATCCACCACAATTAGCAATCGCCAATACTGTAAATCAAAAGGTTAGCATCATTACAGATCATATTGGAAGGTGCTTAAAGACGAACAGTAAAGGTCTGTTATATTTTGTGCATAAGACCAATAATCTGCAGTGGTTTTTAAAAACATACGATCCGGTAACGGGTCAGTTCAATACTGTTTGCTCCATGCCTCGCGGTACCGAAGATTTTGAATTGGTCAATGACGATATGATCCTAGCAGCTGATGATTCCAGATTATTAAAATTTGAAGCTAGTTCCGATCTAGGATGGCAAGAACTTTATGATTTTGCTGGTTATGGTATTCATCATATCCAGCGCATGAGCTGGAACCACCATCGTCTTGTTTTTACTGCTAAAAAACAACCTGAATAATCTGAAAATTCATAATTTATGCAAAATTACCATTCAATTTTATTGGTGATCATCACCGTACTTTTAACATCTTGTGGAACTAGTAAATCATTTCGCAATGAAGTCGATCAGTATCGGGAAGCATATAAAAAGGATTTTCTAGATACTGAAGCTTCACCGCTTGATGCAGATGATCTAGTGTTGTTAGATTTTTACAATCCCGATGCTAAATGGAAACTGACCTGCAACTGTATTTTAGAGGATAATGCTATGCCGATAGATATGCCGACCTATAGTGGCAGAACTAAAAAATTTAAAGCATATGCTACAGCCTTTTGCCAATATAAAAATCAAAAATTCTCACTCAAACTATATCAAAACCTTGCACTGGCCAATCAACAGGAGTATGCTGAACATTTGTTTTTACCATTCAAAGACTTGACAAATAGCGATGAAACCTACGGTGGAGGCAGATATATGGATTATACCATTAAGGATATAAAAAACAATCAAATTATAATCGATTTCAATCGGTGTTATAATCCCTGGTGTGCTTACAGCAATGGTTATAATTGTCCTGTCCCACCGAGAGACAACCATCTTAACCTATCCGTCAAAGCAGGAGAAAAAACCTTCAAAGGTAAATTTAAGGAAGTACGTAGATAATAGAATTATTTGAATAAATCATCATACTCATCATCTCTAGCCGGTGGTGGTGGTTGTGGAAAGCCTACCTGACGATTCATTTTAACCTGCATATTGTTATCATTATAGGTGGCTTCACCTTGCAAAACCAGGTTTTCAGCAGCAGCTATCACTTTAAATTCTTGAGGTTTCATCCTTTCATCATTGTCCACAAGTAGTAATAAACCACGATTTGTCTCATAATGATAGCGGCCACTACCATAAGTTTCAGCAAAATAGCCGTAGGTATAAGATTGATCATCATTAAAATCAAACCAAGCGCCTTTGAGATCGTGACCAAAGGTAACATCAGAACCTCTCAGTACTCCTTGCACATGATATAAATCTTTAGTGATGGATGTAGTCATCTTTGGGTCCGACTGACTGATCCTATGTTCCAGAATGCCCTTTGCATGATTGCGCCAAACTACCACCATACTGTCAGATATATTTCTCTGGTTATGGATAATAGAAAGCTGATCAATAGGCATAGTGCTAGTGTCCACCTTTGAGGATGTTGTACCATTTTGGCCTGGCTCTTTACAACCAATTCCTATAACCAATGTAAAAAAAAATCAGATAAACAAAGTATTTCATATTACAAAATATCTTAATTTGAAAAAATATCAATTACGTAACTATTTATAAAATACTTCACTTAAAAGTGATGTATCTTTGTGCTCAGTGAAAGCAAAATGCAAAGATAATCAACCATTTTAAAAACAGCCTAATAAAATAATGCTCAATTCATTTAGGGATTATATATCACAGCAAAATCTCATATCACCCGGTAGCACCACCCTACTAGCCGTATCAGGTGGCAGAGATTCTATGGTCATGGCTGAACTATTTGTACAATGCAAGCTATCAATCAAAATAGCACATATCAATCATCATCTCAGAGGCGCTGAATCAGATGAAGATGCCAGACTGGTATCAGATTATTGCAAAAATAAAGGTATTCACTTTTTCAAACTAGACATTGATCCTATCGTATTCGAAAATGGGAATCTACAGCAAAAAGCAAGAATCATCAGATATGAATGGTTGATGAATTTAGCAGAAGAACAACACTGTGCTCAAATTGCCACAGCCCATCACAGAGATGATGTGATAGAAACGTTTATTATGAATATAATGCGCGGCTCAGGCTTGAGCGGATTGTCAGGCATGGAAGCAAAAGTCGGCAAGATCATCCGACCATTGCTTTGGGCTAGCCGCATGGAAATAACGGATTTTGCTTCAAAACATAAAATTCCTTATCGCGATGATGCCAGCAATGACTCCGACAAATACCTTCGCAATAGAATAAGGCATCAGATCTTGCCACAGATATACACAGCCGATTACCGATCTGACAAAGGTATGTTCACTACGATTCAAAATGTGCATAGTGCTGATCAAGTGTTATCTTTTCTTGTGGAAGATTTCTTTAAGCAAAGTACTATTCCTGGCAGTGACTTAATGCGCATTTCCATTGGGAAAATAAAGACCCTACCTTTGGGAGCGGCTTTGCTTTTTCAGAAATTAAAAATATACGGCTTCAGTTCTACACAATGCGATGATATGCTCACAGCCTGCACCTCAGCGCTCTTTACCACTTCTAGCCACGAATGTGTAATTCATGGCAACAATTTAATCATCCGACCCAAAAAAAATATTGTCAACTATGACCCTGTTGTCATTCAAAGAATACCTTGCGCTGTCTCATTATGCAATTTTAGAATTGAGTTGACGACCATAGACGAGCTGCCTAACAGTCTCAAAGATAGTGATTTTCTTTACTTAGATGCTGACCAGCTTCATTTTCCGCTTGTATTAAGAAAACAATTGCCAGGAGATATTATCAGTCCACTGGGCATGAAGGGTCAAAAACAAAAGGTGAAAGACTACCTTACTAACAAAAAATTGTCAGTATTTGAGAAAGAAGATATTCAAATACTAGCTGATACACAAGGCATTGTTGCCTTGCTAATGACGGGTATTTCAGAACGCGTAAAAATAACTAATCAGACAAAACATATCCTCAAAGTAATAAGAACCTAGAATTTATTACACGCTCTAGCCCATTTTTAAATTGGGTACCGTATTTTAAGGATTTGCTATCACTAATTTTTTGGTAATTTGATGATTAATCCTTACAAAATACAATCCTGCCTCTAAATTATCCAATGTAAAATATCCATCAAAACCACTATTGAATTGTTGAATGATTCGACCCCGGATGTCCATGATTTCAAGTGAATGAATGATCACATCACTCGTATTTTTTATACTGAAATAGCCAGAGGTCGGATTAGGTACAAGGGTGATACCCGAGATTTTAACGTCATCCGTACCGGACACATCTTCAATCAATCCTTTTCTCAATGTAGTCAACACACTGCGCATAATGGCCACTTGCCCTTTCGTAAAAGTATTTTGACAATCTTCCGATGAATAATCCATATAGTTTTCTACCATATCCGGCAAATCTCCCGGCTCGCCGGCACCACAGGTATTTTGTTCTTTGTTACAGTCAAACTGGCTTTGCATGCCTTGTGTAGGTGTGTCATCCACACCATCATTGCCTTCACAATTGACGCCTAGTATGCCCGCATCACCAGAAATATGGCGCAATCCTAGAAAATGACCAACTTCATGTACAGTCGTTCGGCCGAGCATGGGAATGTTATTATTCAATTGTTTGATGTAATAACTATCATCCCGCACAGTGCGGTAATCGATGACCACACCCTCTAACTCTTTGGCAGGTGCTGCTGAACCAGCAGGCCAATGTGACAATGCATCAGGAGGATATGCATAACCTAGAACTGGACTCTCAAGCCCAAGAAAAGTCAAAGGCTCAATTTTACATACCCAAATATTGAGGTAATGGTCTGGATCCTTTGCATCACTACCACCATTGGCTGTCTGCTTGACTTGGTCTGGAAGGCCTGTGAATGAAGGCCTAAATGTTTTAGTCGTTTGCACTCTTCTAATTTCATTTAATTCAAACTCTATCCTTGCATCAGCGGCAACCGGGTGAAAAACATCCCGCAAATTGATGGTATCCGCATTTTGTCTTCTATAATCGCGATTGAGTCTTTCTATCTGCCGTACAAGCAATGAGTCGTGGATATTTTCTTCTTCTGTCTTATAAACAACATGAAATACTACCTTAATCGTATAAATCTCATCATTTCTAAGATGGCTTTCTTTAGCAGCATCTTCAATGGCTCGATATAGTGCTTGTTTATATCCCGGATTAGATTCTTCACGTTGTTGAACCACTATGTCATATAAACAAGGCACAAACTGTTGGCTATTGACATGAACAGCAATCAATATCAAAAAAAAAGCACAAAATCTCAATTCTCAACTTCATAATCTTTAAAAAATACATTACAAATTACTTTAATATGATTCAACTTTAATCGAATCTTGGCCAAAAATATCATCTTTTTCCATAATAAGAACTAAATAAGCAACAAAAAGATATAAATCTCATGAAGCACTACATTTTAGACAAAATTATTGTGGTAACTGCGCCTTTCTTATCATAACTCGCAATAGAAATATATGAAGCAGCAAGAAAATCATCTTTGACTTTCTAATTTTAATTTGAATACATATAATTTATTACTGTTATGTGTTACATTTGCATTAAAATTAGAAACATGATCAGGTACACGTTCCTTTTATTCATACTGATGGTTTTGTCATGCAGCGAAAAAAAAGCATCTGCTCCCGACGTTGTCACTAACACAGATACAGTGCAAACTCCAGAAGCAGCCGTCAAAGATTCAGTAGCGGTGATTGATCTTTCTGATGCTGCTCAATTTCTAGGTAAAAAACCTTCTGAAGTAGGTCTTTTTGATCAGTACAACTTAAAACAACGATTTAAAAAACTACTTGGTAGCGAATACGAAACATTCATCAAAGACTGGAATACAGAATCTGTCATCAAAAAGGATGAAGAAATCCTCTATTTTTCAGCATGTAGAGCTAATGCTTGTGATCAGAACAAATATTTGGTAATACTAGATATGGCTGATAATAATATCAATATCATCAATATCCAAAACGGACGACCGAGAAGTTTTGAAAACAAGCAAATCATCGGTATGTCCGGCAATCTGCTAGCCGAGTTTGAGCGCATCAAAGATTCAAAAGGACTATAAGTTCCTATAAATATTCTATTTAAAATTCAAAACAACCAAGATCGGGTGAGCTCTTTCGTTGCTTACCCAGCAGATCTGTCTGTATCTTTTGCAATGGCAAGGCCTTACCTAGCGCCACAGACATGGTGTCTAATCTGTAATCGCCCTTTTGATAATTCAAAAACAACTTATCACCATCATTGAGCGAAATACAATCCGTACAAAAATCAAAAAAATCAGGATAAAGGTTGGGCTTTAGCAAGTCTTTGACCTTTACTGCACAATTGACAAATTTATAATCAAATCCATTTTGACCCTTTGAAAGATTACCTATACCCACTTCATCCTTGTCATTACCTCCAAAAATACAATTAGTAAATCGAGCTTTAAGATCTTTAAATCGGTATGCTGTTATATCCAGTGGATCTGTAGTGAAGTAATCAGTAAATATGACGGCTTCATTCTGGCCTTCATAACTACCCACAGTACAGTAATTAAATTCATAATTACCTCCATAGGTCAGCTGAAGTCCATAATTACTATTATCATAAAAAAGGCAGTTCTCTGCATATATATCAGCAAATCTGCTGACAATGGCAGGACCTCCAGTATTATATATCTGGCAACCTTTCATTGAAACTGCTGCGAGTGAATCCACTCTGATACCGATGATTGAGTTTTTGATTATGGTATGTTCCATTAAATTATTTCGGGATTCATACCAGAAGTACATGCCAACCCACTGAGACTTTACATCTTGAAATTCCTTTTCCAACCTATCACCTTGGATAATTACAGGATTATTTGGTGTGCCGCGTGCATCCAGATGTCCATCCTTTAAGAAAAGAATTATACCATCGTTGTACAAGACATTAGAATCTCTCACTATACCGCCATGAACATAGATTTTAGTGCCTGCCGGCAACACCACCGTGCATGAATCAATATAAAGAACGCCATAAATCACATACGGTTTGGGATCGTCCCAAACTTCCTGCTCCAGGTTACATGAATACAAAAAAGTCTTGCCTTTACCATCTGAAGGTGTGATATAATTGGCATTTTGACCCCAAGCTTCCAGTTGTGTGAAAAATGGAGAACCATTGACTGAAACATCAATAAAATCTTCAATGATAAAAGGTGACTGACTCAGTGGCTTGTCCGGATCTATGGTCACTTCTACAAAAACATAAATACTATCATTGGCACCGATTTCGACTTGTCGGACAGCAGGGCCTTTTTCGCCATCTACGTTGATTCTAAAAAAACCGTTAGCGACATCTCTAAGTGTGACATCCGCGCGTACCGGTTGTGCCTCGTGATTATATATCTTTAAATATCTGGTAGCAGAACCTATCGTTGTAAAGACGGTATCAAATCGCAGCGTATCTGTTGAAAAAGTGATATTAGGCTACTGCCTTCAAAATAATCATCTCTGCGGCAACTTGCTAATAGGATTGCCACCATTAAAAACAAAGGCAAAAGGTATCTGAATTTCATTATAGTCTGCTTTGGAGGTGCAATATTAACCAAATGTATCCGATTGGAAAATAAAGTAACGAAATTAGCAAGGGTAATATTTTCAGAATACGTTGGATTTAATGGTTTTAAAACATTGATTCCTTCCCATCTGCTTTGGGCTGAATTGTTCTGACTGCTCATAGTATCCAGATGCAGCAGAAGATTTAATTCTAGCAAAGTACAACATTAAAATGGCGATGGCCAGTACTACAACTATCAGAATGACAGAAAAAATTAATTGTCTATTCATATTCCTACGGTCTCTTTGGGCACTCTTTCTCAACCTATAATCCAGCCGCTTCCAGGCATCATCCCTCGGAGCCACTTTGTGAGTGCTTGCTGATCTCTGTAAATTATCTTTAAAACCCGATGTCATACTTCTAATTTTTAGTACTTAGGTTCTTTTTGCTGTTATAAATATCTAGAATTTTCTTCTTGGCTAGTAGATACTGGGATTTAGATGTATTGACCGATATGCCAAGCAACTCTGCGATTTCTCTGTGTTTAAAATCTTCAAATACATATAAATTAAATACGGTTCTATAGCCATCAGGCAATTCATTTAAAATCTTCATGATCTCACCATAGGTGATTTCATCCTGGCCTTCTTGATAAATATCCTCTGCAAGTTCATATTCAGGCAACTCCACTGTGATTTGCAATCGGGCATTTTTTCTAAGGAACATCAGCGCTTCATTGATAATGATGCGGCGCATCCAACCTTCAAAACTACCCTGACCGCTAAAAGTATCTATATTCGTCAGGATCTTATAAAAACCATTGATAAATACATCCTCAGCATCATGAGGTGACTTGATGTACCTGCTCACCACTGCAAATAAGGTATCCTTGTACATTTCATACAATTGCCGTTGAGCCTTACGGTCCTGCAGGCTGCACAACTGGATAATTTTTCTTACTTCATGCGACACTGAAATCCTTTATCCTAAAGATGCTGGAGCACCGTAGATAGTTGCAAAATTTAAGTTAAATCTTCATATCCTTTGTTGATCATCATGCCTTATCCTAAACTTTTCTTTACTTTTTACCTTAGTTAACCTCTTTAATACATGCCGACCTCTACTCATAATCGCAGGACTTCCCATTATCATCAGCTCACGAATTACGGCTTCCAGCTCTTCTGACATTTCAGGGTATTGGTCAACGATATTGGCACAAATCGTCATGCTGTATGCTTTCACTGCAATGGATATGTCAGCATCCAAAAGAAATTCCATGCATTGCTGATACAAAATTCCTGCTGTTTCATCTTGCACAGGCAAATACTGCATCACCCTGAGCAAATCTCTTTTGACAGCAATAGGAGATTTATTGCTCAATGACTCTAGCAATATTGAGTAATTCGGAATAAGTAAGCTAGGATTGGTCTTAACCAGATCTTCCAAAATAGATGTAGCTTGTCGATCCCTGCCATCAGCTTGAACAATACGGATTATATATGCTTTTGCTTTCTCTGGCGTAATATCATTCGGCATCTTGTTAACGAGCTACAATAGATTAATATTTATTTAAAATACCCTTTTCTAATGGTGTATTGCCTTCCTTCATCCACAATGGCAATGTCCCATCCTTGAGATAATAATTAAAGAACTGCTCCATACGGATGTTGAAATCTAGTCGATTTTGCCATTTGACAGGCCAATGCGGCTCATCATTATAATTGAGCAGCCATGCTGGCTTGTTGAGTCGCCTCAGTGCCAAAAAATATTCTATACCTTGATACCACGGCACTGCACCATCATGGTCATTGTGCAATATCAATACAGGCGTGGTCACTTCAGTCATTTCGTACAATGGTGAATTTTTATGATATACTGATGGATCATCCCACAATGTAACCCCGAGCCTAGATTGCGTTTTTTCATACTGAAACATACGACTCATGCCGGATTCCCAACGGATACCTCCATAGGCGCTGACCATATTGACCACGGGCGCTCCTGATTCGGCACAGCGATATCTGTCTGTCTTTGTCAACAAATAAGCAACTTGATAACCACCCCAACTATGTCCTTGCAATGCCATTCTTTCTGCATCGATGTACCCCGTCGTAAGTAGATAATCCACACCGCTCTCTACCGCATCAAAACAGTCCTGACCCGGATGACCCGTACCATAACTTATATCCGGATTAAAGATGAAGTAACCATTATTAGTATAATATGTATAATTGATAGTAGATCGATGTGCTTCAGGTGCCCTATGATTGAGCAGACCATCAGAGCTTTTTTCATAAAAATTAACAATCAGAGGATAGCTCCTTTCCGGATCAAAATCGGCAGGATAGAAAAGCATACCTTTATTAATAGCACCATTGTAGTTTTTCCACTGGATCAACTCACCTTTACCCCATGCATAATCCTTCTGCTGAGGATTGGCATCTGAGATTTTATTAAATGATGAAAAGAGAGTATCCGTCCATATCAGATCAGGAAAAACTTCAAAATTCTCCTTTGTAAATATAATATCATCCTCATTTCTAGCCTTTATCAATCGAGGTGTTAATCGATAATTGCCTGAAAACAATACATAGGAAGTATCCAAAGTAGTATTCAAGTACCTATATTTATCCGCTTTTGAGTCTTCATCAAAGACATGCAAAAATATACCTTTCTCCGGATGGATGTAATCTTCTTTATCATCAACTCGAATGTAGCGATGCACTTCATTGTTCTCGCGGCCAGAGGTCATCCGGTAGCTATAAAAAGGATCGCCGGGTTTGAGTTGCCAAATGTCATATCGGTCATAAATCAAAGCTAAACTATCGCCTTCCATCCATCCCACAAAACCATAAGGGCCAGCCTTATCCGGTACATCATTTTCTTCATCGGCAAACTTCGATACCGACCAAAGCCCAAGAATACTTGTCAATTTCAACTCAGTATCGAAGGTCTTCCAGATAGAATCCTGTTTATTCCACCAGAACAAATATTTGCCGGAAGGCGAAAATCGAGGATGTCCCCATTCTTTTGATGCGATTAGCATTCTGTTTCCTGTCTCTGTGTCCAGCAAGTATAAATCACTTGGGATATCACCTAGCCATGTGACCGATTTTTGATAAGGAATCGTTTTAATCTGCAACACATACTTCCCATCACCTTTATTAGAAGTCAACGATCGATCTGCCTCCGGTGTTTCTAACTGCACAGCGTGTTGGTCAGCCAGATCATATAATACAGTATAAGTTTTCTTTCTATCTTTCTCCTTGCTCGCCTCCATCATAGTATAAAGTCGAGGCATATCTGTTTTCCAAATTTCTACATTTACAATTTCATCATCTAATACAGTCGTATCCGCCACAGGAAGTATCGGTGCAATACCATAAAATAGTCGCTTACTGCTGTCTGACCATGTCAATTTTTTATCCTTACTAATGACCCAATCTTGCGGTAACAATTTATTATTCGTACCGGATATAATATGTGCAACTGAATCTTGCATATTAAAAATCCTCAAATCATAAGGTGGTTGCTGGGCTTTTGATACTTGACTTAGCGTAAGATATGCAGCAATTTGACCATTTTTATCCAGGCTTAAATTTTCTACTTGTCGAAAATCATTACCTATTTCACGCCAAAGGCCATCTTTCATCTTTCCGGTTAGCACTCTGTAATATGCGGCAGTATCACCATAACACTGGGCACAAATCAGTTGAGGAGCTTCTTCTGCAATGGAATAGGATGATACATTTTTAATAGTATCAATATGTGCACTATTAAGATGATAAATAAAAAGTGCTTTGTTCTTACAAACCTCCTTTTTGTCATTCGATTTTTTTGTTTTTAACGGATCTTGAGCTTCTATCTGAATAGTATCCGGTTTGTCCATCTTCGTACTATCTGCCTGAACAGAAATGCTATCTTTTTGGTCAGACACCTTCAATTCCTTAGTAAAAAGCACATATTCTCCATATTCGGGCGCAATCTCAAAATTATCACAGTTTTCTATGGTGACTTTAGACATAGCGGGTACAAAAAGTATAGAAAGACTATCTTTGGGCAGTTTATCTTTAGGTGTCTTTCTTCTTTTTAAAATTCTCAAGCTATCATAACTCAATGAGTGGGTGTAAATTACATATCTACCCAAAGGATCCATACCTACTTTATTAACTCTGGGAATGTAAAAAGTGGTGTCGCGTCCTTTGTCATAAATGGCCAGAGTCTTATCGCCGATTTCACGTTCCAGTGTGTATATGGCTGTATGTCCATTGTCAGAAATCTTTACATTTTTAATTTTATTCCATAGGCTGTACACTTCAGGTGTCATTTTGGCTTTGGTTTGTGCACTTAAATAGGATGAGCCCAAAAAACAAATTATCAGTAGCACCCGGATATTTATAAGTAAATTTCTGCTTTTCTGATCAGACTTCATATTTTTGCAGTTGAAAATGTAAATATTCAAACGGTAAAAATAGAATAATTTCACAATAATCAAAAATGATTAATATAGGATTGATAGCACATGACGGAAAAAAACCAGAAATGGTATCCTTTGTGTTAGCTAATAAAGGATTCCTATCCAAAGCAAATATATATGCTACCGGCACCACCGGTGGATTGATTGCCAAAGAAGGATTTGAAGTAACAAGGGTTTTGTCTGGGCCAAAAGGCGGCGATGCCCAAATAGCAACTTTGGTAGCAAATGGACAGCTAGATGTCGTAGTGTTTTTTAGAGATCCTCTGGATAAACACCCGCACGAACCGGATGTGCAAATGCTGATGAGAATATGTGATGTCCATAATGTGCCATTGGCGACCAATCCTAAGGCTGCTTTATATCTCCTCAAAGGATTTGAGACGGTGATAAGTCGGACTCAAAGGGCAACAAAAAACAAATCTATCTGATTATAAGTTACTATACTCAATAACACCATTTAATTTTTATGATGAAGTACACCACTAGTCTGCTCTTAATGATAGCGTTGCTCGTTTCATGCCGGTCTAATAAGACAAGTAAAGAAGTAGAAGTTCCTGACAACCCATCTGTACCGGCACTCGTGCAATTTGTTGATAGTACAAAAGCATCTATAGCTATTGTCGATGATGACATTGATGGATATTTTGATCAGGTTAGTCCTGCGGATATAGAAATCCAAATGAAAAAGACGTATAAAAAAAGCCGTCATTGAGGATATGAGGTCTGATTATAAAAAATATCTCAGAACCCAGGTATCAAACTGGACAACAGATGAAAAACAGGCCATGTACGAGCTCTTTGTAGAGGTCAAAAAACTGTGTGATACATTAGGCCCTAGAATTTTTCCAGGTGCCATAAAATTGGTTAAGCTCAAAACAAATATTTATGGCAATGATGTTTATTTCACTCGTGGTAAAAACATCTTCATTCCTGAAAATATTTTCCCTATCCAGGACCGTGATGCCACGATTAGAACGCTACTGCATGAAGTCTTTCATATCTTATCTAGATATAATGAAAACTTCAGAAAAGATATGTACAGTTATATAGGATTCAGAAAAAATGACAAACCAGTGATACTCAATGATCTACTGAAGAATTTTGTACTCACGAATCCTGATGGTGTGAGTTTTCAATACGTCATTGACTTAGTCAGAAACGGAGATGGATTTTCTGCTGTGCCAGTAATGACCTCCAAGACTTATGGTTATGATGCTTCTCTGCCTTCCTATTATGACCACATCAACTTTGACTTATTTTCAATCAGGGATTTTGGCGATCACTACAAGGTGGTTTCTACAGCACAAGGTCAGTCTATTACACCACTTCCATCAGTATCAGAGTCATTCTATGAAAAGGTAAAAGACAATACACAGTACATCATACATCCGGATGAAATCATGGCGGATAACTTTATGATGGCTATATTGGCGTATAACCGTAATGATTACTCGGTATTTTCACCTGGTGGCAAGGAACTAATCGATAAGGTGATCGCAAGACTTCAAAAGATGTAATCATCTGAAATAATCATTAATTATACATAACATATTTTTTACATATCAGATGATAAAGACGATAACTAGTATTCACAATCCACTCGTCAAGCATCTGGTGACGCTATCTGAAAAACCAAAGGTCAGACGTGAATCCGGCACTTTTATCGTCGAAGGTGTCCGCGAAGTTCAGTTAGCCCTTAAAGGTGGTTTTACGCCTAAGATGTTTTTATTCAACTCAAGCATCATCAATTATAATCAGCTCCTAGAAAAGATAGGCCATATCCTTTTTGATACGGAAACTATAGAAGTCCACCATCAGGTGTACAACAAAATTGCTTATCGCGAAAGTACAGAAGGAGTCATTGCTGTCTTCTATAGCCGATCACTCGATATGGATGACCTGGCTTTACAGGATAAACCACTGATACTCGTAGCTGAGGCACCGGAAAAACCCGGAAATATAGGTGCCCTACTCCGTACAGCAGATGCTGCTGGTACCGATGCCTTCATCATTGCAAATCCTAATACCGATATCTATAACCCTAATATCATCCGTGCCAGCATAGGCTGCGTCTTTACCAACCATGTGGTCCAAGGTAGTACTAGTGAGATTATACAATTTTTAAAGAGCCATCATATTCCCATAGCTTGTGCGACCTTGACAGATGAAGCCGTCAACTGTTACGATATAGACTTCACAGGGCCGATCGCTATAGTTGTAGGCACTGAATCGACGGGCCTCAGTGATGAATGGATCTTAGCTGCGGATTACAACATGATTATTCCTATGAGAGGCCAGATTGACTCCATGAATGTATCCGTCAGTGCTGCTATATTATTATTTGAAGCTGTCCGACAGCGTATGACAACATAATACAAGTTTTTTTTTCACTTTTACGCATTCCGCTTAAAAAGTTATCTATCCCAGTTTATTTTGGCTACCACAGGAAAGTGATCAGATGGATACCGATTTTGTTTGGAGTCGGTTAATACCGCGTATTTCTCAACTTTAAAACCTTCAGACACGAAAATATAATCAATCCTTGAGTTAAAGTCTCCTTCAAACTTAAAATCATTAAAGGTACCTATGGGGCCATAAGGTTTTTGCTGCGATATTTGATAAGCATCATGATAAGTCTGACTGATATACTTTATTTGTTCGGTATCGGGTGTAGAGTTAAAATCTCCACAAAGTATAACAGGTGCATCTCCAGCAATCTCTCTGATCTTTGAGATAGTCAAATAAGCTGAATTTACCCTCGCAACCTTACCAATATGGTCAAAATGAACATTGAAAACATAAAAATCAAAACCGGTTTGCTTGTGCTTAAATTTTGCCCATGAGCAGATTCTATTGCAGCAAGTGGCATCCCATCCTTTGCTCGGTATGTCCGGTGTTTCACTCAACCAAAAATCACCGGAATCTAGTAATTTGACGATCGACTCCTTATAAAAAATAGCACTGTGTTCGCCTGCTTTCATTCCGTCATCTCTACCCGCTCCTATATAATTCCAGTCCGGCATTTCAGATAATTCTTCGAGTTGGTGAAGCAAACCTTCCTGAGTGGCCAATATCTCCAGTTCATGATAAAGGATTAAGTCCATCACCATCTCCCGCCTATTCTCCCAACTATTCTTCCCATCGTTTTGGGAGGCATATCTCAGATTATAGGTGGCAAAAGTAATGTCTAGGCTTTGTGCTTTTATGGTTATACACATAAGACTAACTAACGTCATACTCAATACATATGGCAAGGCTTTCATTTCAAAATTTTCAATGGTTTCTAAAAAGCGTGTAAATTTAAAAAAAAATCCTTAATCTGTTAATGTTAATTGTTGCTGATTTCCAAGGGCATCATTGTCATCAACTTGATCCTATCCATTGTAAAATCGTAGCCTCTTATGATAATACCATTTCTATTTCTCTTCAGGATCTTTCATAACACGACTCCTCCATTGAGTATCAAATCACGCACTATTCTGGACACAGCCTTTATCATGGATACAAAGATGTTAGTATTTTTAATAATACTTTTGATCTTCATGATGTCAGTTTACCAAATGGTATGTATATCTTTTCTGCAATAACTAATACCGGTAAGATTATTAGCAATAAATTTGTCATTACTAAATAAATGATTAAAATTGCCTGTCATGTTTGGCAGGCAATTTTCCAGATATTAATTCTTGTGCCATGAAATAAGATCATACAGATATTCATATCCTTTTTAACACTTTTACCCTCTGTCATCTTAGGGTAGACCGATTGTGACATAGGATCTACACCTATTATACGACAAAGTCAATTAGATAGTTATGCCATTCTTTACCCTAATTGTAGAGAATTGAAGAGCATTCATATTTTCGGAAACGATATTACAAACCTTAAAGCACTAAGTGGTTTGAAAATAATAGACAATTTAGAAATCTCTTCTACTAGAATTAAAAATCTTAATGATTTAAAAAATGTAGATACAATTAGAAATTTTGTTTTTAAACTCAACCATCATATTAAATCAATGGATTTTTATGATAGAATCCAAACATCCTACCTAGTTATTAGTGAATGCGATTCTCTTATTGAAATCATTAATAATCCATTTTATGTTTTACATAAATTGTCTATTTATGATAATAAATCACTTAAAAATATAAATAATTTGAATATAACTCAGTGTTACTCCGTGGGTATAGGCGGTTTTACATTGGACAATCTAAGCTTAGGCCCTCATACTAAAACTAGTATTATGCATATCTTTAGAGTTAAAACATTGGAAGGTATTCAGACTTTTGAAACCAATTACCTGGAGATGGCATACCCATAGAAGTGAGTAGTCTAAATAGTGGACCATATATCCTATGTATTAAAACAAAAACAAGAACAGAAATGCATAAATTAATAATATATTGATAATACAAAATATAACCACCACTAACCATATATAAGACGCCAGCGCCGCCAGTCTGACGACTCCATCGCTTATTACATTATCTTTATGCTGACAAAAATAAGTACGATTTAGTTATCTTGACATTAGTGGCCTAAAGATAATAATGCTGATTCTATTTTTGTCAAATGAGTGCTAAAAGAAGACTATCAGTCAATATACGTTGGTCAAGATATAAACTCGTAGTATCCTATAATATCGACATGATTGTAGTCAAAATACTGTACATGAGGCACATCTACACCAGTATCAATTTATAATTTTTATTTGGTCTGAACGTTTGAATAGAAATATCCTGAAGCCTCCGCTCTTATGGATTCCTTAAAGATTCTGCAATCAATTGCAGGATTTCAAATCTCAACTTTCGTATTTTAATTAATCTTTTGTGGCTGATTTAAAGATTCTATCCCAGTTGATACCATTGCTCATATTGCCTTCCTTTGTGGAGAACCATATAAACAGTGGCTTACCGACGATATGATCATGAGGCACATATCCCCAGGCGCGAGAATCTTCAGAATTGTGGCGATTATCACCCATCGCCCAGTAATAATCCTGTTTGAAAGTATAAGCATCTACCTTCTGACCATTGATATAAATATCACTACCTTTCACTTCCAGCTGATTATTTTCATACACCTCAATGATACGTCTATAAAATGGTAGGTTTTTAAGGTCTAGAGGTGTGGTTGCCCCAGCCTTAGGTATCCATATCGGTCCATAATTATCCAGTGACCAGTTTTGTGAGCCTACGATGGTATCAAATGGGAAAAGATTAGCCGGATCAGGAATTGAACTTTCTGCAAAGACTTTAACTTGAACACCTTTATCAAGAGATTTTAATCTTTCGACCTGTTCCTTATCTAAAAATAGGAGTCCGTAACCATTGGTAAACAACTCTCTTGTCCCAAAACGATTGTCACCAAAATCAATGCCCCATTCATCTAGCTTTTTATTGCTCACTGATATACCTGCGGGCAACTGTACTTCATACAAGAACTGCAAGTGCTTTGGATTATTCACTGGTTTGCCATTGATATAAATCTGACGGTCTTTGATCTGCAGACTATCACCGGGTGCAGCTACGCAACGTTTGATATAGTGGTCTTTTTTGTCAATAGGGCGCACTACATAGTCCTGGCGTTTGACTTTGTCGGCCAACTCTCTGTCATACTGAAGCCAGTCCTTCTGGCGGGCTACCTGACTGACAGCATACGAACGCTGATGTGTTATATAGACACTGTCGCCAATAGGCCAGTTAAAAACGATAGGCTTACCGGATTCGATACTTTCCAGGGCCGGAAGTCGTTTATACGGCAAACTCGGCTCTTTTAAATACGATTCTGAATTGATCAGTGGCATCTGATTGTGTACCAATGGAAATGCAAGTACAGTCATCGGTAAGCGGATACCGTAATGCGCCTTTGAGACAAATAAAAAGTCACCAACATTGAGCGAACCTTCCATCGATGGTGTCGGAATCACATAGGCTTCTATTAAAAACATACGAATAAAAGAGGCTGCAAAAACTGCAAAAACAATCGATTCAGTCCATTCTCTAATGACTGACTTTTTATATGGATTCTTAGCCGTGAGTTGATTGAGTTTATACGTATCTCCGGCTTTTCTCGCTTCTTCTATCTCACGGGCATAGGCTGCTTCTTTAGGAATGGTCGGCCCGAGGTATTTATCATTAGGATTAGAGGCAATCTTAAAAAAATGCTAGCGGTGCATATATTACAGCAAGGGCAGAATCCTTAAACTGTAGCTTTCCAAATGATCTGACCATATCTACGGCCATGCCGCAAAAGATAAATAGGTTTACAATCGGAAAAAGCAGCCAAAACGCATACTGAGGTTTTCTGCCAATTAATTTAGCCCATTCTGCAAAATTTACTCCAGGTATCCACCCTTTCACACTGTCCACGCCCGCTTTTGGAAATAACTTAGAGAGGCTAAAACTCAACAATAGGTATGAAACGATCAAAAATATTAAAATGCTCACTTGCTAATTATTATTATATTTAAGAATGCAAAGATAGGTTTTTGAAACCTAAATCTTGATATTTATAGACTAAATGATCCATCAGACAGATATTCGGCTTTGTTTCTCTTCTTTTCGCCAATCTATAAGTCCCATGATAGCCAGTACCAATAGGATGGCATACATTAGTGTAAAAAACATGTATCCTTGATAAAAATTAAATGGAAGTGCGATAATATTACTGATAATCCAGGCGTACCAGTTTTTCTATTTTTCTTTTAGCCATCCACCACATGGCAGTCATTGCCGAGGCTGAAATCAGCGATTCAAGTACAGGCATACTAGCATTGGTTATTTTAATCAGTAGAAAATACACTAGGAGCCAAATCAGTAAAAAGCCTCCAATGCCTAACCATAGTTCCTTCTTACTGCACCAGCTAATAGGGTAAGCATCTTCTTCAACTTCGTTTTTGATAGCCCAGTTATACCACCCATAAGCACTCATCGCAAAGTAATAAACATTGAGAATACCATAGGCATAAGCAGGTGGGTTTGAAATGAAGACATAGACCCATGCAGCCAGCAGCACACCGATGATACCCGTAGGATAAACCAGAATGTTGTTCTTGCGTGCATACCATACGCTGGCTATCTGGGTAATCACACTCAGCAATTCTTGCCATGCTGTATGCTGTATGTCCGTAATAATCTGATTGAAAATTTCTTGCATTAGAATATGAGTTATTGCACCATCTGATATATCTCGGAAGCAGCCTTATCTGATGCTCCCGAATCTGCCAGAAGGTCTTTTAAAAATGTATAATCATCAAGGATTTTTTGGCGATTTATCTGTAGTTTTAACAGTTCGTCATGGATATTTTTGGCCGTCATGTCATCTTGAATCAACTCCTTGACGACTTCTTTTCCGGCTATGAGATTCACTAGAGATATAAATGGAATATCTACTAATCGCTTAGCTATCATATAGGAAATGGTACTGCTCTTATAACAAACCACTTGAGGTACGCCAAAAAGCGCTGTCTCTAATGTGGCCGTACCGCTAGCTACCAGTGCTTCCTTTGCCACTGAGAGAATATCATAAGTCTTATTCCTCACTAGGGAAACCCGATCCGTCATTCCTACTCCGTCGATGATATCATTATAGAGTTTGGTATCTATAGCTGGAGCTGCAGCCAGTAGAATCGTTCTGTCCATATCCTGGGCAGCTTTGAGCATATCAGGTAAAATCAATCGGATTTCTTGCTTACGGCTCCCAGGAAGTATAGCCAATACTTCTTGATGATCAAAAGACCGCTGAAACTCATGATCAGGCTCAAACTTCCGGATGGCGTCAGTGAGTGGGTGTCCGACATATGTAGCCTCATATCCATATTTCTTAAAAAATGCCTCCTCAAAAGGCAATATGACCAGCAGTTTATTGGTAAACTTAACCAGTTTATGCACCCTTGACTTATGCCATGCCCACACTTGTGGAGTAATGTAATACACTACTTTCAACCCTTGCTTACTAGCCCACTCTGCGATACGAAGATTGAATCCCGGATAATCTATCAGCACCAATACATCCGGCTTCCAGTATAGAATATCACCCTTGCATTTATTGATAAATCCAAATATTGCTCTAATGTTTTTAGCCACTTCAAGAAAACCCATAAAAGCAGTATTTCTATAGTGCTCCACCATCTCACCGCCTGCTTCCTTCATTTTATCTCCTCCCCAGCATCTAAAAGTAGCTGATGTATCCATTTTTGCTAAGCTGTACATGAGATTAGAAGCATGCAAATCTCCTGAAGCTTCACCTGCAATAATATAATACTTCATGCGTATCAGGCAAAAAGTTCATCAAAAAACTGATAAATCCAAGCGCCTACGTAAATCAGCGTAGGAAAGACCATGCCACGCATCGTATTGTCCCATTTTTTAACTTTGGCAATCTGAAAAGGCACCAAAACACTACAGATGGCAAGTAAGGTCAATGTTCTAAATCTTCGCCCTGCTGTGGACATAGATACTTCTGCCATCCATCCCATATCTGTAAGGGTATTGAATATGAATTCAATCACTACAAAGCCTACAATCGGTGTGATAGCGCCGAGTACAAAGCCCATCAGCATAGAATCTTTCTCAATCATATTATAAATTTTCTAAATATCTATAATTATCAATTCCCTTATAACACGTCAAATCATGTCCTGAAGGTACAACCGATACATAATTATTTTTCAATGCCCATAGGTCATGGTCATCCGATGTTTCTGATTCGTATGAGACAAACGATCCTGAAAGCCAGTAAAATGGTTCGCCTTGAGCATCTTTGCCTTCCTCATAGGATTCAACCCACGCACCATCACCCTGGCGGCACACTTTGATGCCTTGAATATCTTCAGGTTTGCAGGCAGGGATATTGACATTGAGCAAATTACAATGCATCAAAGGCTTGTCCATGATTGATCTAATCACCTTCTCAGCGTAGATCTTAGCCCCTGAAAAATCTGCTTCAAAACTAAAATCCAGCAATGAAAATCCTACAGACATAATGCCTTCCAGACTAGCTTCCATTGCTGCCGACATTGTACCGCTATATATAATATTGACAGATGAATTAGCGCCATGGTTGATACCGGAAAGACACAAGTCTATCTTTCTGTCTTTAAATAGAAGAATTTTAGCCAGCTTAACGCAATCAACCGGTGTGCCAGAACATTCATACGCTTCAATATCTCCAAAGATGTCCACCTTCCTAAGTTTGAGACCTTTGTCAAGGGTGATAGCGTGGCCTTTGCCTGATTGAGGTGAATCAGGAGCCACTACCACTACTTCGTCCAGCTTAGAAGCCACTTCGACCAGAGCACGGATACCCGGAGCTACAATTCCATCATCATTGGTTATCAAAATCATCTATACTTATATATTAAGAGGTGCAAATTAACGACAAAATCACCAAATTGACGTTATCGGAAGAAGCAATTCTACGATTTATCATTGTATTCGCTGGATTTGTTGTTGTATTAGGAATGGTTGTTCTGCAAAATCGCCATATCAAGCGTCCTATTTACTAGCGCCAACATTTACTACAATGCCATTTATTACCCAAAAATTAGACTTTCCACTTCAACGAGAGCAGAATAATATATATATTGGGATAACAATTCTCACCCTGACATAGCCTTGTAATAGGCGCATCAAAGGAACTAAAATCGAGTGTTATAAAAAATGTTTCACTTAAAATGGTTTTGCTGTTAAGATTCTTTTGTAAGAAATATCATTTTAACTATATTTGTGACATTAACCAAACCAACAAGTTTTACAATGAGCAATTCAGTTTTTACCAATCATGGGAATCCCGGTGGCAGAGCAGAGATCGATGCCTGGGTTGATAGATTAGCCAGTTACTTTGAAGCTGACAAGGTGTACTGGTGTAATGGATCCGACGAAGAATACAACAGACTTTGCCAGGAGCTTGTCGATAAAGGCACTTTTATCAAATTAAATTCTGAAAAAAGACCGAATAGTTATGCTTGCTTCAGCGATCCGGGCGATGTGGCTCGTGTGGAAGGCAGGACATTTATTTGCAGCCGTACCCGTGATGATGCAGGCCCTACCAACAATTGGATGGACCCTAATGAGATGAAGGCCATACTCAACCAATTGACAAAAGGCTGTATGAAAGGAAGAACGATGTATGTCATTCCATTTTGTATGGGACCAATAGGTTCTCCGTACGCTAGATATGGTATAGAAATATCAGACTCCGAGTACGTCGTCGTCAATATGAAAATCATGACACGTATGGGAGATAAAGCAATGAAATACATAGAAAAGGGCGAATATGTAAAATGTATTCACACTGTCGGTGCACCGTTACAACCGGGAGACAAAGACGTAGCATGGCCTTGTAATGTAGAAAAATACATTACTCACTTTCCTGATGAAAGACTTATCGTGTCCTATGGTAGTGGCTATGGTGGAAATGCATTGCTTGGTAAAAAATGTTTTGCATTGCGTATAGCCTCTGTCATCGCTAGAGAAGAAGACTGGTTAGCTGAGCATATGTTGATTATGGGCGTAGAAGCTCCTGACAAGTCCAAGACCTATGTCACTGCTTCGTTCCCTAGTGCATGTGGAAAGACCAATTTCTCCATGTTAGTGCCACCTAAGGCTTTTGACGGATGGAAAATCACCACTGTTGGTGACGACATAGCATGGATATTTAGAGATAAATCCGGCCAGCTCATGGCCATCAACCCTGAAAGTGGATATTTTGGAGTGGCTCCGGGTACAAACTACGAGACCAATCCAAATGCAATGGACACCATCAAGGCTAATACTATATTTACTAACGTCGCCATCACCCAGGATGGAGATGTATGGTGGGAAGGTATGACAAAAGAAGTACCTGATGGACTGACAGACTGGCACGGACAGCCCTATGACAAAAACAGTGGCAAGCCGGCAGCCCATCCTAACAGCCGATTTACAGCACCAGCCAGCGCTAATCCTGTAGTCGATGAAAACTGGGACAATCCTGATGGTGTACCAGTGAAAGCATTCATCTTCGGAGGTAGAAGAGCGACCGGTATTCCACTGGTGTACCAGGCATTCAACTGGAATTTTGGAGTTTATACTGCGGCTACCATGGGTAGTGAAACCACAGCTGCAGCAGTAGGTGCCCAGGGTGTCGTTAGGAGAGATCCATTTGCTATGTTGCCATTTATGGGTTACAATATTGGAGATTATATCAATCACTGGCTCGACTTTGGAAGACAATTGCCTAATGCACCGAGGATATTCAATGTCAACTGGTTCAGAAAAGACGAAAATGGTAAGTTCCTTTGGCCTGGCTTCGGTCAGAATATGCGAGTATTGAAGTGGATCATAGGCCGGGTAAATGGCAAGGCATCAGCAGTAGAAAGTCCTATCGGATGGGTGCCTAGATATAAAGATCTAGACTGGAATGATCTCGACTACTCTCAGGATCAGTTTGAACAGATTATGACCATAGACCGAGAGACCTGGAAGCAAGAGTTACTGTCCCATGAGCAGTTGTTCTCTACATTCTATAACAGACAGCCTAAAGAATTTTTCTTTATGAGAGAGTTACTGTTGTCAAGTCTGTGGAGATCTCCAGAACACTGGGGACAACAACCTGAAAATTATTAATTCAGTACATAATACCATGTGAATTTGACGTAAATCAAAGACTTAGCGTAAGCTGAAGTATTACTTGGAAGTATTTCTCTTACTTCCATTAAAATTATTATTGTCTGTTAAAAACAGAATAGTCAAAAAGAGTTCTTTAAGCTATTCGGTTACAGCCTAAATATGGATGAATTTTGAAGAGTAAGCTGGTAATACGCTCAGCGAAAATATAAGAAGACCATCAAATACTAGATGGGACAGATATCCGTATCGTACAAGAACTTTTAGGTCATAACGCACTAAAGTCAACAGAAATATATACGCACATTACAGATATGTTGAGAAGAAGAGAAATAAAAAGTCCGTTGGATCGATTGGATATTTGAAAAAAAGAGATTAGATTTACATGAAAAATATACGCCATATCTCGTATATACAAATGTTGTAAGAAATTGCGCATCCAAATCACAAATAAATAGTTCCAAAAAGGATTGGAGTATTGTTAGCAACCAAAAGAAAATTTTGGTCCAAAGCTTGCAAAAAAAGATTTGCTGAAAACTTGTTTTCAAAGCTAATCGCTTAAAAGCTTTGGACAATGGTA
>LNBW01000052.1 GCA_001567255.1 Bacteroidetes bacterium OLB9 | reverse complement strand
ACTCATACAAAAACTAAATCTGACCCAAATTACCCATTAGAAATTAACTACATGAAAATGCTACTTCATATCTATTTCGGTACTCGTTTTTCTGTCCTCGACATAATAAAACTATGCCTGCGGAATAAAAACTCCGAGCCTCATACCTATTTTGTATCATTTTCCTTCGCAACAAAGTCTAATGAGTAATATGGGTCTAAAAACTCGCCTTGATGTAATATGCTCCGTATAGGCATAAGAAAAACTTCGTTAATCTGTTCTCGCACCTAGCATGGTTTTCGGCTCATACAGTGTCTGATTCGCTAAGGCCGATTTTAACGATTACCTAAAAAGCGGAGGCGTTCAGGTAGCCGGAGGCAATTAGCTGAACTAGCGTTTGTTGTACTTTTTTTGGCAATGAAAAAAAAGTAACAAAGGTATTATTGAAATGCTCCTCATTAACTAATCAGAAAAACATATGAGCAACGAAGGTTTACCAAGTGAACTTATAAAATACAACACAATCCTCATTGTTTAAAATCATGCTATAACCAACATACTATTTCCATCAATTTACGATAGGTGCCTTGATTTTGTTACCGCTTCCTCGATTTTAAGTGCATTTCTTATTCAAACAACCTATTGAAATTGTATGTGTCATATAGGTTAGAGCAGAAAACTATATGTGGATTTTGAGAATTATGGTAGAGCACTTTGTCATGTAAAATACCTAATACTAGTATCACCTGTTTTTGTTACAGGCAAAAAGGTGGTAATAATAAGAAGATAATTGGTCGATCAACAATTTTCCATTTCATAAATAAAGTAGCCATCCTTGTTTACTGCTGCTTCTATATGAGGTTGTGCTTTTTCAATATGGCAAAAGGTACACTCCTTGGAGGCGAGCGGTTGACCTTCTTGATTTTTTGACTTCAAATAAGCCCGTCCATAATTGTACACCGTATCGGCATCCTTCATAATAGCCGGCACCATGATGTCAAAGTGCATAATTGTTCCATCTTTTTTTGTTACGTAGGTATCCCAAACAGCTATTTCCATTGGTATAAAATTTATTATGAATAATGAAGTTAAGAGTAAATGAAACTGATAATTTGTTCGTTTTTTAGCTGAACAATATTAGAAAAAAAACGAAGCACCCCATCTTAATTGTTTTGATGAGCGCTTCGTTCGTAAACTTTCATATTAAGTTATTTCTTACCTTTTTTGGATTTTCCATCTTTACCTTTTGGCTCTTCCTTAGGTAATAGTTTGAAATAACTTGCTTTGAATCTTCCATCAACGACATCACCCTGAACTTCTGCATGTCTTACTGCAACACAAAATCCATCCTTGCCATGAGGATGACCAAATTCAGAAATGCCTACTCCGTCAACGAAATAAGGCTTGCCATCAATCATTACAGCAAGGTCACAATCGTGCCCATCCATACCAAAATTACACTCGCCGCAAGAAGCTTCTACTTTCATTAATTTTTTATCAGGGTCAGGATTGGCTGCTGTGGTTTTTGCTACCTGGCCCATCGCTGTCGTCATATATAACGTCATGGCAGCGAAAAATAAAATTACTCTCATATTTCTATATTAAATTTAATATTATACATACAGTTACAAAAATGGCTGCAGTTTGTTTTATAAGTATTGGGAAATTTTCTGTTTATTACCATTATTGAATGACTAATTTGCCATTTTGTATCAATTTTCCTTTCTGTTTTATGGTATATAGATAAATTCCCTTTGGCCATGTATTGCATGAAATAAATTGGCCATGGATATAACTACCTTCATGTATGATCTTGCCCTGTAGTGTGTAAAAGGTAAGTTCATATTCTCCTAAGATGCCTTCCATAATAAATTGGTCTGAAGCTGGGTTAGGATAGAGGATGACATGAGCTGAACTTGTATCTTCAGTTTTGACATTTTGCTGATTTTTGATGAAAAAATCTAAACTGGTTGCCTCTACAATGCCAAAATCATAGTTGCCGGGATCAGTTGTTCCTTTTATATTTCCTGAAGCATTTCTAAAAACAGCACCGATCCAGTAGGGGAACTCATTACCTGAAAGACCAAAATATGTGGAAGGGTTTAATTTAATTTGCCACAAATCAGGTTTTCCAGCTACTTTTGTCATGAGCCCTTGCCCATCATCAGCACCCCAAGTTCCAACAACTTTTGACCAGTCAGTTCCTTTAGGATTGGTGGTGCTTCTTAGTACTACACCGGCATGCATATAAACTTTATCTGTACCGATGAGCTCTCTATTACCTTGGCGCGCATTGAAGGTGATCGTTATCTCTGTGTCTGCATTAAAGGACGGTGGATCAACACTTAGAATAGGTTCGTCAGAAAGGACATCAACAAAAATAACTCTGTTTCTGAATCCATATCCGACTTTAGTATTGTCTTCATTTCTAAACCACATCCCAATCTGGTGTATAGATTTTCCTGGAGGTATTTCAAAATATTGATCTGGCACTAGAGTGATTTTCCACAAATTATTGCCTAGAGCTGTCATTTGCCCGATTCCATCATCCTGAAAGGTGCCCTTGACGTTGGTCAGTTTTGAATGCGTAGCATCAGAAAGGATGACACCGGCATGCATATAGACTTTGGTCGCATCTTTGAGGCCTTCTGTATCTCCGGGAAATGCTTTATTAGCATCAAAAGTGATGGTGATTTTGTCACTTCCGTGGAATGGGAAGGGCTCTACTGTTACAGGGTTGTCGTACACTGCTACAGCTCCGGGAACACCACTACTTAATTTAGTACTTGTATAGACATGCCATTCTCCGATTTTTAATGGAATGTCAGCAGTGGTAGTGGCTACATAAATAGAATCTCCGGTGAAGTAATCATACCACCACCCGGTTTGGGTAAACTCAGGGTTTATAGTTTGTTGCTGCAAGGAGATGTTTCCGATGACTACAAGATCTGTATCATCTGCATCAAATACTAGTCTCCTTGTTACGCCAGTAGGTTGGTGATTTTTTCTGGCATTTGACAGATTTTGTGGGCCGATTTCATTTCTCAATTGTAATAATCCTTGATAAGTCTTATATACGTTTTGCCTGAGTGGATCTTCATAGTATTTTAATGATGTCTTGCCCCAAGGAAGCGGTTTTTTACCGGTGCGCCCATTGAAATCAATATGAACATCATAACCTAATTCGTCAAACTGCCATATCATCTTAGGGCCAGGTTGCAAATACGTAAATGCTGCTGCCATCTTGATTCGCTCCAGCATGATGATGGTATCTCTTATGTTGTAAGTACCTGATGATTTGCCCTCGGTCAGGCAGTGTTCTGCTATGCGCCTTTCATCGTGACTATCATAGAATGACACGTGTGTGATGGCATCGTGATTGCTGAATGTTCCATTCGTATTGCCAATGGCAGATGGGACAAAATCATAAGACTTATTGCGCCACATTTTCATCCCATAGCCAGCGAGTCTATTTTCTTCAGCCGCAGTACCCCAGTGTTCGAGGATGACATAAGCGTCATCGTCAAACTCCCATATTTTGTCAGCCATTCGTTTCAGTATGTTAATTCTAGACTGATCGAAACCGTCAATATTACCTCCTGGTGCATAGTTTGTAAAACCTTTAGTAAAATCAAATCGGAAGCCATCAAAGTGGAATTCTTCGATCCAGTATCTGTTGACATCATCTACAAAGTCCTGCGTAAATTTGCTTTCATGATTGAAGTCATAACCCCATTGGTATTGGCCAACATATTCGCGGTTAAACCAGGGGTTATTTTTGGCAGGTTTACCACCATCAAAATACATTTGTACCATAGGACACTGTCCAAAAGCGTGGTTGAGTACAATGTCCATGATTACAGCTATGCCGTTTTGGTGGGCTGTTTCGATAAATTTCTTGAGCATATCAGCAGTACCGTAATATTTGTCCGTAGCAAAGAAAAAGGATGGGTTGTAGCCCCAAGAATCATTTCCTTCAAATTCATTGACTGGCATCAACTCAATGACATTGATACCTAATCGCTTAAGATAACCTATCGTATCTATTAAATCACTATATGAATGTGATGCTAAAAAATCTCTGATGTGGAGTTCATAAATGACTAAATGATTAACATCTGGTTTTTTCCAGTTTTGCTCAGAAATAGCCCAGTTGTATGGTTTTTGACCAGTTCTAAAAACAGCTGCAATGCCGAAATCTTGACGTCGATAATCAGGCAAATTTGGGAAAACATTTGGAGTTATATATTGATCATTGTAGGGATCGGCTACTTGACGAGTATAAGGATCCGCAATTTTAAGCTGTCCGTCTATCCAGTATTGATATACATAATCTTGGTCAGATTGGAGGCCTGTCAGCTCAATCCACCAGTATGCTCCATCAGGAGAGCGTTTCATCTGATTTTCAGCTTTGATTTTCCAATCTGAAAAATCTCCTACGGCATAAACAAATGATTTTTCAGGAGCCAGAAGGACGAGCACTACTTTTGTAGGGTCATTTTCAAAATAATTGACACCTTGTTTTGCTCCCTCAGGTAATGCTGCTATTGTAGTTGGATTTTTGATGACGATATCATATGTTTTTTCAGTTTCGACTGCCTCACCATTCACGATAGCAGTGACTTTGATGCCGATTTCACCTGATTTTATGGGTACATAGCTATAATCAATTTTTGAAACGTTGTTTGCTTTGTGTCTTTCGACGTATCCTTGGCCTTCATCAATCCATACTTTCATTTCGGTAGCAAGTGAAGATGAGGACGCTTGAATAGAAACTTGCTGCCCGAGATCATAATAACCTTCATGGCCGACAGGCTGGTTGATTAGAATGAATTGATCATTGCGTAGATTTATAAAAATATCAAAATTAGTTGCTACCGATCCCCAGCTATAAGAACCTGGTTGAATTGACCCTTTCTTGCTTCCGTCGGCATTGCGAAACACACAAGCCAGACGAAAGATATTGTCATTTTCACCAACCTTAAAATATTGACGGATTGAGGGTGAGAATGTAATTTGCCATTTGTCACTATTGCCGGGTACTCTAGTCATTGCTCCGATGCCGTCATCTTTACCCCAATTGCCTATAACGTGTTTCCATGCGGTTCCGGTCGGCGAATCAGTAATAACGCCGAGATGGGCATATACTTTTGCAGCACCTAACAACTCACTATTCCCCTGAGAGGCATCGAAATTTAAGGTAACTTGGTCATCTGCACCGCCGTTTTGAGGATTCAGGCTTACAATCTGACTGTATGCAGGTAAGAAATATAATAAAAAAATGACAATAAAGGTAAAAAAAACGCATAACCGATGATCATTGCTGTTATTGGATATACAAATATAGGTGATTATTGATCAATATTATCAATAGGTTACTTTGTTTTACATTGACAGATAGGTAAAAATGACTTTTTAATGGATAGTTTGCTGTTTGAAATTAAATAAATGCTACCTCTTTTTTTTTACTTTTCGTAGGCTTCTCTACTTCTATTTTATCAAAGAGATACACTCTTTTACCGATAATATTCAATACCGTATAGATGGTCAGTAAGGTTAGGCTGAATTTACTTGCAGTGATGATCCTAGTCGAAGTATCCTGAGAATTATGTTCATAGCTTTGGGTAAACACACTGAATAGTGCGATGATGACCACCACTGCAAAGGGTACATCCTGTTTTTTGAATATCATAACAACACCTGCCAGTGCAGCTACTATAATCAATAATGCAGCCCATCCGGCTTCTGCATCAGGCGTTGCAGACCATCCTAAAGCCTTAATAAAAGCGGCAAGATTCGCAAGACTAAGGAGTAATGCCCAGCTGAATGACATACTGGCTAGAAAGTGAATATAAATATTATCATCGTATTTTAATGGTCTAGCAGTACTTACCACTTTGTAAAATTGAGCTAGACTCAATAATGTTATTAAAATAAAGCACATAGATAGTACGTAATCATCGTGCTGCCAAGTATAGACCCATACAGAAACACCTATGGCCGCTATAAAATACCAGGCCCCGATTTGTTCAATAATACGAGTAGTTTCCAGGTTTTGCTTTTTAAACTGATAGGCAGTGTATCCACAAAACAGAAACATAAGAAACAAAACAATCAACCATATTCCATTCGCTGCTTCACCGTAAAAATAATGGTGATTTTGATTCTCAACTGGTGATAAAATAGATATGATTAAGAGCGTTGCAAAAATTACAGTGGCAATAATATTGAATGTAATCAGGGTTTTTGCAGGTGGTAAATTCATTTTCACTTGACAATAGTTGTTGGTTAATTAAAAGGAAACCACTCTAGTCTCAGGATGTTTTACTAACCATGAGTGGACTATTTGATTGCATTCCGGATTAGTGGGGAAGAGTTTGATACTGTCTATCCAGGAAGCCGTGGGCAGATTTCTTTCATCAGTCGATAGATATCCAAATCCTCTATAATGCCCATCTTGTATAAGTACAATGCCGGTTTCTTCAGGGGTTCTTCCTTCGGTAAGGATATAAAAATCTTCATCAAAGGATTTTTTTAAGTGTTCTATGGCTTCCTTCATTCGTTCATTGTAGGTCTCAGGATGCTCCTTACCTAAGCAAGCACCAGTGCAACTTCCAGTTTGATAGTAGAAGCATCCTGCATTGCATTCATTCATCCCTGACAATCCATGACAAAGACTAAAGAGTTCACCAGCCTGGTACAGACTTCTGCGCGCAGCTGCTTTAGATACATAATGATTGAGAATGGTTTTGCCGTTTCTATTATTATTGTTTGATTTATCGATTTCTAAACAAATAAATCCTTGATCATTAGTGTAATAATAATTAAAATAAGGATAATCTTTAGAGCGTTGAGCCTTGTTGACCTCAGGCTGAAGTGCTTTGATTTCATTGCTTTCGAGCAGAAGAGAGATCAATTCTGATCCGGTTTCCTCAAAAGATATATCTGCTACTTTGGCTATGAATTTGTCAGTTTTTTGATCTGTATTTCTAAAATGCTGCAAAATCCGCTTTCTGATATTGACGCTTTTCCCTACATAGATGACATGACCGAAAGTATTGTAAAAGTAGTACACTCCTGTCGTCTCTGGCAATGCACTGATTTGTTCGTTTCTAATGGATTTAGGCAATGCGGAAGCTTTGATACCTGCATTTATAGTGGATGCAGCCTTGAGTTTGCCTTCGTCGTTATTTAAAATTCTACTCAAGATATCTACTGTAGCCAGTACATCATCCATGGCTCGATGTCGATTTTGAACGCTGATGCCAAAATGCTGAATAAGATTGCCCAAAGCATAAGACCTGAGACCAGGGAATGCCTTTCTGCTGAGTACTACAGTGCATAATTGCTTTCTAGTAAAAGTATAACCTAATGATGAGAATTCTTCCTTTAGAAATCCATAGTCAAAGCGTACATTATGAGCGACGAAAATTGCATTTTCTGTCATTTGTACTACCTTTTTGGCAACTTCATAAAATTTGGGTGCATCGGCAACCATGTCATTCGTGATACCTGTAATACGTGTAATTTCCCAAGGGATAGAGCGCTCAGGATTGATGAGGGTTTGAAATCGGTCAATGATACATTCACCATTATATAAGGCAATAGCTATCTCAGTGATTCTGTCTTTGGTAGGGATGCCACCAGTCGTCTCAATATCTACTACAGCATACAGCGTTTCAGACATGATTCCTTACATCAGCCTACTCATAAAATGATATAGTTCTTTCTCCATAGTGTTAAAGTCATGATCTGCGTTGAATAGTAATTTTATCTTATCGAGCAATTCATCTTTTTGTTCCGGAGTAGGATAGTAAAGTGGTTTATAAGATAAAATGATCTCAAGAGCTTGATAATCGGATTTTTCATTAAATATAGTAAGCATTTTGTCATAAATATCTGTTCCTACATTGTTCCTAATGACTGTTTTCTCTTCATCAGAAAAATCCATATCTACATGTGCAACATATATTAGCATAAAAGCTATAAATTCATCATAACTCCATTCTAGTGTACTCATAAACTTAGACTATTTTAAATATAACGTTTGTTGGTGCAGGACTGTTCAATTGCCGATCAGCATCATGAAAAACAGAGCTCCATTTTTAGTATTCATTATTTTAAGCAATATACTGATCCAGCATTTCAAGTGCATTTGGCAATCCAGCAACATCTGTACCACCTGCAGTAGCAAAAGTAGGTTGGCCTCCACCGCCGCCCTTGATTTCAGCAGCAAGTGATTTGACTATATTCCCTGCATGGAGGCCTCTTTCCTTGCACAGATCATCAGAAATGCTCAACATAATGGTAGCTTTATTGTCGCTTTGAATTCCAAAAAGTACCACGCCCCGGCCGAGATCTGTGAGGATATTGGTGGCAAGCGTTTTCGCTGATTTAGTATCTATATCATTCAGAATCTTTCGTACTACTTTGATGCCATTAGTTGCTACTGCACTATTGACTAGTTGGTCTTTCATGGCAGATGCTTGTAATACTCTAAGCCGCTCAATTTCTTTATCTTGAGCCTTATTAGTCTCTATTAGATCAGCAATATTTTTAGGTGTATTGGTATTGTTTTTAAAGAAAGAGCGGATAGCATTTAATTCTTCCAGTTGCTTATTGATATACCTTTCAGCTGCCTCAGCGGTGACGGCTTCTATTCGACGAACTCCGGCAGCAATGCCACTTTCTGAGATAATCTTAAAGTAACCGATTTGTCCTGTCGCTTTAACGTGGCAACCACCGCATAATTCTCTTGAATATTCGGGGTCAAAGGTTATCATACGGACGCGCTCACCATATTTTTCACCAAAGAGCATCATGGCTCCGGCTTGCTTCGCTTCTTCTATTGGAATTGATCGATCTTCTTGAAGTGGTATATTCTGTCTAATCTTTTCATTGACTAAACGCTCGATTTCAATCAGTTCATCATCCGTCATCTTCTGAAAATGAGATACGTCAAATCTAAGATGGTCGAACCTGACCAGTGATCCTTTTTGTTGTACATGAGTGCCTAAAACCTGTCGCAGTGCAGCATGTAGTAGGTGAGTGGCGGAGTGGTTATTCTCAGTCAGATGACGCTTATGAGAATCCACTTCACAAAGAACGGTTGAACCAATATTTTCCGGAATTCTGTCAATGATATGGATGATGAGGTCATTTTCCTTAATAGTGTCAAGTACTTTTATAACCTCTCCGTCAAAAATCAGGATTCCGGTATCACCAACCTGGCCGCCGCCTTCAGGATAGAATGGGGTTTTGTCGAGTACGAGCTGGAAAAGTTCTTGTTCTTTTTGTCGCAAAATGCGATATTTGACCACATGACTATCATTGACTACAAGCTGGTCATAACCCATAAATTGAGTTTGAACTCCATTGCCTACCATCACCCAGTCGCCGGTTTCTCTTTTTGCATCTGCACGGGATCTTTCTTTCTGCTCATTGAGTGCACTAGCGAAGCCTGGTTCATCTACTTTCCATCCTTTTTCATCTGCAATCAGTCGTGTCAGGTCCACAGGAAATCCATAGGTGTCATAGAGTTCGAAAACATCTTTTCCGTCTATGACACCATTTTGAACTGTGATATCTTCAATTCGACGTAAGCCACCTTCCAGTGTTTTAAGAAAAGCTTTTTCCTCTTCTCTGATGACTTTCTCAACAAATGAACGCTGAGCATATAACTCTGGAAAAACTTTTTCAAATTGTCTGGATAGGATATCCACTAGTTGAAACAACAAAGGTTGAGGATAATCCAAATAGGTAAAATAATATCTGACAGCCCTTCTCAATATACGACGTATCACATATCCCGCACCGTTATTGGACGGCAACTGCCCATCTGCTATAGTAAATGAGATGGCACGAATATGATCTGAAAGCACTCTGAAAGCAATATCAGACTTTGTATCGCTAAAATGATAAGTCTTGCCAGTGATTCTTTCTATTTCGTGGATGATATCAGTGAATACATCTGTGTCATAATTGCTTGTTTTTCTATTAATAGCACGTACAAGGCGCTCAAAGCCCATTCCAGTATCAACATGCTTTTTAGGTAGTGGTTCAAGTGTACCATCCGCCTTTCTGTTGTATTGTATGAATACAATATTCCATATCTCAATCACCTGGGGGTGATCTTGATTCACTAATTGATATCCAGGTGTAGCTTGTATTTCAGATTCAGGGCGCAGGTCGATATGAATTTCACTGCAAGGGCCGCAAGGACCTGTATCGCCCATTTCCCAGAAGTTGTCCTTTTTATTGCCAAAAACGATATGTTCTTCATTGATAACATGTTTTTTCCATTCATTCAATGCAACTGTTGATGGTGGTAAATTTTCTTTTGGGTCACCTTCAAAAACAGTAGCATACAAGCGATCCTTTGGCAAACCATATACTTTTGTAAGCAGTTCCCAAGCCCAAGCTATGGCCTCAGGCTTGAAATAATCGCCGATACTCCAGTTGCCCAGCATTTCAAACATGGTATGGTGGTAAGTATCGACACCAACTTCTTCAAGGTCATTATGCTTGCCACTCACCCTAAGGCATTTTTGAGAATCTGCAATACGTGGATTGTCGGGAGTTCTATTTCCTAAAAAGTAATCCTTAAACTGATTCATACCTGCATTGGTAAACATCAAGGTAGGATCGTCCTTGACCACAATAGGAGCCGAAGAAACGATTTTATGACCTTTTGAAGCAAAAAAATCAAGAAATTGCTGTCTTATTTCACTGGATTTCATGTATCGATGACTTATTTTAAAATCGAGAAAATATGGAATTTTGAAAAACAGCTGCAAATATACAGTTTTAACTTTTTCCATAGTGAAATATAGTCAAGGAATAATGGATAGCGAGAACGGTAAACTGGAATTGTCATACGTGAAAATTGATTGATTATCTATATTATATAAATGTTTAATCATGATTAGCTAAAATACTGAAGCCCTGATTGATAATCTCATCAGACGTGGAGAAATAAAAGCTGAGAAATGATGAGATGTTAAATTCGGTGGTATTAGCCATTACAGTGATGAGTTACACCGTCAATTGTAGGTGATGTCCAAGTAATAATCAAAAAAAAAAAAAAAAAAAAGCCCAATACATTTGTAGTACTGGGCTAGTAATTGTCTTTAATTAAAATATCTTATAATGCAGGAATTCTCAATACTTGACCAGGATATATCAAATCTGGTGATGTAAGCATTGGTTTGTTTGCCTCAAAGATAACAGGATACTTCATAGCATCACCATAGTGTGCTTTAGCAATTTTTGAAAGCGTATCACCCTTTACTACTGTATAAAATGTAGCTTCAGGCTCATCATTCAATACTGTAAGTCTATCATCAACAGTCGCAATACCTTCAGTGTTTCCAACAATAAGAATTGCTTTTTCCTTATCAGCCGTTGTCTGAACTTGACCATAAACTGTAGCTGCATCATCGTCAACAACAATATCAAGATTTTCAATTTTGATATCATGTGCAACGATTTGAGACATCAGTGCAGAAGCTTTTGCCTTTTCATTAGCTTCTTTTAAAACATCCAGAGCGCTTTTTGATTCAACTGCATTAGCATCGTTTTCTGCTGCTTTAGTACCTAAAATTTTAGCACCTGCAGACTTTAAAAAAGAAAATAAACCCATAATTTGAAAAAAAAATCTAAAAATTAAACCAAAATTAGTTTCATTATTAAAAGAACATTTTATTGATGTAGAAGTTTCAAAAACACAATTTTTTTTAAACAAAAATATACATTTATAAAATATTCCGAATAATATTCCGTACGGATTTGTGACGTTTTAACCTAGTCAAAGTCACATTTTTTAGATTAAACACACATGGGTATTGACAAAATTAAAATTGTAATTTATTGATTATGTGTGTAATAAGATTTTTTTTAAAAAAAATCAATATATGTTTTATGCAAAATCCATTAAATTGCCCAAAAGGCTTATCTTTGCGTCGTTTTTTTGAATTTTTATGTTATTTTAATACCATGCAAGGAAAAGGATTAGTAAAATTATTTTTAATACTTATCTTAGTAGTCAGTTTATTACAGTTCTTATATTTTATTCCGACTACAAGGGTAGAACGAGCAGCAGAGGAGTATGCAGCACATCAAACAAATACTACTGTAGCCGAGAATACTCCTGAATTTAAGCTGGCTAAAGCCGAATATCTTGATTCAATTTCGGGTATTCCGATTTTCAGTATCCCTCTTATCAAATCCTATACTTATAATGAGCTAAAGCAGCAGCAGTTGGGATTAGGGCTAGATCTGAAAGGTGGTATGAGTGCTTTTCTTCAAGTAGATTTAACAGACTTCTTAAAGGGTCTGGTCGGTAGAAATGCTAACAATACAGATTTTGTTAAGGCGCTGGAGAATGCTGATCATGCAATGAAAACATCTCAGTTAGACTTTATAACTCTTTTCTCTCAGGAATATGCTAAGTTAGCTGGTCCAAATAAACTAACAAAACTTTTTGCAAAGAGTGAAACCATCGGTGATATAAACCCGAATGCTGATGATGCTACCGTTACTAGTATAATTAGAAAAAAAGCTACTGAGACAGTTAACGTAACTTACCAAAGGTTAAAGCAAAGGATTGACAAGCTAGGCGTTACTCAACCTAACGTGTCTCTTGATCCTAATAGAGACTTGATTGCTGTTGAAATGCCAGGTATTGATAATCCGAAGAGGGCTGAGGACTTCCTTACAAGAAGTGCTAAACTCGAGTTCTGGGACACATACAGATATACAGATCCGGGTATTTTGCAGGCATTCCAGATGGCTGATCAAATGAGTGGTGGTGCTAAAGTGGATAGTACTCAAGTTGTCATGCGGGATTCTATAGTGTTTGATGCTACAGGAATGCCAATAGATACCGTACAGGTTCAAGACCTCAATGCTTCCAATAATAGCGCTGCAAGTAGTTCAAATTCATTGTTCAATTACTTGTCTATTAATGGAGGTACTTTATTTCAGACTGCAATGGGAGTTGCAGAAAAAAGTAAGAAAAAATATGTAGATGAAATTCTTGCCAGACCTGAAATTAAGGCACTTTTCCCAGCCAATTCCAAGTTTATGTGGTCTTACAAGCCGGTACAAGATGCCGATGGAAAGATTACCAATAACTACTATCTATATCTAATTAAAGGTTTGCCTAATTCAGAGCATGCGCCACTGGATGGAGATGTAGTGACAGGCGCTAATCAAACACTAAATCCGGTAAATGGACAAGTGGAAGTTAACCTGAGGATGAATGCTAGCGGTGCTAAAAAATGGGCAGAGATGACTACAAGGGCTGCTAATGAAGGTAATAGAGAAATAGCAATTTCGCTCGACAATGAAGTTGTATCTGCACCGTCAGTTAATGGGCCTATCACAGGAGGTTCATCATCTATTACAGGTAATTTTTCTGTTGATGAAGCAGTGGATTTTGCAGGAATTCTTGAAGTAGGTAAATTACCGGCTAGAACAAAGATTATTCAGAAATCAAATATTGGTCCTTCTTTAGGGAAGGAAAATATTGACAAGAGTATTTACTCGATGCTTTTTGGATTTTTAATGGTAGTAATTACTATTTTATTATATTATTCAGGAGCAGGTATTGTAGCCATCATTTCACTGTTTACAAACATATTTATCCTTGTCGGAGCATTGTCTAGTTTCGGTACGGTACTGACCTTGTCGGGTATTGCTGGTATTGTACTAACGATGGGTATGGCAGTGGATGCTAACGTTATCATATTTGAACGAATCAAAGAAGAACTCGCTATCGGGAAATCTTTAAAGCAAGCCATCATTGATGGATACAAACATGCTTATTCCTCCATTATTGATGCGAACTTAACTACCATGATTACGGCAGTTATTTTGGCATATTTTGGATTAGGTCCTGTGAAAGGTTTTGCAGTGGTATTGATCATAGGTATTCTTACATCTATGTTCACAGCAATATTTGTAGCTAGATTGATTATTGATTGGTGGGTTGGAAAAGGCTATAGTCTGAATTTCTGGAATGGTTTTTCAAAGTCAGCTTTTAAGAATATTAATTTTGATTGGCTTGGACACAGAAGAATCGCATATTTTATATCTGGTGGCTTATTATTGATCAGTTTTATTTCGATGGCCGTCAGAGGTTTTGACTTAGGTGTGGATTACAAAGGAGGTTTCTCTTATAATGTACAATTTAAAGTAGACAAACCTATAGATGCTGATGCGATCAGAGAAGGTTTGACAGCACCTTTCGGTGCCACTCCTATAGTTAAGCAGGTAGATGGGCAGAATACTTATAACATCATCACCTCATATCTCATCGATGATGACGCTCCTGATGCTTCAGATAGAGTGATGGAAAAATTATACGAGGGTGTTAAAGGTATCACTTCTGAAGATTTGAAATTAGAAGAGTTTGCTAATTCAGAAATTGGGGCTGCTAAGTCACATGTCGTGAGTTCTGCACAAGTAGGACCAACCATTGCTGACGATTTAAAGAGAACCTCATTTATTGCTGCAATTTTAGCTATACTAGGAGTATTCTTATATATTCTCTTTAGATTTAACAAATGGCAGTATTCTGTTGGTGCTATCGTTTCATTGATACATGACTCCATGTTGATGCTTGGTTTGTTTTCATTGTTGAGGGGTTTTGTGGGCTTTTCACTAGAGATAGATCAGCAATTTATTGCAGCAATATTGACCATCATTGGGTACTCTATAAACGATACGGTGATTATTTTTGATAGGATTAGGGAATATTTAGGATTGAATATCCAGAAGCCGGATAATGAGATTATCAATGATGCTATCAACAGTACTTTATCACGTACGATCATGACTTCTTTCACAACATTTATAACGGTGTTTATATTGTTTGTATTCGGAGGTTCGAGTATCAAAGGATTTGCTTTCGCCTTGATGATTGGTATCATTGTGGGTACTTATTCATCAGTGTTCTTAGCATCTCCATTGATGGCTGACTTGTCTAAAGACTTGAAAATTGGCTCAAGAAGAGCTAAGTAAGTTTTATATTATATAATAATGTAAAAAGGGGATTGTAATCGTTTGCAATTCCCTTTTTTAATTGAAATTCATATAATTTACATTTTCCCTTAATCGGATAATAGAAATTCTTTTCTGATCTACAAGATCTTTTAGTACTCTGAACTCTGATGATGTATGTCCCGAGGTAGAGGGTATGATTTTTTAAAATCCACTTTCATTTAGATTGTTCGTTTGATGCTTTTAACAATTCAAATGCATATTGTGGGTTTACGTAAACTTTCATTGTTCAATTTTAGTTTTATAGTGTATGGCTTAAATCCTTGACCATTGAGGCTAATAAAAATATTACCAGCTATTCTGTTGTTTTTGATGTCCTGTTCTTTTTCGCTAAAGATTAAGAACGGCGAAATGGCTTATGAAAGAAAACAGTACGCTGTAGCTACTGAAATGCTTGCAAAAGAATTTGCAAAATCATCTGTGCCTCGTGCAAAGGCTAGGCTAGCGTATCTTACAGGATTGTCACATTATAAATTACTGGAGTATAAACTGGCTAAAAAATGGTTGGCTGAAGCTGTTCAGTTGGAATATGGTTCAGAAGCACTGACACATTATGCTAAGGTCAGTAAGAATTTACAGGAATATACCGATGCGATATCGGCTTATGAACAAATAGGAAAAATAACAGGTAGGAATCAAGAGACAGATCGAGAAATTCAGATATGTCGGATGGCAATGGAAGCGATTACAAATCCAGAACCCTATACCATCGAAAAGGTGAGTCAAAATTCTGCTGTATCTGAGTATAGTCCTATAATTTATGATAATGTTTACCTTGTATTTACCTCTGAAAGAAGAGCATCAACTGGTAGTAGTGTGTATAAATGGACAGGAGAGAAGTTCAGTGATATTTTTATTATGATGAAGAGTGGATCAGAAGTAAGAAATTTTGACTCGGCGATTAATACAGAGCATAATGAAGGTACCCCGTGCTTTACGAAAGATATGAATACAATGTATTTTACCCGATGTTTCTCCCAAGCTGGAGGTGATGCACGATGTAAATTGATGGTCTCACATAAGGTAGATGGATTTTGGAGTGAGCCGGCTGTATTGCCATTTGTGACCGAAGAAGCTAACTATGGTCAGCCTGCGCTGCTAGAACAAGACAGCGTACTTGTATTTGTATCTGATAGAGATAATCCAGGTGGCAGTACAGATTTGTATTATTCAGAGTTTTCAGAAAGGAATGGTTGGTCAGCACCAATGCCATTCCCATCTTCCGTTAATTCATCCGGCAATGAGAAATTTCCTACGACAGACGGAGATACGCTCTACTTTTCTTCAGATTATTGGCCTGGCATGGGTGGATATGATATTTTTAAAATCTACCTCAAAGCGGATGGATCTTGGACATCTCCCGTGAATATGAAGTATCCGATCAATAGTGGAGCGGATGATTTTTCTTTTGTTATAGATTATGGAGCAAAGTCTCGACCTAATGTATTGAGGGAAGGTTTTTTTGTTTCTTCACGTGATGGTGATACTGCTAAGGATGATATATACAGGTTTCAACACTTTAGTAATCCTAAAGATGATACGCAGCCGGAAGAACCGGAAAAAAAGAAATCTGTGTTTGTGACAGTTAATACGCTGACTCCAGTGTATAAAGTGGCTGATGATCCCAATTCTGGTATGATTGATAATATGGTTTTGGGCGATTGCATTATAAATATCACTGATCAACGAGGTAATAAACTGGCTAGTGGTTATTCAGATGGTAACGGTTTTTATTTTAAGGAAATTCCTTTGGATACTGAATTAAAAATCACAGCGGCCAAACTAGGATATTTGAATGCGGTAGAGGCACTTTCAACTATGAATATTATTTTTGATAAGCAAGAGGATGCTAAAACATTTAATCTGCGTCTGGTGCTGGATAAGATTTATGAAAATAAGGAAATCAACCTACCTGATATTTACTATGATTACGATAAATGGGATATCAAACAGGCAGCAATGCCAACACTTGATAAGCTTGTCAAGCTCATGCAAGATAATCCACAGATAAAGATTCAACTATCAAGTCACACTGACTGTCGTGGTGATGCGGCCTACAATATGGAATTATCACAAAAAAGAGCGCAGTCTGCTGTAGATTATCTTATTGCTAAGGGCATTCCTCAGCACAAGTTGGTTGCTAAGGGATATGGCGAAACAGCTCTTTTAATCAGGTGTGTGTGCGAAGCTTGTACCGAGGCAGAACATCAGATCAATAGAAGAACTACATTTAAAATTGTGAAATAGTAGCGGCTAGCGTAGTGAAATTAGGTTGTTTAATCTTTCAATAGCCAGCTAAATCCCATTCTAAATGATGGATCCATCGCCGGATAATGCACCACATCAAAATTATGTGTATCCATAAAGTATTGTGAAAAATTTTCCATTGTGAAGAAGGCTCTGAACATAGAAACCTTGGCGCTGACAAAAAAGTTGGCAGTAGGAAAAAAGGGTAGTGTAGTATCACTTAAATGATAGGCTGAGGTGAGTGGATTAAAGGCAGGCCCTTGATAGTCAGGAATCAAACGACCATCCAATCCAATATTGATTTCCATCGCTTGAAACCACTTACCTGAATAGTAGAGCTGATGTGTTGTGAAAAGCTTTGGCAAAGGATATAAATAATCGCTTTGAAGTTGGAAGTACACATCATTATTAAGATTGAAGCTCTTGATTTTTAATCGGTGACTGATATGCAATTGAGTAATGGTGAAGATACCTTCATGCTGAGCAGATAAGCCATTGTAATCCCAATACACAGGATTATTGATAATGGATTGTTTAAGATCTGCGGAAAGTTTAATAGAAGGGATGTAAATGCCGGCATGAATCTCAGAACCAAATGGCTTACTGAATGAAGTGTCTCTAAAAATTTGATTATTGATGTGCAAGTGGGTAGTGCGATAAGAAGGTTGGGCTCTGAAAATTTGAATACCTCCATCTAATCTACCTATCTTTCCGATATTGATATCCATACCCGCTGACAGGTTAAAAAGTCCGGCATTTTCCAAGAGGCCGAGCTTGCCCTTCAAATCCAGTTCAAAATATTTTAAAAAAGGAATTTTACCGTCAGCAATGGCGGTCAGATCGTTTTTGCGCACCGATACTGGTCGATCATCAAAAATAAAATGTTCATAAAGTAGGCCTACTTTTCCGGCTATCCCATTGATGCCAGACCCATGAACATAAAATCCATCGCTGATGTTTTTCACATCCAGGTATCTACGAAGTCCCTTGGGTGTGTCATTGAAACCGAAATATAATGATTCTGCACTTTCATCATTGACTTCAGTATCATAGTATTTGAAATAAGAAGGTTGATAAGTGAGATCATTTTGTACATAAAGATTCCATCGGTCATTGGATTTTCTATTCAGCCTGAAGTACTGAATCAGCGACATAGTTTGTTCTTGTTGTCGTGTTTCAGCATTTGAAAGCCGAGTTGTAATTGCTTTTCTAAAATTTTCAGTATATACTAAAGAATCATAGGAGATACCTCCGTTGTTAGATTCTTGGTTTGCATTTTGTAAAAACAACAAGATGGCATCATAGTTTTTGGATGGACTTTGATACCTCAACCCAAAGCCAAAAGTAGTAGCCTTTGCGGCTTGATTTTCATAAAATCCTTTCTGACTGATTCTTTTATAATTTAAACTTACGGAAAGCCCATCACTAAAATTGCGTGAAAAATCTGCCTGTGCGGATATATTGTCCTGAGAACCTACCTGCGAGAAAAAGAGATCAGCCAGCGGCCTATTTGGTTCGAATAATTTGAAATTATCTTTGGTGAGTTGAAAATTTCGATACTGAAGGTAGCCGACGTTCTGACCTGTGTGTATATCATTTTGAAAAATCAAGCTTTGCATTGCACTACCATAATTACCGGTATTGATATATTCACCTTGATTGGATGTGCTTACTCTGTGAATAAAAGCAATATCGGCCAATGTATCAATGGCTTCCTGAATTGAAAAAATATCATTTACAAGTACATATTTGTAAATAATGGGAATTGAATCTTTACCTGAGATGAGTATATCAGCGGGTGGTGGCGTTTCGTCATCTTGTTGGGCAAATCCATGAAAATAAGCACACAAAAAAATGAGTGTAACAATAGAGGTGCTCGGTTTGTATCTGAATACAAAACTAAAAAAACTATCGAGATATGATTTCCTCTTCAATTAACGTATCTGATATGTATGGTAAAGATAATTAAAGATTGGTATTAACCAAAAAGTGAATCTACGAATGCCTTTCTATTGAAGACTTGTAATTGTTCGATGCCTTCACCTACACCTATATATTTAATCGGAATCTTAAATTGGTCTGAAATACCTAGGACTACACCACCTTTGGCACTACCATCTAATTTAGTTAGGATAAGGCCGGTAACATTAGTGGCGGCTGTAAAATGTTTGGCTTGTTCTATAGCATTTTGACCTGTCGTTGCATCTAATACAAGGAGTACCTCATGTGGTGCACTTTCCATTTTTTTACTGATAGAACGCTTGATTTTTGTCAATTCTTCCATCAGTTGTTTCTTAGTGTGAAGTCTTCCTGCAGTGTCTATGATGGCTATATCTATATGATTGTTTTGAGCATACTGTACAGTTTCATAGGCAACAGCAGCTGGATCAGTGTTCATACCCTTATTGTAGAAATCAGCCCCAGTCCGATCTGCCCAAATTTTAAGCTGGTCCACAGCAGCTGCACGGAAAGTATCGCCCGCTCCTAATACTACTCGATGGCCAAGTTTTTTTATATTGATGAGCGATTTTGCCAATACTCGTTGTTTTTCCTACTCCGTTGACGCCGACAACCATTATAACATAAGGTCGTTCATTAGGTGTGAGATCAAAGTCATCTATATCAACAGTATTATTTTCGGACAAAATCGTCGTAATTACATTTTTTTAAAATACCATTGAGTTCATCAGTGTTAAGATACTTATCTCGAGCTACTTTTTTCTTCAAGTCTTTCAATGATTTTTACTGTTGTTTCTAGCCCTACATCAGAGGATATTAATATATTCTCAAGTTCATCCAAGAATTCAATATCTACTTTGGATTTGCCTGCGACAGCTTTAGTGATCTGGGAAAAAACTTTTCTTTTGTTTTTTCCAGTCCTTTATTTAAATCTTCTTCTTTTTCTTTAGAGAAAAACTTTTTGAAAAAACTCATAGTTGGATGATATTAAGATTGAAAATTAAAAACCATTAAAAATACGAAAAGGGCTTTTCTCTTTCAAAAGAAAACCCCTTATATCATTACTTACAGAAGCAAAAGCCCTCTGATTATTTGTTCTCTTGCAGGAACTCCTGGACTTTGTCTTTAAGAATAATTGATTCTTTGTAAGAATACTTACCTGTTATAGGGTCTTTAACCGATCTGATAACTTTGATATGATCCTTACCTGAACCAGCGTTCGCTGCTCTTTGAGATACCTTCGCGTTTTTTAGATTGCTTAGCCATGATTATTTAATTTCTTTGTGAACTGTATATCTCTTTAAAACGGGATTAAACTTTTTTAGTTCCATTCTGTCAGGATTATTTTTTCTGTTCTTCTGAGTAACATATCTTGACATACCTGGCATGCCGCTAGCTTTGTGCTCAGTACATTCCAGAATTATTTGAATTCTGTTACCTTTAGCCTTCTTTGCCATTGCTAATATATTATTTTATTGTTAATCAATTAATGTTTTGCACCTGCTTTAACAGCGGGATGGTTTAATTCTTTTAGATAAGCATACAGACCTTTTTTGTCAATAGTACGCAATGTACTTGCAGCTATTCTAAGCGTAATCCATTCACCTGTTTCAGGCATAAAAAATCTCTTCTTCACTAAATTCGGCATAAATCTCCTCTTTGTCTTGATGTTAGAGTGAGATACTTTGTGTCCTGTCATAGGTCTTTTGCCGGTTAAATCGCAAACTTTTGGCATTTCAATTCTTTTTACGAATGATCAAATTTTTACTAGTTGGAGTGTTTGGCTCCTTTTTTTTACGTTGTTTTTGTGACTCCGGAAGGATTCGAACCTTCAACCGCCTGATCCGTAGTCAGGTACTCTATCCAGTTAAGCTACGGAGCCTTGTTGGTTCACGTTCCTTATGTCCTAAATATCAATACTTTAGTCAGTAAAGATACCGCAAACTTTATTGCTTTTTCTAATTCAGGGTGCAAAGATAATTGATTTATTTTTATCTACAAAAGTTTTTTGAAAAATAAATATATAATTTTTTATAATATTTTATATTTGAATGTTTACTTGGTGCTATTGTTGTACTTATGTTAAAGCCATATTTCTCATTAGACTTTGTGACAAATAGATATGAAGTAGCATTTTCATGTAGTAAATTTCTAATGCTTAATTTGGGTTAAAGATGGTTTTTAAATCTTTGTGTGATCATGATAAGGTAAAAAGTTATATTTCATGAAATAGTTCTATTATTTTGGGTATCTTTGGCCATTATTTAATATATTAAATATTTTTATTATGTCTAATCTTGCACCTTGCCCACAATGTAGTTCTGAATACACTTACGAAATGGACAATCTGCTTGTATGTCCTGAATGTGGTCATGAATGGAATCCTGAAGAAACATCAAAAGTCGAAGATGGCTTTGTTGTAAAGGATGCCAATGGCAATATTTTGCAAAATGGAGACGCTGTTGTTATAATTACAAACCTACCTGTAAAAGGCATGCCAAAAGGTATCAAGGCTGGCACAAAGGTGAGAAATATCCGGTTAGTGGACAGTGATCATAATATTGATTGCAAAATTGATGGTTTTGGAGCGATGGCTCTGAAATCTGAATTCGTCAAAAAAATTCAATAGTTGTGTATATCTAATATTAATCTTTTTTTGAGTTCGTCATTTTGTGGTCGCCGATTTAGATTCACCCATTTGAATATAAAATGCTTTCTAATAGCTGTTTTGAACCATTTACTTAAGTGACGAAATCTAATGATTATTCTGAAGTCATACACAATGTCTAATCTATAATAACTATCCTTTTTATTTCTGAATTGGCCTTAGGATTGACAAACTCGATGAGGTACAGTCCTGGATGTAAATGATAAGTACTAAAAGAAAATACATTGTGTCCACTCTTGATTTTGTCATTGTAAAGTGTTTTGACCAGTTCACCTTTATCATTTAGAAGATTTATTCTATATTTTGATGAATTTGCAACATTCAGGTCGGTATAAACAATATCACCTGCTTGGATAGGATTAGGATAAATGCGAGTAATGGCCTGTTTTTCATCTTTCACTGCTGATGTGCCCACCGTCACATAGTCTTCAATATTGATGAAATCCGTACCTGCTTCATTGCTTACTTGCAGGCTTACGTTAAATGTCCCTTCATTTTCATAAACGATAGTAGGATTGACTTCTGTTGATGTTTCTGGCGTGCCACCTTCAAAGTTCCACAACCACTCCCTCGGTCCTCCAGTAGTCAAATCTATAAAATAAATACTGTCTCCGGACATAATTTGCTTAGCGCTAGATATAAAATCTGCCTTGGGTTGTGTCCTCTTAATGACTGTAATGGCTTTAGGTACGGTCTTATTATTAGTACCGGCAATGTTCTGAACTGTGAGAGAAACATGAAAAGCACCAGTCTTCTTGTATTGAATCAGTGGGTTTGCATCAGCGCTACTGGGTGGTGTGCCGGATACGAAAGTCCACCGATGATTGATGGTGTTAGCACTACTTGTAGAGGTGAATTGAACAAAGTCATCAACGTAAACAGTGTCTTTTGAATAGACGAAATTAGCTATAGGCTTCTCTATAGGGTCCTGAATGTGGATATAATGGTGTTTGGTGATTGTATCACTACCCAAAGCATTCGTAACCATTAGCGTAACATCATATACACCGTCTGCTTCATAAGATACTTTTGGGTGCTGCTCAGTAGAAGTTGAGGGTGTTCCTCCTGGAAATGTCCAATTCCAGCTGATAGGATCTGCGGAGGTAATATCTTTGAATGATACAATACTGTTCTTTGGCGTAGTTGTCAGATCGGCTACAAAATCACCAATAGGTCCATTTGCTACTTCATCTTCAGGCAAGTACTGTCCCAACCAAGTGCCATAACTGCCGGATTCTCCAAAACAACCTGTTACCCATACTTCTGTTCTGTTATTAGAAAACCTACGTTGACAGGTAGTATAGTCTCCCCAGCGTTCACGATTATCACTTAAGACAGATACTATACCGGTACCGCTCTTCAATAAGACGGGAGCACTCCATTCAAAAGAACTGTCTATGCCTGTACAAACTCTTTGCTCTTGCCCTGGATAAATATCAGGACCTGCCAATAAATAATTGACAAGTATTTCAGGATCGTTTTCATTTTTGCCGAAAGCAGCAAAAGAAGGGAAACCATAATCTTGTCGTGGTTGAGTAAATATATCTGCATCTATATGCATATTACTAACACCCATTCTTCCATAAAATAAACCGACATCGCCTGTTGGTGTATTGACATGACTACCCATATGGATTGTACCGTTGAGATACATTGCTGACCATATTCGACTATCAAAGGTGTTGAGTGTTTTGGATGTATTGAGCATACGTCCATCAGGAGCCAGTTCGGTGGGCAGAGCAGTTGTCTGAAGTGATGTCAAGATAGGATCGTTGTGCAAAGATGCATCAGTATAATAAAGATTGTATTTATTTCCGCCATTGGGCTGATTACTAACGAAATACATACCAGGCGATGTGAGATAATCCCATCCTGAAATAGCAGGTACGAGATTAAAAGATGGTTGACCATCTGCATCAAATAGTTTATTGTAATATTTCCATTGCAACTCCTTGCCATCGAACCCTGCTTTTTTATCAATTTGATACATGACAGAGTATTGCCAGTCGCCCTGAACATTGCGCATGAGTCCAGCAATGTAAAAATCGGCTTTGGATACACCAATGTTAGGATAGTCAAACCAGTTATTTTCATTGGCAGGATTGCCACTGATTTTATAATAATTCCACTCTCCATTGGGGTCTTCTGTTTTTGAAAAGGCAATGCATAGCTCAGTACTGCTGGGATCAGATCCATGCAAGCACATAAAGATAAATTTATTCTCTTCTATATCATATATAGCTCTTGGATCATACATCCTCGTGCCCAGACCTAGAAGCGTAAAAAAGTCGCTCAGATTTTTTGTAAAGGTGATTTCTCCTGCTGGATTGGTGAAAATTATATTGGTGTTAATCGCTGAAACAATAAAACCATTCTTTGAAACCGCAACAGTATTGTCCATTGGAACTGAGTTGCCTCTGATGTTACCTCGAAAATTATGGTTCAGATAAGGAGAAGGAGGTGTATTTCTGTTAGGTTCCGGCACATAGTGTAATTGAGTAGGGGCATTTCTTCTAGCATTAGCTTTGTCCTTCAAATCAGAAAACAACTCTTTGGAGATACTGGTGGTATGAAAGTGCGCTTCTAAGTTGGTCATTTTGATGTCCCAGTTTTCAGTTATTTTACTAGAGCTGATTGTACCGGTAAGTGGTGTAGTAATGATTTCTGAGCCTGTATTCGTTACAATATTTATGCCTGAATGATCGGGTATAATCATTTTATGCTGACTATGGATATCAAGACTACAAGTAATAATAAATATAATAGTGAAAAGTAACTGTTTCATGACCTTGTTTTTAAGATTACAACAAAAGTAAGGATTTTTGCCTTATGCAGGCAGTTAGATACATTTTAATTATATATTCAAATAATTGAATACTTGACAATAATATTATCCTAGGGCAACGTCTAGAACCATCATAATGATAAATCCTATAACGAAACCCATCGTTGCAATATCTGTGTTGTTGTCCTGTTGCGTTTCAGGTATAACCTCCTCGACAACCACAAAAATCATTGCACCAGCAGCAAACGCTAGCGCATAGGGCAAAATCGGAGTGAAGAAATGGACAGCCATAGCACCACCTACGGCAGCTATGGGTTCTACAATCGCAGATGCCTGCCCATAAAAGAAACTCTTAAAATTGGACATGCCCATTCTTTTAAGTGGGATGGAAACGGCCATACCCTCAGGAAAATTTTGAATACCAATACCTATAGCGAGAACAATAGCACCTGCAAGTGTAGCTTCCGGAACACCAGCTGCCACCCCGCCAAATAGTACACCTACAGCTAACCCTTCAGGAATGTTATGCAGCGTGATAGCCAGTACTAACAGTGTGGTTCGATGCCAACTTGTTTTTGTTCCTTCACTTTGGTGCGTATTTAGGTGTAAATGAGGCAGGACTTTGTCTAAACCAAAAATAAACAATGAACCTAGCAAAAAGCCAACCGCTGCCGGTATTACTTTGATAAATCCTTCGCCTTCAGACATCGAGATAGCAGGATCAAGTAAACTCCAGAAGCTAGCAGCTACCATTACGCCTCCAGTAAATCCAAGCATCCCATCTAGCAACGTTCGATTCATGGATTTAAATAGAAAAACAAAGGCAGCACCTAAGGCAGTCATACCCCAAGTAAAAATAGTTGCAACCAATGCCGCTACCACTGGATTTAAACTTGAAAACCATTGCACTATAGCATCAAACATTGTATGAATTGTATTTTAGACTGTAATGATAAAATAAATTTATAATAAATTAATCAATTCAGAATAAATTTTGTAGCAGAACAAACCAATTTTAATTACTGTCTCTAATTGATAATCTATTTTTATCTTTACGCAACTTAAATGAAGTATATATGAATCAGCCACTTGCTGAAAGAATGAGGCCCAAGGCAATTAAAGATTATATTGGACAAGAGCACCTGGTCGGACAAGGCGCAGTGTTGAATAAAATTCTTGAGACAGGCTCTTTGCCTTCTTTCATACTATGGGGTCCACCTGGAGTAGGTAAGACCACCCTTGCTAATATGGTGGCTGAGACTCAAAAACGAGCATTTTTCAGTCTTTCTGCTATCAATAGTGGTGTGAAAGATATAAGAGAAACCATTGAACTGGCTAAATCAAAACGTTTTTTCTCCAGTCTCAATCCTGTACTTTTTATTGATGAAATCCATCGGTTCAGTAAATCGCAGCAGGATTCTTTGCTTGGTGCGGTAGAAAAAGGAGTGGTAACCTTGATAGGTGCAACTACTGAAAACCCTTCATTTGAAGTGATACCCGCTCTACTATCAAGGTGTCAGGTCTATGTACTTAAGCCGCTTGAAAAACATCATATGGTCAAAATGATAGATAAGGCAATTAGTGAAGACGAAGTGCTAAAAACGAAGCAAATTAAAGTAGAATCTTACGATGCCTTGATTGCTTTTTCGGGTGGAGACGGGCGGAAGTTGTATAATGGACTCGAGTTAGTTGTAAATCAGTTTTCAGGAGATGAAGAAATTATTGTGACAGATGAGCTGGTCAGTAGTGTGATTCAACAAAATATCAGTAAATATGATAAAGCAGGCGAACAGCACTACGACCTAATTTCTGCTTTCATTAAGTCGATGCGAGCATCTGACCCAAATGCAGCGGTATATTATTTAGCAAGAATGATAGAAGGTGGAGAGGATCCGCTTTTTATTTGTAGAAGAATGATTATATTGGCATCAGAGGATGTCGGACTTGCTAATCCAAATGCACTTTTGTTAGCCAATAATTGTTTTCAAGCTGTACATCATATAGGAATGCCGGAGGGACGTATCGTAATGTCACAAACTGCTGTATATTTAGCCTGTTCTCCTAAGAGCAATAGTACCTATAAGGCTATAAATAGTGCCATTGAAATGGTGCAAAAGACTGGCGATAAATCAGTGCCACTCCACTTGCGCAATGCACCTACAAAGCTGATGAAGGAGCTAGGCTACGGACTAGGATATCAATATGCACATGATTACAAGCCAGGAGCGTCTGATATGGAATGCTTGCCTGATGATATCAAGGGCACTGCCTTTTATCGCCCTGGAGATAATCAGTCTGAACAAAAATATGCAGCATACCTTAGAGGAATTTGGAAAGATAAATACGGGTATTGATAGCTTGATTCAATGAATTAAAGGAATGTCAATAATACATTTTGTTGAGGGTTAATTGGAAATAGAAAGCAGAGAAATAAGTTTGGATTAAAATACGTGAAGATTACTGCAGTTAATTATTTTGTCACAGGAATAATTTTACTAAATTTGCCAAAATTTTAAAAACAGTACATAAAATAATATAATTATGGCCAAAGTTTTGACATTGAGAGAAGCATTAGGAGAGGCGATGTCTGAAGAGATGAGAAGAGATGAAAATGTGTTCTTGATGGGTGAAGAAGTTGCGCAGTACAATGGTGCTTATAAGGTAAGTAAAGGTATGCTTGATGAATTTGGTCCGAAGCGGGTGATTGATACACCGATTACAGAGCTAGGATTTGCCGGTATTGGAGTAGGAGCAGCCATGAATGGTCTCAGACCGATTGTAGAGTTTATGACGTGGAACTTTGCAGTGCTTGCATTTGATCAGATTGTTAATAATGCTGCAAAAACGATGTCACAGTCTGCAGGACAATTCATGTGTCCGATTGTATTCCGTGGACCATCAGGTTCAGCTGGACAACTCGCCCAGCAGCATTCACAGACTTTTGAAAGCTGGATGGCAAATGTACCGGGGGTTAAGGTCATATCCTGCATTGACCCTGCTGATGCTAAAGGCTTGCTCAAGGCTGCAATCCGTGACAATGATCCGGTATGTATGATGGAATCAGAACTAATGTATGGTCATAAAGGTGAAGTGCCAGAAGGTGATTATATTGTGCCGATAGGAAAGGCCGCTGTTAGAAAAGAAGGAACTGACGTTACACTGGTTTCATACAACAAGATGATAGAAGTAGTTAAGGAGGCAGCAGTAGAATTAGAGAAAGAAGGTATCTCAGCAGAAATTATCGACTTAAGAACGATACGCCCATTAGATTATAAAACCCTGGTTGACTCTGTTAAAAAGACCAATAGAATGGTTGTAGTGGATGAATCATGGCCTTTTGCCGGTGTAAGTGCTGAGATTGCTTATGAGATCCAAAAGTATGCATTTGATTACCTCGATGCACCGGTGACCAGAGTCAATGCTGCTGATACTTCACTGCCGTATTCTTCTGTTTTTCTTGACGAATACCTACCTACGCCTGCCAAAGTGATTAAGGCGGTTAAAGAAGTGATGTACGTCAAAAGATAATATTTAATATTCATTTACGCTGAAACTAACAAGGCCGGTACAATTGATATCGGCTTTTTTTGTATTTAATAGTATCGATTCCTAGTTGCAATGAAATTTAAAATCTCATTCAAATGATGAAAAAATATATATCTTTGCAAATCTAAAAATCAATAATGTCACAAAATCAAAAGCCAACACAGTTTTATGCTACTTTGTCCACATCCATTGTGCTGGTATTGATTTCCTTATTTTTGTTGATATTTTTTCATTCGGGCAATATAACTAATATTGTAAAGGAAAATCTAAATATCCTTGTTGAATTAGAAAATGACCTTCCTTCGGGTGAAGTTCAGAGATTGCAGGATATAATTAAAGATTATAATGGCGTCATTCCTCAATCAGTTGAGTTTCTTTCAAAGGAATACGCATTGGAGTTTATGTCAAAAGAATTGGTGATCAATCAAGATGAGAACGAAAATCCATTCAATGATATCATTAAGTTCAACCTTAAATCAGATCAGTATTCAGAGGATCGAATTAAAGCCATTAAAAAGGAAATCGAGTATGAGAAAGGTGTTCGAGGCCTTTATTATGAAAATGAAAGTCTGGATATGGTTCAGTCAAATCTTGAAAAGGTCTCGTTTGGTATTTTGATTCTGGCCTTGTGTTTTGTGATTCTAGCCATTTCCATCATTTTTAGTACAGTACAGCTCACGCTTTATAGTAATGTGAAAGAGATAAGAACCATGCAGTTAGTAGGAGCTGAAAAATCATTTGTTAAAAAGCCATATTTAAAGGCTGCGTTTTTTATGGGAATCAAAGCAATAATTGTAACTCTAATATTTATTGCTGGATTATGGGCTTTTTTATATTATTCAGATAGTATTTTTGCAGAAATCATCCAATGGTATTATGTAGTACTGACGGTATTAATATGTATTGTTTTGGCTTTTATAATTTTGCTTGGAACGACTAACCGAATGATAAATAAATTCTTGCAGTCTGACAAGAAATAACATTGATGAGAACAAAATTGTGAATTGAAGCATTTAGGTACTATTTTTATGATTCAAATTTGATTAAATGCGTATTTTTGTAACGATGTACAATAAAGGATAATTCAATTTCAATGCATTTAAAGTAATATCACATTAAAAAATAAAACCATGTTGTACTCGTTTTTCAACACACTGATTAAAGGTTACTTAAAATATCGGAACTCACGCATACAAGCTATGAGTTCAACTCCTGCACAATTGCAAAAGGATGTGTTTGAAACATTACTTTCAAAATTAAAGCAAACACAATATGGGGAGGATTTTGGAGCTAAGGGTGTAAGGAGTATAGCAGATTATAAAAAAAGATTGCCATTAACTCAATATGAAGCACTTTATCCTTATGTGCAGAAAATGATGGAGGGACAAGAGGATCAACTTTACCCGGGCAAGGTTTTATGGTATGCAAAGTCTTCAGGCACTACCAATGATAAAAGTAAATTTATCCCTATGACTGATGATGTTTTGTTTGAGAATCATGTTGCGGGAAGTTGGGATGCTATGTCAATACTCTATAAAAATAGACCGGACACCAAAGTATTTGACGGTAAGAACCTTATAATGGGTGGATCACTCACTCAATGGAGCGACAATGTGATTGTAGGTGATGTTTCTGCTATACTACTCAATCGCATGCCCATGGTTGGTAGGCCTTTCTATACACCTGATTTTGAGACAGCCCTTATGGCAGATTGGGAGGAAAAAATCGAAAGAATGGCTCAAATCACTTCTAATGAACGTGTGGTCATGTTTGGAGGCGTACCTACATGGACGCTGGTGCTCTTTAAGCGTATTTTAGAAATCACAGGTAAAAATCATATGCGCGAAGTTTGGCCTGAAGTAAAAACTTATTTGCATGGTGGAGTCGGATTTGAGCCTTATGTTAATCAATTTAAACAATTTTTGCCAGGTGATGATTTTGACTATTATGAAGTTTATAATGCTTCAGAGGGATATTTTGCAGTACAGGATCGACTAGGAGAAAAAGGTATGCTCCTATTACTTGACAATGGAATCTATTATGAGTTTATACCTATAGAACAAATGAATGATCCTAACCCTGATGTGTTAGATATTACTGATGTTGAAGTAGGCAAAGATTATTGCATAGTGATCTCTACACTATCAGGATTATGGCGTTATATGCCTGGAGATGTAGTTAGATTTGTAAGCACAATGCCTTATAGAATTATGGTTTCCGGTCGGACAAAGCATTATATCAATGTTTTTGGAGAAGAAGTTATGGTGCATAACACAGATAAAGCAATCCGCATGGCTTGTGAAATCCTTGATGCAGAAGTATCAGATTATATGGTGGCACCAGTTTTTATGAAAGATGGAGATAAAGGAGGACATGAATGGTGGGTAGAGTTTTCAAAAGCACCTGACAATGTGAATGATTTTTCAAAAGTGCTTGATGAATCGCTACGGTCAGTTAATTCGGATTATGATGCTAAGAGATATAAGGATTTAGCGTTAGTTCAGTTAAAATTAAATGTATTGCCATGTGGTACTTTTTCAAACTGGCTGAAACATAAAGGTAAACTTGGCGGTCAGTCGAAAATCCCTAGACTAAGCAATGATAGGACCACAGCTGAACAAATCGTAGCTTTTGCTCAATCAAAAAATTAAAAAATTGAACGATAGTTTGATTTAATATACAAAGAATTCCAACTGGAACAATCTTCTACATTAGATGAGCATCAGTTGTTGGCTATGATTGCTGAAAGGGTAGAGTGGTTGATGAATCATGATATGGACTTGCTCTTGAGCTATTTGTATCGATTAGATATTAAAGAAGATGACATCAATAGAGTTCTTATGCCTTCAGAATTAGACGCACCACATATGGGTTTGGCTAAACTCATCCTCCTTCGACAAAAACAGCGCATGGAGACTAAAAAGAAATACAAAGTCAAACCTATAGAAGGTTGGGAATTCTAAATGTGGTAGGATGCTGCAATATTCTAGTGACGGTATTGTGTTCAGAACAATCAAATATGGTGAAACCAGCCTTATATGTGATATTTTGACACGTGCTAAAGGGCTCAGATCTTTCATAGTTTCAGGTGTTAGAAAATCAAAATCCAGTGGAAACTCCGTTCTCTACAAGCCACTCAACTTGGTCAATATCGTTGCTTATGATAAAGATGTAGAGAAGCTCGCCAGAATTAAAGAAATTAGCCTTACTCACCATTTTCAGACGATCAATGTAGATGTGGTTATTTCATCAGTGGCTATGTTTATGCTAGAAGTGGTACGCAATGCACTCAAGGAGAGAGAACCTAATCCTGAACTATTTGATTTTATCCGGTCATGGTTTGTTTTTTTGGATGATAAGGCTAAGTTTAATCCCAATAGCCATCTGGTTTTTATGTATGAATTAAGTAGATATATGGGTTTTGAGCCATTAGATAATTATGGGCAGGAAAAGCCATATTTCGATATGTTGGAAGGTTCTTTTAGTAACATCGGAACGGGAAGTGATTATTTTATGAATGCTGAAGAAAGTCGAGGTTTTTATGACATATGTAGATCTTCAATGAATAAAATGGATCAACTTAGATTGAATAAATTGACACGAAATAACCTTACAGATCTTTGGATCAAATATTATAGTATGCACGTGCCCGGATTTAAAGAAGTATATTCTCTACAGGTCTTGCGCAGTATAATGAAAGAATAATACACCATCATCCTCTCTTCTCGATTTCTCTTAGACTTTCCATCCGGTTCCTAGCCAGGAAATCGTCTATAGTCTCAAAGTGCTCAATCACTCGTTTGTCTTTAAATTCAAAAACTTTCCCTGCCAACCCTTGCAAAAAGTCTCTGTCATGGGAAACTAATATCAACGTGCCATCAAAAGCAAGCAGTGCTTCTTTGAGTACTTCTTTTGACTTTAGGTCTAGGTGATTAGTAGGCTCATCCAGTATCAATAGGTTGACAGGTTCCAGTAGCAATTTGATCATAGCAAGTCTAGTGCGCTCGCCTCCTGATAACATACCTACTTTCTTGTCAATATCGTCGCCTGAAAACATAAAACAACCAAGTATCGTTTTCAATTGGGTTCGGATCTCACCTTGTGCTACCTCATCCACTGTTTCGAAGACCGTTCGTTCCGGGTCAAGCAGTGAAGCCTGATTTTGAGCAAAATACCCGATTTTAACATTATGACCTGGAGTGCATTTGCCGGTGAAATCGATCTCACCCATGATGGCTTTGACCATGGTGGACTTTCCTTCGCCGTTTCGACCTACAAAAGCAACCTTTTGACCTCGTTCTATCGTCATAGATGCATCATTGAAGACAACGTGATCTCCATATCGCTTTGATAATTCCTGGACAATGACAGGATAATCACCAGCCCTAGGTGCAGGTGGAAATTTTAGTTTTAATGCTGAAGTGTCCACTTCATCAATCTCAATCAGCTCCATTTTTTCAAGCATACGCTCTACAGAATTTACTTGATTGGACTTAGAGTAAGTACCCCTGAATCGTTCGATAAATTCCTTGCTTTCGGCGATAAGTTTCTGCTGTTCTTTATAGGCTTTGATCTGAGCAGATCGCCTTTCTTCTCTCAGTTGCAAGTAGTGACTATAATTGGCTTTGTAGTCATAAATTCGACCCATTGTTACTTCTATTGTTCGTGTGGTGATGTTGTCGATAAATGCCTTATCATGAGATATCACCATTACAGCGTTAGCTTTATTCACTAGGAAGTTTTCAAGCCAGATGACTGATTCTATGTCGATATGGTTAGTGGGCTCGTCCAGTAGAATGAGGTCGGGTTTTTTGAGTAGGATTTTAGCTAGTTCTATCCTCATTCTCCATCCACCACTAAATTCTGATGTAGGGCGAGTGAAATCTTCCCTTCTGAAGCCTAGTCCTAAAAGAGTCTTTTCAACCTCAGCATCATAATTGATATCTTCAAGCGAATAGAACTTTTCTCCGAGCTCGGAAGATTCTTCAATGAGCTTCATATATTCATCAGATTCATAATCGGTTCTGGTCTCCAGTTGCTCATTAAGATAAGCCATTCTTTCTTTCATTGTAAAAACTTCTTCAAATGCTTTTAAGGCTTCTTCAAAGACAGTGCAGTGATCTTCCGTCAGCAAGTGCTGTGGCAAATAGGCAATAACTGCATCTTTCGGGCTGCGCACATGACCACGCGTAGGCTTTTGGACTCCTGCTATGATTTTCATTATGGTGGACTTACCTGCACCGTTTTTACCCATGAGTGCGATCTTATCATTCTCATTGATTACAAATGAAATATCACTAAAAAGGGTCTTGCCACTGAACTCAACTGCCAGGCTTTCTACTCCGATCATATATTGATGATAATTTTTGAAGCCGCAAAAGTAGCCAAATTTGTGTATCAGAGCATATCCGTATTGTGGAATAAAGTCGATTTCTTACAGTAAACGCTTAATGACTCGAAGTTTGTGTGTGTATTTGCGTAGTTCTTGATTGTAAAAACCAAAATGATCAATTTTATCTATTCGGACATGACCATATACGTGAAGTACTTCTTTCTCGCCGATGATAATCCCTGCGTGATTGATGTTCTGATCTTTATCCTCACAAAATGCCAAGTCGCCTTCTTGAGCAAGTTCAATAAAATCTATCAACTCACCATAATTTACTTGCTCAGCAGGATAGCGCGGCAATTCGATCTGAATAAAACTGAATACATTTTGGATCAAAGCACTACCGTCAATGCCAAAAGGTGTTCTTCCTCCTGATAGTTCAGGACTATTGAGATAACGTCTTGCAATTTTTTTAATCATTTCTGGAGATTTTTCCAGACTTTCAGTTGTAGCTACAAGTCCGTTATAGATATATTTTCCATCCGGCATCTCGAAAGAAATACCATCAAAACAGGGTAGTGAAGAGCCCATCACCAGATTTTTAGCAAGCTGATCGTTAAATGCATTGTAGCAGATTTCCAGCGAAGTGCTGGCATTGTTCGAAAATTTTTGAAATGCATGCTCATCAATCAGCTGAAGTTGAATAGAGCGCACCCAACCAATAACTTTGCATCTTATTGTACTGATTTTAAACCATGTTTTGTTTTTCTTTTCGAGGATGACGCAGGTTTCACCATAGAGCATCTGGCTGATGATCATAGCAGATTCGTCCGGTTTAGCAAAAACAGGTATTGCACTCAGATGACAAATGGCATGAAACAGATGTTTAGTGTCAATCTTTTTTTTCCTGGCCATGAACAGATTGAATACTATTTGAAGGCATAATTGCGTTATGATGATATACTCAAAAATCAGTCCATATTTCATATTTTTATAATATTTTGACTAATTTTGCAGCGCTTTTTTCATCAAAGACATCATATCTGAGATTTTTCAGGAAATAGCATTCAAACAAACAATACCATTTATGATACATAAAGTAAGTAGTCTTAGGTATATGCTAATAGCAACAATCATTATGGTTCTGTTGCAAAATACAAATGCCCAAGATCCGCATTTCTCACAATTTTATACCTCACCACTTACGATGAATCCGGCTGCTGCGGGAATGTACACAGGAACATTCAGGATTTCTACCGTTTATCGGGATCAGTGGAGGTCTGCTTTAGATAATCCTTTACGAACGTTTTCTGCTTCTGGCGACGTAAAGTTTGATGTGAAATATAATAAGAACAGCCAACCGGATTTTGTGGCTCTAGGTATAACATTTTTTGGGGATCGGGTATCGACCTATGATTATAATACTAATCAGATCGTACTGACTACCGCTTATCATAGGTTGCTAGATGCTAAAACTAAGCAATACCTAGGCATCGGGTTTCAGGGTGGTATTATGCAGAAATCTGTTAATTACGAAGATCTCACTTTTCAGGACCAATACAATGCGGTGGATGGTTATACCTTTGGCACGGCCGAAAACCTACCTGTCAATAATAGAGCATTTGCTGATTTAAGTATCGGCTTGTATTATACAGTTTCGCCCGTAAAGGATTTGAATTTCAATGCAGGACTGGGTTATTTCCACTTTAATAAACCTAATCTATCTTTTTATAACTCTGAAGACGTCATTGATCCTAATACCGTCAAGACAGATATCCTACATCCCAAATGGAGTGGCCATGTAAGTGCTTCTATTAGAACTGGTGATTTTTTACAAGTTCAGCCTCGTGCCAATGTTCTTATTCAAGGTGCTCATGCCGAAATCAATTTAGGTTCTAATTTTAGATATAAAATATCTAAAACTTCTGGTCAATACTTACATCTGGGGGCTCACCTACGGGGTGTTAATAATATAGACAGACCTGGACTAGAATCCGTTATACTGATGGCTGGTTTTGAACTGTCCAATTTTATTCTGGGCTTTAGTTATGATCAAGGTGTAAGACACCTTCTTGACACACGTCGATCCTTGTCGTCAATGGAATTTTCAATTATTTATATTGGAGAGCACAATAACGAAGACAATTTTTGCCCACAATTCTAGTAGATTGGTACTGCTGAACTCATTCGCGTGAGATTCGCTATGGTGTCTTAATGGTATGGGTTGACTTTGGTCACATACAATGATCACTAAACTTTACTTTGGGTTCAGTTTAATTAATATTTTTTTAAATAAAGCAATGAATACTAAACCACTTTGTAATGAGCGGTAAAGTTTTGTACAGTATAATTGATTTATTTATCTAAAGATGAAATATATAACAATGATTGTGATAACGGTAATGATAATTGCCCATTTCCAAAACTCTTTTTCATCTTTAGCATCTTGAGCGGTCAATCTTTGGCCCTTAGGAGTTGATTTTAACTTTTGCTTTGTATATTTAGACATGATTATTGTATTTTAAAAGACTAAGGTACGGATTAAAGCACGGATATACCAAATTATTTTTAAGAAAAAATGAAGTTCTCTTTTTAACTAATTGTAAATTAATAAATTATTAACAACATTTTAATTGTAATTGAATCACTTTTGATGTAGTGATCTGGATATTAATGAATAGTTTTGCAGTTTTGAACAAAAAATAATCACTTTATGGCTATTTTGAAAAGAGCATTAAATTTTTCAATAGACGTTTAAGTAGATTTTATACAGATTTAATCTTAGATACAAAATATAATTTTATCGTATGGAACAAAAAGTAGATAATGGTAAACTTGTCGCTTATTCTAAAGTAGAAATGAATGAGCAAATCATGCCCAATGACACAAACCCAATGGGTAACCTGATGGGAGGATATTTGATGAGGTGGATGGATATAGCTTGTGCTATTTGTGCAGCGAGGCACAGTGGCAATCAGGTGGTCACTGCATCTGTTGACCATATTGCTTTTCATGAACCTATCAATTTAGGAGATGTCATCACATTAAATGCGAAAATTACCCGAGCTTTCAATACATCAATGGAAATTTACGTCGAAGTATCTGCAGCTGAAATTACAGGGGCAAACCCTAGACAATCGAATCAGGCATATTTTACTTTTGTTGCACTGGATGCAAAGACCAAAAGACCTACACCTGTACCTCCAGTAATTCCCATCACCAGTGAAGAAAAAAAGCAATACGAAGATGCTCTAAGACGACGAGAATTGCGATTATTGCTGGCAGGAAAACTCAAAGCTAAAAATGCAGCTGAACTTAAGTCCTTATTTGACAGCTTTGATTAAGCCCGCATTTTATGGTAATTTAACAAATTTGAAGCCTCGACTTAATTTCGGATGGCGTAATATGTAAAAACCTTCAGGCAGGTGTTCTATATCAAATATAATCCGATGGTCAACTAATTGAGGTGTGATTTGCTTTGCTATCATCGAAACACCAGAAACTAACCATTGATCAGTAGGTAGGTGGCCTCCATCCCATTTCAATTGAATCGAACCTGATGTTGGGTTTGGATAGAGGATTATATTTTCTATTCCATCATTTGATAAATCTTCTGTTGTTGTCGTGAGATCAACTAATTGATATATCGTGCCTTTGCTCAGGTCAGCAAGAAATAATTCACCTTTGATATCTGCACCGAATGATGAAAACCGACTTCCCGGACTTTCAAACACATCTTCTCTGGTATACGTGCCGTCAATATTCCTTTGAAGAGTGGATATCACGCCATTACAATAATCTGTAAAAAAGTAGAGTCCTTTCATACTTAAAAAATGACCGTGATAAACATAACCGCCGATTACTGAGCATCCACTCGTACTTTCCTGTGTATAGTCATGAATAGGCAAAGTGAAGTTTGTATTATCAGAACAATTTGAGAAATTGTACTTTTCTATGCCTTCATAGCATCTCCATCCGTAGTTCACTTTTGGTTGATCGTAAGGTACTGCGTTGATTTCTTCTCTTTTATTTTGGCCTACATCCGCAATCCAAAACAGTCCAGAGGCAGTGTCAATGTGGATCTTCCATGGATTTCGGAGACCAAATGCCCAGATCGCATCCAGGGTATCCGGATTGTTAACATAGGGATTTGTATTTGGAATTTCATAAGGCGTCTCTTCTGAATCAATATCAATTCTTATCATTTTACCAAGTAATTCCTTTGGGTTCTGTGATCTATTTTGAGGATCCCCACCACTTCCACCATCACCTGTTCCAAAGTATAAATATCCATCTGGACCAAATACCATATCTCCTGCATTGTGATTGGTATATGGCTGATCAATGGTCATAATAATTTTCTCACTATTAGATAAGGCCAGGTTAGGATCACTGGGATCTACTGAAAATCTTGAAATAGTTGTGGCACCATCTTGATCCGAATAATTGACGAAAAAATACCCATTTTCATTATAGTGTGGATGAAATGCAAATCCCAACAATCCTCTTTCGTTTGAGGCTGAATTAACTCTGTCTGTAATATCTAAAAAAGGAGTTGAAAGGATGCTTTTATCAGGTGCAATGATTTTAATTCTTCCACCTTGCTCTGCAATGAAAAGTCTGTCGTCGTTTTGAACTCCAGTATTCTCGATATCGACAGGTTTTTTGAAACCTTTAACATGAGGGACAAGGCTAAAAGTCTGGCTATGAGCAACTATGCCCACAGCTAGAAAAAGCATAGTAAAGAAAAATGTTTGGTTATTTCGCATGGCGGTAATATTTGTATTGAATATTAAACGACGCAAAATACAAATTCCCTATAAAAAGAATTACATGTCTTTACCTGAAAATTTTATTTTCCACATGCCTCTCATATCTCCTAAAGTATATCCGGTAGCCTTGTCGTTGGGATATATTTTACTAATGACATTCCATGTGTCCGGCGTTATATCTTTATTTTTTGCTCCATGACATGATAGGCAAGTAGGCATGACAATGGAAATAGGTTTGTAGTAGTAAATATCGTTCTTGACTTGCTTTAATAGATGCTTGGAGGTGGCAGATGAATCTGAATGCATTTCTTTCAAAATAGTCCAGGCTTCTTTGTCTTCCTCTGTCGTTATATCATTTAGAGGGTTTCTGGTTTGATCAGTGAGTCGCTGTAGTGTTATGCCATATGATAATGCTAGGCTATCTGTTAGTGGTATGGCGTGCAGATTACAATACTCCACTGCGCCTGGCAATCCTTCGTCATTGATGGCATTCAATACCTTGGACATTAAGGCTTTTTGAGATTCGAGAGCAATTTTCTCACCTTTTGTAAGGAAATATTGTCTCAATTCAGTACTTAGTTGATTTGGTTCAACTCGTTTGGGTGAATTTTGCCTACAAGAAAAAGCAAAAATCATTATCAACAATAAATAATGGATTCTCATCATGTCATGATCATTTTGATGGTTTATTTTGTTTTATAGTTTGGTAGCCAGAATTCTTACCACCGCAGCTGCTCCAACATGATGATTGCCTTCATTGAGCACTGTGTCTGTGTCGATAGCCTCTACAAAGTCGAATCCAGGAAAATCTGCACGTAAGGTTTCGACATCGTACAGCATGTCAATATTGTCCGGCCCTCCTGCTTTGGAGTTTATTCTCTGATTTTCAATATGACGTTTACTAAATCCTTCAATAATGAGCGTTCCTCCTCGTTTCAAGTAAGAACTCAGCTGTTGATGATATGTACGTCTTAATTTTGAAGGTAGGTGAGCAAATATTAGTGCTAAAGCATCATATGAATACTCTGGATATTGTGCTTTAGAAATTTCTGAAATAGAATAGTGAATAGATACATTTAACTTGTTGGCAAGTTGAAGGGCTTTTTTTTCTACCTTCTGTGCTTTGATCAAATGCTTCTACTTCCCATCCTTGGTTGGCAGCATATACTGCGTTGCGGCCTTCTCCTTCAGCAGGTAAAAGGATGGTGCCGGGATGTTGGATTGAGTCGAGCACTTCTTTGAAGTAAGCATTAGGTTGCTCTCCATAGATATATTCCTGATGTCTAAATCTTTCGTTCCAAAATGTACTCATGGTTGATGATTTTCAATGGATTTCTGTACTTGTTGCCAGCTTCCTCCATTAATGATGTTTTTATATCCATTTTGTTCTAAAATTTCTTTAGCAATACCACTTCGATTACCACTCCTGCAAAATACGATAATCTTTTCCTTGTTTTTAAATTCTTCGAGGCGACTTTCTAAATCCTGTAATGGTATGTTGACTGATCCTGCTACACTTCCTAATTGATATTCTTGTGGTGTTCGGACATCTACCAGAAATGCGGAAGAGGTACTTTGATCAGGATTAATGTTGACTGTGTCCGCCTTATTTGATTTTGACCACGCAAAAAATGCTACAATTATGATGGTTAAGGACAGAATGAATTTATTAGCTGACATAAATAATTAAATTTATAAATTATAAAATAGAAACCTCCACATGAAGGGCATAAACTTCATATTAAATTACACCTACACTTAGTGGACGGTGTACAATGAGTAGAGGTTTCTATTATTTAAGAAGAATATAATTACAGCGATTTTTTAGCAAGATACCAGTCTATTTGTTCTAGGCTGGTGTCTGCTTTACGCTCTTTTAACCCGTCCAATGTCTTAGGTGCTCCTACAATCACCTTTGTACCTGGTTGCCAGTTTAGAGGCATCGCTACTTTGTGCTCATCTGAAGTCTGAAGTGCTAATAGCGTTCTCTTGATTTCATCCATGTTACGACCGACATTTAGCGGATAGTACATAATCAGTCTTATTTTCCCGTTAGGGTCAATAATAAATACAGCGCGTACTGCCGCTGTTTCGCTCTCTCCTGGCTGAAGCATACCATATAGTTTAGCTACCTTCATGTCGATGTCTGCTATTATCGGAAAATTAAAGAAGACACCAGTTTTTTCATCCACTGCATTGACCCAAGCGATGTGTGAATGAATGCTATCTATGCTCAATCCTATGAGTTTTGTATTATGCATTGCAAAGAACTCGCTTTCTTGTGCAAATCCACTTAATTCTGTAGTACAAACTGGGGTGAAATCCGCAGGGTGTGAAAATAAAATCACCCAGTTTCCTTTGTTGTATTCAGAAAACTTAAGATTTCCAGTAGTTGTAATTGCATCAAAATCAGGGGCCATATCGCCTATTCTGGGCATAGAATTAATTGTTTGTGTTTCCATTTTTATATATTTATTTAATTATTAATTTTGTACTTCTCCTCCATTAAGCAACCAGTCATTCATGCCACCAACATAATTGCTTACATCCGTAAAGCCATTTTGTTTTAGAATTGAATAAGCAATAGCAGCTCTAATTCCGCTTTGACAATGTACTACTATCGGTTTATTTTTGTCCAGCTGTGAAATTTTGTTCGCCAGATTTGTATAAACAATATTTTTTTACACCTGGAATGTGATTTTTATCGTATTCTAGTTCACTTCTAACATCGATAATCTGTACTTTTTTATCTCTTAAAAGTGATTTAAACTGGTTGTTGTCAACAATGGCGGTTCTTTCTGTTTTATAGCCTAAATTAGTGTCGGTCACAAAGCCATAGATATTATCCATTCCGATTCTCATCAACTTTCGTGTGAGATCTTCTTCCCGACCTTTGTCAGTTATGAGTATAAATTGTTGTTGATAGTCTAATAATGAACCCATCCAAGTAGAAAAAAGTTTACCACCATTTAATTGAAGACTACCCTGAACGTACTCATAAGAAGTGCGATCCAGATCTCTAGTGTCAATGACGACCACACCACGTGCTTGTGCTCTTTCAAAAGCATCATTGCTGAGTATAGGATGTTTAGGAACTTCGATCAGCATCGGTCTTACAGATTTATTGAGATGTTTCATCATCGCAAAATACTTAGGTGGAGTGGGCTGACCTTCAAGTATATATTTGACAAAATCTTCTTCATTTCCTATAAATTGAAGCGCTGCATTATTTTGAAGTTCATCTTTAAGATTAGCAAATGGAATATTTTTGAGTGTTTTGCCACAAAAAGATCCGGCACCATGTCCCGGCCATATTTCCAGGTCATGATTGAGTTTTGTGAATGCGTTGATTGAAGAAAAAAGATCTCTGGCGCCTTGTTCCATAGTATTTGAAATGCCTGCCGCTTTTTCAAGCAAGTCAGGACGCCCAACATCGCCTATGAATATAAAATCACCGGTAATTGCTTTTTCTACCTTTTGACTATTTTTGTCCATGAGAAGAAAGATGATATGTTCCGGTGTATGACCAGGTGTGTGCATTACTTTAATTAACAATTTGCCCACTTTTATCTCAGTGCCGTCTTTTAAACCCACATGAGGAAAATCATACTGCCAATCTTTTCCACCTTCATCAGAAAGCAATAATTCTGCACCTGTAGCGGCTTTGAGTTCTCTAGAACCTGTTAAAAAATCAGCATGGATATGTGTTTCTGTGATTTTAGTTATTTTGAGTTGATTGTCTTTTGCTAGTTGTAAGTAAGTGTCAGTGTCTCTTTTAGCATCAATTACCATTGCATCACCGGTAGTCAAGTCTCCTATCATATAACTGGCTTGGGCTAGAGTCTCATCATAGATACGCTCAAAAAATAAATTTTTGCGACCGGATGGATGCAGAGGATAGAAACAAAATTGTAACTAGAATGGTGTTGATAATATAAAACCTTGTTGTCATAATAATTTTTGCTTATTTAAGTAATTTAAAAGTTTATGATTGAAAATGAACTCATTATATGATTTTTCCTGCTTGAGGCATTATTACATTATATATTGAAATAAAAAGGTCAATGAATGAGTGTTTAATGTATAAAAATTTCGTAAACAGTTGTACAACTTTCATCCTTGATTAAGAGGTATAGGGAAAATCTATAATTCTCTGCAAAGATGAGTTGATTTTTTTAGATCATTAGTGACTAGGGTTACACATGCAATTATTTAGATCTTGGCCGACTAAATATTATGGAAAAATAATGGTTGGTGTGGGATCAATTACTAAATGAATAAAAAGATAATCTCAATGGTAAATTTGAATGAAAAGTAGGTATTGATTTAATTGGATCTCTTAAGGTAAAATAATAAGAGGAGTTTCTCCTTCATATACAAGTTCATTAATTAAAAATTTTCTAAATAGCATATCTGTCAATAATCTTGAACCCCGTTGCACCACAAGAATTTCATCAATCGTATTATTAATGACACGTTTGATATCATCAAATGGAGCATCACTTTCATAAATTGCATAATCTGTATTGTAATTCGTAGCAAATAATTCTACTAAACTTTGGAGCGTTTTCTCCATTCCGATACTTTTAGTTTGTGTTTTTGCTAAATAGAAAAAAGTGATAGAAGTATTAACAGGATCTATAAACTTAAGAAAATCAAAAAAGGCTAGTGTATTTAGTGGAATATTGTCTGTCACAGCGACATAAATTTTTTCATGCGTATATCTAAAAATTGCTTGAGGAATAGCTACAATGGTTGAGCTTGTCTTATTAATAATCTCAAGAGTAAAACTTCCTAAAAATATGTTTTTTAACATACTCGTCCCTTTTAATCCGAGGAAAATTAGATTTTCATAATCCTGCATTGATAATCGATTCAAGACTATTAATAAATTTTCATCAGTGGCGGCCCAACTTACTTTTATACTCTTTGAAACTAAAGTTGAACTCATAGTAATTAATTTAGCAGTAGCATCATCGTTAGCAGCTTTGATGATTTCTTGCCGGTTTTCCTGATTAGCAAGAGCAGGAATGATAATCTGTGTTTCATGTAGAAGCAATAGTTCTGCATTGACTTGGCTTGCCCACTCTCCTGCATACTTGAGAATATTAGCAGAAAATTCAGAAAAATCAATGAGAACAATAAATCTTTTTTCCATGATTTATAATTTAAGCAATGAATAATTCATTGGATAGACATTTTTGGACATCATAGAAATCTTCATCACAATCAGCTATCACGACTAAAGTGTCATTAGCTTTGATATCTGTAAGTCCATCGGGCAAAATGTAGGTTTGATTTCGTTTGATCAAGGTAATCAAAGCATTACTCGGAAAGTTCAAATCAATGACTCGCTTATTAACAGCTCTAGAAGTTGATGAAATTTCAAATTCTTTCAGACAGGTTTTAGGAGAATTTTGTGTGATGTTTTCATTATGATTTTCAGGTTTCTCATCTTCTGAAACGGCTACTCCTAGCCATTTTGCAGCAATACTTACAGTTGTCCCTTGTATCAATACGGAAGTGACAGAAATAAAAAATACAATGTTGAATATAATATTAGCCTTGTCGATACCCGCAAGTAACGGATAAGTTGCAAATACGATTGGGACTGCACCTCTGAGACCTACCCATGAGATGTACAATCGTCGATTGAGTTTCATCTTAAAAAATGCCAAACTTAGAAAAACACTTAATGGTCTAGAAACTATAATCAGAAATAAAGAAATTAAAAGACCGATCCCCATATATGGAATCATCTGACTAGGATATACAAGAAGACCTAGTGTGAGGAAAAGTACAATTTGCATCAACCAAGCTAATCCATCAAACATACTCAAAATGGTATTTTTATGAATAATATCTTGGTTGCCAATATAAACTCCACTTATATAGATGGCTAGAAACCCGTTACCTCCGATGAAATCCGTAAAAGAAAATATTATAAACATCAAAGAAATAACCAAAACGGGATACAAACCTTCAAACCCTAACAGTATATTATTTATGATATAAACACTCAATTTGCCAAAAATAAAGCCTGCAAGCCCACCTATAATCATCTGTTGCAGAAATATCGGAATGATACTCCAGAAACTCAGATCTTGATTCACTACAAGCATAAGAAATAGGATTGTTAGTACATAAGCCATTGGATCATTGCTTCCACTTTCAAGTTCTAGTGTCGGCCTGATGTTGTGTTTTAAAGAAGTACTCTTGGACCTAAGAATCGAAAATACAGCCGCAGCATCAGTTGAGGACACTATAGATCCTAGCAACATACTTTCGTAAATAGTGAAGTCTGTAACCAACCATACAAATGTACCCAAGCTTAATGCTGTCAATAAAACACCTAATGAAGATAGCACAATTCCTTCTTTTAATATAGGTTTTACAGACTTCCAGTTGGTATCTAAGCCACCTGAAAAAAGTATGAAGTTGAGTGAAACAACACCAATAAATTGGGCTAATTTAGGATTATCAAAGTGAATACCAAGAATTCCATCAGAACCTGCAAGCATGCCCACTGAAAGGAACAATATCAAAGTAGGAACTCCATATTTGTATGAGGTTCGACCTGCTATTATACTTGCAAATAATAAAATAGACCCAACTAGTAAGATGTTCTCTATGGTTATATTCATTGGTTCGTTTTGCTGTTTTGTAAAATGTTTTGCAATAATAGTATCCTTTTATAAGGATTTCAATATATTGATTGTTCAGCTATTTTGAAAGTATTTTGTAAAATTTAAATTGAAATGTAAATTATTTTATATAGCATTTTTAACTATATTTTTATTTAGAAAAGGAACTATAAAGTTATTCTACAGGTATAAGTATTTGAAAATTAACAATATATTAAGATCTAAATTTGAATATATTTGTATTGAATTGAAACTTTTATTTGCTTTATACTGTCTATGTAATAAAAAGTGTAATAGATGAAGATGCGAGGCATTATAGTATTATTATTATTATTATTTACCAATTTTGTGTTATACGGTCAAAAGAATACTATGACTTCTGTCAAAGAAAATGACCCAAAGGCAAAATCTGTGCTCGATAAGCTTAAAAAGCAACTGGACAGTTATAAAACAATGGAAGTCAATTTTGAATTGCAAATTGAAATACCAGGGCAGCCTCTAGATAACCAAAAAGGAAAATTTATACAGGAGGGTAGTAAATATTTTGTGAGCATAGGTGATCAAGAGATTTATTCTAATGGAGAGACGGTTTGGGTATATTTAAAGAATAATAAAGAGGTGCAAATAACTGATTCAAATGATGGAGGTGGAACCGGATTCATATCACCAAGAGACTTGATGACTATGTATAGTAGTGGACAGTATATCTACTCTATCATAGAAGAACGTAAAGTAGGGAGCACACTATTTGCTGATATAGAGTTTAAACCGGTGGCTAAAAATGCTGATTATACAAAAATGAGGCTAACTGTTGATAAATCATCAAATAAATTGGTATCTTTACGTGTCTTTTCAAGAGACGGCTCACGATATTTGCTAAAAATGAACAATATCGTACCTAATAAAAAATACAGTGCATCTGTTTTTGTCCTAAATACAAAGGCATTGCCAGGTGTGCATGTTGAAGATCTGAGGATGGATTAAATAGAACCGAATTCAGTTACTCAGTTTAACCAACCAGCGGTTCTCGGCTCAACCTCCGGGAATCGCTTTTTTTGTCTATTGCTTATGGAAATAATTTTTAATGATGATGCACTGATTGCGGTCAATAAGCCACCTGGTTATTTTGTTCACCGGTCTAGCTTGGACTATCATGCTACTAAATTGGTGATGCCTTATCTAAGGAATTTATTAGGTCATTATGTATATCCAGTGCATAGGCTAGATAGAAAAACTTCGGGTGTACTACTATTAGCTAAAAAATCCTCATGTACAATCTTTAATGCAGAAGCAATTCAGAGAACGCCTGATCCACAAAACTTATCGGGCTATAGTGCGGGGATATACTTTGGATAGTGGTACAATTGATTATCCACTACTTTCAGAACATGGGAAAATGCAGGAGGCTGTGACACATTATTCTACCTTGTCGAGAGGAGAAATTCAGGTCAGTTCAGGAAAATTTGCCACATCGAGATATTCTCTAGTGGAGATTCAACCAGAAACCGGTAGAACGCACCAGATAAGGAAACATTTTGCTCATATATTTCATCCTATTATTGGCGATAGACTCATGGCTGCAATAAGCAAAACCGATTTTTTTGGAGCATTTTGGTATGAATACCATGCTGCTACATGCAAACCAATTGACCTTTTCGCATCCTGAAAATGGTAGTCTTGTGGTTGTTGCTGCACATCCTCAATCAGAGTTTGTCAGAATGATTTCTGCTCTAGGTCTTTCTGAGTCACAAGTGACAGTCTTAAGATAACGAATAAAAATGAGTAGGAAATTATTTTATTCAGTTAAGAAAAAATTGAAAATCAGATTAACTTTATGCCTTCGTATAAAATATAATATATGGCATTAAAAAATGAAATGGTTGCTCAGGGAAATTTTCTCTTCAGATATCGAAGTTATTTCCCGATTTTATTACTGCCTGTAGCTTTTTTAGTGATTTGGGCTACATTACCTGAAAAGCAGCATTTTTATACAAGATCAATTGATACAATTGAAATTTTGGCAATACTAATTTGTTTGTTTGGATTACTCATCAGAATCATGACGGTCGGATATACACCTAAGAATACATCTGGTAGAAATACAGAAGAAGGTCAGGTGGCTGACAGCGTCAATACGTCAGGTATTTACAGTATGGTTAGGCATCCATTGTATTTGGGTAATTATTTTATGTGGTTGGGCATTGCTATTTTTACAGGTAGTATCTGGTTTGTAGTTGCATTTACGCTGATGTACTGGTTGTATTATGAGCGTATTATGATGGCTGAGGAGGAATTTCTACTCAATAAATTTGGGAAAATATATGAATCATGGGCATCATTGACACCTGCTTTTATACCTGATTTAGGTAAATGGAATAGACCTGCATTGAGTTTTAGTTGGAGAAAAGTCCTCAAGAAAGAGAAAAATGGCCTATTTGCCATTTTTTTTAGTGATTTTTATACTTCAATGCTGGGTACAATGGTTAAGGACTGGCCAATGGGCTACAAATGATATGTGGTCGTGGTATTTGATGATAGGTTCGGGCATATTATATTTTATACTAAAATTTTTAAAATATCGTTCATCATGGTTGTCAGAACCGAATCGTTGATATAGTAATTATGGGACTGATTGCTATTTTTTTATTAATTTTGCTGAGTAATTTTATAATTCATTATGTCTAAAGTAAAGGTAGGCCTTGTTCAGATGAGTTGTGTGAAAGAGCCGTTTGAAAATTTGAATAAAGCCATTAGAGAAATAAAAAAAGCGGCTGCGGATGGGGCCAAAATTGTTTGCTTGCAAGAGTTATTTACTTCGCTGTATTTTTGCGACGTAGAAGATTATGATAATTTCAAACTTGCTGAACCTATTCCCGGCCCGACAACAGAAATATTGGGTAAGCTGGCAGCAGACCATGGAATTGTTATCATAGCCTCGTTATTTGAAAAGCGAACACAAGGTATCTACCACAATACAACAGCAGTCATTGATGCGGATGGAAGCTATTTAGGCAAATATCGCAAAATGCACATTCCTGATGATCCGGCGTTTTACGAAAAATTTTATTTTACACCCGGCGACCTAGGATATAAAGTGTTCCAGACCCGATACGCTAAGGTTGGAGTGCTGATTTGTTGGGATCAGTGGTATCCGGAGGCAGCGAGAATAACTTCATTGATGGGAGCTGAAATTTTATTTTATCCTACTGCGATTGGGTGGGCTACCAGTCAAGATGAGGAGACCAATCAAGATCAGTATAATTCATGGCAAATCATCCAACGATCTCATGCTGTTGCAAACGGTATCCCTGTCGTTAGCGTCAATAGGGTAGGCTACGAACAGGATGGTCAAATGAAGTTCTGGGGTGGCTCTTTTGTATCAAACGGTCAAGGAAAATTATTGTACCTGGCATCCCATGATAAAGAAGAGACGAGCGTGGTAGAAGTGGATTTACATCAGGCGGATGAATTCAGAGTGCATTGGCCTTTTATGAGAGACAGAAGAATAGACAGTTATATGCCTATCACAAAAAGATTTATTGATGAAGATTGACTTTACGCCACGTGAGCTTGGATATTACTTTCCTGCGGAGTTCCACAAGCAAAAATCTCTATGGTTATCATGGCCACATAAAGAAGCTTCGTGGCCAGGAAAGATAGACAAAATTTTTGATTCATATGCAGAGTTTATCCTCCAGATTGCTGATCATCAATGTGTGAATATCAATGTCAACGATGGTGCAATGCATCACTTTGCTATTGAAAAAATTGTCAATAGTACGTATGCTCAGCGTATTAATAATCTTGATTTGTTACTCGATAATATAACATTTTATTATCATCCGACAAATGACGCATGGTGTCGTGATCACGGCCCTGCCTTTCTCATACATAAAGATAGGTCATCAAAGGCAATTGTGGACTGGGGTTATAATGCATGGGGCGATAAGTATCCTCCTTATGATCTTGATGATGTGATTCCAACATTGATAGGGGAGAAACTAGATCTGCGTGTTTTTCATCCAGGAATCGTAATGGAAGGTGGAAGTGTAGAATTTAATGGCAAAGGAACATTGTTAACAACGGAAGCTTGCCTGCTTAACAAAAACAGAAATCCTCATTTATCAAAATACGAGATAGAGCAATACCTCATTGAATACTATGGAGTGGAGCATATTCTTTGGCTGCAGGATGGTATTGTGGGCGATGATACAGATGGCCATATTGATGATATCACAAGATTTGTTAGTGAGGATACCGTAGTGACAGCCATTGAAAAAGATAGGAGTGACGAAAATTATGATATTCTAATGGGAAATCTCCGCTTATTGCAAAAGATGGAATTGCTTGATGGTCGCCGACTAAATATTGTTGAGTTGCCTATGCCACATCATATAGAATATGAAGAGCAGAGATTGCCGGCTTCTTATGCTAATTTTTATATTTCCAATGAAAAGGTGATTGTGCCAACATTTAGAGATGATAAAAATGATGCTGAAGCACTAGAAATATTGCAGGAGTGTTTTCCAGACAGAAAAGTGGTAGGTATTGATTCAGTTGATATTATCTGGGGACTGGGTAGTTTTCATTGCTTGAGCCAGCAGGAACCAGACGAATCTGTCGGATAATAGCTTGGTTTGGTAGGATGAATTAGAACTTTCATCTACAAATATATTTTATATGGAACGATTTAGTTAAAAACAATATTTTATTATGGTAAATAACAATGACTTGTTCAAGAAAATTAAATCCATTTTTATCCTAGAGGACGGTGCTCAACCTGCTGCTGACCCATCAGCAACGAGTAGTACATCACAACAAGAGCCAGAATTAGAACCAAAAGTTTCTAGTGTCGATTCATCTAAAGTAGAAGGAGGAAAAGTTGAGATGGATCCTAAATATACAGATTTCATACTAAAATCTTTAGAGAACAATAATCTGGAAGGTTTTGATTATTTTGAGTTTAAGAGTTCGTTGAAGTCTCTTGCTAATGTCATTCCTGATGAGACATTGCGGTATAAATCAGCATTTGAAATGGCAAAGACAATGGGTGTCAATAAGGAGAAGCTCTTAGAAAGTGCTGAATATTACTTAAAGGTGCTGAGCGATGTAGAAAGTGGATTTAGTACTGAATTGAATAATCGTAAAAAGACACAGATTGATGCTAGAAATAGTGAGTTTAAACAGCTTGAACAACAAATAGCTGATAAAAAACGCTAAAATTGAAGCATTGAAAGCGGAAATTGCCAAAACGACAAAACAACTCGATGAGATTAAAAAGGAAATAGCAGCATCTGAAAGCTCTATTTCTATGACAGGAAGACAATTTAATCTTTCTTACAACATGATTTATAATCAGATTGTCACAGATTTGGAAAAAATCAAAGCTAATCTTTGAAAATTAGTATTTGGCATCTATATAATTATTGGTATTTTAGTACATTTACACTTCAAATTAAGGAAGTTAATTTTTTAATCGGATGACGGAACTTAAAGTAAAATCATTTTGGTCTAAACCTGAAGGCATAACTGGAATTGCCTTTTTAGTACTTCTGTTGTTTGGCGTTGGTTATGTTGGCATTACTTTTATGGCCAGCATTCTTTCGTTTGTAATGACTACACTTGGAGGATTGGTGTCATTATTGGTATTAGGGACTATCATATTTGTGGCATTGGACAAGAAATCCAGAATACTCGTGAGCTATATGTTTCAGAGTGTGATGCGATGGATTACTGGGCTGTTTATTGAGATTGATCCGATAGGTATTCTTAAATCTTATGTAGCGAGCCTCAAATCTAATCTGACAAAAATGAACCGCCAAATCGCACAACTTCGCGGCCAAATGCACCAACTGAAAGAGATGATTCTCAATAACAAGAAGGAAATTAATACTAACCTATCCATGGCCAGTGAAGCCGCTCAGGAAAATAAAAAGGCTTATGTTATACTCAAAAGTCGAAAAGCAGGCCGTCTGCAAGATTCAAATGTCAGACTTGAAGACTTATATAAGAAAATGGAAGTGATGTATAGGGTCTTAGCTAAAATGTATGAAAACTCAGAGATATTAGTTGAAGACGTTCAGGATCAAGTTAAAGTAAAAGAACAAGAACGAAAAGCGATAATGGCCAGTAATTCAGCTATGAAATCTGCTATGTCTATTATCAAGGGTGATCCGGATAAAAAGGCCATCTTCGATGCCGCACTGGAATCTATTGCGGATGATGTGAGCCAGAAAGTCGGTGAGATGGAGAATTTTATGGCCATGTCATCCAACATCATGAACTCTATTGATCTTCAAAATGGGGTCTTTGAAGAGGAAGGGCTCAAAATGCTTGAAAAATGGGAAAATGAAAGTGTTTCATTACTTTTAGGCAGTGATAAGGATACCATTATGCTTGAATCCAATGACGACAACCATGTTTTGGACTTAAATGCACCCATAAAATCTAAAGAAAAAATAACAAGAACAAATCAGTACGACAATCTTTTTGAATAATTTAAAACACATTGAAAATGGGAACAAGACTCACCAGTTTTTCAAAACTTCTTATAACTTTATTAATACTTGCTGCAATCTTTTTTGCAGGACGATACCTATTAAATAATACTAAGCTGGGTCAGGATTTAAAGAACCAAGCAGAGGCAAATAAAGGAACGTCAGGGGTGAATACAAATAAGATGGACAGAGATCCGAATACCCTGAGAGTGCAACTTGTGACATGGGGTGGTTTCGCTCCCGGATTGTATTTTAATGAGGGTGCAGCTGCCAATACACAATCCCGGTTTTATAAAGATTATGGCTTTAAAGTAGATTTTAAAATCGAAAACGACCTGATTAATGCTATGAATGGATGGATTGCAGGCGAATATGATGCTTTGGTGTTAACAGCTGACGCATTTCCAATGTACACCGCACCTGATGACTTGAACGCTATGGATCCACGTGCATTCTTAATGACAGACTGGTCGCGTGGTGCGGATGCGGTGATTGTAAAACGTGGTATTAATTCTGCTAATGATCTCAAGGGCAAGAGAGTTGCCGTTGCAGTGCCTTCTCCAGCTCAGACCTTGTTGAATAATACATTAGAAGCTGCAGGTTTGAATTATAACGATGTGACTGTGGTGGCAACAACAGACAACCTCAAAGCTGCGCAACTCTTTCGTACGGATGATGTAGATGCAGCAGTAGTGTGGGCGCCAGACGATCAGCTTGCTACCGCAGATGTAGCAGGATCAAAAATCCTGTTAACAACAAAAGAGCAATCTCATACACTGGGTGGAATTATGTTTGCTAGCGAGAGCACTATTCAGCAAAAGAAGGATATGTTTAATGGTTTGTATGAAGGCTGGATGAAAGCCGTAGCAGAACTCAATAATAATGAGTCAAACCGAAACAAGGCAGCTAAGTACCTAGCAGAGGCGAATGGATTGTCTATTGAAGATGCAAAAGGCATGATGGATAATGTGTATTTGGCAGGTCAGGGTGATAATGTTAATTTCTTTGGGTTGAATTCTGCATATAAAGGTCAAAAAGGGCAGGATTTGTATGAAAAAATGGGAAGGAAATTTAAAGAATTGGATATAATACCTAAAATACCACCTGCGTGGCGTTCAGTGATTTATACAGGAGCAATTACAGCAGCCGAAAGTCATTTGACAGGGCCTCAATATGCAGCAGAAAAGACGAAGGAGTTTGCAGCACCGACCAAAAATGAGAAGACTTCTGAAGCCATTGCAACTAAAGCAGTGAGTATCACTTTTCCTACCGGAAGATTTGATCTGGATGAGAACGCAAAAACAATAATTGACCTGCAATTTGCAGATATAGCAAAGACCTATGCCAATGCTAAAATTAGAATAGAAGGGAATACCGATAATGTAGGAAGTAAACAATCTAACATGGCATTATCTCAAAAGCGTGCACGATCTGTTGCTGATTACCTTAAACGCCAATACAATATGCCTGAAAACAGATTCGTAATTATAGGCAATGGACCTGATAAGCCTGTTCCTGGGTGTGAATCTAATCAGACCGAGGATTGCAAAGCAAAGAATAGAAGAACTGATTTTCAGATTATTCACGATTAATTTTACCCAAAAGGATTCAATAGCGAATTGGCTTTATTTGAGCTGATTCGCTATTTTTTTTATTGTAGTTCCATAGATGGGTATTTAGGTATTTATGGACATTTAAATATATAATTCCCCTTCGGTTAAGTTTTCATTGCTTAGATTTGTGTATGGAAACAAAAGTAATGAAGCATTTTATAATTGTGGTAACCGTATTTATTTTGCTATTGTCTTACAAGGTGAATGGTCAGATACTGTCAGGGAGGTTGATTGAGTTAACAACTGGTGAGCCTTTAATTCAGGCTAGATTGATGATTGATAATGGTGATATTTCCACAGAAGTCATAGCCGATAATGATGGACGATTTACCTTTGAGATGTCTAAAACTTATCCGGATTCTAAAAACGAAAAATCTAGTAAAGAATATCTACCAACTTCAGGTATTGACAGCTCCATTATTTTAACTATCCATATCGTAGAGCCGGATATTTTTAAACCAGTTCAATTTGTATTAAAAAAGGGTAATAACACCATCTCCCGTGATTTTTATTTTGAATATGCACCACTTACCATAAGTGAAATTTCTGTTTATGATCGAACTTATGAAAGCGGGAACTTAACAATGCCAAGGCAACAATATAAGGTGATGCCTGCTTCATTTCAAGATCCAAGTCGCATTTTATTAAAATATCCAGGATTTTCTACAGCTAATGATGGTGCTAATGGGATCGTCTTTAGAGGCCTTCCTCCTGAATCCGCTCGATGGCAGCTTTTTGGCGCTGATATCGTTAACCCTAATCATCATAGTAATGCTGGAACTGCCAGCGACCAGGCTAATTTGAGCGCAGGAGGAATCAATGCCCTGAGTGGTTCAGTCCTTGGGTCGTATCATTTTGATGGTAATCCTGCAAAAATATCAAATGCTAGCGTTATGTCCGGAGTTTCTAATCTTAGTATGGCCAATAGTATGCGTCCATTCATAGATATTAATCTGATAGGACTGGAAGCTGGTTTTGGTACTTCTATCAATGAACATCATTTTTATGCTGCCTACAGATATAGTTTTACCGGATTGCTGAATAAGCTGGGTATAGATTTCGGCGGAGAACGCATCAGTTATCAGGATTTGAGTTTTTATGCTGATGTTTTAAAAGATGATGATAAGTTTCTCAAAGTTTTTGGTACGCTAGGCGAAAGCTCTAATATTTTTCATGCGGTTGACTCCATTACTCCACCGACAAGAAGTAAAGATGTGCAAAATATAGATTATTTTAGCAAATTGACTATTGCCGGCGCTCAATTGGGAAAGCAATGGCAGCACAGTATATTCAATAGTACTCTTGTATTTTCCCAAAGAGAGGACCGAAGGAAAAATACAATTTTGGAGGCTTATGAAGATTGGTTTCCTAATGGATATGCGATTGAATTGAATAAGCACAACTTGCTCACTTCGTGGCATAACAGATTTCAATTTTTTAATGAATATTACCAATGGGAAATAGGATTGCGTACAAATTATCACAGATATATTTCAAACTACGATGCACTCAAACCCGTTAATGAAAAAGGATCATTAAAAAGCTATTATACTATCTATCCTTATGGACAGTACACCAGGTTTTTGAATTCAAAAATGAGCGTACAAGCCGGAGTTGGAGTGCTGTATGACAATCAATCTAATGAAGCATCGATAGAACCATCTCTCGGATGGAAATATAGACCATCTGAGGAACACACTCTGGAGATTAATTATCGTTTTGCCTCCATCCAAGATTTCTCTGATCGAATTTGGCTGCCGTCGTCCTATATTCAGGGTGATGTGCGTCCGGAAAGGATTAAATCTTCTAATCTTCAAGCACAATGGAACTGGCATCGCCAGACGATAGACTTAGGTTTAAATGCCTTTTATCATCAATTTTACAACTTGGAACTAGTGACCACAGATTATGGATATGGAACACCATATAATGGCGGCGATTTTGGGCTGACTAATCCATACTATAATCAATTTTTTACTACAGATCAGTGGACACCATCGAGCAAGAACCTATGGCGTGGAAGCATATTTTGGAAATAAATTTAATTTAGCAGAAGGCGATTTTGCATGGAATGTGAATGGAACTGTTTTCGATAGCCGGTATCGATTGCCATCAGAAGATCATTACAAGAATGCAAAATATAATTATGGTTATATGTCCAACCTAAACTTAAATTTCACAAAGCCTCTGAAGAGTGATTTTAAAAAGAAATACCTGATTGTCAGCTTATCCTGGCATCTCCGAAATGGAGAAAGCGAACGTGCATTGAATACCAATCCTTCTATTGATAACTTTTATGCTTATGATCAGTGGAGTGATTATACTTCAAGGTTTAGACCCTATCACAGGCTGGATTTTAGAGTGGTGTATTCATCTCAAAAAATCAAGGGCAGACTCTACCACCAATGGTCACTGGATATTCAGAATTTACTGAATAGAGAAAACGACGGATTTAGGTATTTTGACCCATTATTGAAAAAAATAGTGATGCAACCCCAACTTGGCTTAATACCTGTCATCAGTTATAGACTTGAATGGGACCATAGATAGCATAAAATGTAAATCAATGATTAGAAGAGCATTTATCAAAACAGCAGGAAGCATGGTAGCCGGATTGGGCCTAATGGCCACCGGTATAAGATGTCAGAATTCTAAAAGACATCTTAAAGAATTTGGTATCCAACTATATACTGTGAGAAATGAAATGGCTGATAAACCTATAGATACCTTGCAGGCACTTAGAGATATGGGATATAATCATGTAGAAAGTGCAGGATATCACAATAGGCTTTTTTATGGTATGGATGCGCGGCAATGGCGCAAATTGCTTGATGATACAGGCTTGAAGATGTATAGTGGCCATATTGATATTGGTTATGGACAGGCAGATGATAGTTTTAATATGCAGCACAACTGGGAGCAGGTTTGTGAAGATGCCAGTATTGCCGGCCAAAAATACATTGTTAGTGGTTGGTTGCCAAAGGAAGTCCGAGAATCGACAGACCAATACCATAAACTAGCAGAATTGTTTAATCACTGTGGTGAAATCGCTAGCCAATTTGGGCTCCAACTTTGCCATCATAATCACCATTATGAATTTCAGCCTTTGGAAGGTATTGTACCATTTGAAATACTTGCAGACCAAACAGATCCACAACTTTTGAAATTTGAATTGGATCATTATTGGGTGCATTATGCTGGCTTTGATTACAAGCCTCTTTTAACTCGATATGTTGAAAGATTCCCACTATTTCATATAAAAGATATGGGAGAAGGGATTGAACATCCATTTACAGAAGTGGGCACTGGTGTGATTAACTGGTCAGAAGTATTCAGTCTCGGTTTAAAAAATGGCTTGCAATATTTTTATGTTGAGCAAGATGATCCTAACAACCACCCACCGCTTGAAAGTGCAAGAATTAGTATTAACTATCTGAAAGCCTTAACATTTTAATATGGAGGTTTTTAATTTGTGAGTTAGGCAAATTCATTGAAGAACTTGTACCGTCTAAGGTAGATTGTTGTCTTATAGTTGAATAACAAAAAAAAATGGTCGTCCCCCAACGACCATTTTAAATTATAACCCATGAACTTTTAATCGTTAATGCAAAATTCTAAAATTTTGCAAATGCAATTACTTTAAAAAAATAGATATATAATAAGAAACCAAAACTTTCACTTTACTTAACCGAATAAAAGGGTTGGAATGTAAGACCATCATGTCCAGCCCATTTATCCGGCGTTATCATTAATCCCATGAATAATATCCGATTCTTTAATCGGCGTCAATCTTAAAAACAAATATTATTTCCGATTGACATTACAAAGATACAACCAGAGTATAGGTAATAAAAATACAATTTTTTACTAAAATAACATATATTTAATTATAATACAAAATATATTGAATTTCAGATTATTATATTATAATTGTATTGGAGGAGATTATTTATAATAACCTTTTAGCTTTCTCCATCTCATGCTTAGTACTCCTATGATGGCTTCAGATACAATATTAGCGTGCATTTTGGAGTTGCCTTGCACCCTGTCAACAAATGTGATGGGTACTTCCTTGATTACAAATCCCTTGTTCCATGCATAATATTTCATTTCTATCTGGAAAGTATATCCTATAAATTTGATCTTACTTAAATCCATTTGCTCAAGTACATTACGGCGGTAACATATGAAGCCTGCCGTTGGATCTTTTACAGGCATCCATGTGATCAATCTCACATACAAAGAAGCAGCGTAGGAGAGTAGGATCCTGTCTTTTGACCAGTTTCTGATGTTGCCACCTTTGACATAACGACTGCCCACCGACACCTCAGCACCATTTTTGCAAGCTTCCAGTAATCGATTGAGATCTTTCGGGCTGTGGCTGAAATCAGCATCCATTTCAAAGATAAAATCAAAATCATGATCAAGGCCAAATTTAAATCCAGTAATGTATGCAGTGCCTAAGCCTGATTTTCCCTTACGCTCTATGAGGTGAATCCTTGTCTCATTCAGTTGCTTTTCTTTCACAGCAGCGCCGGTACCATCTGGTGATCCATCATCTACAACTAAAATAGAATATTGATCACCTTGTGCCAAGACGCTATCAATGATGGAATTGATATTTTCAATCTCGTTGTAAGTAGGTATGATGACAAGACAAGATTCCAAAGACGTTGTAATTATATTTTATGTTCTGATTGCTATGATATTAATCTATTGTGGTACAAATATTATAAAAAATATGATATTCAGTGTATAGTTGATGTTTAAAACGTTATAAAATCTCTCACGTTCCCCATTATTATTAAAATCGACTAGGATCAGCCTCCTTCATGATATACATGATTGTATCGAAAACATCCTCAGCATTTGGCTTTGAAAAATAATCACCATCTGATCCATAAGGTGGTTTATGTGCCTCGGCTGTGAGTGTGATCGGCTTAGAATCTAGGTATTTGTATCCATTCCATTTTTCAAGCACTTCTCTCATTATATATGCCGTAGCACCGCCAGGTATATCTTCATCCATAAATACAATTCTATTGGTCTTCTTGAGTGAATTGACGATAATACCTTCAAGGTCAAAAGGCATGAGCGTTTGTATATCAATCAATTCTACAGAAATATTGAAGGCGCTGAGCAATTCTATTCCCTTGACCGCTTCTCTAATACATGAACCATATGTCACTAAAGTGATGTCACTACCTTCTTGTAAGATTTCAGGTTTGCCGAGAGGAACGGTATATTCTCCAATGTTTTCTGGTAGTTTTTCTTTGAGGCGGTAACCATTGAGACATTCCACCACAATACCAGGATCGTCTGATTGAAGTAATGTATTATAAAACCCTGCTGCTTGCACCATATTTCTTGGCACACATAGATAAATGCCTTGCATAGATGACAATATCATAGCCATAGGCGACCCAGCATGCCACATGCCTTCCAGACGGTGACCTCTTGTACGAATGATGGCAGGAGAACGCTGAATCCCATTGCTTCTGTATCTCATTGTAGCCAAATCGTCAGTCAGTACGGAGAAAGCATAAGCCATATAGTCTAGATACTGGATCTCTACAATAGGTCGAAGACCTCTCATGGCACTTCCTAAGGCTTGGCCAACAATCGTCCACTCTCGGATACCGGTATCAAATACCCGTTCTACTCCGTATTTTTCCTGCATGCCAGAGAAGCCTTGGTTAACATCTCCTATCTGACCGACGTCTTCACCAAAGGCTATGACATAGGGATTGTTTGCCAGCAGATGATCAAAGTAGGCATTCAATATTTGGTATCCGCTGACTGTCTGTGGTTCCAGACCATATTTAGCAGGAACATTAGGTATATTGAGGGCAGAATACTTGGTTTCGCTATAGAGATGAGTGTGATATCTCTTTTCCGCTAAATTTTTAACTTTTTGAATCATTGTAGTCAAGGCTTCAGGAGCACCTGTTGACAACCTAGACATCTGAATTTGTAATTTTCTGGCATTGGCTAGAATTTCAGACATTGCGGCATTTACCATTCCTTTAAAATCAGCCTCAAGGTGATTGATAGCTTCTGTTCTAACATTGGCAGGAATACCTTTATAGATGCCTTTTAATTCGTTAGCATACTCATTAATAACTTTATTATATGCCTTCCATGCTTTATCTTTAGCGTTTTTGACATACTCTCGAGCGCGTTCTTTCATTGAGCTGATCTCAACTGCATTGGCGATATCATTTTCAATAATCCATTCACACATTTTCTGAATGCCATCAAAATCTTTTTCCCACTGCAATCTTTCAGGTGATTTATATCTTTCATGTGATCCACTGGTAGAGTGTCCTTGAGGTTGTGTCAGTTCTTGTACATGAATCAATGCAGGTGTATGGGATTTAGCTACTTTGAGGGCAACTTTTTCAAAAACGGCACAGAGTTCAGGATAATCCCATCCCTTGACGGTGTAAATCATGATTCCGTTTTCATTCTTTTCAGCAAGAAAACCTTCAAGTGCTTTAGAAATGGAACCTTTAGTAGTTTGTAATTCTTTCGGTACACTGATACCATATCCATCGTCCCATACTGTAACTACAAGTGGAACCTTCATAACAGAAGCAGCATTGATGGTTTCCCAAAAGACGCCCTCAGAAGTTGAAGCATCACCTATGGTTACGAATGAAACCTCATTGCCATTGATTGAAAACTGCTCGGCACCTGGTATGTTGAGTTCTCGATATTTCTTGGAAGCCATTGCCAACCCTAGTGCGCGAGCCATTTGACCTCCTGTGCTGGATATGTCAGAGGAGATATTGTACATTTCAGTTTGATTCAACCACTCACCATGCTTGTCTATAAGCGGTGTTGCAAAGTGATTGTTCATCTGCCTTCCACCTGAAAAAGGATCATTTTCGGTATCTGCATACAACTGTGCAAAAAATGCTTCAACGGTACATAGTCCCCGTGCAAACATAAAGGTCTGATCTCGATAATAACCTGATCTCCAGTCTCCTTTTTTAAAAGATCGCGCCATTGCTACTTGAGGTAGCTCTTTGCCATCACCAAAAATGCCAAACTTTGCTCTTCCATTCAGGACTTCTTTTCGACCTAATAAACTAGTTTCTCTGCTGATCAGACATACCCATAAGTCATGGAGTACTTCAGATTTGAATGAATTTTCATTTCTATCAGGAGAGGTGGTGACTTCTAGCGATTGAGATTCAAATGTCATCATGATTTTTAATCAGGTTGGTTATAAAAACGGCGCAAATATACGCAAATTTTGCTAATCTGATGGGATATTACAATAGATAATATACATTGATGTTTAATATGCATATCGATGATAAAAATACATTATTACTTTATATATTTGTGGTCAATTTATAATCGGAAACTTTAACACATTGGCAAAAAAGTCCATAACCTCTGATGTAGATAACGGCAAGGTAACGCCTCTAATGGCACAGTATTTTAAGCTCAAATCCAAATATCCGGATGCAATTCTTCTGTATAGGGTAGGTGATTTTTATGAGACCTTCGCCGAAGATGCCATTAAAGTTGCCGATATACTAGGGATTGTACTGACCAAGAGAAATAATGGAGGTTCTGATATAGAGCTCGCAGGTTTTCCATTTCATGCTTTGGATGTATATTTACCTAAACTGGTCAGAGCAGGTTATAGAGTAGCGATTTGTGAACAGTTAGAAAAACCGAGTAAAGAAAAAAAACTGGTGGATCGCGGTGTAACGGAACTAGTGACGCCCGGTGTGACCATTGATGATACCATCCTGGATAGAAAAGCCAATAACTATCTTGCGTCCATATATTTTACGGTTAAAACAGAGTATGGTGTTGCCTTTCTTGATATTTCGACCGGTGAGTTTATGGTCGCTGAAGGCCCAGTTGCTACTATTGAAAAGCTAATTGACGGATTTGCTCCTTCTGAGGTCATTTTTTCAAAAGCATTTCAGAAAGATTATACCAGGGTATTTGGGGACCGATATTACTATTATGGTATTGAAGAATGGGTATATATGCCGGATTATACGCGGGAAAAACTTCTTGACAAGTTTGAAGTTACTAACTTAAAGGGATTTGGAGTAGAGGAGATGCCGTTAGCTCAAGTGGCAGCTGGGGCTATCTTACATTATCTGGCTGCTACACAGAATGATAAACTTGCTCACATTTCAGGCATCACACGTATTCAGTCTGAAAATTTCGTCTGGCTTGACCGGTTTACTATCAATAATCTTGAGCTCATCCGGAGTGCACATGATTCTGGGGCATCACTGGCTCAAATTATGGATAAGACAGTCACACCAATGGGAGCTCGGATGTTGCGCAACTGGATACTGCTACCATTATTGTCCCTGGACAAGATACATGCCCGTCTTGATATGGTAGGGTATTTCAAGGAAAAATATTTTGATCAGGAATCGCTGACAGCACTACTTCGGCAGATCGGAGATATCGAGCGCATCACTTCCCGACTTGCTATGGAGAAGATTGCGCCTCGGGAGCTACTTCAACTTCGCAAAGGACTTGAATTGTTGCCGGATATCCAGTTGATACTCAAGGCTTCAGACAATCCTAATTTGCAACTTCTGTCTGACAAAATTCAGATTTGTACTCAGCTGCGTGATGAGATAGCACTCCGACTAACTGATGATCCACCGTCTATGGTATCCAAGGGTAATGTTATCAAGGAAGGTTGTAATGATGAATTAGATGATTTAAGAAATGTGATTAGGAATAGCAAGGAAATGCTGCTTGAAATTCAAGTCAAAGAAGTTGAACGTACAGGCATCACCAATTTGAAAATCGGATTTAATAATGTTTTTGGCTACTACCTTGAAGTGACTAATAAATTTAAGGACCACAACAGAATACCGGATTCCTGGGTACGCAAGCAAACACTGGCCAATGCTGAACGGTATATTTCTGATGACTTGAAAGTACTTGAAAGCAAGATATTGACTGCGGAAAGTAAAATCGCAGAACTCGAAGAGCAACTCTATATGGAGCTAGTATCCAAAGCATCGGAATATATCGATACCTTACAGCAGAATGCAAGACATATTGCATTTTTGGATTGTATTCTTTCCTTCGCTTTGATTGCTTCTAAGTATGATTATTGTAAACCTGAGGTGGACGACTCATATGTACTAAACCTAAACGCTGCAAGGCATCCGGTGATTGAGCGCCAGCTACCTCCTGGGCAGACGTATGTACCTAATGACATACATCTTGATAATGATGATACACAGATCATGATGATTACCGGGCCAAATATGTCCGGAAAGTCAGCTGTATTGAGGCAAACTGCATTGATAGCCCTCATGGCTCAAATGGGGTCATTTGTGCCGGCTGTTTCTGCACGTATAGGTTTGATAGATAAGGTTTTTACAAGAGTCGGTGCAAGTGACAATATAAGTAGTGGAGAGTCCACTTTTATGTTGGAAATGAATGAAACTGCCAGCATCATGAACAATATATCGAAGCGTAGTTTAATCTTATTAGATGAAATTGGTCGCGGTACGTCCACCTATGATGGTATATCTATCGCATGGTCGCTGGCCGAGTTTCTACATAATGGTAAGGTACGCCCTAAAACGCTATTTGCCACACACTATCACGAACTCAACGAACTGGCAGAAAAATACGATCGCATTCGCAATTATAATGTAGCTACCAAAGAAATCGGAAATAAAGTCATCTTTCTACGCAAGCTAGTGGAAGGCGGATGTGAACACAGCTTCGGTATTCATGTGGCTGCTATGGCTGGTATGCCTCGAGAGATCATCAGTCGTGCGATGGAGATACTTGAAGATCTAGAACAAAAAGTGATTTCAAGTGATGTTAATCCATCTGATACTCGTCAATCCGTCAAAAACATCATGGCAAATAATTTTCAACTCAATCTATTTGAGACAAGTGATCCGATAGGTGCCGAGCTTAAGGATGCACTACAATCAATAGATCTTAACACAATGACCCCCATAGAGTGCATGCTCAAACTTGCAGAGCTCAAAAAAGATTTTAGAAACATAAGCTGTGGCTTTTGTCATAAACAATCAAATAACCTCCTATGAAAAACCAATTATCATTCGTTTGCAGAAATAAGAAAGAAAGAAGTTGAATGCTCTTCTATTTGATAATTTTATTATCCGGTTTGCCTAGAAAGATAATTCATTTTGGTTCGATATATACTTAGGACTACCTCATTTTGGTACTATAACACAATTTTTATATTGATAAAGTGCAACTTTTAAGATAAAAAACGTCTTATTTAAGAAGATACGTATGTTTTATAATTTAAATAGAATTACAATGAATTCATCATTAAGATTTTCATATTTGTTTGTACTCATAGCCTTGATGATATCCTCTTGCGCTAGAAATCCTGTGACAGGCAAAAGGGAGTTGTCCTTTATGTCAGAAAGCCAGGAGATTGCATTAGGCAAGCAGTATGATCCACAGATAGTAGGACAATATGGCTTGTATGAAAATGCTCAATTGCAAGCATTTATCAATGAGAAAGGTAAGAAAATGGGAGCTATTTCTCATAGACCCAATCTGAATTATGAATTTAAAATTTTGGATTCGCCAATAGTAAATGCATTTGCGATCCCCGGGGGATATGTTTATTTTACACGTGGGATTATGGCGTATTTTAATAATGAAGCGGAATTTGCAGGTGTACTTGGACATGAAATCGGCCATATAGCGGCTAAACACAGTGCCAGACAACAGAGAGATCAAATCCTTGGTTCTGTGTTGCTCATGGGTGGAATGATTGCATCTGAAAAGTTTAGACAATTTGCTGAAGCTGCTCAGACAGGTGTTTCATTGTTGTTTTTAAAATTTAGTAGAGATCACGAGACAGAATCAGACAAACTAGGTGTTGAATATAGTACAAAAATCGGCTATGATGCACGCGAAATGGCTAAATTCTTTCAGACTTTAGATAAATTATCCGGAGCTAACGGGGCTATTCCTACATTTATGTCCACTCACCCTGATCCTGGCGACCGTAATAAAAAGACGTATCAGTGGGCACTGGATGCCCAAAAAGGCATGGACGTATCCATGTTAAAGATCAATCATAATGAATATCTTAGAAAAATAGATGGCATTATATATGGAGATGACCCAAAGCAAGGCTATGTTGAAAATCAAGTCTTTTATCATCCTGAGTTGAAGTTTCAGTTTACAGTTCCTACATCATGGAAGCTAGTTAACTCTCCATCACAAATACAAATGGCACCAGATGATGGCAAAGCGCTGATTATTATGGGTCTGGCAGAAGGTAATGACCTACAGGCAGCTAAAAATAAGGTGATTCAGGAGAATAATATGCAAGTGATAGAATCTACCAATGAAACCGTTAATGGACTTCCTGCTGTAGCTATTCTGGCTGATGTGCCACAAGGAGATCCGAATACAGGTGGTCAACAAGAAATGCTTAAAGTATTAACTTATCTGATCATGTATAATAACATGATATACAAGTTCCATGGGTTGAGTGCAAAAGCTGATTTTAATAACTATTTCTCTAAATTTCAATCCACTATGAAGAGTTTCAGGACGTTGACGGATCAAAGTAAAATCAATAAGAAACCAACAACAATAAGAATTGTGGAGGCCATGAGTAATAAAATGCTCCGTAGTATATTCAACGAGTACAAAATGCCAGCTTCTAGACTAGATGAACTAGCATTGCTCAATGGTCGCGACTTAAATGATACTGTTGAAAAAGGAACACTGATTAAAGTATTTGGAGGGCAATATTAGTCTAAGGTCTTTATAAGATCTTCAATTTTTAAACCTTTAGACTTGAAAATGAAAGCTTTATGTCTAGGTCTAAAAAAATAATTAAAATTGCGTGTAAAAAATTTGGTTGTAAAGCAACAACAATCTTATATTTGCACCGCTTTTGAAGAAGTTCAAATTAAGAAGCACAATGCGAAAGTAGCTCAGCTGGTAGAGCACGACCTTGCCAAGGTCGGGGTCGCGGGTTCGAATCCCGTCTTTCGCTCCATTTATTTAATTCAACGTCAAGGCCCGGGTGGTGAAACTGGTAGACACGCAGGACTTAAAATCCTGTGGCCATTGCGGCCGTGCCGGTTCGATTCCGGCTCCGGGTACTAAAGACTTTTTCACAATAAAGTCTTTCTAATCTAAACCTATTTTTTTCTGACTCATTGATTTTATTTGACATAAAAGAAGTCATTTTTTTATGGTTCGATTATAGTGTGCAGTATATTCAATATATTTTTACACTAGCCACAATAAGCATAATAAAGATAGTTTTCTTCAGAATAGTATTGTCTAACTTTAGTAGTAAGTAGGTAAAGTTACCCCACTTGCAACTCATTTTTAATACTTCTCACAACACTTCCCAAAGTTTTTCCTTATTGAGTAAAGGACTTTTTTATAAAGGTTTTTTTGAAAAAAGAACGCTTGAATCTTGGTTTTTAAAACAATAACCCTATTTTTGTTAAAGTAATTTATTGAATTGTGAAATAGAGCAAGATTTCCAAATTATATTTTATTTTTAGCTTAGATGTCTTGTTTTATTTTATAATTATTTGGTTAAGTTGACGGAATTAATATTTAAAATTAGAATAGAGTTGCATGGGAATATTTGTTAAAAAATCGATAGCTGCGCTGATTACAGAGGCTTCAGATTCAGAGAAAGGTCTAAAGAAAACACTTAGTGCTAATGCACTTATAGGTTTGGGAATAGGCGCCATTATCGGTGCAGGGTTATTTTCTATAACTGGTATGGCAGCAGCCCATCATGCTGGACCTGGTATAATGATATCATTTGTAATAGCAGCACTTGGATGTGCTTTTGCCGGGTTATGTTATGCCGAATTTGCATCTATGATACCTGTGGCTGGAAGTGCTTATACGTATTCGTATGCTACCATGGGAGAATTTCTTGCATGGATCATTGGGTGGGATTTAGTGCTGGAGTACGCTGTAGGTGCGGCCACGGTAGCTTCTAGCTGGAGTGGTTACCTTAATAAGTTGTTTGCCAGTTATGGGGTTGCATTGCCCGAAAGCTTAATGTCGACTCCATTTGATGGAGGAATAGCTAATTTACCTGCTGTTTTTATTGTAGTATTGATGTCATTGCTCCTTGTAAGAGGTACAAGCGGATCAGCTAAAGTAAATGCCATCATTGTCATACTGAAAGTATCAATTGTACTTATCTTTATAATAATTGGTATGAATTATATCCGGCCAGAAAATTTAAAACCACTGATTCCTGAGAATACTGGTGAATTTGGGAGTTTTGGATGGTCAGGGGTGATACGTGCGGCAGCCATTGTATTCTTTGCATATATTGGATTTGATGCTGTATCTACAGCTGCCCAGGAGACTAAGAATCCAAAGAGAGATATGCCTATAGGCATTATGGGTTCTCTGGCTATCACTACAGTTCTTTATATTGTTTTTGCCTATGTTATGGTCGGAGTGGCGCCATATGAGATGTTTAAGGGAGATGGACTGGCGCCTGTAGCTACTGCCATAGAATATATGGGACCTATTGTAAATGGGGTGCCTAATCCCGATTATCCTTGGTTGAATACTGCCATTATAGTTTCGATCCTATTAGGATACGCTTCAGTGATATTAGTGATGCTACTAGGACAAAGCAGGGTTTTCTATTCAATGAGTCATGATGGCTTGGTTCCAAAGTTTTTTTCAGAATTACATATAGATTACAGGACGCCGTATAAATCAAATCTATTATTTATGTTGCTAGTTAGTTGCTTTGCAGCTTTTGTACCGGGTAGGATAGTAGGAGAAATGACAAGTATAGGTACTTTATTTGCATTCATACTGGTATGTGCAGGTGTGCTTGTGTTAAGATATAAAATGGAAGACGCTCCACGTGGATTCCGAACGCCTTTTGTACCTTTTGTTCCGATACTTGGTATTTTGGTGTGTCTTGGAATGATGGTGTTTCTTCCTTTTGATACTTGGATTCGACTGATAGTATGGATGATCATAGGTTTGGATATATATGCTGGCTATGGAATGAAAAATAGTTTGCTGCAGAACGGAACATTTGATAGAAGGGGGCATAGTATTGTGAACTGGAGTATAATCTCTATCTCCATCTTGTTGATTATTGTTGCTGTATTTCATCACCAGACAGCTGGGGAGAAGGATTTTGCTATTTTCTATTTTTCAATGATTGTTGCATTTGTCCACCTTGCTATTTTTGGATATAAGCAGTTGAGATTGAAGTAAGAGTTTGATGTAGCCAGTACTGTTGATTTGTCAGAGGAGGTTTGGCTTGATGGTTTTATGAAAACAATATTTGACAGCTATACATTTCATTTCTGACCGATCATTATCATTTAGTTTAGATTACATTACATTACATTAGACATTGCTATTATAGGAAATGATACAATGATTGTTATGAGATTCGGTTATATGATTCTGCATGTATGAATTTATTGTGACCATGACAGAAAATGGAAGACTGTTATAGTAATGACGTAACATTTTCATACTATAAATTTTTATTGCGTAGTTTCCGTTAGAAAATAAATGTTAATAATCGGTTTACCTTATATCTTCTATTGAATCATGAGTAAGGGGCTGGAGGATGAATCAGCATTATCGATTTTAAGAATAAAGTTTAATCTTCAAATGGTTTTAGATGCAAGTCAATTGAGTTACACTATAATAGGGATATAGGAGTGTCGGTTATAATAAAACAATTATATGACACGACATCATAAAACACTACAACTTCTCCGACACATTTTGATTTATGCAATACAGTAGTTAGTAATATGCTTCAATAACCTTTCAGTCATTGAAAATACACTAGTGTTGGCAGTCAAAAAGGAATATTAAAAGAAGTTGTCAAAAACTACCAGTTCATATCTTCTTCTGAACTTTCAGAATTTTCTTTCTCTTTCTGAGTGGCCTCCCATTCAGCTTGACGCCTTTCTACCTGATCGTAATCAAAGTCGGGTAACAGTTCCTTTTTAACATAATCTATAGTCTCCTGAAGCTGAGCAATAAAACGGTTGAAATCTTCTTTGTAAAGAAAGATTTTATGTCTTTCGTATCCGTCCGAATTGAACTTTTTGGTGCTTTCTGTTAAGCTGATATAGTAGTCATCACCCTTCGTCTTCTTAACATCAAAAAAGTATGTTCTGCGCTTTCCGGCCCTTACCTTAGAGGTGTACACAGTATCATTTTTAACTCTGTCATCGTGTTCCACTTGTGTATAAATTTTAAAGGTTCAATTAATAATTGATACAAATATATAAATTAATTTTAATTGTCAAAACAATTATAAAACTTTATTTTATTTACGCTATTTGCTGAACCTGTTGTTGTCTATAGACATGCGCATAAAACCCATTGTTATGAATCAATTCATCATGAGTGCCTTCTTCTGAGATTTTGCCATCTTCCATTACTATAATCCGGTCAAAGTTAAGGTTATTATTAGCTCTATGTGTGATGATGATCGCTGTTTTGTCCTTGAGTGATTCATCAAGGTAGCTAACAATTTGCTGCTCAGTAGTAGTATCTACAGCTGATAGTGCATCATCTAAAATTAGGATGTCGGGTTGCTTAATCAGTGCACGAGCAATGGATACTCGTTGTTTTTGTCCTCCCGATAGAGTTACACCTCTCTCACCAACAATAGTTTCGAACTGATGAGGCAATTGTTCTATATCTTTTTTAACCGCAGCATATTGCGCATAGTTTTTTATAGTTTCAACATCATCGGTGTCGGCTCCAAAAGAAATATTAGCAGATATGGTATCTGAAAACAAGAATACATCTTGCGGTACATAACCTATTTTCTGCCTTATGACCTTAAGATTGTGGTCTTTGATATCTCTACCATCAATACGGAGACTTCCTTGCTGTACATCAAACATTCGGGTTAGGAGTTCAGCAATAGTGGATTTGCCGGAGGCTGTTTTGCCCATAATAGCAATACGCTCTCCTGGGTTAATCCTGAAGCTTATATTGTCTAATGCTTTGACACCTGTATTAGGGTAGGTGAATGTCACATTCGTGAATTCTATATCACCTTTAAGGTTGTATTCGTCTTCATTGGTGTTAATGATGGCAGGCTTTTGCAACAGTAAGTGATTGATACGTGATTGGGATGACTCTGCTTCTTGAACAATGGATGCTATCCATCCTATGGACGTAACAGGCCAGGTCAACATATTGACATACAGTATAAACTCTGCAATATTTCCAGCTGTGATGTTGCCTTGGTAGTATTGAAAACCACCGACAAGCACTACAAGCAAGGTGCTCATTGATATCAACAGGGCCATTAATGGTCTAAAATAAGCCTCTGTTTTTGCTAAATCTAATGATCTATTTTTAAATTCTTCATTTTGGTCACTGAAGAAATCGACAAACTGATTTTCTTTAACATATGATTTGACCACTCGAATGCCGGAATAAGTTTCTTGCGCAGTACTATTAATGGTTGAAAGCTGTTGCTTAATGCGTAGGCTCTTCTGGTTGATGAGTTTGCTGACATAATAGATGGAAATAGATAAAACTGGTAATGGCAGCAACGCCCAGAAAGTCAGGGTCGCATTGACTTGAAGCATCGCATAAATCGTCATTGCAAACAATGAAACAAGGTTGATTCCATACAAAAGACCTGGTCCTAAGTATTCTCTAACTTTAGATACATCTTCTGAAATTCTGGCCATAATATCTCCCGTCTTATTCATCCGTAAAAAAGTCTGATCCAGTGTTTCGATGTGCTCGAATATTTCTTTGCGCATGTCGTATTCTATATATCTCGACATGACGATTATGGTCTGTCGCATGAAAAACATCATGATACCCTTGACGATGGCAAAGAAAATGACTATTAGTGCAAATTGAAGCAAAACACCTCCGAGTTCGTCATACATTTCTGATGGATTGCCTGCTGGCACATCTTTTAAGGTCATGACTTTATCATGGACTAGGTCTAATGCTTCTCTAATTTTTTGTGGAATGAGGATAGAAAAGTAGTTGGAACCTGTGACAAAAAGGATTCCCAATATTAAGTGCCACTTATATTTTATAAAATACCTATTGAGTGTAGATAAGTGTTCCAATATTACTTGTCTTTAAATTCAAATATGAATTATTAATACTTCTATAACATCAAGTTGTTGGCTTCGAAGCAGAATAACCTATTAACAACCAATTTTACGACTCAATGGTTGAGGTACTTTCGTTTTTTTTATTCAACAGCGATTAGTAAGCAAATAATTAATTCTTTTTTTTCTTTTTAAATGGGTTAAACTCGTCCAACTTATTTTTGATTTTGTCAAGTTCGCTTCCAGCTTTTTCTTCAATCTTTTGCTTCAAAGAGTCAGGTATGATACCTTTTGTCAATGAGTCGATTTTGGAAATAACTTCCTTTTCTGCTTTGGACTTGAGACTATCCACTACTTTTTTGCTTTTTTCTTCCGCTTTTTGCTTCAACTTATCCAGTTCTTCATTAGCTCGTTTTGTGAGCGTGTCCTTCAATTTTTCTTCGTGTTTTTTGGCTTCTTTAGCTATGGAGTCTTTGATTGAATTAAAGGTGTCTTCAGCTTTTTGACCTATTTCGTCCTGCAATGAACTACCTCCGGAACCCTTCGGAGTGATTTTAAAGTTGGGCTGTTTCATTGTTCCTGTCATCTTAACGTTGACAAATATATTTGGACCTTGTTGTAGATTCAAACCTAGCTTTGAAGCTTCCTTTTCCAGTAAACTCAATCCTGATTCAACCGTTCCTGTGATGGCATTCTTTTTAAGCAATTCACGCGGAATTACGAGATCAATATTGTAGTCCATGCCCATATCCAATCCATGTTTTCCAGCCATTGTCAGCTTTACATCACCGATATTTTTGGTAAATTCTTTGATATCTACATATCCCTGCACAATTTCAAACCAATTTTTGGTATTAGTAAGGTCCATCACTTTCGGACTACTAATCCCTAGTTTGTCCCATAACTGATTCAAGGGGCCGAAACCATTAAGCGTTCCATGCAACGTTTCCAAAAATCCAGAAGCATCCATTGAAGTCCAAATAGGCATCATTTCACTACCTAATTTGCCCTTCATAACCAGCGTAGTGTTGAATATACCGTTCATAAATTCTGCTATCGGAGCTGCTTTTTTAAAGGTTTCAAAGGTATTGAATGCATCGACAAATTTGATCTTACTTAGATTGAGTTTGAAAGCAAAATCAGGGTTTTTCATGTCTGCTGTACTATACAGACCTTCCATGCCAATGCTACCACCGTTGAAGTTGCTTTTTAAATTTGTCATAGCTACTTCTCGATTTTCAACACTTAAATCACCTGAAAAATTTTTAAGCCGAATATTGGTATAAGTGAGATCATCAATATGAGCTGACATCAGTAAACGCACTTTATCCGGCACAGGTATGACGCTCATCGGGGCTTCGGAGGTGGATGCTGTAGTGGTCATAAACTTGTTAAGATCCATCTTTTTGGAAGTCAGTTGTAATTTACCTTCCAGCATACCATTGTTAAAAAAGTAATCATATGCATTGTAAATATTACCTGTCAATGCGATATCATTTCCATCAACCGTTGTTGAAAACTCCTGAATATGCATGGCATTGGTAGCGAGATCACCAGCAAGATTAAAATTTTGAAGCGTGTAGCCATTGAGTTTAACTTTGTCTGCTTTTAGATCAAGCTTCATATTCGATTTATGGATAAATTCTTCATTATTACTGACGGGAGCGGTTTCTGTATTTTCATTTGTTGTGGGTGTGGATGGCGCTGACCATTCATCCATATCAAAATATGTAGATCTACCTTTAATGTCAATCTGCATCTGCTTTTCAGTGGATAGCATCGCAAGAGGATTGACTACTGCAGCATCGATCTTTAGGTCACTTTGACCAAGTTGCATATTATTGGAAGTGAAAGTAAAGACTTTAGGTGATGCTTTAGCTACGGCATTGTCAATTTTGACTATCGGCATATCTTTTGATTGATATACAACATTAGAGGCAGAAGCGCTTCCATCAAAATGAATGGCATTATAATGTTCAGCATTGACATCACTCATCCTAGCCTTGAAACTGAGATCAGCATTTAAAATTCCGGATAATTGTACCAGATCTTTAATTGGGAAGGCTGTTGCTAGATTTTTGAGATTGAGCACACCTTTGATATTACCTTCTAGTCGTTGATCACCTGTGAGATTATTAGCGATTAGCTTTCCGGAAATTTGGTCATTGCCAAGTTTCATTCGAAACGCAGGAATATTGATCGTAAGATCCTTGTAATCAGGCCTTGTGGTTTTAATCTGAATATCAGCAAATAAATCCTTTACATCTTGTGGTAGTTGCGGATACTTAAAATAACCATTGTCCACTTTGACCGAAATATCAAATACCGGCAATAGTTGTTTTGTACTATTGTAGGTTCCATTTATTTTGCCTTTAAATGATGCTTTCCCACTTGATTTAACATTTTCAAAATCTTCTGTGTACGCATTAGGTAAAATGGAAAGAAGTGATTTGAAATCTTCGGATGCTGTTTCAAATACTACATCGGTAATTATATCATCATCCTTTAATTGTAAAAATCCATCGCCTTTTAAATCCAGATCATTGATCCTAAGCGTGTTATCCTTTAAGGTGTATTTGCTGTTAGGCCAGTCTATATGAATGTCTGCATCCATGTCCACTGAGAAATGATTCATATAGGTAGTACCATCATACTTCACAAAGAGCTTTCCAATCTTACTTGTGGTCTTGAGATCGAATATATCTTGAGTGAAGTCGCCTGAACCTTTATGGTCAAAATGGTCTAGAACCACAAACATTGGCATGGTATTGTCCTGATAAGTGATTTTTCCATCTTTGATGGCATATTTTTTAAGCGAAAAATGGTATTTTTGGACAGTATCGTCCTGAACAGTATCTCTAGAAATATTGTAATTGGCTGTCAGACTATCTAAGATGATAATATTTATTTCTGGTTTGTCAAGGAGGATGGCATTGATCTCAGGCACAATTTGGTCGCCGAAGAGAGAAGAAAGATTTACATCTACCGAGGTTTTAGCAGCTTTGTATAAGGTGATATCTTGAAACTCGTCTTGTCCGATTAGCGACAGGCTGTCAATACTAATCCTAAGACTAGGAAATGATTTGAAAATGGATAAATCAATATCGCTGAATGTCATCGTAGCCTTAATTGATTGGTTGATGTCTTCTTTGATAAATTGGACGATTTTATCCTTGAACACAAAAGGCATGACTGCTAATGCCAGAACTAAACCAATGATGGCAAATAGCAAGTATTTTAAGATGGTTTTTAATCGCTTCATGTTTGGATATTAATAACTAATATATATTACGTAAGACGAATGAATCAATAAATATAGTGCACAAAATTATGATAAAAAGATAATTTTATAAATATAGTTTATTTTCCTTAAGCTTTCATTTGAAATTGAATATTCATTTTTTACGATTATTTTTTGACAAGATTGTATATTTGCAGGCTTAGAGATTAGAAATTGAAGTGTTGATTAGCGGTGCAGTTTAAGGTATCGCTCAAAAACAGGAAGTAAAGATGGTAAGCTATTTAGCAAAAGTCGATGGAATGATTAAGGAGCAGGATGCACTGCATCAGGTGCCGTGGGTCAATCTTTATCCTCCATTTGAACATGGAGAACTGGACAGAATGTCTAAAGAGCTAGGCATACCACTTGACTTTCTCACTGATTCGCTCGACGTGGACGAAAGACCACGGTATGAACGAGAAGATGAAGCAACATTTATATTGATCAATAGTCCGGTACTCAATGATGAAGGTAAAGATAGTGAAGCGATATATATCACAATACCGATTGGTATCATCCTAACGCCTACACACCTGATTACGATCTCTTCAGATGAAAATCCAACCCTAGAAAAATTCTTGGAAAATAGAGTAAAAAACTTCAATCCTGCGGATAGAAGACTGTTTGTTCTACAGATTTTTGAGCAAAATGTGTATCGATTTCTAGAATTTCTGAAGAAACTCAATCTACGCCGTAATCTCATAGAGCAGGAATTGTACCATTCAAGCAGGAGCTCAGAACTGCAACAGTTGTTGAGGATAGAAAAATCATTGGTTTATTTTGTGAGTTCACTCAGCACCAATGAACTGCTAAAAATGAAAATAAAGCGAATAGATTTATTGAAAATCGGCAATGAAGATCCATATGCTGATTTGTTTGAAGATATCATTATTGATAATTCGCAGGCACTTGAGATGTCTAATGTATATACCAACATCCTTAACGGTACTATGGAAGCATACGCATCTATTATTTCTAATAACCTGAATGTGATCATCCATCGTTTGACGATAGTGACGATAATCTTACTCGTTCCCTCCATGGTAGCTTCATTCTATGGCATGAACCTGGACAATATGCCATTCACAAACATGAAGTATGCATTTCCCTTCATTATCATCATTTCATTCATATTAGGACTAGGTGTTGTTTATTATTTTTCGAATAAAGACGATATCAAGTAGGATGTATTATTTTAGTGGTCATGTGGTGTAGAACTTTTAATCTTATTTTTATGTTCTAAAACAGTAAATACTTTGTAAAATGTTGATGTTTTTTAGTCTATTTTTGAGTGCACTTATGCCGATATTATTGTCTTCTGCTAGTACTACAGTGAGTGTAGGAGGTATTGGTATTGGTACTATAATTGCAATTGTAGCTTCGTGGTCAAGAAATAAATCAGTACTATGGGCTATTATTCATGGAATTTTCGGGTGGTTTTATGTAATTTATTATGTGATTACTCGATGATGAATAAGATTTGTATTATGAAATAAAATTACAATCTAAAATAGTAAATACTTTTTTGGAATATTGAAAAATCACACTATCTTGGCTTCATAAACTGAAATGCAAGATATGAATATTTTATATGCCAGTGCAGAATGTTTTCCGGTGGCTAAAGTCGGAGGCCTCGCAGATGTTGTAGGATCACTGCCCAAGTACCTCAAAAAGATTGGTGTTAATACACATGTAGTGATACCAGCTTATCAGATGCCATGGTTTGAAGGAAAATTATATAGGATCATACACCGTGGACATTTTCATCTGGGACAGGAACATCTGTATTTTGAAGTCAGATATTTTATTGATGATCCACTGGGTTTTCCATTTTATACTATTCATATTCCATCGAAATACGATAGATATGGCGTGTATGCAGGCAAGGATGGTTATTATTTTGGAGACGAACTAGAGAGAAATATTTCCTTTCAAAGAGCCTTATTGACTTGGCTTAGAGATAGTAAAGCTGGGGTGGATATAGTGCATTGCCATGACCATCACACCGGATTGATTCCATTTATGATGAAATACGCTTATGAATTTCAGTCATTGAGTCGGCTGCCTACTGTATTTACCATTCATAATGGAAGATACCAGGGTGCTTTTAGCTGGACTAGACAATATTTATTACCACATTATGACAGCTGGAAAAGCGGTCTTTTAGACTGGCAAAGTACGATCAATCCTCTATCATCTGCGGTTCGTTGTGCCTATCGAGTGACAACGGTTTCGCCTAGTTATATGCAAGAACTGAAGTACGATTCTGCAGGATTAGAAAATCTCTTTCAATCTGAGGCTAGTAAATGTGTGGGCATTCTCAATGGTATTGATAATGAAGTGTGGGATCCTAAGACGGACCCGATGATTGATTATCATCTCAAAAATGATCCTATCCGCTTCAAGAGTGAAAATAAAAAAGCACTATGCCGGTTGACAGGCCTAAATCCGGCGTTGCCTACTTTTGGTTTTATAGGCAGACTGGTACTGGAGAAAGGCGCAGAATTTATTGCAGGACTGATTGATACATGGCTTTCGCATCATAAGAATGCTAATTTTGTGGTTTTAGGAACCGGCGATAAAAGTGTAGAGAAGGCGATACAATCTGTAGCATATCGCCATCCGCAAAATGTAGCTTGTATGATTGCCTACAATGAGGCAGTTGCGCATAAAGTTTATGCTGGTGCTGACTTTTTATTGATGCCATCACGAGTGGAGCCGTGTGGACTTAATCAGATGTTTGCTATGCGCTATGGAACATTGCCTATCGTTCGCTCTACGGGTGGATTGAGAGATAGCGTGCGAGATATCGGAGAGCCTAATGGTGTAGGAATTCGTTTTGATTATATGAATTTTGATCAGATGATCCATGCAATCTGGAGAGCTTATGACTTATATAGGCATTCAGGATATAAAAACGAATGCGTAAAGCGGGCTATGGCACTTGATTTTTCATGGGACGTTTCGGCTGCAAGATATAAGGAAATTTACCAGTCGCTGGTGTAATAAGAATAGCTGAAGTATTTTCTAAGTTAGGTGTGAATGGATGCATTTTGCACTATATGAAAGTCTAGCGTTTAAATTTTTGGGTAAAAAATGCTTACTTTTGCATTTTAAAATCAAAGGGTAGTGGCAACAGATACAATTGGTAAAAGAATTGGAATTTTAGGAGGTGGACAGCTGGGGAAAATGCTATGTCAGGCTGGTAGCCGCCTGGGACTGATGCTTTCAGTAATGGATAAAGACCATACCTTTCCGGCCTATAGCGTATGTCCAAATTTTACCATGGGAGACATCACATCCTACGAAGATGTCATGGCTTTTGGATCAAATGCAGATATTCTTACTATTGAAATCGAAAAAGTAAATATTGAAGCATTGGAGGCGCTTGAACGGGAAGGAAAAGAAGTTTACCCACGACCATCATCACTACGAATTATTACAGATAAAGGTAAGCAGAAAATTTTTTACGAAGGTGCAGGCTTTCCCACTTCAGATTTTGTCCTATATAAATCAAAGGATGAAATCATCAATGATGTGGAGCAAGGTACTCTAAAAATGCCATTTGTGCAGAAACTCCGGACAGAAGGTTATGATGGTCGCGGTGTTCATGTAGTTAAAACCGATGATGATATGGTGGCGCTGCTCGAAGGAGCAAGTGTAGTTGAAGATTTAATTGATGTGGACAAAGAATTTGCTGTGATTGTTGCTAGGAGCGTGTCAGGCGAAATGGCTGCTTATCCTGTAGTGGAGATGCAGTTTCATCCGATGGCCAATCTGGTGGAATTTTTGTTTAGTCCTTCTACTATTCCGTCAGCAAAGCAAATAGAAGCCTCCCAACTCGCTATACAACTTGCTGAAAAACTAGAAATGGTCGGACTTCTGGCTGTTGAGATGTTCCTAGATAAAAGCGGAAAAATATGGATAAATGAGGTAGCCCCACGCCCTCACAATTCAGGCCATCATACCATAGAAGCTTGTGCTATTTCTCAATATGAAATGCATCTTCGCGCGCTCTTAGACTGGCCACTAGGAAGTACGGAGCAATTGAGGTATGCTGTAATGGTAAATTTACTCGGTGCTGAAGGTCACAATGGTGCTGCAGAGTATCAAGGCCTTAGAGAAATTATGGCTATGAGTGAGGTGTATCTGCACATCTATGGTAAGAAGGAAACGAAGCCATTTAGGAAAATGGGACATGTAACTATCACAGGAAGCAGTTTAGAAGAGGCAATAGCAAAAGCCCATCAAGTGCAAAATACATTAAAAGTTATATCATCATGATCGATTCTCCTTTAGTCAGTATTATTATGGGATCTGATTCTGATCTACCAGTGATGCAGCATGCAGCAGATATGTTGGATTATTTCGGAATCTGCTATGAAATAGATATTGTCTCAGCACATCGGACGCCGCAGAGAATGTTTGATTTTGCACAAAATGCACATCGGCGGGGCGTTAAGGTCATTATAGCCGGTGCTGGTGGTGCAGCTCATCTACCAGGCATGGTCGCTTCATTGTCTCCGTTGCCTGTCATAGGGGTTCCGGTCAAATCTTCAAATTCTATTGATGGATGGGATTCTGTACTGTCGATATTGCAAATGCCAGGTGGTATTCCAGTGGCAACAGTTGCACTCAATGGTGCAAAAAATGCAGGAATTCTTGCCGCATCCATCATCGGCTCATCTGATAGTAATATCCTTAAAAAGATTGAATCTTACAAAGAAATGCTGAGTAATGAAGTTCAGGCTAAAGCCGAACAAATGAAACGTAAAAAGTAATGCCTTACTTAAAAACTAATTTTCCCTTAGTAAATCCATAATAACTATCCACAAACAAAACCGCATCTTTATAATATGCGTAATCGTAGCAATAGGATGTCTGAATGTAAATTTCACTATTGTCAATTTGGTATAGATTATTGGCTTTACGATTGACTTTGACACTGTATTTCCCTATATCGAGCCTAGTAGGTACCAATATCAATGATGCCTCCTCAATATTTTCAAATCTGGTGACAACCTTTGTTCCTGGATCTAGTTCTATACCTTCATAGATTTCACTAATGTCGCACGAATTTGCCATCATTACAGTTTCATGTGGCCGGTTCAAAGATGTTAGGCCAAATACTATTATACAAGCAAAAAGGGCGGTTGTAATCAAGTTCTTCATATATGAAATTTAATAATTAGGGTTAATAGACAAAATAGTTGGTAAAATTCTCTGTAATCCTTGCTGTGATTATATTTGAAGTAATTGAAAGGTTATGAATAAAAAAAGTGCTTTTACTGTGGCAGCAAAATAGTATCAAAATAC
>LNBW01000051.1 GCA_001567255.1 Bacteroidetes bacterium OLB9 | reverse complement strand
TAAGTCGGTTAAGAGCAAGAATTCTTGAAAAGAAATAAAATTTGAGATACGTTACTTAACTTAAGCGAACGTTTTTAAGCTTCTTGCCACTTATAATACTCCCCATTTTCGAGACCAAAGAGTCAGTTTTGTTAAGTTAATATATTTTTTGATCATGCTGCTTTTTTTTCTGTTTGAGCGTACCTATCATTAGGTGTCATTTTGGTAGTGTGATGGATTTTTGAATGGTAATAGCCGACATGGTCGTGAACGCCTTTAAACAGTTCAAGACCATCTTCGGCGGGATTCAGATAAATGTAATCGTACTTTAAAGATTTCCAAAATCTTTCAATCCATACATTATCCAGTGCTCTTCCTTTGCCATCCATTGATACTTGGATTTCTTCATTTCTAAGGTATTGCGTCCAGGCAGCGCTGGTGTACTGACACCCTTGGTCTGAGTTAATAATCTCCGGCTTTCCGTTTTGGTCTATTGCATCTTTTAACACCTCCATACACCATTTTGTGCTCAAGGAGTTGCCAATACCCCAGCCCATGATTTTACGGCTGTAAACGTCTATAAATGCAGTCATATACATGAAGCCATTTTTCATCGGTATGTAGGTTATATCAGTACACCACACCTGATTGGGCCGCTCAATTTTCAATCCCTTCAACAGGTAGGGTTTAATAAATTCTTTCAATCCGGCACGCGTAAGATTTTTACGACGATAAATGGTTTGCCTTCCCATAATCTTCAGCAGCCTGCGTATCCGCTTAGGCCCCACACAAAAATTCATCGCCAAAAACATCAGCACCAGTGAGTTCACACCTTCTGTAGGATGTAATGTGAGGTGTTTATCCATCACTTCCATCATCTTGATGTTCTGCGGTTTCTCCGGAACAGGTTTATAATAAAGGCTGCTTCGATTAATGCCTAGAAGTTGACATTGCCGACGAACTGAAAGCTTCAAATGACGAGGCCGAACGAGCTCAGTGCGGCTACTCATATCCCCAGTTTCCTGCAACTTTTTTTTAAAAATTCATTCTCAACTCGCAGCTGGCCTATTTGGGCATACAACTCCTGAGTGTCAACAGAATTCTCGTCTGAGGTGCTGCCAGGACGTTCAAAGGTAGCAGACATATTTTTCAAGAATTCCGCTTTCCACTTAGAGATTACCACAGGATTCAAATCGAACTTCTGTGCTAATTCAGCAAGTGTTGACTGGTTTTTTGCTGCCTCAAAGGCAACCTTTGCTTTAAATGCCGGTGAAAATTTACGGCGTGTTTGTTTTTTCATACTTGAGTTGTTAAAGGTGAGAAATATTTAACTAACTCGATGGCCTGAATTTTGGGGAGTATTATATCCAAACCTTATTCTTCCTTAAGTAATGAATTTTCGCTAATTACTTTGGTGCATTTTCCTTTGTTAGCACATTTTGTTACAAGACTTAGTTCAATTTGAGAGGTATACAACCAAAGGTCTCGGATGAACAATCAGTTGTTGTGCATGTG
>LNBW01000050.1 GCA_001567255.1 Bacteroidetes bacterium OLB9 | reverse complement strand
AGGAACAAACCAGAAAAATCTGAAATTTTAAAGGCTAAGGCCATACGAAATAAATATTTTGAATCAAAAAAATAGTCAAATGAAAACAACCAGTTTCAATGAGGTTTTGGACATACACATAGGCAAACGCGGAACGACAAAACGAGAGCTTTTCGAACAAGAACTTCGACTGGAGTTGCTTGGCGATGCTATTAAAAGAGCTCGTAAAGCAAAACATATGACACAAGAGCAACTCGGAGAACTTGTAGGGGTTCAAAAATCCCAAATCGCAAAAATAGAAAATTCAACAACTGATGCACGATTTTCAACAATCTTGCGAGTTTTCGATGCTCTAAAAGCAAAAGTGAGCTTTACAGTTGAATTAGACAACAAAAAGCTAATGGTTAGTAAATAAGAATGGCCAGATCATAACATTGGCTATGATGATAGATTCGCTATCTCTTCATCCATCACATAGCCTAACCGTTAGCATCGATTGAAACCACCACTAATACCAAAGATTTTGATTTGCCTGAGAGTCTAGAAATGAAACCTTAGTTGGGCCCCTTTCGGCTTCGCTCAGGGCAGGCCTTCGACCGGTATTGGCATTCCTTATTATGGAGTTATCGATTTGATTATTTATTCTTTACGACAGGCAGAACGCCTGTTTTTTTTTGTGGAGATGCGAAACGGTCTGTTCGATGAGCATTTTAGCCTTGTGATTCGTCCTAAAAAGTTTACAGGTTACAGTATAAATCCTGATATTGGTTTACCATATTTTTTTAACTCTGAAATGACTTTACTTTTTTTGGTGCATATTTATACATTTTAGTGTCAACCTATTTTAGGACAAGACACTCAAAAATAATTGAGTGTGCAATTGCATTTCACAAACATAGGGTAATGGTTTTCAAGAGATCATAGATTAAAGTTCTTTGCGCAGATATTCAGCAGTGAAGTTATTTTTGACTTTTGCGACTTGCTCAGGTGTTCCTTTGGCTACGATTTCACCACCTTTATTGCCTCCATCTGGTCCGAGGTCAATGATATAATCGGCTACTTTTATTACATCCATATTGTGTTCTATGATGAGTACAGTATTGCCTTTGTCAACTAGTTTTTGCAATACTTTGAGCAGTTGTTTAATATCGTCAAAGTGTAATCCTGTGGTGGGTTCATCTAAGATGTAAAAGGTTTTGCCGGTATCCCTCTTTGAAAGTTCCTCAGCAAGTTTGACTCTTTGAGCCTCACCACCGGATAGAGTAGTGGCTTGCTGACCAAGTGTAATATATCCTAATCCTACATCATTGATCGTCTTTAGCTTACGGTGTATCGAGGGTACATTGCTAAAGAACTCATTGGCTTCTCTGACGGACATTTCAAGTATATCTGAAATAGACTTTCCTTTATAAAGGATTTCAAGCGTCTCGCTATTGTAACGTTTACCCAGACAGGTTTCACAATCTACAAGGACGTCAGGTAAAAAATTCATTTCTATCAATTTTTTTCCTGCTCCACCACAGGTTTCACAGCGACCACCGGCTACATTAAAGGAGAAACGCCCCATCTGGTAGCCACGTATTTTAGCTTCCGGCGTATTGCCAAAAAGTTTGCGTATATCTGTGAAAACACCTGTATAGGTCGCAGGATTAGACCTCGGCGTACGACCGATGGGCGATTGATCAATCTCTATGACCTTGTCGATGTATTCAAGGCCTTCTATACTTTTGTATGGTAGAGGCTTTTGCAGACTTTTATAAAAATGATGGCGAAGGATAGGGTAGAGTGTCTCGTTGATCAGGGATGATTTTCCACTCCCGGAGACACCAGCCACACAAATCAATGTTCCAAGTGGCAACTTAATATCTGCATTTTTGAGATTGTGTCCGGTAGCGCCTTTCAATTCGACGAAAAAATCCATTGCCTTTTCTTCTTTTTTGGGGATTTCGATTCGGATTCGATCTGCAAGATAGTCAGCAGTGACACTTTGGTTTTTTATAAATTCTTCAGGCTTACCTTGTGCTACCACTTTGCCTCCGAGTGTGCCAGCTCCCGGACCGAGATCAATGATATAATCAGAGGCCAACATGATGTCTTTGTCATGCTCTACCACTAATACCGTATTGCCTATTTCAGTTAGACCGTGTAATGCTTTGATGAGACGCTGATTATCTCTTTGGTGTAAACCAATACTTGGCTCATCCATGATATAAGTGATACCTGTTAGCTGACTGCCTATCTGGCTAGCCAACCTTGTGCGTTGCGATTCACCTCCGGAAAGTGACCTTGTAGTTCTGTTAAGACTCAAATATCCCAGACCGACTTCCAATAGAAACCCAAGCCGCATCCTGATTTCTTTAATAATCTCATGAGCGATAACATTTTGTTTTTCATCAAGGTGAGCGGGCAATTCTTCAATCCAATCGTACAACTCACTGATGTTCATTTCTGCAAGCATACCTACGTGTTTACCACCCAACTTAAAGTGAAGTGATTCTTTCTTTAAACGATAACCATTACACTCTGGACAGGTGACAATACTCAAGAATTCTTCTGCCCAGCTCCTGATTTTCTCCGATGTGGACTCCTTGTACCATCGTTCTATCATGTTGACAATGCCTTCCTGTGCCAGATCATACATATAGTCATTATAGACAGCAGTATAAGACTTACTTCCGTCTTGTTTGCCATATAAAATCATATCGAGAGCTACCTTAGGTATGTCTTTTATAGGTGTGTCGAAGGTGAATTTAAAGTCTTTTGCTATTTTTTTGAGTTGCTTGAACGTACTATTATCTCTAACTTGGCCAAAAGGTCTGATGCCTTCCTCTTTTATAGAACGATCCCAATCGGGAATGATTTTATTGAGGTCAGCTTCTTGTTTTTCGCCTAATCCTATGCATACCGGACAATAGCCGTAGGGAGTATTAAATGAAAAATTATTAGGAGAAGGTTCATCGTAGGATAGACCAGACTCGGGGTCCATCAGGCTTTTTGAATATGCTTTGATTTCGCTTGTATCGATATTCATGACCATGATGAAATCATTACCCATTCGCATTCCCATTTCTATTGAAGAAACTAATCGGTCTCTTTTGTCCTCCTCAACTTTTATTCGATCTACCACAATTTCAATATCATGGATTTTATACCTATCTACTTGAAGACCTGGAGTCAAATCGACAATTTCACCATCGATTCTGACTTTTGTAAATCCTTTTTTGCGTGTCTGGTCGAAAAGTTCTCGATAATGGCCTTTTCTTGCACGAACTACTGGTGCTAGAATTGCAATTCTTTTATCTTTAAAGTAGGCCAAAACATGATCTATGACCTGTTCTTCAGTATATTTGATCATCTTTTCACCGGTGACGTAAGAATAGGCCTCTCCTGTTCTTGCGTACAAAAGACGGAGGAAATCATAAATCTCAGTTGTAGTACCGACGGTGGATCTGGGATTCCATGCGGTGGTCTTTTGCTCGATAGAGATGACAGGGCTTAAACCGTCAATTTTTTCTACATCAGGTCGATCCATAGATCCGATAAATTGCCGCGCATAAGCTGAAAATGTCTCCATATACCTACGTTGACCTTCAGCGTACAGCGTGTCAAATGCAAGTGAAGATTTGCCGCTACCACTGAGCCCGGTGACGACAACCATTTGATTCCTAGGTATTTTGACGGTTACATCACGTAAGTTGTTTTCATTGGCTCCGATGATTTCTATATAGTCTTCTGGATGTGTGTTATTTTGAGTGTTTTTTTCAAGTAATGCATCATTTGAATTTACTGAATGGTTCATTTCTGGATCGTAGATATATTTCATAATACAATCAAAGTAGTATTAAAGTTTTTTATGATGCCTTTTCATTTACAATGCAATCGATTATTTTAAGATTAAAAGTATAGATGAATGTAGGAAATGTTTATTGTATTAAATAAAAATATAATATGTATTTTTGCAGATTTGTTTTTGATTATAAATTTATGATGGGACTTTGTATTGATTATTGAGTGTGGAAATCTGGGTGTATTCAAATTAAAAAATAAAATCTATGGTCAGTCTATTGTGATTTTCAGTTTATTACAATGGTTCTCCTTGGCTAATTTTTTATATCTTTGCACGCTGTTTGATAGGGTATTTTAGTTTTTCTGTATGATGGCAAATACTCGATTTATTTAAGTAAATTTGATATAACAATGATGAAATTTATGCGAATTGCTGGATGGATAACCTTGCTTGTGACAAGTATTTTCGCTTGTAAGGAATCAGTTATACAAACTCCCGACTATACTGGCAAGGAAATTTTGAATATTCAGTCTAATGTAATTCATCTAGCAGATAATCAACAGATTGTGCTTAATGAAGATAGCATAGTTAAAGTATTTTATCTAGTACGACATGCAGAAAAGGATACTGCTGGTGCTGTTCCTGACCCATTATTATCAGATATAGGATTAGAGCGCGCTGCTAAGATAGCTGATATAATGAAAGGTACAAGGGTAGATGCAATTTATTCACCTATCAATCTCAGATGTATGTACACAGTAGATTCTCTGGCTGATATTAAGGCAATGCGATTGCAACCTTATGAAAATAAAGGACTTAATAAACTGATAGAAAAAATTAAGACATCAGAAGATTTCAACAGAATATTCATGGTTGGCCATTCTAATACTATTCCTTCCATAGCCAATACACTGGCAGGAAAAGATTATTTTAAGCAAATCTTTGACGAAGATGAATATGGCAATTTTATCATTGTAGTGCTTAAGAAATCAGGCAATCCTGACTTGTATGCTTTGAGGTATTAGAAACAAAATTGGTTAAAAAAACAATAATTACATATTAAGTTTTAATATCATATATTATGATCTCACCTAGATATAACCCAGCAGACGTAGAAAGTAAGTGGTATCAATACTGGCTGGATAAGCGTTATTTTCATTCTGAACCTGACGAAAGAGAAGCTTTCAGTATCGTCATACCTCCACCTAATGTGACAGGAGTACTGCACATGGGACACATGCTTAATAATACTATCCAAGACATCTTGATTAGGAAAGCAAGGATGGAGGGCAAAAATGCTTGCTGGGTACCAGGTACAGACCACGCTTCTATAGCCACAGAGGCTAAGGTGGTGAAGATGCTTCGCGAACAAGGTATTAAAAAGGGAGATCTGACAAGGGAACAGTTTTTAGAGTATGCATGGCAATGGAAAGACAAATATGGCGGCATCATTCTTGAACAGCTGCAAAAACTAGGTGCATCATGTGACTGGGAGCGTACCGCTTTTACCATGGACGAGGTACGTTCGGCTGCAGTGATCAAAGTATTTGTGGATCTATACCACAAAGGTAAGCTCTATCGTGGCAAACGCATGGTCAACTGGGATCCGGAAGCAAAGACAGTATTGTCAAATGAAGAGGTGATTTACTCTATGGAACAATCACGGTTATATCATGTTAAATATCGTATAGAGGGCAGTGATGATTATTTAATCATTGCGACCACCAGACCGGAGACGATACCTGGAGATACTGCTGTAGCTGTGCATCCGGATGATCCTAGATATGCTCACTTGAAGGGCAAAAAAGTCATAGTACCTATAATCGGGAGAGTGGTGCCGGTCATTTTTGACAGTTATGTGGACATGGAATTTGGAACTGGTGCACTAAAGGTTACACCTGCTCACGACACGAATGACTACGAGATAGGAGAGCGGCATCAACTTGAAATTGTGGATGTATTCAATGAAGATGGTACAATGAGCAGTGCATCAGCAGTGTATCAAGGTGAAGATCGTTTTGTTGTAAGGAAGAAATTTGCCAAGGATCTTGAAGCAGCAGACTTGATAGAAAAGATTGAGGATTATCAAAATAATGTCGGTAGATCTGAGAGGACGAACTCGGTTGTGGAACCAAGATTATCACTTCAATGGTATGTAGATATGAAAGCGCTGGCTGGTCCTGCACTCGAATCGGTCATGAATGATGAAGTGGATTTCTATCCTAAAAATCAAAAAAATATATACCGACATTGGATGGAAAATATTCGCGACTGGTGCATCTCGCGTCAGTTGTGGTGGGGACATCGCATTCCGGCATATTACTATGGTGATGATGTATTTGTGGCTGAAACGCCCGAGGCAGCACTCAAAATGGCTCAGGATAAGTATCCAGAAGTCCAGTCTGCTGATTTGCGCCAAGATGAAGACGTCCTCGATACATGGTTTTCTTCATGGTTATGGCCGATTTCAGTTTTTGACGGATTTAATGATAAGAAGCAATTGGATTATTATTATCCGACTTCTGTGTTAGTGACTGGTTGGGATATTATCTTCCTTTGGGTGGCACGTATGATTATGGCTGGATACGAATGGGAAGGAAAACGCCCATTTAAGGATGTATATTTCACTGGAATGGTACGTGATAAGCTCCGTCGCAAGATGTCTAAGTCACTCGGCAATAGCCCGGATGCACTCAAGTTGATTGAAGATTATGGTGCGGATGGCGTAAGATTTGGTATGTTGTCATGCTCGCCAGCTGGTGGAGATTTGCTTTTTGATGAAAAACTTGTTGAGCAAGGTCGCAACTTCTGCAATAAGATATGGAATGCGCTGAGACTAGTCGAAAGCTGGGAAACTAGTGATGCACCAGCCTCTGAAGGTTCCACTCTTGCTTATGAATGGATGCAAAATAAACTCCATGCGCTAGCAGGAGAAGTGGACAAAAATTTTAAAGAGTATCGTTTGTCAGAAGCCCTGATAAGTATTTACAGTTTTGTTTGGACTGATTTTTGTTCATGGTATCTGGAGATGGTTAAGCCAGAATATGGTGAGAAAATTGCTGATGAAACAAAACGCAGTACGATTGTATTATTTGACCAGATATGTGCGCTCTTACATCCATTCATGCCATTTATTACGGAGGAAATATGGCATATACTGAGGCCGAGGGCAGAAGGTGATGATTGTATCATGAGCGCTTACCCTAAGCCTCTGTCATTCAATCAAAACCTCATTGACAAGGTAGAACAACTCAAAGATATCGTCACTAATATCCGTGATGTTCGTAATAAGAACGGAGTGAAGATGAAGGACGCACTTGCATTTCTTATGATTGATTCCGATAGATCAACAGCCTTGATGGTCGAGCCGGGATGGAAAGAACTTTGTGCAAGACTGGCTAATCTCAAATCTATCGAAGTGACTTCTGATGAGAAAATTGCTGGTGTTGGGTTTATATCTGGTACAGAAAAGTGTGTAGTAGTATTGGATCAGGCGCTTGATATTGATGCTGAGCTTGCCGAAAAGCAAAAGGAACTAGAGTATCAGCAAGGTTTTGTTAAGTCAGTGCAAGCTAAACTAAGCAATGAAAGGTTTGTCAATGGCGCGCCGGCTACTGTGGTGGAAAAGGAACGTGCAAAACTAGCAGATGGACAAGAACGTGTTCGTATTCTTGAGCAAGAGATCCTTAGGTTGAAGGGCATCTGAATACATTGTAGAGTGGATATAAGCTGATAATTTTAACAAGGGTTCGATTTTATACAGTCAATTGAACTTCATACTTTCAGGCACGCATGGGCATCTAAAAGATGAACAAGGTTAGTGGATTACTTTTTTTAAATCCATATTACTCATTAGACTTTGTGACGAAGGGAAATGATACAAAGTAGCTATGAGGCTCGGAGTTTTTATTCCGCAGGCATAGTTTTACTATGTCGAGGACAGAAAAACGAGTACCGAAATAGATATGAAGTAGCATTTTCATGGAGTCAATTTCTAATGTGTAATTTGGGTTAAACGTTATTGGAATGATAATCTGGTCGACAAACTTTGATGGTTCTTGAATCAAAGTCATGATGAGATTCCAAAATTTTTCATAAAAAGTTATTTATAATTCAAATATATAAGTAGAATTTATCATATATTTGGACATTCTTAATTATTCCATTATAATCAAAACCTTTTGTACCATGAAAAATGTGAACTTTATACTTTTATTTCTATTTTCATTTATCTTCATTGAGCACCCAATTACAGCTCAGTGGACTTCATCCAATGGCCCTTATGGTGGTGATGTACAGAGCATCCTTGCCAATGGTAGTAATATTTTTATTGGTACAAAATATGGCATTTATCGCTCAAGTAATAATGGTGCTTCTTGGACAGAAATGAATAATGGACTTACTTCCACTCACGTGCTATCCCTGGCAGTAGCTGGGAATAGTCTTCTAGCCGGAACCATCAAAGGCATATTTATATCGTCTGATAATGGACAGAATTGGAAAGCAATTAATACCGGACTCACCTCAACCTACATTTGGGACATCCAGGTGAGTGGGCAAAATATTTACATAGGCACAAATGGAGGCGGCGTTTTTATTTCTAATAATAATGGCACTTCATGGAAAGCATATAATAATGGTTTACTCAATAAAAGTGTATTTGCACTAGCAGTAAATGGACAACATCTGATAGCTGGAACAGCACTAGGTACTTTTGTATCGTCCAATGGTGGCAACAATTGGGCTTTAAGTATTAGCGGGATGCCTCAAACTAAAATGACTGATTTGTTATATGCAGGCACTACTGTTTTTGCATCAAGTAATGCAGGTGTCTTTAAATCTACAAACAATGGTAGTTCGTGGCAGCAAGCAGGCGATTCATTTAGAAAAAGTGTTAATTCTCTTTTTGCTAAAGATAATCGGATATATGCATTCACTGAGCGTGACGGATTGTTTGTTTCGAGTAATAATGGTAATGACTGGTCTGAAATTAACAATGGTTTGAATGGTGTACATCAATTAAATCTTGCATCTAGCGGGTCAAATTTGTATGCAGGTACATCAGCAGGTGTATTTGTATCGAGCAATAATGGAAGCACGTGGACACCTATCAACAATGGTTTAAAGATTACTGAAGTAGCTGCACTTATCAACACAGGCAGTGCGATTATAGCAGGTACTGCGGGTAGCGGTATTTTTATTAGTACAGACGAAGGTGCTTCTTGGCGTGCTGCTAATAGCGGCCTCAGTACATTACGTATTAATGCGCTGACAAAATCAGGCAATAATATTTTTGCAGGGACAGCGGGCGAAGGCGTATTTGTGTCAACTAATAACGGTAATTCATGGGAAGAGGTAAACAATGGCCTGACAAACAAGTATATTACCACTATGATAAGTAATGGTTCTGATATATATGTTGGTACGCAAGGCAATGGTGTCTTCAGGACTTCAAATAGTGGAACTTCATGGGCTAAAACAGGTAATATCACTGGTGGCTTGATATTTTCACTTGCCGTAAATGGAAGTTCAGTGATCGCAGGTACCTTTGGCGAAGGCATTTTTATATCCAATAATAAAGGAGATAGCTGGACCAATAAAAACACAGGCTTAGGAAATGAATATATAAATGCGCTGCTCGTCCATGGGGCAAAAATATATGCAGGTACTCAACAAGGAGTGTACGTTTCAACAAATGATGGTAATAGTTGGTCAAAAGCTACATCAGGAATGGGAAATGCCAGCATTCAAAGCTTTGGGGTGAGTGGCAATAGGATTATGGCAGGTACAAATTCAAATTTTTATGTCTCAGGTGATTTTGCTGCGTCCTGGACAAGCTACAATGCAGGAATGAAATCTGGCACTTTTACAGGAAGTATAGCTAGTTCAAATAAGAATCTTTTTGCAGGAACACTTGGTAGAGGTATCTGGCAAGTTAGACTTGATGCTATACCTGTGGCAACCGAAGAAGTGGGTGTAGAACATGGAATAACCTATTTGCTACATCAAAACGTACCCAACCCATTTAATAATGAAACAGAAATACGATTTGAGATTCCATTCGCAGGTCATGTTGTTTTAGATATTTTTGATGCTTTCGGCAGACCTATTACAAGATTAGTAGATGAACAATTGGAATCTGGAGCATTTCGCACTTTCTGGACACCGACAAACGTACCTTCTGGTATTTACTATTATAGGATTCGATCAGGAAAATATCAAGCTACAAAAAAAATGATCATCCAATAATGGATGACTGCTCATAAGGACAAAAAAAATGGTCACATTTCCCCATCTGTGACCATTTTTTTAGATCTTTCGATCCCCATGAACATTTTACCAAAACTTAATTTAGAGCTTATTCAATGCGTATCTTGAACGCACCGATTTTACTCAATATAATAACTAAAACTCAATCCTTAGTAATTAATGAGAAATCATAAAATGTGGGTGGTTGGTTTTTGGATGCAACCTCCCACATTTTGTTTTTTAATCCCATAAACATTTCTGAAAATTCAAACCGATTCTTTAACCGATACAAAGAGTATGACTAACGTCATTGTTGAACTTTGATATTACAAAGATATAAGGATATTGAAGTTTAAAAAAATACAAATATCAAGTATAATAACATAAATATAATTATAATGTATAAATATCAGATAATTAAAATGTTAATTGCTTCGATTCTATTGATTTTAGCAAAATCATAGATTTGCCATATTCAGAACCTATCTAATAACTGTAAAATTTTTTATCATTTAAGCTTGCTAGAGGTCATAACTGAGCCCAAATCTAAATCCACTTTCTAGAATTCTATAACGTAGGGATGATTCTTTAAATGGAATAATGGCGTGATTCTTAAGGTAAGGATTAATAAAAGCAGAAATTCCTGACCCAAAATGATATTGCACGCCCAGACCTAGAATAGCCCCTATGCCGGATTGATTATTTAAATAGTCTGAACCTTTCAATTCATATGCGGTTAAAATTCCGGTGTTGACATATAGATATTTAAGGAAATGAGCGCGAATAGTGATAGGAATACCGATTGTATTTACATCAAATGGATGATAGGAGATAGATGGAGGATAGTTGGATGCACTGATTAAATTAAACTTGGAATATTCTATTACGGTTTCGACATCCAGCCAGTCATTGATGGGATGGATATATACAAGCCCAAATACATGATAATTTTCAGAACTATATGATGGACCACCATCTATCCCTTGAAATGAGATAGGTTCTGCAGATCCTAGGGATGACCATGATAATCCAATTCGAGGACTTATTTGTGCCTCAGTCTGAAAGCATAAGAATAGGATGATTACTAATAAATTGATTTTAAAGTTTTTTAACCTTGATATTTGCATTTGACAGTAAAGTATTGACTTCATTAAAGTGATTTGTTTTCTACACCTCAAAGGTTGTAATTTATAATTATTGTACCAAACAAATTTTGAAAATACCACTCACAGTAGTAAATAAATTTTATCTTTGCCAGTGGCCTTCCGATGCAGTGCTATGATGCTTTTTTGGACATAGTGATATTTTGGATGATTTTTGATAAAGTCTGATCCTTTGCATGAAAGCATTTGATAAAGGTGATATGTTGTCAGTTATGCCTCAAAAAAAATAGATAATCGCAGGAACTGAATGGATATTCGGCATTTACAACATTTTTTCTTTAAAAACGAGTTTGTATAACTTGAAGGTTTGAAGTGAGTAGAGATATTATTATTGAATAAATTTAAAAATGAATTCATGACCTATAAGAAAAAGGATATATATAGTGATGAAATAACAGAATCGTTATCAGGATATTACAAAAAGATTCTGGAGCAATTGGGTGAAGATGCAGGTCGGGAAGGTTTGTTAAAAACTCCTGAACGCGTGGCCAAGTCCTTGCAGTTTTTGACCCAAGGCTATAGTATGGATGCTGATAAAATATTAAATTCTGCTAAGTTTAAGGAAGAGTACAGTAACATGGTGGTGGTCAAAGATATTGAACTATATTCGATGTGCGAGCATCATATGTTGCCATTTTATGGTAAGGCTCATGTAGCTTATATACCTAATGGATACGTGGTAGGTCTAAGTAAAATTCCGCGTGTGGTGGATGTTTTTGCCAGAAGGTTACAAGTACAAGAAAGATTGACTCACCAAATACTTGAAGCCATCGACAGTGCATTGACACCGCATGGTGTTGCAGTAATTATTGAAGCCGCTCACATGTGTATGATGATGCGTGGTGTACAAAAACAAAATTCTGTTACAACTACCTCCGCATTTACAGGTGAATTTAAAAAGGAAGAAACCAGAAATGAATTTTTGAAGCTGGTAACTGCTAAATTAAAATAAGATATCAATATGAAGGCATTCGTTTTTCCTGGGCAAGGTGCTCAGTTTGAAGGTATGGGACATGAGCTGTATGAAAGAAATGAAGCAGCTAGAGCCATTTTTGACAAGGCAGATGCAGTGCTGGGTTACGAATTATCTAAAATCATGTTTTACGGTACAGCTGAAGAGCTGAAGCAAACAAATGTGACTCAACCTGCTTTATTTGTACATAGTATAGCTACCTTAAAAGCAAAACAAACAGAACAGCCTGATGCTGTTGCCGGTCATTCGCTGGGTGAGTTTTCGGCTCTTGTAGCAAATGGTACTTTAAGTTTTGAAGATGGTTTAAAACTCGTATATGCCCGCGCTATGGCGATGCAGGATGCTTGTGATGCTGTGCCTGGTACGATGGCCGCGATTCTTGGCCTGGACGATGAAGTTGTAGAGCAGATTTGTGCTGGTATAGATGAAGTAGTGGTAGCTGCTAATTATAACTGTCCTGGACAACTTGTGATTTCTGGCTCAATAGAAGGCGTGCAAAAGGCGATGGAACAGCTGACGCAAGCAGGAGCGAGACGAACTTTACTCCTGGAAGTTGGCGGTGCATTTCACAGTCCATTGATGGAGCCAGCTAGAGTATCGCTTGCAGAAGCCATTATGAATACTCCATTTAGTAAGCCAGAGATACCAGTCTATCAAAATGTGACCGGACTACCTGAGCGAGATCCGGACAAGATTAAAGAGAACCTAATTGCTCAGTTGACAGGAGCAGTGAAATGGACACAAACTATAGAGCAGATGCTAAAGAATGGCATCACTCACTATGTAGAAGTCGGTGGAAATGGCAAAGTGTTATCAGGATTAATTAAAAAAGTGGATAGAGGTACAGAAACATCAGCATTGTAATATGGAAGTAAAAGCCGGAAAAATCTTAGTGTCAGAACCTTTTATGCTGGATCCTAATTTCAAGCGGTCAGTTGTTCTAATCTGTGAAAAAAATGAGGATGGAACAACCGGGCTTATACTTAATCGGCCCCTTGATGTGAGTCTTAATGAGCTACTTCCTGATTTTCCGGATACGAAGGCCGGAGTTTTTATGGGTGGACCGGTAGCCGTAGATAGTTTGCACTTTTTGCACAACGTCGGCGATTTGCTGGATGATTCGATTGAAGTGAGCAAAGGTGTGTTCTGGGGTGGAGACTTCGAAAAGCTGAGATTTCTCATGGAAAATGGCTTGATTAATGATCATAATGTACGGTTTTTTATTGGATATAGTGGCTGGGAACCAGGACAACTTGAAGGAGAAATGAATGAAGCTTCCTGGTTGGTTGACGATATGGATGCTAATTATCTATTCAGAGTGAAGCCTTTTGTACTCTGGCAGACAGTCTTGCACAATAAAGGTGATATATATACTGTGATAGCGCAGATGCCGGATTCAGATAGTCTTAACTGATAATGTTATTAGCCGTATATTCAAAGTATAGGTTTAATGACCCGTGAGCAATGCATTTGGGTTACAATATTATGAAATGTTATCCATACGCATAAGTCAAGCTACCGCTGTATAAATTGGTAGTTCTGTAGGTCGCACTTCCTAGGATTGAGTTATAGCTAACCAGGCAATCAAAGTTGCACCTTTAAAGCTTCATAACATTATATAATGAGCCATTGACTTGGATCAATACAATACTGCTCGTTGAGCTTCAATTTCTTTATCCTCCAGATATTCATCAAATGTCTTCAGCTTGTCAAGGAATCCGTTAGGACCTATCTCTATAACTCTATTGGCAACAGTTTGTGTGAAAGTGTGGTCTCGAGAGGTAAACAAGATATTACCTGCAAAATTCATTAATGAGTTATTCAGTGCTGTGATGGTCTCCAGGTCTAAGTGGTTAGTAGGTTCATCTAGCATCAGCAGATTAGCTTCCTTTAGCATCATACGTGAAAGCATACATCTCACTTTTTCACCTCCGGACAAAACATTGGACATTTTTAGGGTTTCTTCACCCGAAAACAACATTTTACCGAGAAATCCTCTGATATACGATTCGTCCTTTTCGGTAGAATATTGTCTCAACCAGTCAATAAGATTCATCGGCTCATTGGAGAAGTAAGTTTCATTTTCATTAGGCAAATATGAGTACGTGATGGTTTGCCCCCATTCAATTATACCACTATCCGGTTGAAGTTCTCCGGCTAGAATTTTGTACAGGGCAGTGGTTGCTAGACTGTTTTTTGATATAAAAGTGATTTTATCATCTCTATTCATGCTGAATGAGAGATTATTGATTAGAACTTCTCCGTTTTGAGAATAATTCAGGCCATTGACATTAAGAATTTCCTTGCCTGCCTCCCGTGCCTGCTTGAATATGATGCCAGGATATTTTCGGGATGAAGGCTTGATTTCTTCGATATTGATTTTTTCAAGCATTTTCTTACGAGCTGTTGCCTGTTTGGACTTTGAAGCATTAGCACTGAATCGCTCGATAAATGCCTGCATTTCTTTGATTTTTTCTTCGGCTTTCTTGTTAGCATTGAGTTTTTGTCTCAAAGCTAGTTGACTGGATTCGTACCAGAATGTATAGTTGCCGGAATAAAGCGTAATTTTTCCAAAATCAATATCTGCAACATGGGTACAAACTGTATCAAGAAAGTGTCGGTCGTGCGATACAATCAAAACTGTATTCTTAAAATCCAGGAGGAAGTCTTCAAGCCATTGTATAGTATGTATATCCAGATCGTTTGTAGGTTCGTCCAGGATGAGTACATCTGGATTTCCAAAAAGAGCTTGTGCCAGGAGTACTCGTACTTTTTGATTACCATCGAGCTCTTTCATCAGTTTGTAGTGGTCGCTCTCGACGATACCGATGCCACTGAGTAGGTTTGCTGCTGATGATTCTGCATTCCATCCATCCATCTCTGCAAATTCCTCTTCCAGTTCTGACGCCTTGATTCCATCTTCTTCACTAAAATCTTCTTTCATGTAGATGGCATCTTTCTCTTGCATGATTTGCCACAGTTTCTGATGTCCCATCAGCACGGTATTCAATACAGTGACTTCGTCAAACTCAAAATGGTCTTGCTTAAGTACGGCCATTCTCTTTCCAGCTTCAAGATGAACACTTCCTTTGTTTGGATCTCGTTCACCGGCCAGGATTTTTAAGAAGGTGGATTTTCCGGCTCCATTGGCACCGATGATACCATAGCAATTGCCTTCTTTGAAGGTTACATTGACCTCGTCAAATAATACTCTTTTTCCGTATTGGAGGGAAATATTTTGTGTAGATAACATGGCTTACTTTAAAATTGGCCGCAAAGGTAGTAAAAATTGGCCAAATATCATATACATTGTCAAAGGCATTGAATACCTTAAGGTGTCACTTGAATTTTCTTTAGAATATAGATAACTGATGCTGCTTTTCTAATGTTAGATTTCCCTTTAAGCATGGATATCAATCCGGTAAATGCGCCCAGGATCAGTCCTCCGCGATGCCCCATGTACTTCTCGCTGAGCATGGCATTATAGAATGGATCAAAGGGCATATCTTGCATTTTGATCACTTCAAAACCATGCCTTGAGGCAAATGTTGTCAACGAGTTGGGATGAAAATGCCATAGGTGTCTAGGCACATCGTAGGCCGCCCAGTAGGATTTATACTTATTTTGATCATAAGACTGATGATTAGGTAGAGCGATGATAAGATATCCATCATCTACCAGTAGATCACTTATTTTTTGCATATACTTGTCAGGATTGTACAGATGTTCTAGCACATGCCACAAGGTGATAAAATCGTAGGTTTCTGAAAAACTTTGTGAAAATAAAATGTCAGGTGACACAACATCGAGTCCGAAATGATCTATACTAAACTGGCGAGCAGTATTGCTGATTTCAACACCTTTGACATCGTAGCCTTTATGCTTCATATAATTTAGAAAATATCCTGTACCGGATCCGATATCGAGCAAGCGTTTCTCCGTACTCAAGCTCAAGATGAGCTGCGATTTTCGACGGAGCATAATCTCGCGTACCTTATGATAAAGTTGTGATACAATGCCTTTTTTGGTATCTGAATGAGAAATATAGTCATCACTTTCATAATATTGGTAGGCAACATCTTCATCCGGTGCATCCTGAGTAAATCTAAATCCACAGCTTTTACATTCATGAATAGTAAAAATTTCGCCACTTTTAAAGTGATCTTTCACATCCATGATTTTTGCTAAATTTATTGATGTGCATGCTGTACATCGGGTCAAGTGAGTGGAGTCGCCCATATATTTTTGAAGCAATTAGGCCGTAAATATAGAAGTATTTCAGATTTTATTTTTTGAATTGTTATCGATGATGATGGCAAATTGAAGGAAATGCTGAAATTTATTCTGCAATGAATATTAAATTTTTGATTAGATTTAGAACTTTTAATAAAATTTTAACGTTGTTTCAAACACGTAAAAGAGTATTTTTAATAACTTTGACCGTAATTCACTATTTTTATGAAAATATGTATTGAACCAAAGAAAATATTTTTTATCGTAGCAATGATTAGTGTTATGTGCTACATTTATTTGATGGTTCAAAATCCAATTGTCAATAACACAAGTAGTCGGATATTAAGTATTGATAATATTGCTGACGATAAGATTTATTTGCCTGAGATAAAGTTTGTTAAGGAAATTATTAGAATGTTATTTAACTTATAAATATGTAATATATTGACTCATAGTTAAATATAAGTTGTTTCAAAAAACTGCTTTACTATCTTCACTGTTAAAGTTTTATTAAATTAAGGCGATTTCCAATCTTGAAAAAGACTTTTTAGATAAAATTTGTTTATTTTTGTATTAAAGTCAATAGGTGTAGTATTTAATAAATAGACATTTTATGTTTTTCAGGTTTATGGTTTTCAGTCTCGCGATTGTGTTTTCGCTATCTGCGGATGCGCAAAACAGAATTAGATGGAATTCCTGGGATAAGTTTAATGAAAAGGTACAAAAGGCTGACAAAATGTACATAATATATGTGTATTTTAACGGTTGTCGATGGTGCAAAAAAATGGAAGATGAAACTTTTGCAGTAGATAACATAGCCAAGTTTATCAATTCTAATTTTTATGCCTTTAGACTCAATGCCAAAACTAATGAAAGAATTATCTATGGTAATAAAGTGTACAACACGACAGTTCGTATTGGCGAACACGATTTTAATGAGTTTGCTGTTGATTTATTAAATGGGAAAATGTCCTTTCCTTCCATTCTCTTTTTCGACGAAAACTTCAAAAAGCTGGCTGTCTATGACAGTTTTATTGATTTGAATGACTTTGAGATGTTGCTGTCCTATTATGCCGGAGGGCACAACAAACACACTTCCTGGCCTAGATATGTGAGAGGTTATTGCAAAGACAATCATTTCAATACGCTAGTTAATGGTAAACCTTAAAAGTTTATCTTAATTCCAGTTTTTACTCTTTAGCTTTTGTAAATTGTGCAATGCTACCATGCTGACTTTGCACATAACCTGGAGTGTCAATTCAGATAGATTTGTTATTGAATTGTTTATATTTTGATCAGTGACAAATCTTTTACAAAAAAAATTATACCTTTACGCTGCTTAGTTTTCTTATTTAAAAAGGGTTTTTATGAAAAGATATTTTTTCTTTCTACCAATATTGGTATTTTTAGCTGCTTGCAGCAAAACAAAAGATATGGCAGTAGTTGTGAAACCACAGGAAATGATATATCCAAAGACGAAAGAAATTCCGGTTGCAGAGAATTATTTTGGAATTACCGTCATTGATCCTTATCGGTGGTTGGAGGACGACCTATCGAAGGAAACTGAAGAATGGGTAGATGCTCAAAACGCTGTAACTTTTGACTACCTCAGTCATATTCCATTTAGGGATGCTTATAAGGCGCGGCTTGAAAAATTGTGGAATTATGAAAAATTTTCAGCACCATTTAAAGAAGGAGAATATACTTATTTTTTTAAAAATAATGGCTTACAAAATCAAAGTGTTTTATGGCGAGAGAAGAAGGGTAGAGCTGCTGAAATATTTTTAGATCCTAATACATTCTCTAAAGACGGGACTTCCTCTCTCTCTGGAATTAATTTTTCAAGAGATGGCTCTAAGGTAGCTTATCAAATATCTGAAGGAGGTAGTGACTGGAGAAAAGTCATCATAATGGAAGTAGAGAATAAGCGCATACTTGAAGATACACTATACGACGTTAAGTTCAGTGGACTTTCATGGAAAGGCAATGATGGTTTTTATTATTCTAGCTACGATAAGCCTAAAGGTAGTGAACTCTCAGCAAAGACTGATCAGCATAAGCTTTATTATCATAAGCTAGGTACTAAGCAAAAAGATGATCCGGTTATTTTTGGCTTGAAGGAGAAAAGAAGATATGTAGGTGGCTATGTGACTGATGATGATCATTATTTATTTATTTCCGCAGCTAATGCTACCTCTGGCAATGAATTATATATGCTTGATCTCAAAACACCTAATAGTAAGCTAGTTGCTATTGTCGATGACATGGAAAGTGATTCAGACGTTATTGAAAATGACGGAACGAAACTCTATATACTTACTAACCGAAATGCCCCTAATAAGAAAGTTGTGACTGTGGATGCTTCTAATCCTGATCCGAAAAATTGGAAGGACTTCATTCCTGAAACTGAGAATGTATTGAGTATGACGACAGGTGCTGGCTTTTTCTTTGCGCATTATATGAAAGATGCATTATCTCAAATTAAGCAATTTGACTATGATGGAAAGTTAGTCAGAGAACTGGAATTGCCAGGTTTAGGCACTGCATCTATTGCAGGAGCAAAGAAAAAAGAGAAGGAATTGTTTTATACTTTCACTAATTATATCACTCCTGGATCTATCTATAAACTCGATCCGCAAACAGGTATTTCTACTCTATATGTAAAACCTGACATCGACTTTGACTCTGATCTTTATGAGTCAAAGCAAGTGTTTTATACTTCAAGGGACGGCACAAGGATACCGATGATGATCACTTATAAGAAGGGTACAAAAATGGATGGTACGAATCCGACCAACCTATATGGTTATGGAGGATTTAATATTAGCCTAACTCCTTCGTTCAGCATCATCAATGCAGTATGGCTAGAACAGGGTGGAATATATGCAGTGCCCAATTTACGTGGTGGCGGCGAGTATGGTAAAAAGTGGCATAAAGCAGGCACTCAGATGCATAAACAAAATGTATTTGATGACTTTATAGCAGCTGCAGAATACTTGATTGCTAATAAATACACATCCAGTGCTAACTTAGCGATTTCAGGTGGTTCTAATGGAGGATTGCTCGTTGGTGCATGTTTGACCCAACGACCAGACTTATTTAAAGTGGCTTTTCCAGCGGTAGGTGTTTTAGATATGCTGAGATACCATAAGTTTACGGCAGGCGCAGGATGGGCGTACGATTATGGAACTTCGGAACAAAGTAAAGCTATGTTTGATTACCTGCGATCATACTCGCCGGTACACAATGTCAGACAAGGCGTACATTATCCGGCCACCTTAGTCACTACAGGAGATCACGACGATAGGGTTGTACCTGCACATTCTTACAAATTTATCGCAGAGCTCCAGAGTAAACAAGCAGGAAGCAATCCTGTACTCATCAGAATCGATAAAAGTGCTGGCCACGGTGCCGGCAAACCTACTTCAAAAATAATAGAAGAAGCAACAGACAGATATTGTTTTGCACTTTACAATATGGGCAAGACGTTTACAAAACCAACTAAATAACAATTAGATTATGCAAAATGTACAACAATATATTCAAGATAATAAAGATAGATATCTGAATGAACTCTTTGAATTGCTCCGCATTCCTTCTGTGAGTGCAGATCCTGCATACAAGGATGATGTAGAGAAAACTGCTCATTCTGTTGAGGAAAGCCTCAAAAAGGCAGGATGCGAAAAGACAAAAGTGTATGCGACAGCTGGACATCCGATTGTGTATGGTGAACATATATTTGATTCAGAAAGACCAACGGTGCTTGTGTATGGACATTATGATGTGCAACCACCTGATCCGATGGAACTGTGGGAGACACCACCATTTGAGCCTGTGATTAAGAAAACAGAATATCACCCTGACGGTGCAATTTTTGGCAGAGGTTCATGTGATGATAAAGGCCAGATGTTTATGCATATTAAAGCCTTCGAAGCTTTGATTCAAAATGATGCACTTCCTTGCAATGTGAAGTTTATGATTGAAGGTGAAGAAGAAGTAGGTTCGAGCAATCTAGGAAAATTTTGCAAGGAGCACAAAGATATTCTAAATTGTGATGTCATACTTATTTCTGATACTTCGGTAATCGCTAATGATGTTCCTTCTATCACTGTAGGATTGCGTGGATTAAGTTATGTTGAAGTTGAGGTGACAGGACCTAATAAAGATTTACATTCAGGCGTTTATGGTGGTGCCGTGGCTAATCCTGTTGAAGTATTGTGCAATATGATATCTTCGCTGAAAGATGAAAATAGGCATATCACTATTCCTGGATTTTATGATGATGTAGTTGTGGTTTCTGATGAAGAAAGAGCAGCCATGAATCAAGCTCCATTTGATCGTAAAGCTTATATGAGAGATCTCGGTATTAATGACACTATGGGAGAAAAAGGATATACAATTTTAGAGCAAACATCGATCAGACCTACACTGGAAGTTAATGGAATGTGGGGCGGATATATTGGCGAAGGCAGTAAAACAGTACTTCCGGCAAAGGCATTTGCAAAAATAAGTATGCGATTGGTGCCAAATCAAAATAACGAAAAAATCACTCAGTTATTTAAGGAGCATTTTGAACGTATCGTCCCTCCAGGTGTAACAGCAGTAGTAAAGCCACATCACGGTGGTGAAGCAGTTGTAACTCCTACAGACACCCCTGAATATCAGGCTGCAGCTCGTGCCATGAAGACAACATATGGCAAGGAGCCTATCCCTGTGAGAGGTGGAGGAAGTATTCCGATTGTAGCGCTCTTTGAAGAAGTGCTTAAAGTTAAGTCAGTATTGATGGGTTTTGGGCTAGATTCTGATGATATCCATTCGCCAAATGAGCACTATGGATTGTTTAACTTTTACAAAGGTATTGAGACCATTCCGTATTTCTATCAGTATTATGCTGAAATGAAAGGTCGGAAGGACTGATTGATTATCCTTAATTAAAAAGTGGAAATAATTGAAAATTGATATTATTTCTGTTGTGCCTGAACTTTTGTCCAGTCCATTCCAGCATTCTATTATGCGAAGGGCTGCTGATAAAGGTTTATTGTCAGTGCATGTGACCGACCTACGCGAATATGGTATCGGAGCACATCGCCAAGTGGACGATTACCAGTATGGAGGTGGTGCAGGAATGGTTATGATGTGTGAGCCCCTTGACAGATGTATCTCGAAACTAAAAGAGTCCACCACCTATGATCAGGTAATCTATCTCACACCTGATGGCATTACATTCAACCAGAAAATTGCCAATCACTTATCTTGTATGGACAATCTATTGCTGATTTGTGGACACTATAAAGGCATTGACCAACGGATCCGCGATATACACGTCACCATGGAAATATCAGTTGGTGACTTTGTTCTGTCAGGAGGAGAACTGGCGGCAGCGACGGTAGTAGATGCTGTTGGTAGGTTGATTCCGGGTGTATTGAATGATGAGACGAGTGCACTAACTGATTCTTTTCAAGATGATTTACTAGCACCACCAGTATATACTCGGCCGGCAGATTACAAAGGTCATAAAGTACCGGAAGTATTACTTTCAGGTAATGACCGTCTAATTGAAGAATGGCGATATGATGCTGCACTCCAAGCCACTAAAACTAAAAGACCTGATTTATTAAAAGAATAGATTGTAGTTGAATGCGTACATAGGATGTATTCATGTTGTGCAGCCCTTTAATGATGATAAGTAAATAGGAGGAAAAGTGATTAAAGATCTAGCTTAATACATTACTGGATATTACATACATCAACGGGAGCTTTTATAAGGTCGGTATTATTTACATCCAAATTACGAAATATGCTTCTTGATAAAGAGCAATAGTGATAAAGTAGCATTTTCATGTAGTCATTTTCTAATGCAAAATCTCGGTTTAGATAATTACAAAAAAAAAGAGGTGTCACCTTTGCGCCACCTCTTGACAATCAAAACAATTAAAACAATTAGATTAACAATCTGTATATCAAAAAAAACATTATCACATTAATCTTTGAAATGCTTCAGTAAAAAGTGTAACAAATCTGTAGTTGTTACGATTCCCACCAGTTTTCCATGATCTGTCACCGGCAGTGCATGATAAGAACACAAACTAAGCAATTCGGCGGCTTCTTTAACAGTGTCATGAATATCCAGTGTGTTGACATTTCGCGTCATCAATGATTCTACTGAAATGTTTTCGAGGATTCTGTCTTTGAGTGAGGATGTATCAGAGATACTTTTATCTATGATAAACCTATCCACGTCATATTTACTAATGATGCCTACAAGCTGCTGATCTGCATCAGTCACTGTCATATGCCTGATGTGGTTTTCAGCCATCAATCTGATTACTTCTTTGATTTTATCAGTTGGTGACACAGAATACATTTCTTTTGTCATCAAGTTGCTTACTGGCTCACTACCTTCTATCATTAGATGATTTTATTTCCTTACAACACAAAGGTAAATACTATACAGAATTAAATTGATGTCTGTGGTCATGGAGCTAAATGATATTTATCACTATTGGGGCATCTGATGCAGTTTGTCTATCCTAAGCAGTTCTATTTTGTTATTGTCATCAATATTGATTAATCCTTCGCTCTTGAAGTCAGATAAGGTTCGGATGGTCGTTTCCTTAGCGGCACCTGCCAGATTGGCTATATCGTCACGTAAAATAGACATAGAGGTGCAATTCTTTGACTTGCTGAATTTCAAAAGAGCATTGGCTACTCGTTTTCTTACAGAACTATATGCTATATCAATCATCTGAGCTTCAATTTCTGTAGTTCTAGTTGCGAGGTTTTTTATATATGTTGCTGCAAATTCTCTATTGTTAAACAATAAGAGTGTGAAGTCCTCAATGGGTATTAACTTGAGCTCACAATCATCTATGGTAGCCGCGTTGTCATGATAGGTCGCATCCATTAGAAGCGGTAGATAGCCGAAGATTTCTCCAGGAGCATAAATATTAGTGGTATATTCCTTTCCAAATTCGTTAATTAGGTATGTTTTTACTGATCCGTTTACAACATAGTATAACCACTTAGGATATTGGCCAGCATCATAGATGATATCCTTCTTACTATATTTCCGTATTTCTCTATTCTCTATCAGTTTTTCAAATTCTTTCTGAGCTTTAGTTTCGTCAATGAATCGTTGGAGTCCGTAACCTGATTTGTCAAATGACTTCTTAATTCTGGCGCTCTTTTTAAGTCTTATTTCCAGTGTATCTAAAAGCTGGATATCGTCGTAAGGCTTGGTGATATAATCGTCTGCACCTAGTCCCATTCCTTTTCTGAAGTCTTCCTTTTCAGTTTTGGCAGTCAGAAAGATAAAAGGTATGTCCATCGTTGACGGATGGTTGGATAAGATGCGCAACACTCCAAATCCGTCCAATTCAGGCATCATCACATCACATAGGATGAGGTCAGGCACATGTTTGAGTGCCAGTGCGGTACCTACTTTTCCATTAGGTGCTACCAGAACTGTATAGCCCGAAAGCTGCAAAAGTTCTTCGAGATTTTCTCTAACATCCTGGTTATCTTCGATGATAAGTATTTTGGCTTCCATACTTTTTTATTTTTATACTTGCAAATGCGCTGGTTCTGTTTTTACACCAAACTCGACAGTAAAAGTGGTTCCTGAATATAATTTGCTGGAAAAATTAATTTGGCCGCCGAGCATTTCAACATATTTTTTGACGATATTTAATCCTAATCCTGTACCTTCGATATTTGTAACATTGCTGGCTCTAAAAAACCGTTCGAATAGATGTTTTTGCTCATCAGGTGGTATGCCTATGCCATTGTCTTTAATCGTCATTATAACTCTAGATTGATCACCTTGTATGCTACATTCTATAATGCCATTGTCAGCCGAGTATTTGATGGCATTAGATATCAGATTGAAAAGTATATTTTTGATTATCTTTCTATCAGAGATAATGATAGGTTGTGACATATTAATCACGTTATGGATAGATTGTCCTTGTTTGAGGATACTGGTCATTTCTTCCTTTACTTCTTTCCAAAGGCCAACAACATCAAACACTTCCTGATGGGAAATGATTTTACCTTCTTCCAGTTTGTTCATAGAAAGGAAGTCATTGAGAATATCGGTAAGGTGCGTAACTGAAGATTTGATTTTGTTAATGTGTTTTTCACGGTTCTCCTGCTGATCAGTCTCTGTGTATCGACCGATTAGCGAAACAGAGGATAGTATAGTAGCTAGTGGAGTGCGAAACTCATGTGAGGCCATAGACACAAACCTGGATTTTAATTCACCTAGCTCTCTTTCTTTTAATAGACTTTGTTCTAGTTCAACTTCTCTTTCTTTAAGTTGATTTTGAATTGTAATGTTTTTGTTGATTTCTTCTTCCAATTTTTTATTGACTGCCAGCAATTGATTGATAACAGCTTCTAGCTCATAGGTGCGTTCTACGACTTTTTTCTCCAGTTCTTTATTGAGTATTTTGAGTCGATATTCGGCAGTTTTTACTTCTGAAAGATCATGAATAAAACCTACAAAAATGGTTCGTTCTAATAGTTTTACTTCACTCACTGCTAACCAGAAAGGAAATTCAGTGCCGTCTTTAGTACGCCCTTTCACTTCTCTCCCTGTGCCGATAATCTTGGGAATACGTGTTTTTAAGTAGTCTCTGATGAAATCCTGATGTGGTTTCAAATACGAATCGGGTATGAGCATGGTGAGATTTTTTTTAAGCATCTCTTCTGCCGTATATCCAAATAAAATACAGGCTGAAGGATTGACTTCTTCAATCTCGCCATGATCGTTGATGATAATTATACCGTCCACCGCCGAATGTATTACTACTTTTAGCCGCTTTAATACGTCCTCATAGGTACTCATTTGAGTCATGCTTGTTTGTAGGCTCAAAATTGCTAAAACATTTTATAGCTTCAAATATAAGAAAATCATTTAAAATGATGATTAATATCATATTGTTACAGCTGAAAATCCCTCAACTTTGAGTAAAATTTATAAAATCATTCAAATATGAACATTTTAGACCCAATTTCAACTATTATGACACCCAATCCGATTGCTGTTGGAGTCAATGATCCGCTTTCTGTAGTTGATAAATTATTTAGAGAGCACAAAATCCATCATTTGCCTGTAGTTGTGGAAGGCAAATTAGCTGGTATGGTTAGCAAGTCCGATTACTTGTTCTTTCGTAGAGGTTTTACTACTGATGAAACAGAAAAGATAGAAGAAGAAGTGCGCATGAATAACTATACTGTTGGTGATATCATGACGAGTAAACTAGCCAAACTGGAGCCTACTGACAAAATTAATGTTGCACTAGAAGTTTTCAGAGAAAATATATTTCACGCATTACCTGTTGTAGATGGAGATCGATTGGTTGGAATAGTCACCACCTTTGATATTATAGATGGACTAGCCAGTGATTCTGGAGCAACAGCTGAATACAATTAAATCATCATTATCGCTTAGTAGGATTGAGTATTAGATATCGATATGTTAGAGATTAAAATATATGGTACCAAAACACCAGGTTATCAACTGGCAAAAGCAAAACTCCTTCATTTTCTTGAGAAGGCCGGTATTGAATTCAGCCTAAAAGAGGTGACCAATATTTCTGACATTATCAAGGATAATGTAGCGTCAGTACCAGCCGTTAAGGTTAATGATGAATTGCTGTTTGAAATCAAAACTAATGGCAATTATAATGGTTCATTAAGAGATGCTTTGCAACATATTCTTCAACTTAATAATTATGGCAACATGACAAAAATACTTGTACCTACAGATTTTTCAGAGGCATCACTCAATGCGTATAATTTTGCACACCATCTAGCTAAGGAATGGTCTGGTGTGATAAAACTTACTCACATTTATTATCCTTCAGCTACAGAGGTCAATCAGTTTGTAGTGGTCAATGATGATGCTGAAAAGTTTGCTCGCGAACGTTTAAGTGATTTGGTTAAGTCTTTAAATCAGGACTGGATTGGAAATTTTGTAGAAGAACCCATGGTTGAAGGTGTGTTCAAAATAGGTTTTCCGGTCATGGAATTGACGGATATGTCAAAGGAGAAAGATACTGTCATTGTAATGGGTACAACAGGTGTAGGCGGGGCTTTTAAAAAAGTCTTTGGTTCATTTTCAATGGATATGATTGAAAAGAGTCATTGTCCTCTATTTCTAATTCCACCAGGTGCTGGCTTTTCTTCAATCAGCAGAGTGACTTTCCTTTCAGAAGCTATTGAGCATGACAAGGTTTATCTGGATTATGTGTCAAAATTATGTAAGAAAAGTTGTCCGAAGTTTCGTATAGTGCATTTGAATACTGATGACGATGATAAATTTAATGAAAGTACAACTCGCTCCGTTGCTGATGAATTTTTTGATCCTGAAATGTATGAAGTAGAAATTATTTCCACTAAAGATCTTTTTGACAGCATTAAGCAAGTAGTTTCCAATGATGTCAACGAGTTAGTTGTGTTGACGCCTAGACATAGAAACCTATTTCAAAGCCTCTTTCATAAGAGCGTAACAGAGTTTGCTGCCCTAAATAGTGTTTCTCCATTACTAATTCTAACAGAAAAGTCGGTACAATAATTAAAAAATATCGTATTTTGTGCTTGCGCCCGAATGCCTACCATTCGGGCTGCTAGTTTTTTAACAAAAGCATATTGACGATGGCAATAAAGAGAATTATTCCTCCTGACACGCAGTTTTTGTCCGGTCCTAATAGCCGAGGTCGGGAATTGATTTTTTTATTCAAAGTATTTTTCCAATTTTTTCGAGGCTTTCGGAAGTTGCACTTTGCAGGGCCCAATATTACTGTTTTTGGCTCTGCCCGGACACCGGAGACTCACAAGGATTATATCCAAGCTAGAGACTTGGGCAAAATGATTGCTGAACTAGGCTTTAATGTGATGACAGGTGGTGGTCCTGGTATCATGGAAGCAGCTAATCGGGGTGCTAAGGATGCCAATGGTACTTCCATAGGATGTACCATCAAGCTACCACATGAACAAAAGGATAATCCTTATCTTGATAAAGCAGTGCGTTTTGATTATTTTTTTATCCGCAAGGTACTCCTTGTCAAGTATTCTTACGCTTTTGTGGTTTTTCCAGGTGGATTTGGTACGATGGATGAACTATTTGAGACATTGACGCTCATTCAGACGGGTATTCTCAATGATTTTCCGGTGGTGATTATAGGCAAGGATTTTTATGAACCTATACAGGAAATGATGCAAAAAATGCTGAAACATGAGACGATTTCACCTGGTGATCAAAATTTAGTCCTATTTACTGACGATAACCGTCACGCTTTAGAACATATCAGAAAATTTATTCGGAAGAATTACACCATCAAGCCTAAGGCATCAAAAATTCTAGGTGAAGATTAATTCTTCTCGTTGATTTTTTCTACCCATCTGAATAAAGGATAACTGATAGCCAAAAAGATGAGTGCATATTTACTACTGTTCATATCGCTATACACAGCACCTACTAAAAACAAAACGGAGATCAGAATTAGAAAATAAGGTAGCATAGGGAACCAAGGTGCTTTAAACGGGCGCTCCATATTGGGTTCTTTGTATCTCATTCTGATTAAAGCAGCATATCCGGCAATATAGCTCATCACAAAAAAGAAAGTGGCAATATCCGATAAAATAGCGCAAGTGTCCTTGCCACTTAAAATCAGTAGAATAGCTAGAATACTAGTGATAGCAGTAGCGATATGCGGTGTTCCCAGTCGGTTGACCCGTGTGATTTGACCAAAAAAAAGCTTGTCTCTACTCATACTGAAAATGACTCTAGGTGCAAACATGATTTGAGCATTAACAATTCCTAAGATGGATAGCATGAGAAATAATGTAATAATCACGGACCACTGATCACCAAATAAGTAGCTTATAGCATCTGCAGCCGCAAGTTTAGAGCCTGCAAGTATTTCCTGAGGCAAAACATATAGAATAGCACCATTTACAAGGAGATAAATTACAACGATTAGCAATACGCCTGTAATCATGGATCGTGGAATTGTTTTGGCAGGGTCCGTGTTTTCTTCAGTAAAATAAGTTGCTGTATGCCAACCATCAAAGGTATAAAATATGGCTTGCAAAGCACCAATCACTCCGAGTATGGTGATAGGCATCGTTGTTCGCTCCACCGTCGCCTGGATGTGTTGAGCAGTTGGATTTTGTCCGTATATTAGACACACAGCTACAAAAACTAGTAATCCTAATGCTTTAATGATGGCCAGCACTTCTTGTGATTTACCTGCTGATTTTGTGCCAGTAAGATGAAATGTGGTCAATACAATCAGTAAAATAACCGATATGGTGGGTATAAATGGTTCTATAGAAGGCAAAAGCAAGGCAATATATTCGCTCATAGTATATGCACCAAAACCAAGAGCAGCAACGGTACCTAACCAACTTGTGATTCCAGTCACAAAGCCAATGTAATTGCCAAAAGCACGTCTAGCATACACATACCATGCTCCGGCTTGAGGCATCGAAACTGCTAATTCTATAGCGCACAGCACGCCCAGTAATGCATATATGCCAACAGCCAACCACAAAAGCAAAATTATCCATGGATCACCAATCAGTCCAGCGATGGGGCCAGGTTTGCGAAGGATGCCTGTGCCTATCGTGCCACCGACAGTGACGGCTATTCCAAAACCTACGCCAAGTAATTTGAGCAATTGATTATTTTGACCGGACATATCCTATATTTTCGGATAAAAGTAAAACTTTTAGTCCGGCTCTATCATAATGCACGGACAAAATATTTTCTGAAAACCTAATTTGATGTTAAATGCTCCATTTTTCAAGTTGCTTTATGACAGCTTGCATGTCCTTAGGTAGTGGTGCTTCTATTTCAATCCTTTGATGTGTAAATGGATGGTCAAAGCAAAGCTTGCTAGCATGGAGTGGTTGCCGATCAAGTAAAGGTCTTTCTTCAGCGTGTTTACTGATGTGGTAGTTTTTAAATTTGATTTCAGATAGATAAAAAGCATCTCTATTACCATAAAGTGTATCGACAATAAGTGGATTGCCTAAATACTTCATATGAATACGAATCTGGTGCATACGTCCTGTGTGCAAGCGGATGAGCAATAAAGATACTTTTCTGAACTTTTGAATGATTTTATAATCAGTAATAGAAGCTTTTCCTCGTGGATGCACAATCATTTTACCTCTTGTAGTGGTCGATTCAGCAATCGGAACATCTATACGGCCGGATTCTGGATTGGGTGTGCCATCTACTATCGCAGTATAGTACTTTTCAAGCTCATGTGCTTCAAAAAGTGCAGATAGGGCCTTATGCGCCTCTGCGTGTTTTGCTATCAGATTTATTCCGCTAGTATATTTGTCTAATCTGTGCACAGGTATCACCTCAGGATACTCTTTTTTGAGTGTTATTAGGATGTTTGGCAAGCTAGGATTGAATCGGTCTGGAATGGAAAGTACACCCGCGGGCTTATTGACTGCGATCAAATCATCATCTTCATATAATATTTCAGGTTGGATAAATTTTGCCAAGATTTATATGTTGATTTGACTAAACATTCTTTTACCTTCTATAAAATATTTCCATACTATAAGACCTACATATCTACCTGAGGTATTTGATCTACCGATCCGACATCTACGAATGCAAAGAAACTCCTTATTTTTTCTTTCGAAAACCAATGGTAAATGCACATAAAAAGATATGTGTGCTCTCACGATAGCTAAGGTGGATTTAGGCTTGCCTTCAAGAAGGAACTTGATACCTGCCACTCCATCCAGAACGAGTCTAAGTGGGATGATCCATAGTAAAGCACTTAGATTCGCATTTTTTGTCAGCATATACATGTTGTTGCGAAAATTTAAAAAGTCTTTATATGGATTTTCATAATTGAGGGTGCCTCCACCTAGATGATAAACTACAGATGATGGAAAACACATGATTTTATAACCTGCAGTTTTTATACGCCAGCAAAGGTCTATTTCTTCCTGATGAGCAAAAAATCCACCATCAAATCCTCCTATATCATGAAAGAGCTTAGTTCTGATAACCATCGCAGCACCACTTGCCCAGAAAGTTTCGACAGGATCGTTATACTGGCCTTTGTCCTTTTCTATGGTTTCAAATATTCTGCCACGACAAAATGGATATCCGGCCGCATCAATAAAACCACCAGCTGCACCCGCATATTCGAAGAAATCTCTGTTTTCAATTGACTTGATTTTGGGCTGTACTACACCTATGGTTTTGTCAGCAATCAAACCATCAATGATTTGATCTAGCCAGTTTTCAGTGACTAGAACATCAGAATTGATGATCACAGTAAATTCTGTCTCAATGTGCTGCAATCCTATATTGTAACCCTTTGCAAATCCATGATTCTTTGACAGCTCGATGATTTTAATCTCCGGATACCATTCTCTCAAAAACTCTAATGACATATCATCAGAATGGTTGTCAATCACCACTATGTCAAACTCATATTTTGATGAGCTATATTCCATTTTAGATAGATAGGCATCCAGATAATCGGCGCCATTGTGATTCAATATGGCAATAGTGATTCTGGCTGGTTCTCTGGTGCTTTCATGGATAGCCATGAGTGCTTTTCGGCTCATCTGAGCATCCTTTGCTATTTGGAACTTGAGATCCTCCAGATTATCAAACCGGATATCTTCCCTAATGAACTCATAAATCGATAACTTGATGATTTTATCATAGATGTTTTGATCAAAATCAAAAATGTTGACTTCTATGCTCATCAAATCCTTATTTTGGACTGTAGGACTTTTACCGATATACAGCATTCCTTCAAATACCACCTGGTCTATTTCAATTTTGACCGCATAAATGCCTTCTGCCGGAATGAGTTTGTCTTTGTCTAGAAGCTGTAGATTAGCGGTTGGAAAGCCTAGTCGAGTAGCAAGTTTATCACCGTGGACTACCTTGCCTGTTATCACATAAGGATATCTCAAAAATTGATTAGCTTCTCGTATATCGCCTGATTGAAGCGCCTTTCTTATTTTAGTACTGCTGATTGTTACATCATCAATTTCATGACGAGGTATTTCGACGACTTTAAAATGGCCTTCTTTTTCATATTCTTTCAAAAGAGTGATATCACCACCTCTGTGACGACCAAATCTGTGGTCATATCCAAGAACAACATACGCAGGATGAAAACCTGAAATGATGAATTTTTCGACATACTCGCGTGGCATTTGCTGAGAAAACTCAAAAGTAAACGGTACAACAACCACATTTTGAATGCCAAAACCTTCGAGTAATTCGAGTTTTTCATCGAGTGTATTCAGGATTTTTGTATCATCAGCCGGAATGGTATCTAGTATCTTTCTAGGATGAGGATGGAAAGTGATGATTACACTTTCACCCTTTATTTCATCAGCAAGGGTAGTGACTCGCTGTAGTATTTTCTGATGTCCCGCATGAACACCGTCAAAGGAGCCAATAGTGATTACGGCCTTGTTGAAATCAGGTAATTGATTAATATTTTTATATATGTTCATGGGTAATGCAGCACAAATCTCTATATGAGTGCAAAATTAATTTAATTTATACAAACCGTGATTTTAATTGAACAATTAACAAGAATTTTACTTTTATATCTTAATTTAGTTTAAGTTTAAATAAGGCGAAAAACATGATTGATAACAATGCAGTAGTTGCGGCGCTGAGAAAAGTCAGAGATCCAAATTCAGGATTAGATATCATCTCCGCAAAAATGGTGGAGGATTTCAAAATCGATGGTGACAATGTTTCTTTCTCTATTGTGCTTAAATCAGACGATCAAAACCTTAAGTCTTCTCTGAATTTTGCCTGTATGGAGGTCATCGGCGAGCTATATCCTGAAGCGCAGGTGCATATCCACCTGAAAATTCATCATGAGAGACCCGAAGATGATAGTGACAGTATCTTGCCACAAGTTAAAAATATCATTGCAATAGGGTCGGGAAAAGGTGGAGTAGGGAAGTCCACTATATCTGTTAATTTAGCTGTTGCGCTTGCTAATGAAGGATATAAGGTTGGAATGATTGATGCAGATATTTACGGTCCTTCTATTCCTACCATGATGGGATTGACTGGTGTAAGACCTAAAGTAGAGTTACTGTATGGCAAGCATAAGATTGTGCCACTTAAATCTCACGGAGTTCATTCTATATCAGTAGGAAATATTGTAGATCCAGAACAGGCAGTTGTGCTGCGTGGCCCACGACTGGCAGGCTTGCTAAAACAGCTTATACATGATTGTCTGTGGCCTGAACTAGACTTTCTGATTATTGACTTACCACCGGGTACCGGTGATGTACAGCTCACTCTGGTTCAGACTGTACCTGTGACAGGTGCAATTATGGTGACTACTCCTCAAGAAGTAGCAGTGATTGATGCTGTAAAAGCCATGAATATGTTTTTATTGCCTAATGTCAATGTACCGATACTCGGAGTTGTTGAGAATATGAGTTGGTTTACACCTGAAGAATTGCCGGATAATAAGTATTTTATTTTTGGATCAGGTGGTGGTGAAAAACTAGCACAGTATGGCAAAACTGAAGTCCTAGGACAGGTGCCATTAGTACAAAGTGTACGCGAAGCAGGCGATGTCGGTATGCCGGCTGCATCGCTTCAAGGCAATATACTTTATCCTGTGTTTAAACAACTTGCATCAAATACTATAGCGAGTGTTGCTAAGCGCAACGATAAGTTTGCGCCTACAACTACAGTCAAAATAGTAAGATAGGTTTGTGTTGCTGAGTAGATTTGCGATAGGGATAGTAGCGGCACGAAGTATAGCGGATAGCCCGGACCGTAGGTATCGCCCTTAAAAACTCAACCAGATTGTAATTATTGTAGTTTTATAGTAGTTATTGACCATTTTTTAGGATAAAAACTGATATCTTTGCGACGATATGACAACCAATAAAGAATTATTTGAAAGGGTAAATCAGGCACTCGATGAGGTGCGGCCTCACCTTAAGGTAGATGGTGGCAATATTGAATTGATTGACATCACTGATGACATGATTGTGATGGTCAAATGGCATGGCAATTGTGAATTTTGTTCTATGTCCGCCATGACGATGCGTGCTGGTGTGGAGCAGGCGATCAAGAGTAAACTGCCCGAAATCAAAGGTGTTGAAGCTGTAAATGGGTACCATTTCTGATGGATAAAAGTACCCTTTATCAACAAATTCAGGCAAAAAAGAGTTTTCTTTGTGTAGGGCTTGATGCTGATTTGCACAAATTACCGCAGCATTTGTTGCAGACGGACGACCCGATATTTGAGTTCAATAAAGCCATTATAGACGCGACCAAGGATTTGTGTGTTTCGTACAAGCCGAATATTGCATTTTACGAATCTCTTGGGTCTAAAGGCTGGTTATCACTGGAAAAAACACTCGATTATATCCCCGAGGAGCATTTTGTCATTGCTGATGCCAAACGTGGTGATATCGGCAATACAGGCAAGATGTATGCCAGGACGTATTTTGAACACTTTAATGTCGATGCGGTGACAGTAGCTCCATACATGGGTAGGGATTCTGTTGTCCCATTTCTTGAATATCAGGATAAGTGGGTCATATTGCTTGGACTCACCTCTAATGAAGGCAGCATTGATTTTCAACTCTTGAATCTGGAAAGTGGCGAAAGGCTTTATGAAAAGGTCATCAAAACGGCGATGGATTGGGGCAGTTCTGACCAGTTGATGTTTGTTGTCGGTGCCACACATCCCGATTTACTGCGTGATATTCGGAATATTGCAGAAGATTATTTTTTCTTAGTACCTGGTATCGGAGCTCAAGGTGGAAGCCTACAAGAGGTTGTCAAAAATGGAAAAGGTAGTGAAATCAATCTACTGGTTAACTCATCCCGTGCTATCATCTATGCGGATGATTCTGAAGATTTTCAAGAAGCAGTGAGAAAACAAGCCATGTCGGTACAACAGGAGATGTCGGCCCTCCTCGGGTAGGAAAGATAGTGTGATTTGACAACTTTATATTGTTCAATTTGTTTAAGTGGAAAATTAATATAGTTATTCATAATTTTAAAAATAGAAAATTAAGAAAATGTATCCAATAGAATTAACTAGACCGATTGCTCAGGAATTGACTGATTTTGGTTTTGAAGGTTTGACACAACCTGACGAAGTAAGTTCAGCTTTGGAAAAGCCAGAAGGAACTGTTTTGCTGGTGGTCAATTCAGTATGCGGTTGTGCCGGAGCTAATGCTAGACCAGGTGTAAAGATGGCTGTGGCGCATGAAGGCAAAAAACCAAATAGGATGATTACCGTGTTTGCAGGTGTGGATAATGCAGCAACTGAGAAAGCTCGTGAATATTTACTGCCATATCCTCCGTCTTCTCCTAGTATAGCTTTGTTTAAGGATGGCAAGCTGGTGCACATGCTGGAAAGGAGACATATTGAGGGTAGTTCAGCTGCGCTTGTGGCACATAACCTAATAGATGCTTTTGAGCAATATTGCTAATTACTACTAAGTAAGAATAATGTATTAAAATCCTGTATTCATCGCTGAGTACGGGATTTTTTTGTGCAATGATGATTGAAGCATTTTTAGTTGGTTAGTGTAAATAATAGGGTTCAATTTTAGTTTAGAAAATAAGAATATAGCCTTAGCCACTGTTGTAAATATTAGAGAAATAAAATTATATATTACGAATAATTGTTATTCATAGATTACGGATACTAATAGTAATATAAAAAATTATATCATTTACCTTGCAATAAAAGTTCGATTTTTTCCTGGAGCCATGGCTTAGAGACTACACCGCGCGTATCGTTGATTTCTTGGGCTAGTTTTTGTAGTTTTGTCTTGTCTCGCGGGTTAATTTTTATCAAGGCATTGGTAAATTTGATAAGATTTAGATAATGGTCTTTTCTGGCTTGTGTCAACGATTTTTCTCTTTTGACAAACATCTTGAATGATTGAAGTAAAGACTCCAGTGCATCAAATTCGTCCAGTTCGTAATATGTATGCAGATAAATCGTTTTAGCATTGATATTATACCAAACATCTTCGTAACTTACCTTGTAAAGGTGGTCTAGGACTTTGTCGTAATCTTTTTTGTAAAATTCCAATCTCGCGAGACTAAACTCCACAGCATTACTACGAAATTTTTCATCAACGTATTTGGCATTTTCATAAATAAAATTTTCTGCCCATTCAAATTCATCAACTCTTAGCGCTGCTATGACGATATTTCTGAATGTTGTTACTGACAGTTCGTCGTTGATAATCATGATTTTCTGATCGATACTGTCTTTATATACCTCAAAAGTTTCTTTAAAAAACTCTTGTTGGTTCTTATTGATTCTGTTGATACAGTAGCCGAGCAGAGTTGAGTAAATTTCTCTCTGTTCGTCGATCGGAAATATATGGAGATACTCCTTAGAAAGTTGTCTGAGTTCATAATAATTTTCAGCATCATGCTCATTGACATAGGTCAGATACATTTTATAATAGATCTGAATTGGCGCGATAGACTGATATTTAGGAGACTGAGCAATATCTAGGACATAGTTCATATTGTCCATTTCGATATCTAGCTTATACATTTTTTTTCCAGCTCAACAAGGTGCAAAACTGCTTGAGTTTTTCGATGATATAAAAGTAGTCTAGATTGTCAGAGATATCCTTGATGTTCAAGGTGGAAGTAATCTCTGTTTTTTCGGTTTTCTTTTCATTTTCGGTTTTGAGGCTGAAGAGATTTCGCTCTATCAGATATTTGGTCATATAAAATTCTGCAGACTGATTGAATTCTGTTTTTTGAAGCCTTTCCACCTCACCGATTATACCATTGTAAAGTTTCTCAATATTACGTTTCCGGACGGCCTCTAACTTGAAGTTGGTCTTTACACTTTCAGCCTGGTCAAATTCTCTTTGAGCCATAAAGTTTTCAAAATGATTGACTAGGTCTGAGTTTAGTTTGAGAAATTTCTGATTATTGTAGGCAACATTAGGATGAATTCTAGACCATATTTGTTTTGGGGTCAGTTTTTCAACACTTCCATCTCTAATCGCTTCCTCCAGTACTTCGTAAAAAGTCGTAATGTGTGTATTGACATTAAAAAATGGAGAATGAATGTACTTGCTGAAGCTGTTCAACTCGTAAATAGATATAGAAGTAAGGGCAGATATGATTTTTCTATCTTTCAAATTGAGTTTTTGGCTGTGTCAGGTTGGTATAAAAAAAATTGTACAAATATACAACGGTAATTTGGTATTTTTGTTAAAAGGGCTGGTATAATTTGAAGCGCAATTTTGAAAATTATCGTGAATCAAAGGCCATTTTTGGCTAATAAATTCAAAATTTAATGAATATATATTGATTATAATTACAATATCTAATATATTTATTTTTTTTAGACATATAAATGCGAATTTATTACATATAATGTTTTTTGTGAATGTATGATTGGTCTGATTTTGAATATTTAAGGGAATGAATTTAAATAAGAAATAAAAATGTGAAATAAATATAATAATTTTTTTGTTATATTTTTGAAAATTGAAAATAATTGTTTTACTTTGTGGCTAGATTATAACCAAAATAGGCGAAGTAGCGCCAAATTCATATTAATGAAACGATTTAACGCATTCAAAGTCATCATTTTATGCTTTCTTGCCTCGACAGGTTTGATGGCTCAGGTTAACGATGGTGAGAAGCATATTGTCCTTGTTAAAGGGCAAGCATACATTGATACCATACAAAGTAATTTTCCGATAACAGCGGTTAGCGCTCTTGTAGAAAATTGCTATGTATCTAGTATCGAGAATATTGGTAATAAAAGTAGAAAAATTACCATTCATCCTCCACAAAGTAATCCTGATTACACCGGAAATGCACGCGTAACTGTTCAATATACCGATGGCTATAAACCAAGGTACATCACATGGTTTATTACTTACGTCGATTCTAAGATTAGAGTGATGGACGATTTCATTGCATATTCTTCAAATGACACCATTGTAGTGAATCCTTTGGTCAATGATAGTAGCACTATTGGCGGATTAATTATCACAGGTTTAGGGTTTGTAAGTGGCGGAACGGCTACCTATTCAGATCAACAAGTTGTTTTCACGCCTGATGCGGATGCGGATGCCGGATATGTTGTTTATGGTGTCAAAGATTCACTAAATGCCACATCTAGTGGAATGATAAGGTTTACTAGGCAAGATAGTGTAATTGTGAGTACAGACACATTGAGATATACCTTACTCAATACTCGTTCGCAGACGATCACCTTGCCGTCAGATAGTTTTTACATCAACAGCACTCCTACTAAAGGAAGTGTAATTGCACTGGCAGGTCATGTGATGCAATATACACCTGTTAAAGGTGCAACAGGGCAGGAAGTCCTAGATTTTGTAGATCAGGATCAAAACACTGTTGTGGTTATCATTGACTTATTGGAAAGAGTTCAAAATACTTCTAGTGTCAGAGATGATGTATTCTACACGTCTAAAAATACACCCATCACTTTTGATGTATTTGCTAATGATTTAAGTGCTAACTTTCCGATTGTAAACTATTCAAGTGAGCTGGTGAGGGATACTCTTGGGGTATTTACTTATACACCACCATCAGGTTTTTCGGGTGTTAAAAACTTTACCTATAAGGTAAATTATGGCCAGTGGCAGTCAACAGGTAAAATTGAGATTTATATTGGCAATTATCAGCCATTGACGACGCAGGATTATACATTTCAGACGCTTAAGAACAATCCACTTGTATTGACTTATGACGTACCTATTGACGGTTATTCATTTAATATATTGAATCAACCTGCATATGGAACTGCTGAAATATTTGATAATACCAATGTTACTGAGGGATGTAATACATTCTTTTCAAAATCTACCCTGATTTATACACCTGATTATCAATATTTTGGCAATGATTCTTTTGACATTGAATATTGTGTGGATAATAATCCGTGTGTAGTTTATAAAATAGGTATTAACATTGCAGATGCTGTGGAGGACAGTTTATGCCATTGTACAGGTCCTGACTGTGTGTGGGCAGGTGATATGAATGGTGATGGTAGGGTGTCAGTAACGGATTTATTGGCACTGGGTAGATTTATTGGAATTAGTGGTAATTCTAGAGATCAGCAGCAATATCCGATCCGAACAGGAGAATCTGCTGATGACTGGAAATGGATACAACCTAGCGGACTGAATGTTAAGCATCTAGATGCTGACGGTGATGGTATTATTTCAGAAGCTGATGCACAAAGCATCCATGATTATTATAGTAATATCCACCAACTAGTACCTGAAGAAGTTTTAGCAATTAAAGATTATCCTTTCTATTTGATACCTAGTTCAACAGAGGTTGATTCCGGAGACTTATTGGAGATTGATATTTTGATAGGCGATAATAATTTTCCGGTGGCCGATTTATATGGTCTTGCATTCGGTATAAATATTAACCCCGAAATGATAGATAGTGCCAGCATGTTTGTAGAATATGGTAAAAACAGCTGGTTCACTACAGGAAGCCCTAGTATGGAAATGACAAAACAACCAAGCGATGGCGTTATACATACGGCACTAACCAAAGTATTGTCTATTGTCGAGGACGAAATTGAGGGGATCAAACCTGTGGGATCCAGTGGCTTTGGACAGATCGGAAGACTTGTATTTATTGTTGAAGATGAGATAGAAGGTATCAGATCAGATGCGGATTATACCACACTAAGAGTTAGGACTAATGGTATTCAGATAGAAAGTGCTGAAGGTAAAAAATACCAGCTTCCTGACACTTACACGGACATAAAAGTAAGGAGGAAGAAGACAGAACCTGTGCCTTCTGAAGATAAATTGATCGTTTATCCTAACCCTGCAAAAGATAGAGTGATACTACACTTTAATGGTAGGAATCATATTAAAGGGTACACATTATTTGATCAGATGGGCGCAATAATTAAGAGTGTGGACGAACTGGACCAGCAAACAGCTGCTATTAATACTTCAGCACTCGCTGATGGTGTTTATTTTATAAAAGCAGTGACCAGCCAGGGCGTTATTACCAAGAAATTGGTCGTAATGAATAAGATGTAAAGTAAGTTATCATTAATTAAACCAGGTTATAATCTCAGCGTAGTAATTAATTTAGTTACTACGCTTTTTTTGCATTATCCCATATTACTCTTTGGACTTTGTGGCGAGAAAAAAAATGATACGAAATAGTTATAAGGTTCAGAGTATTTATTCTGCAGGCATAGCTTTATTATGTCGAGGACAGGAAAATGAGTACCGAAATAGATATGAAGTGGCATTTTCAAGTAGTATATTTCTATTGCGTAATTTGGGATAATGTAGGTTTTACTGCTTTTTTAACAACTACCATCTGATAATTATTGTTATTATTTTTAATAGTGTTATTTTGCAGTCTGAATTCTGAATAGTATTTGAATAAGCAAAAGCCTTAGTTTATAATGAAGATAGCTGTGTTTCCCGGATCATTTGATCCCATTACACTCGGTCATGTCAGTTTAGTAAAGAGAGCACTACCACTTTTTGATAAAATTATTATCGCTATAGGTGTCAACAGTCAGAAGAAGTACTTGTTTTCGCTGGAACAACGGTTGGAGTGGTTGAGGAATGTATTTAACGATGAACCTAAAGTAGAAATCGATTATTTTGAAGGACTGACAGTTCATTTTTGTAAAAAAAGAGATGCACATTATATTGTACGCGGCATCAGAAATGCAGCAGATTTTGATTATGAGAAGACCATTTCACAATTAAATAAAATTATCGGTGATAATGTAGAAACGATTTTTTATATCAGCTTGCCTGAGTTTTCACACATCAGTTCTACCATTGTTCGTGAGATAATCAGAGGCAATGGAAAAGTAGGTGAGTTTATTCCGGCAATTGTGGCAGAAGAATTATCTAAATCTAATAATTAATATTAAATTTATTATGGCAAATGCATATTTTAAAGTTCCGGTAGCGGTAAATGAACCTGTTTGGTCGTATGCTCCCGGATCTCCAGAAAGAAAGGAACTTCGGAAAGCGTTGACTGAGTTAAAGGGCGCTCAGGTTGATATTCCGATGACGATAGGCGGTAAGAAAGTGTACACAGATGACAAAAGGGCCATCTATCCACCTCATGAGATTAAGCATCAGTTAGGTGTGTATTCTAGAGGTAATAAGGATCATGTTGAGCAAGCTATCCAAGCAGCATTAGATGCAAAACCACAGTGGGAAGCTATGCCATGGGAAGAAAGAGCAGCTATATTTTTGAGAGCTGCAGATTTGTTAACTGGACCATACAGAGCAAAAATGAATGCAGCTACTATGCTGGGGCAGTCTAAAAATATCTTCCAGTCAGAGATAGATGCAGTATGTGAGTTGGCTGATTTTTTTAGATACAATGTTCAGTACATGACAGAGATTTACAGCCAGCAGCCTGAGAGTGTTCGAGGTACATGGAATAGGATGGAATATCGACCGCTGGAAGGTTTTGTATTTGCACTGACGCCTTTTAATTTTACGTCAATTGCTGGAAATCTCTGTAGCGCACCTGCACTCATGGGAAATACAGTAGTATGGAAACCATCCGAAACGCAAATATACTCAGCTGCGTTGATTATGGAAATATATGAGAAAGCAGGGCTACCACCAGGAGTTATCAATCTGGTATTTGTGGGAGGCCAGACAGCAGGAGAGGTTATATTTAAACACTCAGAATTTGCCGGATTACACTTTACAGGCAGTACCGGTGTTTTTCAAAATTTGTGGAAAACGATAGGAGAAAATATATCTAGATACAAGTCCTACCCACGTATAGTCGGTGAGACTGGCGGCAAAGACTTTGTTATTGCGCATCCCTCAGCTGAAGCTAAGGCAGTAGCAGTGGCTTTGGCAAGAGGTGCATTTGAATTTCAGGGACAAAAATGTTCGGCTGCTTCAAGGGCTTACATTCCTGAATCATTATGGCCTGAAATTAAGAAATACCTTCAGGAAGATCTTGCTGCATTTAAGATCGGAAATCCTGAAGATTTTGGCAATTTCATTAATGCAGTAATTGATGAAAAGTCCTTTGATAAAATCACTAAGTTTATAGCTGAGGCCAAAGCAAATAAAGATATAGAGGTAGTAGCAGGAGGAGAATATGATAAATCTGAAGGATACTTTATTCAGCCGACAGTGCTTAAGGTCAAAGACCCCGGATATGTTACTATGTGTGAGGAGTTGTTCGGCCCAGTCTTATCATTGTATGTGTATAAAGACGAAGATTATGAAGCAACCTTAGATCTTGTAGATAGTACAGGACCATACGCCTTGACAGGTGCAATATTTGGGCTTGACAGGTATGCAGTGAAGAAAGGCATTGACAAACTTAGAAATGCTGCAGGTAACTTTTATATCAATGATAAACCAACAGGTGCCGTTGTAGGTCAGCAACCATTTGGAGGTGCGAGGGCATCTGGTACCAATGATAAAGCTGGTTCAGTGTTGAACCTCTATAGATGGGTATCGCCTAGAGCCATTAAAGAAAATTTTGTTCCACCGGTAGATTTCAGATATCCGTTTTTATCATCTGATGACTGATAAACCATAAAATGGAGTGATTGGTCACATCCGATCAAAAAACAAAAGCCATCTTTGTAGGTGGCTTTTGTTTTTTTGATAAAGGTGAAAAATATTACTTATTTGCAGGTTGCATTTCTTTCCATGTATCATCAGGCGATTTTCCAAGGTTTTCAATCAGAAATTTGACATCTTTGACCAATGAATCATTGGGAAACTTTTTTAGAAAAGCTTCATAGACCTTTTTTGCATCGTCATATTTTTTTAGAGTAGCATCCATTTCGTATCCTTTTAAAAACATAGCAAGAGGTGCTTTTGGGTAATCTGGATAATAGTTGTGAATCCAGTCATATTGACCGATAGACATATTGGGATCACCAAGCCCCCTAGCCACATCAGCTGAAATCATCAGATAGTCTGGGACGGATGAATCTCCGGCATATCCTAATCCAAATGCAATCACATGGTCAATATATCGTCTTGCATTAACAGTATTGATGCCGGAAGGACTGGGATTAGTAAATACGGACTCCAGAAGATTGTCAAAATATTTTTTATGTGTACTAAAATCAAACCATTTTTCGGGGAAGATTTCTTTAGATCGCTGATCATCAGGAAATCTGTACTTAAAACCTGAAAATAATATATCAGCAAATTCACTTTGACCTGAATTTTTATATCTCTTAGCAAGTTCTAGTAATTCATTGGCACTGTGCTCCGGATTGAGTTTGATTAATTCTGAAAGGAGTGCATCTTTGATATTACGCTTTTCTTCACTTGATGAGATATCTAAGGCTTTACGCAAATATTTTTCTTTATCTTCTGAATTTTGAGCATTGATGACCTCTTTGCCGTATGCTTGAAGTAAATCATAATAAATGGAGTCATTTTTATCATTTGAATAGGCTCTCTCTAGATCAGATAGGGTTTTCTGAACTGACTTCTCTGCATGATTTTCTGATTTACATGAAAAAAAAACCGTCAGAAGAAGGATAATCCAAATTCTATACATGCTAAATAAAGGTTTGTAATTTACACTTACTAAACTTCAAAGTTAAGGCATATTATGAATGCGTAATGTTAAATAAAAAATAAAATTTAATATGTAATATGATTATAATATATAATTAGAAGATTTGCATGATAGTATATTAAAATAATTGATTTGAAGTTAATTTTAATTTTATTAATTA
>LNBW01000049.1 GCA_001567255.1 Bacteroidetes bacterium OLB9 | reverse complement strand
TATTAATAAATTAAATAACTCTAAATTTTAAAAAACCATTGCAAATTTAACTTTTGGTTTGTTTTTAGCAACATTTTCTTATAAAATATTTAACGAAAACTTAAACTTTTTTGCTGCCTTAAGATTGTACAAAATAACACATATAACAAATATCATATATATATAATATTGTAATACAAATAAAAAGAGCCAACAACTAATGCTATTGGCTCTCATTTTTTACTTACTAACTTTTTATCTGGCTGCCACCTGAGCTTTATCATTAATTTTCTTGAGCTGCCTTTTCATTGATTCCAGGCCATCATCAAATGCGGCTTCAAAGGTCTTGTCCGTACTTGAGGCCATCAGTGTACTGCCAGGAACATTTAGTTTCATTTCCACTACCTTGTCCTTAATCTGCCCTGCATTTTCCAATTTCAAATACACTGCGGTTTCAATAATTTTAGAATGGAATTTATCCAGTTTTTGAAGTTTATCACTAATATAATCCTTCAACTTTTGATCGGCTGTAAATCGAACATCCTGAATTGTAATCTTCATACTTCAAAAAAATTTATATGGTGAATAAATATGTTGTAAACATTTCATTAACAATTGAACAATTATTCCTGAAAATTAGTTGCGCGTCATTCTTATTTTAATGATGCTTTGTAACAAAAATTTCATTTTGATGTGCGTGGATGCGTTTTTGCATATATATCCTTGAGTTTTGCAATGCTGCTGTGCGTGTAAATCTGTGTAGCAGCAAGATTAGCATGACCTAGTATTTCTTTGATGCCGTTGAGATCAGCTCCCCTGTCCAGCATGTGAGTAGCGAAAGAATGCCGCAATACATGCGGGCTCTTTTTTTGTTAGTGTTGTGATAGCCCCTAGCTGTCGATTAACAATATTGTACACCATACGCGCATAAATTGGCTTACCTGAGTCAGAAAATAACAAGGTATCATCATCCGGCTCAGCAATGCTTTTTCTAACTTCAATATAATCTTTAAAAACATCTAACAAGGCATCGGTCAGCGGAATACTTCTTACTTTATTACCTTTACCCGTAACTCGTATTTCCTTCCTGCTCACGTCAAAATCTTTTAATCTTAAACCAACCAGCTCTGCACGACGGATACCGGTGCTGTACAAAAGTATGATGATAAAGTGGTCACGAGCATTACGATATCGTGCATTTTCATTATCGTTAACATCAATGCTACTTTCCATAAGTTTTGAAATATTTACATCTCTGACCACAACCGGAAGTCTCTTTGGCATTTTAGGCGTTGTTATTTTGACCATAGGGTTTACTTCTACCCTATTTTTTTTCATCAGCCATTTATAAAAAGACCTAAGAGCTGAAATTTTCCTATTGACAGATGATGCTTGCATGTCTTGGGACATCATGCTTACTATCCACGTTCTGATGTGCGTATGCTTGATTAAACCAATAAAGTGCACCTCATATTCCTTCTGACAAAATGAAGCAAAGGCTTGCAAATCGTTATTGTAAGAAGTTATGGTATGTCCACTATACTTCTTCTCAACCTGGAGATAGCCCAGAAACTCATTGATCTGATCTATTATATTCAAAGCGGATAATTAAAATACAAATTAAATGTTTTTGTAATATGTTTCAAAATTATTAAACAATTTTCTTCAAATTTTTATTGATTATGATAACAATTGCTTTCTAAACATGCTTTCATCATCCATTAAACAATTCAAATATTACAAACAATTAGCTGAAAAGGCAATGGCTCAAATAACTCCTGATCAACTTTTTGACCGGCTACATGAAGATGATAATAGTATAGCGATCATTGTCCACCATCTGTATGGCAATATGATGTCTAGATGGACCAATATTTTTACTGAAGATGGTGAAAAACCATGGCGCCATCGTGATGGTGAATTTGAAGACATGCTTAGTACGCCTGAAGAAGTATATGTCACATGGGACAAAGGTTGGTCACGTTTATTTGAAACATTGCAATCGTTAGATGTTGCCGATCTACAAAAAATTATTTATATCAGAAATGAAGGACACACCGTTGAAGATGCCATCATTAGGCAACTTTGTCATTATAGTTACCATTGTGGGCAGATTGTTTATAAATGCAAACAATTAAAAGCTGACAACTGGCAAACCCTTTCCATCGCCAAAGGAAAATCTGATCAATATAATTCAGGGAAATTTGCACAAGAAAAGTCTAACAAGCACTTTACTGACAACCTGAACAACTCATCATCCTGACTGAGCTCTAAATTTTTCTTTTGAAAATAAGCTTAAAATCGTCTCTGCTCAGTATAAAACCATCATTATTAACTTCGGAAACTGTAAACTCAATAGGTTTTTCGCCATCAAGATTGCGTTGAACGATAAATTTATTATCCTTCAGTTCCCATTTTGAATTATTAAATCCGAAAGAAAAGAGGTTATCTTTTATCTTTATATCTCCATCAGCCTGAAGCTCAACTTCCACTGTCATCTCTCCGGCCATACCTTTTAATAAATCAAGGCTTTCACCGCCGAGAGCTGTCATCATATTCTTCAAGCCATCTCCCATTTGAGTCAGATTATTGCCAAAGTCACTCAAAGACTTACCTAAACTCATTGCCATATACTCCATCTTACCTTCGAAAGTAGTGGTATCGATTTTGTCGATATCAGCAAACTTATGATCCATTTCTGACTTAGTGCGGGCAAATTCGTCTTTGGCCTTATTCATGGCACTATCGACCTGTATCTGAATGGCTTCTTTATTGTACTTTTTCTCATTCAATTGTAAATTGACTATATAAGAGCCTACCATATCGTTTTTGTTATATAATTAGAACATGAAATCAGTGCAATGTAAAATACCACTGCCATCAACACAAAATTGAATTTTTTCATCTGTTAATTATTTTCAACGATAACGGAAAAGGCTTAAAAAAAAGTTTCATTATCAATGATCAAGGCAAAATATCTTATAAAATTATACAAAAAAAAAACTGCTGCACACTTGAACGTCTGCAGCAGTTTAAAAATATTTCAATTGAACAAAAAACCTATTATTCTATCCTTATCATCTTTCGGGTCACAGAATTTGAACCATTATCCACTCTATACAGTATAACTCCTTTTGTATCAAAATCAGCTGATGTGACACTTATTTGATTATTACCTGCAGGATAATTGCCTGAAATCACCTTCAGCACTTTGCCGGTTACATCTGTAAATGTAACAGTAACATCGCCAGTTTCAGGTAGTGTGAATGAGATCACTGTCTGATCGCGGAATGGGTTAGGGATATTTTGCTTCACTTCAAAAGCAGATGGCATAACTTCAGCTCTATTGACAAGCACTACATCTCTGGCTTTGTCATCTGCATCATAAGCTACCGCTTTTGTCACTTTTGACGATACAGTAAGTACATCAACTACACTTCCATCCTTACTTCTAAACTTAAGTGTAAACAAAGGTTGTCCGCTAGTGATATTGACTGGTTCACTTCCATTCCAGCTAGTGGTGAGGATACCAGATCCCAGCCTATTCATACCAAAATTAGACTCATTCACACTTAATAATCCTGCTTGTATATCCATCAATTCAAACCTACCCGCATCAAACTCCATAGTAAACTGATAGCCTAGTATATTATCAAAGTTTTCAGCATAAACCGGAACAGAAATAATACCGGTTTCAGTTTTAATGGTCTGAGTAAATAATTTAAGTGGTGTGTGGCTTCTTGATTCAACCTGATTATTCTTATAATTAATTACAGCAGATGCGTTTACATCTCCGATTTTAATAGCCTGGAAGTTTTGCCCAATTTTATTCTCTGAGAGGTTACTGTAAGTATAACTCTCAATAAATGGGAATGGCGCTTGTGGATTTGTAAAGGTCTGATTGCTGGTGATAAACCTCCATGATTGCTGACCGTTAGGAAATCCTTCAGTGATACCAAGGATGACTTTACGGATAGCTGCAAGGTCAGCTGCCGTAATCCTACCCGAATTATCAGCATCAGAAGCAATGATCAGTTTAGGGTCCGTAAAGGTCGCAAGTCCTAGTATATGTCGCTGGATATACACTAAGTCCAGCGTAGTGACTCCATTGAGTATATTTCTGTTATCTGACATTGAAACAGTGTAACTAATATTTTCAGGCAAACCTGTAAATGAATACTGACCTAAATCATTAGTATTGATAATCGTATTGAGCTCAGGTTTACTACTTTCAAGATGGACGCTTGAATTTTGCAGTCCAATACCACCTGCCTCTACTCTACCATTAATAGAAACAAATCTAGTTCCTGAATCAGGACAAGCTCCTGAATTATCTTGCAATACAATGATAACAGTACAGTAGTCCTGATTCCCTGCCTTATCTGTTACAGTCATGTCTAAAGAAACTTCCTGCGAAATCCCATTTGGAATATCTTTACAGCTAAACCATAATCCTGATGACTTAGAGTTCGGAATCCACTTTTGAGCAATTCCTGCCTCGTACTCAGCTCGTGTTGCTAGAATGCCATTACCTTTAAAGTAATGCTCCTCATTGAGCTTGTTTCTGACCGGAGTTGCATTAAAGAAGGTAAACCATAAGTCTTCTTGGGAAGTACAATTATCAAATGAGCCATGGTCAAAGTCTTTCGCCCAAATCTCAATAGTACCATTGTTGTTCATCACTGCTGTGGTCAGTGAGGTGATACAATAAGGAGTTGGCTTTTTAGCTTCTATTACATTCAGATTTTGAGTACAGAATGATCTGTTCCCACACCTATCTTCTACTGTCCATTTAATAACATATTTGCCTATTTTCAGTACTCTTGAAAACCTATTAGTATTACCTGATGTGATCAATGTCAGCCCATCACTTTCATATAGTCTGAATGACCAAGCTAGGTTTTTATTATCAGCCGGACAATCATCAATGGCATCCATAGTAAATGTCACATCACCTTCACAATTACCATATGTCGGAAATGTCCGATCGACACATCCATCCAGCACAGTACCGCTTGGTCCTACAATTTGTGGAGCTACGTCATTTTGGATCTTAATAATCTGGGTGTATTCGTACCACCCTTGACCTAAAACCGGATATTTCTCATTGTAGGTACACCAATCGAGAACGGTCCAAGTTCTCAATATTTTTTCACAAGCACCATCTACCAGCTTAAATACCTGGTCTTTATAATGATATGCTACAAGGCTGCAATGATCATCAGGGAATCGAGGTTTGCTGTATTTCAAAGGCAAACTATCTGGCTCCAGTGTTGAATGACAAACATTAGTCGTATAATTTTCAGGCCATATAATATCCTCTCCATTGAATGGATTTCTATCAACAAGAGTGATTACTTGCACGCAAGAATTACGATATCCTTGTCTATCTTCAACCGTCCATGTTCTTGTGACAGTACCTACTCCACACATATTGATGTCAACTTCATCCTTGTGCCATACTTTGACAACTTCACAATTATCTACATATTCCGGTTCACCAGTTATCTTCAGGTCAGTGTAATCAGTAAAGCAATCTAGAGTAATATCTTCAGGACACTTAGTGATATACGGTGGTAGCTTATCCTGAACCTCTACTTCAACCATACAAGTATTGCGATTGCCATGAATATCCACTACAAGCAGTTCTACCATAATAGTCGTACCTACTTCCTCGCAACAGAATTCAACTGCTGGTGTATATTTTGTTGTACCAAATTTACATTTATCAGTCATCTTCCTGGCTAGAAACTCAGCAATACCACAATTATCTGTACTCCCATCATCGAAAGTTATTGCCTCAACAATTGCTTTACCATTGCCGGTGATTGATGCTATTGTGTGCTGATCACATACCGCTACAGGTCTAACCTCATCTTTAACTGTAACTTCATAAGTACATTCTGAACTATTGCCACAAGCGTCAGTAACAGTCCACTTAATTACACTCGTTCCTAGAGGCAAACCATTAATCGTACCGGTAACCTGATCTACTCCTTCATTAGAAAACTCAAGTGTTCCATTAAGTGAATTGCCGTACTCTAAATAATACGTAAATGTGCTTGAACAATCAAAAAGTATTTCAGGCCGAACTGCCCTATAAGTAGCCTCACATGAATAATCATCTGTAGAAATCGTTGTATCTTCAGGGCATTTCATTTCAGGCCCTTCATGATCAACCACCTTGATAATCTGATTATGAATCAATATATTACCACTACACCACTCGACAACCTTGTGTGTACGCAAAATTTTATACGAATTTTCGCATATATCAATACGTGTGTCCACCGGGTCAATAATCAGAATATTATCACAGAAATTTCCTTCCGGAGCGCCTGTTACCGAAACCGGAGGTACAGAATTACCATAGTCCACACATGATAAAGGTGCAGGATTATTACCTAATCCATCAAAATTAGGCGGAAATACAAGCGTAGATAGACTGTTTCTATATATATAAATATTTTGACAACACGGTTCTGCAACATTTCCATTTGCATCAAAACCTGACCAACATCTTCTGATAACTTTATAATAGATAGATTGACAATCTTCTTCTATGACTTCATCCTTATAAACTAGTGTTGCATCTACACAATTATCTATTCCTTTTACCTTATATGTATTTTCATCAATCAATTGAGCAGTTACTTGATTAGAAGTAGGGAAAGACAAGACAGCTCCGTTTTGCTTAAAGATAAGGTGAACTTCCTTAATCTCACCTTCAACGCCAGGTACCAGGTCAAAAATAGAAACCACCCAGTTGCCTTGTAGTGGTTTTCCATTAAAGGCTGATAAAGGGTCCAATGGTTCGTATCTACCTGCAACTGCAGGCGTCACAGACGCTTCACAAGCAATAGGGTCGCCATCATCATCGAAACTCGCATTTATATTTTTTCCACTACATGAAAGACTTGAAAACAAAGGTACTGTAATCCCATCGGGTGATGTAATTTGGGCAGCAAGTTGCGAAACATCTGGGTGTTCAATATCCAAATATACATCTAGATCGGTGATGACTGTTCCAGGTTTAAATGTCCCAACAGGTATCACAAAATCGACTCTACCTGTAGATGATGAGCCAAGTGTGCCTTGACCTGGCAAAATTCTCGCAGCTATAGGAATTAACTCTTCAATTACAGATCCAGGACTCAAATCAGAATCACAATTTGTATAAATGTCTGTGCACTCGAGGATCGGCCCTAACTTATCTTGAATCAGTAATTCACCCCAGCAGCTATTACCATCTGGGCCGGTTACTTTAACCTGAAGCTTTTGATTGATATTTGCTCTAGTTACTACATTGCCGAGGCTGATTCCACTTTGGGTTGTAACTTCAACAGTATAGTTATCAAAACATCCATAATGATCTCCTTCTAGTACCATAGCCGGAGTAATGATGGTTTGGCAGTTATCTTCAAGCGATACTTGCACGAGGTCATTACATGCCATAACATTACCGAGGGTATTTACAAATTCATTGACCACAATAGAAAATGCACAAGATGTTTCCACCCCTGTCGCATCTGTAACTCTAAATGCCATCGGTGTGGTTCCTATCGGAAACTTATCACCTTCCTTATAATTATTAAGTATATTTTCAAATTTATATGGTTTTGGCAATCCAGTTGCATACATAACTATGGCATTAGGAATTGCTCCAGGAGCACCTGACCAAATTTCCTGATTAAAAGCATTTGGGCAGTTATCAGCAATCACAGTACCTGAACTAGTACCGGAAGCGTATCCTGAATTATTATAACCCATTTTGAATACACTGATGAGTGGTGCACTCGCTATCACTTCCATATAATAAGATGAATTGGAAGGAATGACAATCTCTACACCTGTTGGTACAGTAGCAGTATATACTGCACGATTCAAATTAGGCACAGAGGTTGTAAAACCACCAATGAGATCATTGTTCTGATTATAGAAATTAATGGCAACTACCGGATTATTTACAGACTGATATACACCTAACTGAACAGAAGTGATCTCTAAATCGGTTGGTCCTGCATAACTAAATAATCTCCTATACACTGTTTGACCTGAAGCACAGTACACACTACTATTAATGATAGTATTATTAATAAGTGAAGATGCTCCCGATTGAGGTGTAGTCGGAAATGGAGGAAATGCAAACCCGAAATCATCAACAACCGCTCCACACTCGCCGGATTGTAAGTTAAAAACGAGTGGACCAGTTGGGCATGGAGCCATAGCAGCATTGGTTGAAAACCACGGAAATAACATTTCTAAATTCAGATCCGGATTGACGACATAAGTTTTTTGCTGATTGAAAAAGCTAGTGTGCGAAATATACGAAGCCGAATAGAGTTGATTTACACTCAGAAAACTAAGTGTTAAAATCGTTGCAAAAATTGTCAAAAAATTTTTCATCTTTTTTTGTTTTAGGAATGATCCGAATTGAAATATTTGCTTGTTTTTATTTATAAAATCTTTATATGCTAATTTTTTAAATCTGTTATCTATTGATTTATAAATTAATAGCATTTTAATAAATTTTATATTTGTTTAATTTTTAATTCATAGTTTAATAAGGCAAACATTATACCAATTCTTAATGTATGTTATACCCCAAAAGGATTACTATCACATAAAACATATATAACTGATTCTTGTAATACGGATTGATGAGGTTGATACAATCGACCGGTACAGATTTAAAAATTCTATCTATTGGTGAGTAGTATAGTATGTTTTCATATGGATATGTGATCTAGAGGTAGTTGTCCTTACATACAAATTTGACTCAAATCATTTATAGCATGTCAATGCTATTTTCATAACTATTTTGTATCATTTTCCAAAGTAGTAAGATCTTATACAGTAGGTGGGGTTAAATTTCAAAACACAGCTGAAGCTTTTGTCATATGATATAGATAAGGTCCCTTATCAAATAAAAATAGCATCCTTTTTATAACAAAAGGACGCTACTTCATCATGTTTATTCGATAGAACTATTGTCTAATTTTATTTATATATCTCTTTTGCTTTCATTGGTCGTGGCCATAAATTATTAGTTCGATCTACATCAGCCATACGATTAGAAACATCAATTTGTACATGATTAATTTCAGACGGATGTTCATTGATGGGAATTGAAAAACTTTCATGAACCCAGTGCCATGGACTAGAAGCTGTAAAACCATTAAAAGTATTATCCTCTGACTTTATGCCGAGCATTAAGTCTAGTGGGATATAATATCTTTTGACCTCACCAGATTTGAGGATAACCGTCAAATCTATCGGCATAGGCATACCTCCATTTCTGCGAAGGATCACTTCTTTACCTCTCATCTCTACCACTTCATAGTCTATGGTATAAGTAGTATTTACAAAATACCTTAGAAACCAATCCAGCTGAATGCCACTGACCTTTTCCATTATCCTTATAAAATCATTAGGATTAGGATGTTTGAATTTCCAGGTATTATAATACCTCAGCATACCACGATTAAATGCTTCATCACCGATTATATAGCGTAATTGCTCTAAAAAAACTTCACCCTTTACGTATGCTGCCATTCCATAAGCTCTATTGGTATTAAAATGATCAGCATGGGTACTTAATGGTTCTTCAAGACCAGTTTTGGTAAACTCTATGTAATTATTGACAGAAGCAATATGAGGATCCATAACTGCATTGCCATCCAGTAACCCAACATTTTTCAAGTGATTCATAACTTCACTAGAAGCATACTCAGTAAATCCCTCGTCCATCCAGGCATATAATAATTCATTAGAACCTAATACCATTTGATACCATGAGTGCATCAATTCATGCACAGAAACACCTACCAAAGAACCAAATTTTCGCTCTCCGGTTATCAAAGTAGCCATCGGGTATTCCATACCTCCATCACCACCTTGAATGAATGAATACTGACTAAAAGGATATGGTCCGAAATGTTTATTAGCAAAATTAAATACCTCCTCCATTACAGGTGGCAATTTTGTCCAGTTATCTGTTGTCTTTGGTCCAGGCTGATAGAAAAACCTTAAGACCGTGCCATCTTTCATAGTATGTGCGATTTGTTTGTAGTCCGGATCAGCTGCCCATACAAAATCATGCACCTTATCTGCTTTAAAATGCCACGTCAAACGCTTAGGCCTAGATTCAGGTTCGTTATCACTATATCCATATCCAATCTCATCCTTATTCTGCAACAAACCAGTTCCCGCGACGATATAATTAGAAGGTAAAGTAATTTTGACATCAAAGCTACCCCAAATTCCATAAAACTCTCTACCTATATACTGATCTGTATGCCATCCCTGATAATCATAATTACACATCTTCGGATACCATTGTGACACACTATACTCTATACCTTCACTATTAAATCGGCCGGTTCTTCTAATCTGTTGTGGTATTTGAGCTAAAAACTCCATATCAAAAACAACTGTGCTATGAGGTAGTATAGGCTCTTTGAGATCGACAATTAGTATAGTGCCTTCCGTTTTATAAGAATCTACTTTCTTTCCATTCATCTTAATCGACCGTATATTCTGAAATCCTTGTTCGTCTTTCTGCAATTTGACAATACGGTCTCTTACTCTTGGATCCGGATCTATAATAGACCGAGATCTGACATCCATATCGCTCCCTGGTTTAAAAGCATTAAAATAAAGATGATAATAAACCTTATCGAGCGTATCCGGGCTATTATTAGTATATTCTAAAGTTTGTTGGCCGGACAGTTGATGTTTTTTAATATTAAAATCTATGTCCATCTTATAATTTGCAGCTTGTTGCCACCTATCAGGTTGTGCATTCAACCCAATACAATTAATCAGTCCAAGTAATAATGCAATAACAAATCTGTTCATATTTAAATTAAAATTCATTTTTATTTTCAAAATCATCTTCAATAGATAGTTTGATAGGCAAAGCGTTGGTTTGTAAATCACTATCATCAAGTGTAGAGCTTAATGGTTTCCAGCCAAATAATCTTGTACATATAGCTATAAACAATCCTCCACTTACAATCAATCCCGCAATCATCAACCATGGGTTTGTTTCCTTTGCCACAAATAAGGTATCCGTCTGCAATACACTGCCTTCATAAGTAATCATAGTCGCACCGATAAAATTTATAGCCGTATGGATGCCAATGGCCAATTCAAGGCTATCATCTAGCACTGTCACAAGCGCTAGAAATACACCTGCAAGGATATAATACACCTGCATCGTCAAGAAACCGTATTTGCTGATCTCCGGATTCATGCTATGGATGAGTCCAAAAAGGATACTTGACCCTAAAATAGCCACCCATTTTCTATAGCCCATTCCTACAATGCCTTGCATTAAATAGCCACGAAAAAACAATTCCTCAAAAGCAGTTTGAAACGGCAGTAAAAACAAGGAAATCAAAACTAGTACAAAAAAGCTACTTCCGCTCCACCGAAAATGGTAATCTTCAGGTGCAATAAAATAACTCACTAATTCAATCATCCCTCCTAGCAGAAACCAGATACCAAACCCCAATAAAATTCTCTTAAAATCAATCGGGCGATTAGGTGTGATCAGATCAATTATTTTTTTATGATGAAGATACTTAACCGTTAGCCACAAGCCTGCAAGAGCGAATATAAAAATCATGATTAATAATGCAAATCCCAGATTCTTGTCTATCCCCAATAAAGTAAAATCCATGCTTTTATTGAATGTCTCTAATTCATCCACTCCAATATCTTGATTAGATCCAATCGTTGTGAATAACAAAATAGTCAATGGAATTTGTCCAATACCGTATGCCGCAATGACAATCAGAATACCTAATAGATATCTCCACCAATCATTCAACCCTTTAAAAGCCTGATTTAAAATCATAAATTTTCAAATTGAAAGGCCAAAAATAGCAAAATATACTAAAACCCAGATTTAATTCTTTTGCCAAAGATAAACACAGTCTTTAACTATGATCATTGACTTCCTAATCATTATTCCAGTGTCCTGACACCTAGCAATTCACCAGTCACGAACGAAATTACATTTATTATTACAACTTGAATCATTCAAGGTACAGATTTAAGAATTATTTATGAGTTTCAAAACGTGATTTTTAAGGTACTGTTCGTCATAAAAGTGACAATTAAATAGGGCAATTTGCATATATAAAAATTTGACTTTATATTTGCGTCAACAAATAAAAATAATTAAAAATAAAATGAAATCAGTAACAGGAACAATAGTGGTAATCGTATTGATGATTTTAGCAGCATTTAGTAGGCTCATACCTCATGTACCTAATTTTACACCCACAGAAAGTATTGTCATTTTTGGAGGTGCATATCTTGCCAGCAGATATATGTCTGTCATCATACCCATTATAGTTCTGTATTTATCTGATTTTGTGATTAACAATACGATTGCCAGGTCTTTCTTTCCTGATGTAAATGGTATAGTTTGGTGGGATAATTATATGTTTTATACTATCGGTGCGATAGCACTCATAGCCCTTATCAGTAGAGTGATGCTAAAAAAAGTCAATGTCCTCAATGTATTAGGCACTGTTCTGGTTAGTTCAATTATTTTTTTCCTCTTGACTAATTTTGGTGCGTGGGCGAGCGCAAAATCCATATATCCTCAAGATGCTAATGGTCTGATGATGTCTTATGTTGCAGCCATACCTTTCTATAAAACTTCACTATTTGGAAACCTTTTGTTTACAGCTATTATGTTTGGCTCTAAAGAATTGATAGAAAGCATGATGAAGGCAAAGAACAGTAAGGCTGTAGAACTAAAATAATAAGTTTCTTCATTTTCTCTGACGGTGCTAAAATTAAACTAACTCAGCCAAGGTGAATTTTCTCCTTGATATGAATGGTTATACATCTAAGTGCTCACATAACATTTAAGGTTAAAATCAAAGTTATTCAAAAGGAAAGGTAATAATTTTGCCCATAAATAAATTTTTTCTTAATTTTTTATTTATATATAAGAAAAAGTTGTATTTTCGTACTTCGAACATTTTACAACCGTAACCTCAATGCGTACTTTATTGATTTTAACCTGCTTATTTTATGTCACTTATGGTGCAATAAGCCAGTCTCAAAGCAATTTGAGCCCTTCGTCCGACAAAGTATTCTTTATTGGAGAAGATGAAAAGCAATATGAAAAAATGGTTGAAAAATACAATACTCTTTTATTTGCAGTTTGTGGCAACAATATGGAGAAAGCATTTGGACAATGGACGCAACTCTTAAATGACATTGAAGCATACGCTAGTCAAACTGATGTAGATATCAAAGGCACTAAATTGTGGCTCAATGTTTTTTGGGCTAAGGATGGAAAAATAGATTTTATTGTATTTTATCCAAAGCCTAACTCCCGCAATATGAATTATGACATCATAAAGAATATGTTGTCCGGATTTATATCTACCTATCAATCTCCTTTAAAAGCCAATAGTGGCTTCTCACATTATGGAAGTGCTGCTTTCCCTATATTTAGCAAGCAGTATGTAGGTAAGGAGAAATAAAACGCCTTATTTCAGCTATTCATGATGGAATAGGGCAAATCACTTAATCTCTTCTAATCCTACTTTGATGTCGTTTCTCCATATTTTTTCTTATGCCACAAGGAGAACAAGATACCGACGAGGAGAGACACTGCAATCACACCAAGTGATAGCCCAATAGACAATTTATAGTGATGCGCTAGAATGAGTTTAACGCCTACATAAGTTAAAATAACAGTAAGGCTGTATTTGAGGTAGTGGAAAGAATCCAGTAGATTGGCAATGAAAAAATACATGCTTCTTAGACCAAGGATGGCAAATATATTAGAGGTAAATACAATGAATGGATCGGTCGTAATACCTAAAATGGCGGGAATACTATCCAAGGCAAATAAGACATCTGTAAATTCAATAAGGATTAATGACAGTAAAAGCGGAGTTCCTATAAGCATTCCTCTTTTTTTAATTATAAAATGGTCATTATAGATTTCTCCTGTAAGTGGCATCCACCTTCTGATGAGATTATACAATTTACTATCGCGAGGATTAAATTCTTCACTATCATCTGAAAACGCCATTTTTATAGCAGTAAATATGAGGAACACCCCGAAGATATAAGTCGTCCAGGAAAACTTTGTAATCAATACAACACCAAAAAAGATCATGAGACCACGAAATAATAGTGCTCCTAGTATGCCCCAAAATAGCACTCTGTGTTGATACATTTTGGGTATTCTGAAAGATTTAAAAATCATGGCAATCACGAAGATATTATCAACACTCAGTGACAGTTCGATGATATATCCGGTTATATATTCAGTAGCCGAAGTCCATGGTGTTATCCCTTCCATAGGTGGCTGCATGTACCCTTTACTGTATAAAAAGTATATAACCCCTGAAAATAGCAGTCCAAGTGATGTCCAAACGACAGTCCATTGCGTAGCTTCCTTATACGTAATTTCATGCGGATTCTTATTGAAAACACCTAGATCTAGTGCCAAAAACAAATTTATCATTAATAAAAATCCAATCCAAATAATCATCTCTTTATAAATTTTGATTTAGGCTTGACACTGGTTAGCATTCCATTGCCAACCAGTGTCATTGTACCTTAATTTATGACTAACTAATATGATTTTTAAGTTTGTGTACAAAATCTTGCGCATCCAGTAAGTCAGATCCTATCTGCTCATCCTTTTTATTATCAAAGACTACCCATGAATGCTGGGATTTATCCTTCATCTTAAAAACAATACTAACTGCTGTAAGCAATTGAACATCCATAGCATGAGCAACTCCATGTTCATAACCTTTGATCACTTCACATGAAGCAACATCGCTCAGCTGGATCTTCTCAACAGTATGATGCTGGCTCTCAAGCTTATAAGCATAGGTATAATTCCTATCCATGGCTAGTGTCAAATTATTGAGCTCAGTCACCAGGCCTGGCGTCAGTCCATCTGAAGCCATCATTTCTTTTGATTTCAGCAGATTTTCCATTTTTTCTTTTCATCATCATATATCCCATTGGCAAAAAACAGCTAACATGATGACGATAGTAACAATTATATCAGACATTTCTTAAAATTTAAAAATTAATAAAAGACTGCAACCATCTTCATAAGCCATTCATGCTCTTTAGGTTGCAGATATTACGGTTAAAATGATATGAAAATGTCTTCTGTTACCAGAAAAGATGAAAAGGAAAAATAATATAATGCAATCTGACCGTTGTCAGATGGTCTATAGTATTACTAAAACTATGCTCAAGAAAAGAAAGATTTTCAAAAACTGAAGGAATGCCGAGTACAATACCATCAAATCCTATCGAATGATTAAATTCATGGTTTAGTAAATTGTTGGCTGTACTGCTTTTCTTTTTAACTACCCGATCAGATGAAGCTGTAAGGTTATTATAAAGTTGAAAACTACTGTAAATGGTATCTTTCCTCTGATCTCCACGGTGGGTATAATTAGAGGGCAGTACTATAATTGAAGCAGTATATACTACAAAAATAAAAAACCAAACAGTAAGTTTCTGAAACCAATTCATGGTGCAAAAGTAGTTTATTTTAATATATATATTACGTTCTTATTGCTTCCAGTGAAAATATCATGGGAATTTGATGTTCATGCCCAGGAATCATAAATTTACCTTCATCTGTTTCAACACTTACCTCTGGAACCTTGTAAGGGCTGTAATCGTACTCTTCAAATGATCTAATCTGCAAGCCTGATCTGATGAGTGCATTGAGTACTTCAGCTGTACTATGATTCCAACCATAACTAATGCTTTCTAGCTTTGCATTTCTATCAGCATAACTACCCTGGGTTGTTTCGATGATAGGACCGGTATTAAAATAACTGTATTCAATCCGCTGAAAACGGTCATCAAACATCCAAATCACAGGGTGGAATTCTACCATAATGAATCGTCCGCCAGGTTTAAGGCAGGAAGCAACAACATCAGCCCATCGATTCAAATCAGGTAGCCAACCTATAGTCCCATAGCTTGTGAACACCACATCAAATTGTTTGTCGATTACTTCCGACAACTTATAAATATCTGAACAAATAAATTCAGCTTCAAGGTTAGATGCCCTAGAAAGATTTACAGCAGTATCGATGGCTTTGTCTGAAAAATCAACACCTGTAACCATAGCTCCCATCCTAGCCAGAGAAAGTGTATCCATACCAAAATGACACTGAAGATGCAAAACATGTAAACCTAATAGATCTCCAAGCAATCGAATTTCGATATCCTTTAAAGAGGATTTTCCCGATAGGAAATCATCGACACCATAAAATGCAGAATGATAGTGAAGATCTACTCTATCATTCCACATCTTACGATTGATGTCAATATAATCACTCATTATCTGGGGCGAGCCTTAATGTTCGTCACTGCAGAGCCCCTGAATCACATGGAATGTATCATGCAATCCTGACAGGCTCTTCAAAATCTTACTATCTTTTGCACCTTTCTTTACCAACTTATCTAGCATTTCTGATCCTTCTACTAGATCGTTGATAGCTTTAGTTATCTCAGGTGATCTGAATGAAGTAGGTACTGGTGCCTTTGCCAATAATTTAGCCTTTTCAACCATTTCTGCTGATCTTGTACGAATAGGCTGGAAATTACCGTCTTCCATAGGGTGGAACGTTTGTGCCATAACCATATGAAAATCTTTCAATTCCTGCCATGCATCTTTCTCTATCACTTTGAGGAATGGATCATTTAAAGCTGCTTCATATCTCTTACCTACAGCATTCCAGTCTAGCACATTCCATATTGCATTGAGGTAGTCACCTCTTTTATTTTGATACTTTAGATAGTAAGCATGTTCCCATACATCGATCCCTAAAATCGGAATACCTCGGTTTTTACCGGCTACATCCATAATAGGATTATCTTGGTTAGGGGTGGAACACACCGCCAACTTTTTCTCTGGCGTAACATATAACCATACCCATCCTGAACCAAATCGGGTAGCTGCGCCAGAATTCAATAATCTCTTAAGACTATCCAATGATGAAAAGTTCATATTGATAGCATCATCTAGCATGCCGGAAGGAAATTTGGCTGCATTAGGAGAAAGTATCGACCAGAACAATGAGTGGTTGTAATGTCCTCCGCTATTATTTCTTACAGCATCACCTCTTCTACCTGCATATACCATAATCTCTTCAATGCTTAGGTTCTCAGCTCTTGTACCTTTGATAGCTTTATTTAAATTATTAACATACCCTAGATGGTGTTTTGAATAATGAATTTCCATAGTCTGGGCATCAATATATGGTTCCAGGGCATCATACCCATAATTCAACTTGGGCAAATAAAAAGGTTGTGCAATAACAGAAAGCCCAGTGCCGATCAAGATTAAAACCACTAAGGCCGAAAATTTAAAACTCTTCATGATAATGTTCAATTTTTATTTCTATTAACAATCAAAACTTTAATTATGTTTGACTTTACATGGCAGGATTTTCTATAGATTATAAAATTATATAAGTCAATATTTCACTTTCAACAAATTTCAAAATCATTCTATTCTGATTAGCTACGTTCATACTGAGCTAAGAATTCTAAAAAATATTCTATCTTTGTCATATAAATAGTTTGAATCACGTATAATCCACTATTTCATATTACTGATACCGAATTTTACTGAATTAAATAAAATAGTCCATGCTGCAAAAGTTACTTTATCTTATCACTTTCGGAATTACATTATTACTTTACCTTTTTCTCAATGGGAATATTCAGTTCACTTCTGATCCCATACCGCCTTTGGGCAAATTTATGAGTCCCTTTTCAGGTGCGTGGACATCTGATACAAGATCAGAGCATGCATCGTTTGACCTTCATATCAACGGGCTCAAAGATAAAGTAGAAATAATGTATGATGAGCACCACATTCCTCATATTTTTGCCCAAAATATGGAAGATGCACTTTTTGCACAAGGTTACACAGATGCCCAAAATCGTTTATTTCAAATGGAATTTCTCTCCAAACTCGCAGCAGGAGAATTGTCTTCTTTCATCGGTCCCAAAACTTTAAATCTGGACCGAGATCGCAGACGTAGAGGAATGAAGTATGCGGCTGAAAATGCAGTAAAAGGATGGGAAAATCAGCCTAATTATGACCGACTACTCAGGTATATTGATGGAATCAATACCTACATCAAAAGCCTGCATCCTAAAGATTATCCTGTGGAATATAAATTATTTAATATCCATCCTGAAGAATGGACTCCACTGAAAACCGCTCTGATCTTCAAGCAAATGTCACTTACTCTGGCCGGACGCAACGAAGACATCTCCTCGACAAATCTTGTTAACATATTAGGAAAGGAAACATTTGAGTTCCTATATCCCATTCATCAAAATATTGAAAATGCAGTCATTCCTACTGAGCGCCCTTATCAGTTTGACACTTTGTATGGTAGCTTTCAGGATACATCCGGTTTCCTGGACAAACCTATTTTAAAAACTTATTATGAAGGTCGTGCGAAAGGAGTAGGTAGCAATTCATGGGGCTTAAGTGGTAGTAAAACTACTACAGGCAAACCTATCTTTTGCAACGATCCACATCTTTCATTAACTCTACCTTCCATCTGGATTGAAGCACATTTACGCACACCAGAATTCAATGCTTATGGAGTATCCTTTCCGGGATTTCCGGGCATCATGATTGGTTTTAATGAGTATATAGCCTGGGGTGAAACCAATGTCAGTCAAGATGTGGAAGACTTATTCAGAATTGATTGGGCAAATAAAGAAAGGACGAAATATATGCTTGACGGAAAAGAGCAGGATGTCACTCTTAGATATGAAGAAATCAAGATTAAAGGTCAAAAATCCTTAATCGATACAATAAAATACACTTATTGGGGACCCATTTACCATACTTCGGACGATGGCAGCATGGATCTGGCTATGAGGTGGATATGTCATGATGTCCCTGATACAGACGAATTTAACACGTTCATAGATGCAATGACTTGCAAAAATTATGATGAATATCTGGCAAGTACTGCTCGTTTTATTAGTCCTGCACAGAACTTTGGTGCAGCCTCAAAAGATGGAGATATTGGTATGAGGGTCAATGGAAGATTTCCGGCTAAACGTAATGAAGACGGTAGGTTTGTAGAAGAAGGAAATAACTCCAAAAACAACTGGCAGGATTGGATACCTAGAGATCAAAATCCACAGATCCGAAATCCTGAAAGAGGTTTTATATCATCCGCCAATCAAGTCAGTGCAGACAAAACCTATCCTTATTATTATAATGGAAAATTTGAACGATATAGAAATGCAAGCATCAACCAAAAACTCAGTGAGATCAGTAAAGCATCACCTGAGGACATGAAAAAGATGCAGTACAATGATGTTTCACTGAAGGCTGCACAATTTGTGTCGATGCTAAAAAACACTATTCAAAGTGATGATATCCACGTTGATTTGCGTGATTTATACAGTAAATTAACTACGTGGGATTTTTCGTACAAAGCTGACAAAGTCGAACCCATCATTTTAGAAAAATTTGTTGATACCCTCCATGCCATCACTTGGGATGAGATAAATCTCCTACGAAAAGAAATGGATGTAAAATATCCTGATGATTGGCGACTGCTAGAATTGATAGAAAATGATCCCACCAATGCTTTCTTCGACATCAAAAGCACACCTAAATCAGAAAATGCGCAAGACATCGTTTTGAGGGCTATCACATATACACTTCAGGATGTAGCGAATCAAATCTCAAAAAGTGATAAAGTTACCTGGGGTCAATACAAACCTCTCAACATATTTCATGTGACGAGATTGCCAGCATTGTCTGAGATGAATATACCTGCTGATGGATGTGCCGATGCGATTAATGCTACTGCCATCGGCTTTGGACCCAGCTGGAGAATGGTCATCAGTCTCGAAGACAAACCCAAAGGTATGGGTGTGTATCCCGGCGGACAGTCAGGAAATCCTGCCAGTAAATATTATAAAAATATGATCGCAGACTGGCTCAATGGCAATTATCACTCCCTCAATATTGATGCTACGGCTACTGATCTACACAAAAGTGCTCATTCTATCATTCAACTTAATCCAGAAAAATGAAACCATTGATTTTAATTTTAATTATAGCTATTCTAACTTATTTATTTTCAATGTTTTTACCCTGGTGGATATCCGGTGTTGTAGCATTCATAGTCTGCTATTTCTTCAAACCAGGACATTTTACCGCTTTTACTGCATCGCTACTAGCAGTATTTGGGGTATGGCTCATCAAATCCTATTTTGCTGACAGTAATTTTGACATACCGATGTCTTCAATTTTGAGTAAAATTTTAGGAGATATGCCTACTTCATCCGTTTTCTTTCTAACAGGATTAATCGGAGGAATTCCTGCCGGAATGGCGGGATTGTTAGGTAACTGGACAAGAATTTTTTCTAATCAAAAATAAATTATATCCTCATGAAAAAAATAGGCTTAACGGGTGGAATCGGTTCCGGCAAAACGACAGTAAGTCGCATTTTCAGTGCTATGGGCATCCCTGTGTATGATGCAGATACCGCTGCAAAAAACATTATGATAAAAGATAAACATGTCAAGAAGCAAATGAAAGAATTGCTAGGTGATGAAGCTTTTTACTCTAATGGCAAGCCCAACAGAGACTATATATCATCAATAATATTTTCAAACAAAGAAAAATTGCAACAACTGAATGGCATAATCCACCCAGCTGTCATCAACGACTCATTAAGATGGACTGAGATGCATCAACATGACCATCAAGTGCCCTATGTCATCAAGGAGGCTGCTTTAATGGTAGAATCCGGCTCATTTAAAATACTGGATGATATCATTGTGGTCACATGTCCTGAAAATATCAGAATATCCAGAGTGATGCAAAGAGACCGGCAAACCTATGATCAGGTGAAAAGAAAAATAGACAACCAAATGCCCGAGGAAGAAAAGGTAAAATATGCAAAATATGTGATTGTCAATGATGGCGAAACCTCGCTCATTCCACAAGTATGGGCTATTCACCAGAAATTGATAAAGCGTTAATCTTTCCTCCATTCATTGCACAGTGGAGACATAAAACACTATTTCTCAGAAACTTTAATTCCTTTTGATTTGTTATTTAACAGATTAGTTGCTAAAAAATAATGCAGTTACCTGAACTCACTAAACTTTACTATGCGATTGGAGAAGTTGCTGAAATGTTTGACGTGGCTCCTTCCGTCATCAGATATTGGGAAACAGAATTTACTCAAATTAAGCCTGCAAAAAATAGTAAAGGTGAGCGTAAGTTTACAGTAAAAGATATTAATACCCTACAGGAAATTTATCACTTAGTCAAAGAAAAAGGATTTACCATAGAAGGAGCTCGGAGGGAATTAACTGAAATGAAAACCGATAGAAAAGAACACGAATATTTACTAAAGCAATTGAAGTCGCTACGAAACAAAATTGTTGATTTACGTGATCAATTGTGAATGATACATTCCAGTATTAACTGAAGTGCTTAATAAAGACAATTTCCTTTTCCGTCAATAGTCTGCCCCATCCTCTTTTAAGATCTTTTTTAGTAATACCACCTAAAAATGTACAATCAACTTTGAGTAAATTGTAGCCGACACTATCAAACAATTTGAAAACATCTCCATACGAGCCACCTAGCATTTCCATTCCTACTTTGACTTTATCTTCTTTATTAATATGAGAGATTCCCATGATACGGACACCAGGTCGCACTGTCTGATTCAAAAGTCGCAGGAGATCCTCTTGTGTCAAAGGCTGTGACAACGTCACTTCAAATACCATTTTAATCTGATGTCCCGCTTTTGCAATCTTCTCTACTAGTTTTTCATCACTCGTCATTATAACTAAACCAGAGGTTACATCATCAGGATTGCCCAAAGGCCTCAGTGTGTCATTACACCATCTTTTGGCCAGAAATTGAAGCGAAGGCCGCTTTGAACCTTCAGTTTCAAATACAGGAGATTTAGAAGATTTATTGATGACCACATACGCCTCCTTTTTTATTGTTGTCACAGGTTTTCCGTTATAGGTGACCCGATCTTTCGGACTTACTTCATGATAAGGAAGCAACACCTTCTCTCCATTCACCTCAACAGCACCGGATTTAATCATCATAGTTGTTGCATTACGACCACCTAGGCCTGCCAAGGCAAGGTATTTATTTAACCTGATTTTTCCTTCAGGAGTTGACATTTACAATCATTGATTTAATGAATTAGAAAGGGATATCTCCATCACTGTCTCCAAAACCAAATGGATCATTATCTTTGACTTCATCACTACTGCTATTAGCAAAATCATCACCACTATCCATTCTAGAGCGCTTCGTTATCACATGTGCAGGATTAAAATCAAATACTGAATTTTCATTTTCAAAGCCAATGTCACCTGGATCTTCAAATCGTACATATTGGGCAACAAATCTGAGTTTCACTGTATCAAGACTTCCATTTCTATGCTTAGCGATAATAATTTCACTCAAATTTTCGCCAAATCCAGCTTCTTCATTATTAATGCCATAATATTCAGGACGATAGATGAAGGTCACAATGTCAGCATCCTGCTCGATGGCTCCCGATTCACGCAAATCAGAAAGTTGAGGGCGTTTTTCATTGCTTGACCGTGTTTCTACAGCTCTAGACAACTGTGATAAGGCAATCACAGGAACATTCAACTCCTTAGCTAGCCCTTTTAAGGCTCTGGAAATCGCAGAAATCTCTTGTTCTCTATTCCCTCCTTTACCTCCTGGACTTCCTGACATCAATTGCAAATAATCGATCACAATTAAACTAATATTGTGGTTTTGCTTTAACCTACGGCATTTAGCTCTTAGTTCAAATATATTAAGACCCGGTGTATCATCAATATATATAGGTATTTTTGATAATTTATCTACTGCAGCATGGAGCTTAGGCCATTCATTATCCTGGAGCTGACCATTTCTCAGTGTCCTAGAATTGATACCGGCTTCCATAGAAATCAATCTCTGTACCAGCTGAGTATTGGCCATTTCTAGCGAAAAGAAAGCCACTCCTTTGCCTGCCTCAGCTGCATTTTTAGCCAATGATAAGGTGAAGGCTGTCTTACCCATACCGGGACGCGCTGCCATAATAATTAAGTCAGAAGGCTGCCATCCATTGATCAGTTTGTCCAGTTCTTTAAATCCTGTAGTTACACCGGTCATCTCAGTGCCTTTCTGGCTCGTTGCTTCAATTTCCTTTTGGACTTTTACGGCTAATGAAGCTAGAGATTGATAGCCTGTATTGAGGTTCTGATCAGAAATTTCGTAAAGTCCACGTTCTGCCTCATCTAGTAACTCCAGTACATCTTTAGTATCTTCAAAAGATTCATGAATCACTTGTGTACTCACTCTGATGAGCTCCCGCTGGATGTATTTCTGGGCTATTATCCTGGCATGAAATTCTATATTAGCAGCAGACCCCACTTTATTGGTCAGTTCTGTCAAATAAGTTACGCCACCAATAGATTCAAGCGCCCCTGATTTTTTCAACGCTTCATGAACAGTAAGCAAATCAATGGGCTGTGACTTGGCAAACAGTTGAGACATCACTTCAAAAATCACCTGATTCTTTTCCTGATAAAAACTCTGTTTTTTAAGAATCTCAATGATGGATGGAAATGCATCCTTGTCAATCATGATGGCACCAAGTACTGCTTCCTCAAGCGGAATAGCTTGCGGTTGTACTTTACCAAAAACCAAATCGGCTTCACCTCTATTGATAGTAAATTTATTGCTTACAGCTTTGAGTGGAGCATTCTTTTCTGCCATGTAAATACTATTATGAGCGTTGTTATATGATTATTTTTTCTAATGACAAAGGTACAACATCTTTTGATTTTTTAAATATGTCTCCAACATGCCGATGTGAATATCATGTGGATATTTATTTGTCAAATGTGGATAAATCGCCACCAAATTCCCTTTTTCAAAACCCCCTTATTTTTTGATTAAAAATTCACAAAATGGATCATCACTACATTCTACGAGAGATTATATGCAATAATATTAAATATATGCAGTAAACACTATTATATTAACCATAAGTCTCATATATAAGTTTCCAAATCAACTTAAATATTCAAAAAATTATATATTTGTTTGAATTAGCTTTGTATGCATCGAGGTTATTCAAAAATGTGGATATTTTCTTATATATTTTTTATCATAATATATAATTTATTTCTCATCGTAATTAAAACTTTGATATCAGCCAAATATCTTAAGCCAAAAGTGCAAAAATATCTAAGAAAGTCGGGATGACTGGATTCGAACCAGCGACCCCTAGCACCCCATGCTAGTGCGCTACCAGACTGCGCTACATCCCGAAATAGTACCTACAATTGATAGCACTTCTTTATACGCCTTTAAGTTCAACAATTCTGGGTCGGTTAGCAAAAAAATAATACATTGTCACTATCAACGAAAGCAGGAGATAACCCTCTACAATCCAAGTGCCATAAGGTATTAGATTGTCGATTTCAAACCACGTACCACCATTAATGTAAATCAATAAAAACCCAAAAACAAACTTTACAATTTCGGCAATCAGTCCCATGATATTTCCATCCATCAGACTAGTATATGCAAAAACGGTGATAAACAAAAACAATCCGTACGAAAGTGTTAAGTCAAAGAGAATCCATCCTATATTATTGAACAAATAAATCATCAGAGATAGCGTACAAATCAGTTGCGCAACAGACCACAATTTAAAACTCATGGGCGCTTCGGTCTCGTATTTCGGACGGTACTGAATATTTGAACTATCGTAGGCCTCACTAGGATATTTTTCTTTTACATCATCAGGACGCCAACCTGTCGGCATAAACCATATCCGGAGCTTGTCTCGCCAGGATGAAGTACGCCACGCATCCTTAATAATACCCCATATATGCTGATAGTTGATGATCCACGGATTCCATGTTTTAACAGCTTTAGTTACGCCATAAACAGGTTTTTCATTTTCAAGCTCGGGCTGAAAAGTTCCAAACAACTTATCCCAAATTATAAATATTTGAGCATAATTTTTATCTAAGTAGATAGGATTTATCGCATGATGTACCCTGTGATGAGACGGGGTTACTATAATATATTCGAGCCATCCCATTTTATCAATCAATCTGGTATGATACCAAAACTGAGCAAATAGTTGAATCGGTGCTACAATGGCCACGACTTTGACCGGAATGCCCAGTATAGCCATCGGAATGTAAGTAAATGTAAATATTGCAAAAATCTCAGATGCCGATTGTCTTAGTGCACAAGCCAGATTAAACTCCTCACTGCTATGGTGAATGATATGCCTATTCCAGAAAACATTGACCTCATGACACCATCTGTGCACCCAGTAACCGGAGAAATCAATACCAATAAATGCTAGTACGTAGAGCAACCAAGTAGCCTCTATATGAAAGACAGCCAGTTTGGATACCAACCACCCATAGCTTATAATAACTATAGATAATCCGAGTACATCTTTGATGACATTAGTTATACCAGAGCTCAAACTGGATATCGTATCAAAAATGCGATTGACTTTAAAATGCATAATTCTACCTGCAAACTCTTCAATTAGTATCAGCAGTACAAAAAATGGAATCGCATAATTTAAAATTTGAGCATATTCTTCCATGAATCATCCACTTTTAAAAGATAACTGGTAAAACCTGCCCAAATATACTACAATTCATATTTATATAGGTAAAATCGGATAAAGGAATTATTTGTTCCGAAACGTATTATTGCTCAACTTATGAAAATGCGTCAAAATTATCTTCAAGTCTCTGTACCAGCTGTAATGTCTGGCATATTCAGTATTGAGATGTTTAAAATAATTGTCATTGTAATTAATGACCCTTCCGGTCAATGGATACTTGATGATGGCAGCAGGGATTTCAGGTAGAAAGTCGAAATCATTGTTATCACCACCATAGCCAACCCAGGTAGCATTGCCCATGAAAACCTTACCAATATTTGAAAACAGCCGTAGTTTCAGTCCTGCGAGGATAAAGAGTGCCGGTGATAATGGAATGAATAGTGCACTCATGCATAAATCCAGAAGCCTTTTAAATCTCCGATTAGCAGGCTCACTCAGTTTATAACTGACATCAAGAGATACTAGTTCGCCCTGATGATGTTTACTAGCAGATCCAATCATGCTCAAGGAATCATCACCGCCAATTCTATACTTAACAGAAGGCCCAATAGCGGTCATGGCTCTGATAATTTCTTTCATCTGAACATCTTCACTGCTGAAAATCACCTCTCCTATCTTTAACTTTTTGACTACCTCAGGAAGATGATTCAGAGATTGGTAAACCATACATCTCCTGTTGATGACCCGGGAGCAATATTATAAATTTCACTTTCAGGTTTTAACTTATGAACAATTAGAGCCAATTTTTCAGCATTCTGTCGTGATCCTACCACTGCTATTGATTGATTTCCGGAAGAATTATTGTGATCGTTTCTAAGCCAAGCTCTCAATAAGGATGTCAAACTGACAACCACCATACCTGCTATTGCACCCAGCAAAATGATCGCTCTACTCGATCGCATCGACTCAGGTAATAGAGCATATCCCATCAAAATAAATACCGTGCCTACTAAAAATGAAGTAAAGCTATGCCTCCAGCTACTGGTTTTGTCGTAATGACCGCCTATCCACAAACTCAAAACCCAGATTCCTGCATAGATCGGTAAAATAGAATGAATGTTACCTTCATCATAGTAAGAGGTATCTTTAAAATACCACTCAGCCCAAAATGACTTCATGGCCAGTAAGCTAAACCAGATCAATACAGCGTCAATCATAGGAAAAATCAAAAAAGCAAGCACTCTGCCGGCAGCACTTACCATTGCTCTCATCGTAATCGCAGCGTTGATAATCCAAGCAAAAATTCTTCCTTTGCCTTTACCGTAATGTTTATTAACATAGATATGCATGGCACCATAAAAAGTCTTCACATAGCTCAGACTGCTCTTCTTAGTACTTTCTCCTTTATAGTGAATGATGCTGGATTGAGGATAATACCATATCTCGTATCCAGCTTTCAAAATGCGGTAGGATAAATCAATATCTTCGCCATACATAAAAAACTGCTCATCTAGTAAACCGGTCATCTTCAGTGCTTCAGCCCTGATAAACATAAATGCACCGCACAGCACTTCTACCTGAGCGGTCTGGTCTTCAGGTAGATAGCCTAGATTATAACCACTAAACACTTTAGATGAAGGGAATAAGTCAGATAAATAGGATAGCTTACAAAATGAATTCCATATATCAGGAATCTTTCTTTTAGACTCAGGCAAAAACTTGCCAGATCCGTCAATCATCCTCACACCTACTGCACCAGTTTGTGGTTTAGCTTCCATAAAATCGTAGCAAAGTTGAAGAGTGGTTTCTTCAAGAACAGTATCAGGATTGAGCAGCAACACATATTTAGACTGCATCCGGTTGATGGCCTGATTATTTGCTCTGGAAAACCCTACATTTTCAGTATTGCTAATGATATTAACATCAGGAAAGCGGTCAGCAATGTATTGTACCGTCCCATCAACAGAAGCATTGTCCACTACCCACACTTCGATATTCAATCCTGATGTGGAGGACTTACCTATTGAATGCAAACATTGTTCTAAAAAATGTCTGACATTATAGCTGACTATGACGATGCCTATGTCAAAACCGGCCATGCATTACGATTGTAGTTCGTAGGGAACTCTTGTAGCGATCGACCTTCCGAGGGTCAGCTCATCAGCATATTCCAACTCTCCGCCAAATGCCACTCCACGCGCTATAATACTCACCTTGACATTCATGTCTCTGACCAACTTAGATATGTAATAAATCGTAGTTTCACCTTCAATAGTTGGACTGACTGCCATTATCAATTCATCAATCCCTCCGGTTTTAATGCGATTTACTAGTGCATCTATTGCAAGATCTTGTGGGCCGATTCCTTCCATAGGTGAAATCACACCTCCCAGCACATGATAAAAGCCTCTAAACTGATTTGTATCCTCAATAGCCATAACATCTCTGGCTGTTTCTACTACGCAAAGTATGTTTTTCAATCTTGATTCAGACTTACATATCTCACATACATCTTCATCAGATATGTTATAGCAGATTTTACATTTTTTAATATCGGTGGATAATTTTGCTAGAGCTACCGCAATTTTGTCTGACTTGTGTGTATTGTCTTGAACTAAATGCAGTGCAAGCCGCAAGGCTGACTTTTTACCTATGCCCGGTAGAGAAGACAAGGCATGTACAGCCTCTTCCAGTATTTTGGATGAAAAATTCATAATGCAAAAATAAGATATTAAAAAACATTTACATACTATTATAAATTAATTTTTAAAGACAAACCTTACAAATTGATTATCTTTGCGCCTCAAGTTATCGAGACACCATGTCGGGAATAATAAAAAAAATAATACACGGCCCTGATGAGCAGAAAAGTGATGGTAAGGAAATGGGCTTCCTGGATCACCTCGAAGAATTAAGATGGCACATAATCAGAGCAGCTATTGTTGTGTCTGTTTTTGCGATAGTAGCACTTGTCTTCCAGGAAGAAGTTTTTGAATATATAGTTTACGCCCCAAAAAAAGAAGGATTTATCACCTATCGTCTTTTTTGTGCGCTTTCAGAGGCTACATGTTTCCATCCGCCGGAACTACCGCTTATCACGCGTGAAATGGGTGAACAGTTTTTTATGGGGATAACCGTTTCTATTTACATCGGAATTATTTTTGCATTCCCATATATTTTCTATGAATTCTGGAGATTTATCAAGCCGGGATTATACGAAACTGAGATAAAAATAGCCAATAGGTTGATAGGTGCCACTTCTATGCTTTTCGTGATTGGCGTCTGTTTTGGGTATTTTGTAATTGCACCCTTTGCTATCACATATCTGGGAAATTATACAGTAGGAACTGAAGCGATCAATAGCCCTACCCTTGCATCATACGTCAACTATCTCACCATGTTTACACTGCCTATGGGACTTGTGTTTGAGTTACCAATAGTAGTATATTTTCTAGCAAAGATTGGTATAGTTACTCCAGATTTAATGAAAAAATACAGAAAAGAAGCATTTCTAGTAATTTTTATCATCGCTGCAATTATAACTCCTCCTGATGCACTGACACAGACGCTTGTAGGTATTCCGATGTACATTTTATACGAAGCATCTATCAATGTCGCCAAAAAAGTACAAGCTAGCAAAAACAAACAATTAAAGGCCGAATCATAATGCAAAGAGTCTCAACCAATCTTACTACTTTTCTAAAACTGGCAGTGCCGACCGTTTGGATTGTGTTTTTCTCCACCCTACTCATTGCTATATTTGTAGTGGATAAACAGACGCTACCGTTTCTTACTACTACTTCCTTTCGGCTCGGATATATAATCGTTTATCTGATATTTTTTGCATTTTTGTATATGACAGTTATGCAGCTCAAGCGACTAGAATTAGATGAAGAAAACTATCTAGTTTCAAATTATTTCAAGACCTACAAGATGATTTATTCTGATATTGAATCCATCCGCATCCTACCGTTGTGGAGATTTAAAATCATGACAATACGGCTTAAGGCTAAGAGTAGTTTCGGCAAAAAACTGCATGTGCTTTTAAGTAGCCATCTTTATGAATTATTTTTAGAAAGCCATCCTAAAACTGCAGAAATACTGAATAAACTCACTGTAAAAGAATAATCAGTACAAAATCAAAAGCAATGGCACTCAGGAATAAAAAAAGCGACCAACCTATAAAGGTTAAAAAAGAATCGCTTAAAAAGTCTATTCAGATATTCAGATATATACGGCCGTATATGGGGTATTTCGTACTAGGTATGTTTTTCTTAGTGTTAGGTAGTCTTATTTTTATGGCATTGATGGGACTACCGGGCGAGATGGCCAACATTGCCATAGGTAGTCCAAAGTTTAATTTGGGGCTGAAAGTTTATGACTTCTGGTGGATATTTTTGACCATTCTTTTATTGCAGGGCTTATTTAGTTATGCTAGGACTTATCTCTTTGCAGTGGTCTCTGAAAAAGGTATGGCAGACCTAAGAAAAGATTTATATCAGAAGATTATCACACAGCCGGTAGCCTTTTTTGAAGAGAAAAGAGTAGGCGAGTTAACTAGTAGAATTACCACCGATGTCGAACAGCTTCAAGCAGCTTTTTCTGTCACACTAGCCGAATTCATCCGTCAAATTGTGATTTTGATAGCCGGCATTTTTATTATCTTTATCTGGACGCCTAGGCTATCGACCATCATGTTGTTAACCTTTCCTGCTATAGTCATCAGTGCCATGGTGTTCGGTCGATTTATCAAAAAATTATCCAGACAAAGGCAGGATGAACTAGCAAGGACTAATACTATTGTCGAAGAAACATTTCAATCGTTTACCATCGTCAAGTCATTTGCCAATGAGCTCTATGAAACCATTAGGTATGGCAAGTCAGTGGACCGGATCGTAAAGGTTTCACTTGATTTTGCTAAAATGCGTGGTATTTTCTTTACATTTATTATCACCATTCTCTTTGGAGGTATATTTTTTATCTTATGGCAAGGTGCATTAATGCTTGAAAAAGGACAGATGGAAGCCGGAGACCTATTTTCATTCATCATGTACACGGGTATCCTTGGAGGAGCCATAGCAAGTCTGGGAACACTGGCAACACAGCTACTGACAGCAGTAGGTGCTACTGAGAAGATACTCGAAATTCTAAATACTCCTTCAGAATTTGATATAAATCAAAGTGGGCATGCTGAAGATTTAAAAATCAAAGGCGATATTGACTATAAAAATATTCGATTTGCCTACCCTACTCGAAAGGATACCAACGTGCTCAATGATATTTCCATTCATCTAGATGCAGGCAAAAAGGTAGCTCTAGTAGGACAAAGCGGTGCAGGTAAATCTACTATCGTACAGTTGCTTATGAAGTTCTACACGCCAGATAGCGGAGAGATTACTATTGATGGCACTAATATCAACGACTTTAACATCACTGCTTATAGAAAAAATATAGGAATTGTACCACAGGAAATCATTTTGTTTGGCGGCACGATTAGAGAAAATATTTCCTATGGAAAGCCGGGCGCCAGTGATGAAGAAATCATTGAAGCAGCAAAGCAATCAAATAGTTGGGAGTTTATATCCTCTTTTCCGGAGGGTCTGGACACCATCGTAGGAGATCGCGGCATGAAACTATCCGGTGGTCAGCGTCAGCGTATAGCCATTGCCAGAGCTATACTTAAAGACCCGAAAATATTGATACTCGACGAAGCAACCTCATCACTGGATGCTGAATCAGAAAAACTTGTTCAGGATGCCCTGGATAAATTAATGGCCAATAGAACTTCTATTATCATAGCGCACCGACTAGCTACCATCCGCGACGTTGACTGGATATACGTACTTGAAAATGGACAAATCGTAGAACAAGGCTCTCATCATGAGTTGACAGAAGATGAAAATGGAGTCTATGCCTCTCTAGCTAGATTGCAGTTTGACTCAGCAAATCATATTTAAAAAAGGATTAAACTCCGCATTTATGAACCTTTTAATAGGCTTTTTTCGTTTAGTGGATAGTCGTTTTTTTTTCATTCGTTAATCAATAATATTCGCAACTAAATACACATATAAATAATTTATAATATAATGAAAAATATTTTTCTCTTAGCCGCACTCCTGATGACCATGAATGTTCAAGCACAGTTTGGATATGGTTTTACACTTTCAAATGACCTCTACAATCGATATGTGAATCCAAAAAACGATAACTGGTCTGCATCTTCCGGAAGTGCCATGCTCAATTTAGGCGCAGGACCTAAAATATGGATCGGGGGCAAGAAGTTTTCATTCTCTGCTGAAGGTCAGGCTGTGTTAGGTATCCTCAGCCTTTCTACTAAACAATACAAAGGACTAGGTAGTGTTGCTTTTCCTATCATGGGAAAATTGAATTTCAACGGGCTGAGTACTTTTGAGAGAGAAGGAAAACTCGGATTCAGTATAGGAGGTGGTATCCAGTACAACAAGACAGAACTCTGGGGTGTGACTGATGAATTTCAAGCTAAAGGCCTCCAACGAGACTTTTTTGTGACCTATGTTGCTCAAGCAGGAATAGGTTTTGGTGTAAGTGGCTTTACGCTGCATGGTTTTGT
>LNBW01000048.1 GCA_001567255.1 Bacteroidetes bacterium OLB9 | reverse complement strand
AAATAACATAATGAAATAATTATTTTATATAAAAGATTAATTTTTGCTATTAAATGCTGATTCTGGTGTTTTAATACGTACTTTTGTCCTAATATATACAGAAAATAACCTATGCCTGACGGAACCTTAAAATATGATCTCCGCGGCGTATCCGCCAGCAAAGATGAAGTTCACCAAGCCATAAAAAATCTCGATAAAGGCATCTTTCCCAATGCTTTTTGTAAAGTGATACCAGATATCGTAGCTGGCGATGAGGCATATTGTAATGTGATGCATGCAGACACTGCCGGAACCAAAACTAGTCTTGCTTACCTCTACTGGAGAGAGACAGGTGATATATCAGTATGGAAAGGAATAGTGGAAGATGCTATCGTAATGAATATTGATGATATGGGCTGTGTAGGGATTACGGATAATATTGTTTTGTCATCGACTATCGGAAGGAATAAGAGTATTATCAATGGTGATGTTATTTCTACCATTATCAATTATACCCAAGAGTACTTACATAAACTCAATACATATGGTATAGGTATAACCCTTGCTGGTGGTGAAACCGCAGATGTAGGAGATATAGTTCGTACCATTGATGTGGGATTTACAGCTTTTGCTAGAATAAAGAGGCAAGATATCATCGAAATTAAGATTCGTCCGGGTGATTATATTGTAGGTTTTGCTTCCTACGGACAGGCAGAGTATGAGTCAGCGTATAATGGTGGGATGGGTAGCAATGGACTGACTTCTTCACGTCATGATGTTTTGACTAAGTATTATTCAGAAAAATATCCTGAATCGTACAATCCTTTTATTCCAAATGAGGTCATTTATACTGGATCAAAAATGCTGACCGATATGGTTGATATTGGAGGAAGGCATATGAGTGTCGGTAAGCTTATTTTATCACCTACCAGGACGTATTTGCCTATTTTGAAGCAAATTGTTGATAAATTTAGATCTCAGATTAGTGGTCTCGTGCATTGCTCGGGTGGTGGTCAGACCAAAGTTAGTAAGTTTTTAGATCAACCAGTAAGGGTCGTCAAAGATCATTTGCTGCCGGTACCTCCATTGTTTAAACTTATAAAGGAGGAATCTGGATTGACGATGAAAGAAATGTATCAAGTATTTAATATGGGGCATCGACTAGAATGTTACACTCCTGATCGAAATGTTGCCGAAGAGATGATAAGTATAGCAAATAATTTGGGTGTTAAGTCTCAAATTATCGGAAAGGTTGAGGCCTCAGACAAGACACAGATTGTAATCAACCACGAAGGCGAACAAGTGATTTATGACTACAGCCATTAAATTAATAATTTTTTCAATTCAAATCATATACTAATGCAAATAAAAAAGAATCATGTAGTTACACTACACTACAAACTAACTGAAGATGACGCTAATGGTGAATTTATAGAAGAAACTTATAATTCAGATCCACTCATATTTATTTATGGTATAGGGATGATGGTTCCTGCCTTTGAACAGCACCTGGAAGGTAAAAATGCAGGAGATAGATTTTCATTTACATTGCAACCCGAAGACGCTTATGGTGATTATGATGACAATGCATTGATGGAAATACCTATTGAAAACTTTGCTGATGAAAGTGGTAATGTTGATCGTGACAAGCTAGTACATGGTACACCCATTACTTTGCATGATCCACAGGGCAATGGT
>LNBW01000047.1 GCA_001567255.1 Bacteroidetes bacterium OLB9 | reverse complement strand
ATCGCCAATACGCGGCCCGTTGTGTGCTATGGTAAAAAAAGACCCTTAAAATGAAAGTAACCCGACAAAAAGAGTAACTTTGACCCTTAAAAATAACAATAAGTAATATTACAAGATGACACTTTGGAACAACGACACAGAAATACAGTTTTTTACTGAAGCATTGAAAAATTTTTGCTTCACCAGAACAATTATTTTATAATCTACAAGGCGGTTACTTTGCCTATGTTCCAAAAGGTTCAGATGCAGAAGGACAAACATTACAGAGCCGAAATTCGCTTATCGGACAGTTTACTGAAAAATGGAGCAAAACACTATTTGAACCAATTGCTAAAGAATTGGGGCTACACGCAGTAAATAGCGTAGTTTGTGATGAACTTGGTTTATCAAGACAATCAAGTGCTGACCTTGCATTTTGCACAACTAACAATACTGTTCAAAAACCTGAAAACATAAAGCTACTGTTTGAAATCAAAATGAGTGTTGTTTCCAACTATAAATTCACTCACCCAAACAATGTTGAGTGTGTTGGCGACTACAAACAACACAAAGGTAATCCAGCATTATTACGTTCTGACTCAATGCTTAAAGCAATAGGCAAGTCAATCAATATTCGTGTTTCGGGCATTGCTTCAACAAAAATACCTGTGGTTGTATTAGGTAACAGTCCCATAACAGACAGCTATGTTAAAAAAGTAGATTTTTTAAAAAATTCAGGAGTTATTCAAGGCTTTTGGTCTTTAAATCCTAAGCCTACAAATTCTGAATATGTAAAAAATACACCAAAATTGGGTTTCCAAACTATTTTAGACAGAAACCAACTTTTTAATAATTGCAAAGAACTTGTTACCAATGATATGAACTACTTTTCTTCAATGATTTCAAAAATGAAACTTGGAGAAATTATACGAATTGCAAGTCAGGAAAATACAGACATTGCAAAAGCAGAAAAATTTTTAAACTTAATCCGAAGCTAAAATGAAAAGACCAAAAGGAACAGAAACAAGTGCTTTCGGAACTAACGGAAGAATTAACCACGACAGTTCAAAGTTTTATAATTCTAAACTTTACTCAGAGCTTGGCGACAAAAAAGTTCTTGATAAAAATGAAAATGATTTTCCAGATGATTTGGAAAACAAATTCATTCTTGGCTCGGCAGAGAATATGAAAGAGTTGCCCGACAACTCTGTTCATTTAATGATTACTTCACCACCATACAATGTTTCAAAAGAGTATGACGAAGACTTGTCCTTGAAAGAGTATTTACAACTCTTAGAAAACTCATTTAAAGAAACATTTAGAGTTTTTAGTAAAATTGGTGGTCGTGCTTGTATAAATGTT
>LNBW01000046.1 GCA_001567255.1 Bacteroidetes bacterium OLB9 | reverse complement strand
AAAAAAAGGCGATTGCTATAGCACCGTTCTCTCTCGGGCTCACCCACCCTTTCGGGTTCCTTCGCTTTGAGCACTGTCGTGCTCAACCTAAAGGATCGCTCAGTCATATGCTTCTTCTATCGCATAGTTTAGTAGTAATTGATAAAAGAGTAGAGCGATAGACGCAATTCCGATTCTTCGTTCACTATCGCTGGTTTTTGAACGGTTTTTTTCTATAACATCTAGCCTTGATTTGTCAGCACTTTTATATATTTGGCCTTAGCGAATCAGCCGTTAAAAAATCATGGAGTAAAAACGTTAAAAATTTAAAACTGTATATTCGCTTAAGATAATAAAAAAGCCTTGTAAATCAATGATCTACAAGGCTTTTTTATGTTATAAGGTGATCCCGGCAGGATTCGAACCTGCGACCGACAGATTAGAAATCTGTTGCTCTATCCAGCTGAGCTACGGAACCATAAAGAACTGATTTCTTTAAATCGGGTGCAAAAATAGTATAATTATATTGAATTATAAAACGGACTACTCAATTTTTTATTTTAATTTTTTTCTTCATCGGTCGAAGGTTAGTCTTTGGCCTGCACCTTGTCTAAACACACCGCTATTGTCATAAGCTTTAATCCCATTGATAAAGGTAGCTTTGACAGATCCGGTAAAGGTTTTACCTTCAAGTGGCGACCATCCGCATTTGTAGTAAATATTATCTTTAGCTATGGTGAATGTGGCTTGGGGATCTACCAACACTAAGTCAGCATATTTGCCTTCATCAATATATCCACGGTCAGCAATCTGAAAACACTGTGCTGGCGCATGTGCCATTTTTTCGACTAGTCGCTCGATACTAATTTTATTTTGACGGACAAAATCAAGCATAATATTCAAACTGTGCTGTACTAATGGCAGACCTGAAGGCGCTTTGAGATAGTGTTGTGATTTTTCTTGCCAGGTATGTGGTGCGTGATCTGTGGCGATGACGTCGAGCTTATCATCGAGCAGTGCTTGTAATAATACTGCTTTATTTTCTGCGGCTTTTATCGCCGGATTGCATTTGATTTGATTACCTAGTGTGGCATAATCATCCGCATCAAAGTAGAGATGATGCACACAAACCTCGGAGGTGATTTGCTTTTCTGACAGTGGCAATGCATTAGAAAATAAAGCTGTTTCTTCCGCAGTAGAGATGTGCAAGATATGCAGCCTGGTATGATACTTCTGTGCAAGCTCAACAGCAAATGAAGATGAAAGATAGCAACCATGAGCACTTCTGATGAGCGGATGCATTTCAGCGGTGATGTGATCTCCGTATTTTGATTTATAAAGTTCTAGATTGTGCTGTATTGTTTTCTCGTCTTCACAATGAGTAGCAATGAGCATGGGCGCATGGGCAAAAAGGCGGTCAAGTACCTGATGATTGTCCACAAGCATATTGCCGGTGCTAGACCCCATGAAGATTTTAATGCCGCAGACATTTTTCCGATCTGTCTTCATTACTTCGTCATAATTGTCATTGGACACGCCCATATAGAAGGAATAATTAGCAAAACTTGTCCTACGGGCAATATCGTACTTTTCTTGTAGCAATGGCTGTGTCAAAGCCGGTGGTGAGGTGTTAGGCATTTCCATGAAAGTGGTCACACCGCCGGCTACTGCAGCTTTAGATTCGGTGGCAATATCTGCTTTCTGTGTTAGTCCGGGTTCTCTAAAGTGAACTTGGTCGTCTATGATGCCCGGCAAAAGCCATAGGTGCTCGCCATTGATTTCTTCATGCCTTTCTTTGATGGAAATTGAATCATCGACGCGGTGTATTCTGTCCTTTTTGATGTGTACATCTCCGTAGGTGGACTGCCCTCGATTGACTATGCATACATTTTTAATGACGATGTTGGACATAATGATGGTTTAAAGTGTAAAGCTAATGAAAAAACCTAACACTGCTGATGGCTTGAGTGGAATTATCTTATCGCTTTGGAAGATTTTGAGTTATCTTTGCAGCTGCTTCAAAATACAGATCTTTTAAGATGTACAGCTGGAAGAACTCTCAAACATATTTTAGCAAGTTACGCATACTGGGCATACTTCTGGTTGCATTGCTGATGATTTATACTGTACTTCGCGGTCTTTTCATCTTTTTAAATTATGGTGACTTCAAAGCAGATCATCCGGATCTATGGCTTAAAACACTGCTTTTGGGGCTTAGGTTTGACTTATCTGCTATATTTTATACCAATGCAGTTTATTCTTTACTTTGGTTGTTGCCTATAGGCCAACTCTGGTATTCTAAAGGATATCAATGGGTTTTGAAATGGCTCTTTATCGGTGTGAATACCGTTTTTATCTTTCTCAATGTCATAGATTCGGTCTATTTTCCTTTTGTAAGAAAAAGACTTCAGTCGGATGCACTTCTGTTTTTTACCGGTGATAAAGGCATGGAAGGCTGGAAACTAGTACCTACGTTCCTCGTGGATTTCTGGTATGCATGGTTAGTGGCTCTTTTACTGGTTTATATATTGATTAAAGTCTATACTACCTACTCAAAAAGGGTGCTTCCATTGGGCGAAAGCCGGAATCCTTTGCTACCTATCATGCTGACGATTTTGATAATGGGTGTAGAAGTGATAGGTATGCGAGGCGGTATTCAGCTTCGGCCGATTACGCTGCTAGATGCCACTAGGGTCGGAGGTGCATCGAACATTCCTTATGTGGTCAATTCTACGTTTTCTCTTCTGAGAACGTGGAGCAAAAAACAGTTGGAAGAGAAGCATTTTTTCGACGAAAGTCAATTTACACCATGTGAAATACCTGTGAAGACAATAGTGCCGGTGGATAGTTTTCAACAGAAAAATGTCGTCCTCATCATTGTAGAAAGTCTTTCATATGAATATATATCGGCATTTGGAGGGCAGTCATTTACGCCATTTTTGGACTCGTTGATGAATGTTAGTTTGGTCTTTCCTAATGGTTATGCTAATGGTCGTGAGTCAGTGCAAGGTATTCCGGCGGTATTAGCTTCAATTCCGGCATGGATGGACGATCCGTTTATTTTTTCAGGTTATGCTTCAAATAATTTTAATTCATTAGCTTCTGTATTGCACAAATATGGATACACTAGCAGTTTCTTTCATGGTGCAACTACGGGCTCAATGGGATTTTATTCTTTTACTCAGAGTGCTGGATTTGATGAATATTTTGGTAAGGAAGATTATCCGGATGCTACGCATTTTGATGGTGCATGGGGTATTTGGGATCATCATTTTTTACAATTCATGGCCGATAAACTGTCTAATACCAAGCAGCCGTTTATGTCAGCCGTATTGACGCTCAATTCTCATCACCCATTCCAATTGCCCGATGGTTATATTCCACCTTTTCCCAATCAGAATCATCCGATTTTGAATTCGATTCAGTATGTGGACTTTTCGCTGGGACAGTTTTTTAAAGGTATTCAGGAGCAGCCGTGGTATGACCATACAATATTTGTCATTACAGCTGACCATACCGGTCCACCAACCATCGAGAAGAAGTCTAGTCTAGAGGACTATCACATTCCAGTGATTGTTTTTCAGCCTGACCACAGCCTACAAGGTGTTTGTGACCAAATTATAGAGCAGATTGATATCATGCCCACTTTATTTTCTTTACTAGGTATTAATGATAAGATTTTTACCTTTGGCCATAATGTGCTAGGTGATACCTGCATGTCTCAAACATTGAGTTATAAATCAGGCATATATCAATTTGCAGATGATGAGGTTTGTGTTCAATTTGATGGCGAAAGGACAATAGCACTTTTTAACCTTGAGTCAGATAAGGCATTGGATAATAATAGAGTAGAGGACAATCAGTTTTCTGCCAAAAGAAAATACGCAGAGATAGCCATCAAGAAGCGCATCCAAGTCTATAACCATGCAATGATCCAAAACAAGATGACAGCAGATGAAAAATCAAAGTAAATGGATATTGATTGGTCTTCCGATTATGATCGGAGTCCTTATTTATCTAGGCTTATTGTTGTGGCGATGGTTGTTCGTTTTTTACAATGATGTTGACAGTTTACTATCACCTATTATAGCTGGTTTTCGACTGGACTGGTCTATGACAGCCGGTGTCTTATTATTGTTGTATTTTCCATATCTGATATATATAATTTCTGGCAAGAACTGGGCAAAAGGGTTATTGCACGGATTAACCCTTATCTTATGGACTATTGTTAGTATTACCGAGTTGTCATCCATCCTGCTGTACAAAGAATGGGGTAGCACTCTTGATGCACGGGCTGTATCTTATCTTGCTCATCCGGGTGAGGCTTGGGCTTCAGTACGCGATTTTATACCTTGGTTAGAATTACTTTTGGGCTTAGTGATATTTTGGGGTATAATCTTTTTGATCACTCAGTTTTTCAATTGGGTAAAGCCTTTCAAGATAAGAGACTTGGTCGGTTGGAGCTGGTTGATATTATTGGGACCTTTACTTTTCCTAATGCTGCGTGGTGGTTGGCAAAAGCTACCGGTGACACCGTCGGATGCTTACTATTCTACTGACATGAAGCGTAATATAGCTGCTGTTAATAAAGTGTGGTATTTTATCTACTCAATGATCAAAACAGGGAAAAATGATTTACGTCATTCATCTAATACAATCGCCATGTTTGAGCAGGAATATCAGGAGAGCCGGTGTACAAATAGTGATAAGGATGGATCATGGACAGACAAAAATGTGGTATTGGTGGTCATGGAAGGCTGGTCAGCAGATATGGTGGACTACCTTTATGGACAGGAAAATGTGACTCCATTTTTTGATTCCCTTAGTAATCACTCGATTCGATTTACAAATGCTTTCAGTACAGGGTTCAGGACGGATCAGGGTGTGGCGAGTATATTAAGTGGCGTACCATCTATGGAGAGTCTTAACGTTCCCAATGTCATTTCAAAAGTGCCACACCTACCTTCATTGCCTAGTGTTATGAAATCTGCTGGAAGGTCTGTTTCCTTTATTTATGGTGGCGATCTTAATTTTTCTAATCTTTATAATTTTCTGACTACACTTGGAGTGGATACCATCATCCGCCAGGAAGATTTCGATCGAAAGTATCGTACAACAGACTGGGGCGTACCGGATCATATTACGGTGCGTAAAGGCATAGAAGTGATGAATACACAGGATGCACCATTCTTTTCCATGATGCTACTATTGAGTTCTCATGCACCTTTTGAAATCCCATACCCTAATGATTTTTCAGACCGGGAAGATAATGCTTCAAAATATAAAGCATCTGTCAAATACAGTGATTCTGCATTAAAGTTTTTTTTTGATGATGCACAGCTGCAGCCATGGTATGACAATACGGTTTTTATCATTACTGCTGATCATGGTAGCACACATTCAGGATGGGCAGGTATGGAAGACCAAAATCGCTTTCGCATACCACTGATCGTCTTCGATCCATCTGCAAATAGGGTATCACCTGAAGAAGTTACGGTGCCTTGCGATCATTTTGACTTGCCGCTTACCATCTGTAAAATGACTGGTGCAGATGCAACACCGTTTTTGTTTAGCAGGAATATTTTTTGTTCAGCTACTTCACAATTTGCCTATTTCAATTCTGACCATTTTGCAGGAAGGTATGGACTCACTAACAACTGCATCCAGCTGTACGATACTACTGCCGATACCGGATGTAGCCCTGCAACTCTATTTCTGGACATGATCAAATCATGGTATAACCACCTCGGTAACTAATATTTATATTAAAATTATATTTAATTTATAAATAATTGAATATTAATTGTTAAAATTTTAAGGGAATCCCCCTAAATTTGTGTAAATTAATCATAATACATATACAACCAATTAATAATATATGTAGTTTTGCAGTAATATGTAATTTATGATTATTTTACCCATAAAAGTCTCAAGATAATGAAAGCAAAGTTTTACTCTCTTCAATTGATGCTTGGCTTGATATTAAGTCTGGCAGTTTTTAAATCAGCTGTGGCTGAGACTGCCAAGTCCTCCACTTATAATGCACTGTCCGCCGAATGTATATGTGAGCTGTACAGATGAACTCTGGGATTTGTCTATTTATGGCAATGCAACTTACAGTTATGGATACTACACTTATAATTGTGGCAATCCTGTAGTAGAATACCATCTGAATAGTTGTAATGCTGGTTATATAACCCGAACCTGGATGGTTGAAGATTATTACTGGAACTGGCATTCCTGCACACAGACCATCTACGTTTCATCAAATGGAAGTGGCACGCCAGACATACAATGGCCTGATGATATAGAACTCGATGGATGCGATCCTGATGTGAATCCATACCATTTACCACCACCTAATAATTTTCCGACATGGACATATAGTGAATGTGGCATGCTAGGCAGGTCCTACAGTGACATGGAGTTTTATGTGAATAGCCAATGCAGAAAGATCATGCGGACATGGAAGATTATGGACTGGTGCGATTATTCACCTTCGTATGGCTATAAAATTTATACCCATGTGCAGATTTTATATCTTATTAATAGAACTGAACCAGTATATACATGTCCTGATGATATTGTTGTAGGGTCTAATAATTGTAAAAATGCCGACGTAGTTGCACCTCCATTGGAAGTAGATCCTAGTGTTTGTGGAGGAAACTTTATAGTAACAAATGATTCTCCTTATTCCATTTCAAAAGGTGCTAATATTTCAGGTCAATATCCTATAGGAACTACAAAAGTGACCTATACAATTAAATATGCATGTGGCAAAACTAAAAAATGCCATGTTAATGTGATTGTTAAAAATGAGGCTCGACCTACACCGATATGTATTGGGAAACTTGTGACAGCACTCATGCCAGTTGACACGGATGGAGATGGGAAGATTGATAATGGTATGGTTGAAGTCTGGGCAAAAACCCTCGATCAAGGTAGCTTTCCTAAATGCGGTTATAGTTCTTTGTCATTCTCCTTTTCACAGGATGTCAAAGAAAAAACAAAGATATTTACTTGTGAGGATGTTGGACTTAATAAGGAGAAGATTTGGGTGACAGATTCTAAAGGAGGTCAGAATTATTGTGAAGTGGATATTATTGTTCAAAATAACAATGCTAACATTCCTGATTGTGAACCTAAACCAGTACCACCTATAGATACTTTATATGCTATTAAAGGTAATGTACTCACGCTGACAGACACGCCCGTGCATGGCGCTGAAATAACAGCTGAATATAAGGATCCAATTGAAAAATATATTATCACCTATGATACAGTGCAGATCCTTAAGCTGGATTCCTTTGTCAATGCTTCTGGGTACACATTATACAGATATGATCTGGTAGAAAGTATTACACAACATGTCGATACGACTTATGAATATTTGTCATTTACAGTTCTGACAGATGAGAAGGGCAATTATCTTTTTGATAGTCTTCCTCACAGAGATAAACCACTCAATATATTCGGTAGCTATACTAATGATGCGCACCAATTTATAGATGCTAAGGATGTGGGTATCCTGGACAATTTTATAAAAGGCAATATCATCTTCCCAAGTTACTATCAGTATGTCGCTGCTGATATCAATGAAGATGGAGTCATTGATGAAAATGATCTAGACTTGTTAAAAGATTTTGTGGATGGAACAATCGATACCCTTGTAGGAAATCAATGGTTTTTATTGGACAAGAATGTGTCATTTACAAATCCTGAAGATGTATTAAACCAACCACTACCATTGGTAGTTTCACTGGACTCTATAGCATCAAAACAAGCACCTGTTGATTTTGTGGCAGTTAAGAAAGGAAATCTTTCAGTAGATCCGGGTTCGATAGTACCACCTTATATTGAGACAAGGTCACTTTCTGAAACTGGAGTGAAAGCATGGCCTAATCCATTTAACCATAGTGTGCAGTTTGTGATTAAGTCTGATGAAAATCAACCTGCACAACTTAGATTTATGAATATTTCGGGCCAAATAATGATGGAAAAAGAATATACATTGACCAAAGGTACGAATATTATCTCTGTTGATATCAATAGCGATTACGAAGGATTGATGCTATATCAGTGGCTTATTAAAGGTCAGCCGTTGAATGGAAAACTGACCAAAATCAAATAACGAAATTCGTTTTATATAGAGCAAACGGAAATCTTCAGTGAAGGTTTCCGTTTCTTGTTTTATGATCTTTCTTGCTTTTTCTCCTGCATATATCGGAGGCCTTCTTTGCCTTGCAAACCACCTGTGTGTAAGAATAAAATATTAGTGCCTGAATCAAATCGACCATTTTTAATCATATCCATCAGCGCATACATTGCCTTGCCGGTATAGATATGATCAAGAGGAATGCCTGTGTCAACCTCAAAATCGTCAATAAAATCTAATAGCTCCTGAGTGTATTTAGCATATCCACCAAAGTGATAGTCTGTATTGACTTCAAGTTTATCGGCATTTTGATATTTGGCCAATTCCAGAATTTCGGATTTAAGGTGATTACTCTTTAGTGCCGAGATACTGATGATGCAACTGTTGAGATTGGGTGAAGAAAGCAAGCCCGCAGTAGTACCTCCAGTACCACAGGCCAGAATGAGGTAGTCAAGTGTAGGCAAGTCTTCCATATTGATTTCGTCGATGACTTCTGATACTCCATAAAGTGCCAGTGCATTTGTACCTCCTTCAGGTATGACTACTGCCTCCGGGTACTGATGTATAATATTCTGTATTTCATCGGATTCTGTTTTTAATTTGTAGGATGACCTAGGGACAGGTATGAGCTTCATTCCACATTCTATACAGAATTTTTGGGTAGGATTGGCAAGGTCGAGCTCACCACGAATGATGCCGATGCTATCCAAACCCTCATACCTACAAACAGCAGCAATAGCATGTATATGATTAGAAAAGGCGCCACCGAAAGTGATAACTTGTTTTTTCCCTTCACTTTTTATTTTGGTTAGGTTGTATTTAAGTTTGCGGTACTTATTGCCTGAAACTTGCTCATGAATAAGATCATCCCGCTTTACCCATAGATGGATACCTTGGAGTTCACATAGTAGGGTGTGGACTTTATGAATAGGACTAGGCAGCAGTGTATCGAAGGATGTCATCATTTATTGGTATTTTACACGAATCATTACAGACATACCCTTGCCGCTTTCACTATCCATAGTCATCGTGCCGTACATATAATTCACCCTTGATTTAATATTTTCCAGTCCCATTCCTTTGTGTTTTAAATTGTACTGATCAAATCCGATTCCATCGTCTTCATACTGGATTACAATCTCATCATCTTCAGAATTGAGCTGTATGAGAATTTCACTGGCCTGTGCATGTTTGATACTGTTGTTTAGTAATTCCTGTATGATTCTGTATATAGATAGGGAAACCATTCGATCCAGTTTTTCAGGAATACCATAGTACTGAAAGTCGATATCAGGATTATGTTCTCCTTCAAAGCGGTTGATGAGGTCTCGAATGGCAGGTATTAAACCTAAGTTCTGGAGTGAGCCAGGCTGCAAGTTTCTGGAGATAGTCCGGACTTCTTCTACAGCTGTGTCCAGCAGTTCATAGGCTTTATTATATGATTTTGTGCCACTGAGTTCTTTATTTTTTGTACTCACATTATCAAATTGGAGTTTGATGGTGCTGAGAAGTCCTCCGAGGCTATCATGCAGGTCTTTGGCGATGCGCTCTCTTTCTATTTCCTGACCTTCAATAACAGATCGCATAGAGCTGATTTTTATATTGTCTTCTAGCTCTCTTATTTTTTGCTGGTTGATTTCTTCTTTTTGTTCAGTGATGATTTTAGTGGTTGTGATACGTTGATTATAAAACTGAACGATAAAATATATAGACAGCAAAACGATGGCAAGTCCGAATGCAAGTATATAGAGAGTCCGACGCTGAGCGGAGTTTTTGGCAATTTCATAATTTTTTTCAATTTTCAAAAGTTCTATACTGGTTTGTTTTTCTTTAGTGCCATACTTTAAAGCAAGATTGGTAAAAGTTTCAAGCCTATTTTTGCTCGTGATACTATCATTGAGCCTGATATAGCTAAGCAAGTATTGGTAAGCTGCATCCGACTGCTTTGTCTTACTGTACACATCTGATAATTCCTTATAAATCAGTTTTCTTAAGTCACTGTATGGGCTATATGGTAGTATTTCTAGGCTTTTATTAAGATATTTTTCTGCTTTTGGGTAGTCTTTATACAGCTTATTGACATAACCTACGTGAAATAAACTCCGAGCAGCATATTCTTCCTGAGTCATGCTGGAACTCAAGTCAAAAATCTGAGTTGCGGTTTGTAATGCACTATCCAGCTCAAAACTTTGCTCAAATGAAAGGATTTTATTAAACAGAATTTGGATGGTGAGCAGGGTGTCATTAAGTTGCTGCTGGTTTAACTGTATAGCTTTGTCAAGGTATTCAATAGCAATGGCGTGTTCATTCAGTCCTTTGTAGGCTAGACTAAGGTCAAACCATGCCTTGGCAAGCTGTCGGGTTTTATTTTCATTTTCATAAACTGGTGCAAGCTTAAGCAAAATTTGAACTGCCTCTCTGTAAAATCCGGCATCTCTGTATCTATTTGCAATTGCATGGTTAGCACGCTGAATACCATCTTCATTTTTAGCCACTTTAAAATGCTCCAGCGCATAATTGTAATATCTTAGGGATTTGTCATATTCGGCAAAGACATCTCCTTCGTAGTCGCCCAGTTTAATATATACTTCGGAGAGTGTTTCATTATCATTATTGCTCCGTGCCAGTTCAAGCAACTGATTGAGTTCTTGATAAGTGTAATGCTTATCTTTATTGAACTGACCTGAAGTGACGGTAGTCAGAAATAGGCCTAAGATTACAATAATTCTCTTCAATTGCTCTCAAGAATGGTTTTGATTATGCGAATATAATTGATTCTTTGTATAGTTGTGCATAAATTTTTAAAATGTTCAGTGGTACTTTTTTTCATCTTTCATAAGTTAAAATTTTAATTATATTATATATGTATCATATGTATAAAATAAATATTATCAATATTTTGAATGTGATGTGAAACAAAAAAAGCTCTCAACTTTTTGAGAGCCTTTGTTTTAATGCAACAGTCAAATCCCAATGAGTATTTACATCTTTTTCTGTGCTCTATTATTGTTGCGTGGTGACCACAGATATATTTTGAACAGTAAACCTGTATGTTGTCATGTTGATGTCAATAATAGAGTTGGGTTGATTTTGGGGTTATAATGTTCAACCAGACTATTCGAAAGTGTTTGATTTTCCAAAAATCCAGAGCCCAACTCCCTTATTGCTCATTCCGTAAACCTAAAAAAAAGAGAAAATTTATCAATTGTACATTCTTTAATGCACAGGTACTTTATATTAACCGTGATTTTACAACATCATGAATCTGCGGAGTTGAGATTTTGGGCACCAGACTTTATGATCTTTAGACCGACAAATTTATTTTAGGACGTATATGTAAAAACCAAGACTTTCCTAAAAGCACTGATATCCAAAATCTCTCACCCCTGCATATTTATTTCTCTAAACTCAATCTCCAAAATTTCTAAAACATTCATGATGTTTCATTGTCAACTTTTGACATTACAAAGGTAGAATGAATGACCACTTTAAACATCATTGGAAACACCCAAATTTTTTTTTGGGGGTTTACCCGAAGTTTTTTCCATAAAAACTTACTAATTTTGTAATTGCATAAAGATAGAAATCAACTCATTTTATATTATATATATGATCAATATTTTGATAGCAGACGACCATACCATGTTTGTTGATGGAATGGAGTCGATTTTGACAGGAGAGTCAGATCTGGTGGTTGTAGGAAGAAGTTATGATGGTCCGTCTGTCATTGAATTTCTAAAAGACCATGAAGTGGACTTAGTATTACTTGATGTCAACTTACCTGGCATGAATGGAATTGAGGTATGTAAAGAAATATCTTTAAATTACGCTAATGTAAAAGTACTAGCTATATCCATGTTTAACGAGGAGAGTTTTGTATCCGAGATCCTTAATAATGGTGCTAAAGGCTACATTTTAAAAAATACTGGTAGAGAAGAATTGCTCAAAGCGATTCGCACTGTAGCGAAAAATGATTCTTATTTTTCAAAAGATGTGACAGAGACAATCATGAAGAGCCTGATGAACCAGCGTAAAGCATCTTCTAAAGCTGTATCATCTATACCTAAATTGTCTCGAAGGGAGAAAGAAGTACTCAGACTTATTGCTCAGGAATTTACTACTCAGGAAATCGCTGACAATCTCTATATCAGTCTCAAAACTGTTGAATCGCATCGTTCTAGCTTACTTTCTAAGCTCAATGCGAGAAATAGTGTTGGCCTTGTACGTATTGCGCTAGAAAATAATCTCTTAGACTGATTACTACTACTTTTAACTTTTAGGTGTTGATATTGGTGAAGTAGTTTGTCAAATTTCATTTCGACAACATTTTTCAATGACTGCTTGTTTTGCTATTTTTGCAGTTTTCAAGCCTTGGCTTGGTATCACCGTAATCTGTCGAGCAAATGTATTATATAAGAGATATTTCAGTCAAATATGGCGATCGTATCCTACTCAATGAGGTGAGCTTTATGATCACACCTAGGGATAGGATAGGACTTATTGGTCGTAATGGAGCAGGAAAATCTACATTGCTCAAAATCATTGCAGGTGAAAAAAGCCCGGATTCAGGTACACTTGAATTTCCTTCTAGAACAACTATAGGTTATCTAAGGCAAGAATTTGAACTCAATGAATCACTCAAAGTGATTGACGAAGCGATGTCTTGTCATGATGAGGCGCTTTCGTTACAGCAGCAGCTTGATGAACTGAATGCTGAAATTAGTAGTAGGCAAGATTATGACAGTCAAAGTTATCACGATTTGCTAGACAAACTCGCTCAAGTTTCTGGCCAGTTGGAGCATTTTAATATTTCAACACTTGAAGTAGAGACCGTGCGAGTACTTAAAGGTTTGGGTTTTACAGATGCTGATTTTCAGCGACAAGTGTCTGAATTAAGTGGTGGCTGGAAGATGCGAATTGAGCTCGCTAAGTTGCTGCTCAGGTCTCCTGACGTGTTGATGCTGGACGAACCTACTAACCATCTGGACATGGAATCTATTATATGGCTTGAGCAATATTTGAGTAATTATCCCGGTACAGTCATAGTGATTTCACACGATATTCAGTTTCTGGAGAATGTATGTAACCGCATCATTGAAGTAGAATATGGTAGTATCACTGACTACAGAATGAGTTATTTAAAATATATTGAAGAAAAGGAAAAGCAAAACGTCATACAGCAGGCATCTTATGAGAATCAGCAAAAGGAGCTAGAACAGAAAGAAAAGACTATCAATCGTTTTATGGCTAAAGCCTCTAAGACTAAGATGGCTCAAAGTATGCAAAAGCAACTAGAAAAGGTAGAAAGAATCGAGGCACCCACAAAGACTGGTAAGACGATGTCTATCCGCTTTGCTGAAGTACCGAGATCAGGCAGGGAAGTGGTTAAAATCATCGATGTGGGCAAATCATTTGACAACAAGAGTGTATTTGCACATTTGAATTTGACGATTGAAAGAGGTGACAGAGTGGCTTTTGTAGGCCAAAATGGACAAGGCAAGACCACCCTGGCAAAAATAATTGCAGGATTATTGCCTGTGTCTGAAGGGTCAGTTGAAGAGAGTAATAATGTTCATCTTTCTTATTATGCTCAAAATCAGTCAGAACTACTGGACTTGAAGAGTACAGTTTTAGATATAATGGAAGAGAAAGCGCCTGAAGAGTTGCGTTCACGCGTTCGTACCATATTAGGATCTTTTCTTTTCTCAGGCGATGATGTGGATAAAAAGGTATCAGTACTTTCCGGTGGCGAACGAGCTCGCCTAGCGATGGCTTCTCTGATTATGAAACCTTGTAATTTCCTTTTGCTTGACGAGCCTACAAATCATCTGGATATTTATTCTAAAGAAATTCTTAAAGATGCTTTAAAATCATACAAAGGAACACTTGTGGTGGTCTCTCATGATAGAGAATTCCTGGCTGGACTCACTGATAAAGTGGTTGAGTTTAAGGATGGTAGTATTAAGGAGTATTTAGGAGATATAGAGTATTTTCTATCACGAAAGAAAATGGATAATATGAGAGAAGTGGACTTACAAAAATCAGAAACCATGATTGCAACTAATGAGTCTATAAAAAAAGTCTAGCTCTGAAGATACCCGTCAACTGAGAAAGCAAATTTCCAATGTAGAAAAACAAATCACCAGAATAGAGGAAGAGCTAAATATACTTGAAACCCAATTAGCTGCTCCAGATTTTTATTCAGACCCTGATTTTGTCAAAACCAATAAAAAATACCAGACACTACAAGATAACCTTGAGGAGAAGATGATGGAATGGGAAGAACTATCATCCCAGCTGGAACAACTAGGATGATAGACTTTTGCCATGAATAGCTTGTTTTATATCTTAAGAATCTTGATTTCCACCCGCTGATTTCGTTGACGCGCAATAGCAGATGTACTGTCTGTAAGCGGCTCACGCTTGCCATAACCCTTGTAGGTTACCCTATCTTTTGGTATGCCTAAGGAATACAAATACTCTGCGACATTTTTTGCCCTATCAGTGGATAATTTATCACAATATTCATGTGGAGGGATCGTGTTAGTATGACCCCCAATTTCGATTACTACACTAGGATTGGCTTTGAGGAAGTCATAAACCTCATTGAGAATTTCGTAATTTTCATGAGAGATAGAAGAGCTATCTGATGCAAAATTGAGTTCGTTAATTCTAAGTTTTTGTCCCACTGTCACTTTGCCAATTTCCAAGTCAGGAATGAATTTTGACCGTTGAACATGGAAGCTGGCAGATGTTAGGCATCCATTTCTGTCGGTAACATTCAGTGTATAAGAGCCTGAACGTGCATTGGTAAGATTTTGAGTAGTTTGTCCATTTGACCATTGATATTTATATCCTCCGGCTCCTCCTGATACCCTAACAATAACGGATCCATCCGGCTTTTCAGGATCAACCACCCTATTATTGGCCTCTAAATCAATTGAAATCGGATCAGGATCATTTAAGTTGATAGATGCGACTGAAGTATTGTTATATTTATCGGTAACAGTCACTTCGTACATTCCTGCTCCTAAACCACTCAGGTGATCTCCGGATAGCCCTGGTTTATTCCAGTTGTATTGATATGGTCTTTTACCGCCTGATACACTAGCTTTGATAGATCCACTTTGGCTTCCGGGACAAAGGATGTTGGTTTCCACTATAATGATAGCATTGACTTGTTCAGCAGCAACATCTCCAAATAATAATTTATAAAAACCTGCACCATCAGTACCGATCCAGATATTGTCATTTTTATCACAAGCCAGACTAATGGCAGCTTTACTAAGTGTCGCTGCGTCTTCAGTGTAATTATTGATTTCTTCAGTGTATGGATTATATCTAGCTAGAATATCAGATGCTATATAAATCCTTCCTTTAGAGTCAATGACAAACTCATTAATTTTGCCTGAATACTGGCTTGGATCCAGTTTGACAGGAAAGAGCCTATTATACTTATTAAGTAAAAACATATCCTTGTCACTGATAATCCATTGACCTTCATTATTTTCATAAGTGGTCAACATCTTCATTTTCTTATCCTGAACTTCCCATTTATTTCCATCGATACGGACATATCCTGCATCAGTACCAATCCAGAGTATCTGACTTTTATCTGCATGAACAAAGTTGATTTTATTGCTAGCTAGCTTTGAATTTTCAGTATCATAACCTTTAAATCTGGAGGTAGAAACGATAAATTGATAAAGGCCATTGGATGTTCCTATCCATACAGCACCTTCGTGGTAGGCGATGCTTTTGATTTTGACACCATCGTGTGGTAATGTGAAACTAGCTTTACTACTAAAGTTAAAAATGGTATTTGAAGAGGCAGCCCAAATATTTTCTTTTTTGTCGGCTGTTACATCAACTATTTCTATTCCAGGATAAAAGATATTAAACTTACTTCCATCTCCGACGGTTTCAATCAACCCTTTATTTGTAGCAAGCCAAATAATATTCTTATTACTGATATAAATATTATTAACTCTTGTATCGGTACTTACCTTATCAAAGCGGGTGATGGATACTTTTGAAGAATCAATGTCTTGACCCATTACATGAAAAGTAACCATGGCTGTGATGAAGAAACTCAAGATATATTTTATTTTCATATTCATCTGTCATTTAGATTGTGTAACAGTAAAAATTATGAGTGATTTAAAAAGTGTCAATTATTCTTTGATTGATTTGATGAAGTAAATATAGGTAGGGAAGTGATCACTATATCCACCTTGATACTCATCACCACTAAATGTACGCATTGGATATCCTTTATATTGGCCTGTAGGCTGAATTAAGAATTTTTTTATTAAAGATATTTGCTTTAAAATAGTAATATCCATCCTGGTTTTGGTCAGCCCATCCTTTAGAAATAATAATCTGATCAAAGAGGCTCCAAGCGTCACGGTAAGCATTAGAACCTAGACCTCTTCTGTACTTTTCTTCAAATGGATTAAACATACCTGTTTTATTGACATCGCCTATTTTGCTCACTGTGCGAAGATAGGATTTAATACTTTCACTGGTGGGGTCATCATTGAGATCGCCCATGACTATAATTTTCGCATCAGGTACGACCTGAGTAATGGAGTCTATCAATGTGCGATTTAACCTTGCAGCTTCATTTCTAAGACGGACAGTTACCGGTCCTCCGCCACGTGATGGCCAGTGATTGACTAATATATGCAACGTGTCCGTCTCAAGAATTCCTTTGACGTAAAGCACATCTCTTGATCTTCTCTTATTTTGTTCATTGATTTGAAGCATCTGTATCGGCCGACTTTGAATAGGTGTGAAATGTTTTGGGTTGTATAAAAGAGCAACATCCACACCTCGAGGATCAGGAGAATCATAATGAATAATCTCATAATTTCTGTTGACTATTGACGGTTGAGCTACCAGATCTTCCAGCACTTTTCTGTTTTCTATTTCGGCTACACCTAGAATGGAAAGGCCACTAGGTGCATCATTTATGCCAATTTGAGATATCACGTACGCCATATTGGCTGATTTTTCTGCATATCTTTCAGGTGTCCACGCACGAGCTCCTTCAGGTAGGAATTCTTCATCATTAATTGTAGAATCATTTTCAGTGTCAAATAAGTTCTCAAGGTTATAAAAACCTATACTGACAATTTTATACTGCAACTTATTGTCTTGAGCTTGAGCAACGGTAAGTACTATTGCAAAAATAAATGTACAAATCGTTTTGAATAACTGAAAATTCATTTGTTCAGATTTGGTAATGAATGCAAAGATAATTTTTTATTTAGGTCATTAACACTTTGTCGGTTAAAATAAATTTAATGTAAATGCTGAAGATTTGATAAATTAATTAATTTTACCACTTCATTACAATAATAACCATGCTAATGTTTAGACGAAATCTTACTTTTATTGTATCTGTATTTCTTGTGTTTAATGTTCTATTAACACATGCCCAGAATATCACCGGACGACTATTGGATAGGCAGACCCAATCCATACAACCAGGGGTAGAATTGAAACTGCAAGGAACAGATTATGAGGCTTTTACTAATGGAATAGGAAAATTTACATTCTATGAAGTGAAACCAGGAAATTATACTTTAATGTCTGTGGTCAATGACAAGGAAAATGTCCTCACTACTTTTGTAATGGGCACAGAAGATTTGGTATTGGGTGACTTGATGTTAGATGTAGTCAAAGTAGTTTCAAATGAAATCTCTGTTATTGATATTGATGATCTGGCAGGGATTGAAAATGAAAGTGATAATTTTTCAAGTGCACTTTCTGGAGGATGGGATCCATTTTTAAGTTCTGCTTCGTTCAATCTTAGTGCAGGAAGATTTAGGCCTCGTGGTTATTTTAATGAAAACTCTGAGATGATATTAAATGGGATGTTGATGAATGATCAGAGAGATGGTGGGGTGCTTTGGTCTGCATGGGGCAATCTAAATGATGCACTAAGGAGCCGAACTAATTTAATAAATCTGAATCAAAGTGACTTTACATTTGGTGGTATAGGTGGGGCCACTTTCATTGATTTGCGAGCTTCGTCGATTAGAAAGACTACTAAGCTTACCTACAGCAATTCTAATCGTACCTATCAGCATCGGTTGATGGGGACATATGCTACTGGTATGATGCAAAACGGATGGGCACTGGCGATATCTGCTTCCCATGCTTATGGCAATCAAGGGTATGTTAAAGGTACATACTATCAAGGCAATTCGTACTTTGTGTCCGTCGATAGAAAATTAGGTGAGAATCATTTGTTGAATGGTGTAATTATGGGATCTCCTTTCAAAAGAGGGAGAGCTACAGGGGCCATTCAAGAGATGTACGACCTGGCAGGTACCAACTTTTATAATCCGAACTGGGGTTATCAAAATGGTAAGGTCAGAAATAGTAGAGAGTACATCGTCCATCGTCCCATCACAATGCTTCGCCACGACTGGAAGATTTCTAATAAAAGTAACCTAAGGACTACCGTAGGGTATCAGTTTGGAAATGCTGGTTCCACTCGGCTGGACTGGTATGATGCACCCGACCCGAGACCTGATTATTATCGCCGATTACCCAGTTTTGTTGAAGATCCTTTGTTAAAACAACAGATAGCAGATTTTTACAGAGCTAGTGAGGATAATCGCCAACTTAACTGGGCAGAACTTTACGCAGCTAATGCGGTTCGAAATTATACAATTGAAAATGTAGATGGTGTTATAGGCAATAATATTACAGGAAAGCTTGCTGCTTATGTTCAGGAATCAGAGAATTATGACAATACAAAATTAAATTTAAATACAGTATTCAATACTGCATTCACGGATGATATCAATTTTACAGGAGGTTTGCAGTATATTTCTGAAAAGGTCCATTTCTATAAGCGACTAGAAGATTTGATGGGAGCTGACTTTTATATAGACTTTAATAAGTTTGCACTTAGAGATTATCCGGATAATAGTGATGTAGGTCAAAACGACCTTAATCATCCTAACAGACTGGTTTATGAAGGTGATATTTACGGATATAATTACAATATAAATAACAATAATGCTACAGCCTGGGGACAATTAGGTGTAAAGACAAGGTTGTTTGACTTTTTTGGAGGGATATCGCTTGCACAGCAGTCGTTTTATCGGCTCGGGCATACTAAGGTAGGGCTGTTTCCTGATCATTCATACGGTAAGTCTGAAGTCCAGACTTTTTTTTAACTACGGAGTGAAGAGTGGAGTGACCTATAAGATTGATGGAAGAAACTATATATCACTCAATGGAACATATAGAACTCGGGCGCCATTTGCTGAAGAAGCCTATGTCTCACCTCGTGTAAGAGATCAAGTGGCTAACAATCTACAAAATGAAAAAATCACCTCATTTGACATATCATACCTGGCTAGATATACAAGTTTTAAAGCGAGAGTTTCCGCCTTTTATACCCATTTTAAAGATAAAATCACTAATGATGTTTTCTATCATGAAGATTTTAGAACGTTTGTCAATTATCTGATGACCAATATAAATACGAAACACTATGGATTAGAGCTAGGCTTTGATTATAATATCAATCCTTTATTTACTTTGCGTGGAGCTATATCAGTTGGTGACTATTTTTATACTGATCGTCCTCTGGCTACTATTTCACGAGATAATAGTGCTGAAGATATCGTTACGGATAGGGTTGTATATATTAATAATTATTACGTTACAGGTTCGCCCCAAATAGCTGGTACGATTGATTTGGGCTACCGAAGTCCTAAATATTGGAATTTTAATATCAACATTAATGGTTTTTCAAAAAATTACCTATCAATTAATCCTGACAGAAGAACGGAGGCGGCCGTTGCAGATATTTACAAATATGGTGAAAGTACATTATTCAATAGTATTGTAGATCAGGTGAAATTTAAGGATAATTTTACAGTGGATGCATCCATTGGGAAGTCACATCGATTTAAGAATCGATCAATTTTGCGTATAAATTTAAATGTCGGTAATCTGCTCAACAATAGAAATTTTGTTACCGGAGGATTTGAGCAATACCGATTTGATTTTGAAGGTAAAGATATTGACAAATTTGCTCCTCGTTATTTTTATGCATATGGTATCAATTATACACTCGGTATAGCGTATATTTTTCCATGATATTTTATTAACAGAATATAATTTTACAACAAAAGATGAAATCATTTAAGTTTAATGTTTTTTTACTTTCAGCTTTGATGCTGAGCACTTTTTTTTGTTTCAGGATGTTTGAAGGGTGATTTTGATTCACCACCGAGCAATATACCTGAAATTAAGGCTGACCAGATTATGACTTTTGACGACCTGCTTGCTAAAATTGAAGTAGGCAAGATCAACAATGTCAATGAAGACAAATATCTGGAGGGTCTGGTGGTTGCGGACGATAAGTCTGGCAATTTTTATAAAACCATCATCTTACATGATATGCATGGTGAGAAGGGCATTGCTGTAAGTATCGACGAAAATGAGCTCAATGCGCTTTATCCTGTAGGTCAAGTGGTATATGTGGCGCTAAAAGATCTGGCAGTAGGATATTATGAAGGATTGCCAACACTAGGCGTGAATTCCGGTTCTTCAGTAGGAAGGATTCCTGCAGGTTTGATCCGATCAGTAATGATCCGTTCTGGACGTACTGCTGCTGTGACAGCCAGACCAAAAAAAATATCAGAATTAAGTAGTAATGATTTTAATACGCTGATTGAGCTGGATGGAATGGAATTTGAGTCAGCAACAGCTAATACTACTTTTGCAGATGCTAATCCGGATAATCCACAATCAGTGAATCACAATTTGAAAAACTGCCAAAATCAAAAATTGGTTTTAAGAAATAGCGGCTATGCAGATTTTGCAAGTCAAAAAGTTCCTCTAGGCAATGGAAAGATTGTTTGTGTTTACAGCTGGTTTAGAAATGCTGCTCAACTTTTCATACGTGACCCAAGTGATTTGTCCTTTACCGGTCCGAGATGTGATGGAACAGGAGGAGGATCAGGTGATAAAATATCTATTGAGTCGCTTAGAGCAAAATATAAAGGTGCAGATATCACATTATCAGGCGAATATATACAAGGAATAGTCATCTCTGATGTAGAGAACAAAAATATAAACGGCCAGAATATGGTGGTTCAGGATGGAGACTATGGTATTCTGGTTAGATTTACCAGTCCGATTAATGTTCCACTTGGATCAGAGGTGAAAATCAATCTTAACGGTGGTGTATTGTCAAGTTTTAATGGTTTGTTACAGGTTCAAAATGTTAATAATACTAACGTAGAACCTATAGCCACCGGTAAAACAGTTGCCCCCAAAGTATTGACGGTAGGACAGATCGATCTGAAGGTACACGAATCCACACTCATCAGAATTGCCAATGCTACCTTGACCGGAGGTGCGGTATATAGTAGCAAGATTCAACTTAAAGATGCTACTGGCGAAGTCCAGCTTTACACTAGCTCATCGGCAACCTTTGCATCATCTAGTATCCTTCCGGAAATGTGACGGTAACTGGTATAGTGGGTAATTTTAATGGAAAACAGCTAAGCATACGAAATCTAGGAGATGTATCAGGTGGTGGCCCTTGTGATGTGAATGATCCAAATGCTGATTGTGATGGTGATGGTGTTTTGAACGGCCAGGATTGTGCTCCTGAAAATCCAGCTATTTACCCGGGAGCGGCCTGTGATGATGGCGATCCTAATACTGTCAATGACCAGTATGATGAAAATTGTGTGTGTAAAGGCGGTGCATCCGGAGGTGGTTTTAAGCAAGATTTTGAATCTCAAACCTCTAATGAAGATATAGTCTTGTCAGGATGGGATAACGTTGCAGTTAAAGGCAACAGACGTTGGCTGGCAAAATATTTTAGTGGTGATAGCAATACGTATGCTCAGGCGACAGCTTTTGGTAATACAGCTCCTGCGGACATGGAATGCTGGTTAGTGACACCTGTATTTGACACTGATCAGGCAGCAGATTTTAGCCTACGTACTGCTATGCAAGAATGGAGACATGATGGTCTGACTATCTGGGTCACGACAAATTATACAGGTGATCCTACCACAACTTCGTGGCAACAAGTTACAGGATTGAACTTGGCAGGTCAATCCTCTGAAAATCACGAATGGATAGACTCAGGTACTGTCAATTTAAAATCTTATGGCAAAAATCTTCGAATAGGATTTAAGTATGTAGGTACTCAAGCTGCCAATACAACATCCTACAGAATTGATGATGTATGGGTTAGATAAGAGAACTTGTTTCAAAAACAGTACTTCAAAGAGGCATTGGCACACATCAACCAATGCCTTTTTTGTTACTTGAGTTACCTACTTCCAACTTTAATCTATGGACATTGGTTTATTATATAAATGGTATTCATGGAACAAAAAACAAAAAAGACAATACGAGAATATGCCATATTTCTAGGTGTAATCATGGTGTTGTATCTGACAGGCTTACATACAGAAGTTTTCGGATTTTTACAAAGAGGCATTCTCGCCACAGGCTTACTCAACCCTGATACTGAATCGATTGAAAGAGAAAGTAGCACTCTGCCTGATGCTGATTTTAATTTCAGCCTGCGCAATTCTAAAGGAGAAACGGTCGATATGCAGGATTTAAAGGGCAAGGTTATATTTATGAATATTTGGGCGACCTGGTGTCCTCCATGCATAGCAGAAATGCCTGCCATCAACAAGCTTTATGAGAAAACAAAGAATGACAATGTGATTTTTGTAATGATTTCCGTAGATGAAGATTTCCAAAAGGCGGTGCAGTTTAGAGAAAGAAAAGGTTATGAATTCGAAGTATATTCTCTTGTTACTAATATGCCACCTATGTATCATAGCTCTAACATTCCGACTACCTTTGTTATTGATTCTAAAGGAAAGCTAGCAATGGTTCATAAGGGCATGTCTAATTACAACTCCGATAAATTTTTGGCTTATATTCAATCTTTGATAAACTAACGTCTGGCCGAAAAAATATAGAAAATTTATATAACAATTATAACTATATTTCCGTTGAACATTAGATATTTGCGTTTTTTTATAATTCATCAAATTAAATTACATCTAATGACAAAACCAATGTTCCATCAAGCAAAACTTTATACAATTTTTTCTTTATGGGTAGCTACTTTGCTATTTTTTTCATGCAAGCAAAATGCAACAGATGTACCTAGTCAAGAGAATGAAACAACCACTACTGAAGCTATGGATATGACTCAGGCGCCTCAGCCTAGTGTTCTGGATACGCTTAGGACTTTCCATAATAAGTACCCAAGAGACGTAAATTTTTTGGAGTTTGCACCACTGATGGATAGAGTTCATACACTTATCGGTGATGAAAACTTCCAATTCATGAAAAAAACCTGGGGTACAGAAGCACCTATGGAAGCTACTCAGTCGCAGTTTATTGCTTGGGCATGTGAGCCGCATAATTGTGCTGCTACTAATTTTATACTGATTTATGATTTTGAGCACGATAATGTATATGCCGGAGTGAGAAAAGAAGGTGTAGCTCAAACCTTTTCAGAAGATGGTAGCTCATCAGAGAAGCTTAATGCTTGGGAAGCTGACAAGATGTAATTATTGACCTTGAGTCTTTTATCATCTCATTGTAAAAAATTAGATGATGGTGGTCAAATATATGATTAGAATATTTGAAAAGTCGCTAAAAATGGTGAACTTAGCGCTTTGATTTTCAGATAGTTCTAAATTTTCTAGTCATGAATAATACCTTACGAACTGTCGTTGTTCTTTTTCTGATTGTATTTGGAGCCGTAACGACCTTTATGACGGTATCCATTCTATTCGATTTATTTGGTATGGCTGAAAAACATGGTAATTACGTACCATTTGTAGTATCAGCAAATCTGGCTTGTGGGTTGCTTTATTTACTGTCGGCTTATCAGTTATGGAGAAAGCAAAATGCAACAAAAATGCTCTTCATTGCTTTGAGTATTTTAGTCATTACATTTATGGCATTTGTTATTTATGTCATGGAAGGAGGTGTGCACGAATTAAAGACATTTTATGCCCTGACCTTTAGATTGCTGGTTACTGCAGCTCTTGTTTGGGTAAGTAAAAGGCTTACTTGATGAAATCTTAATTTAGATGAAGACCTATGGTGAGTCCATACCATGTTTGGTGGTTGTAAACCCAAATGGATCGATTGTGATCTAATAAGACATCTCTTCCTGTAGTAAGTCCGAAGGTGAGTTGATTCCATCCGCAAATCATACTAAGACCGTACATCCAGGTAATACCATCATATTCTAGGCGTTGATTAAAAGAGGTTGTTGTTTCGTTGATAAAAGTACCTGAAAGACCAGAAACCACACCGGCTGCAATTCCAAAATTGGATATTTTTCTTTTATAGATATTCAATGGCGATGACTTATAACTAATCTTGTGAAAGTCTTTTCGATATCCCGTAAATGCTGCCATATTCAGATTGTTATTGAACTGTGCAGGTACATTTTGTACTGATGGCCTCAATTTTATAGGAATGGTAATCAAATCGAAGTCAAAGGTACTTTTTGTTAGGACAATGGAGGCTGAAGATGAATTATGGTTTGATTGTATTGCATAAGTTGAGACTAGTTGCATGACATTACTATTTTCTTGCTCATATATATGGATTTCGTCATTTTGATCCGTATCTACATAGACTTTTTTTATGATGCGGAGCTATGTAGTAACCACTGCTCAAACTACTTTTGTTACCAAGTTTTATGGAACTGCACGAACTGAAAATAAATGGCGCAGTGGTAATCAGGCTGAATAGATAGATAATGTTGCGCATACTAGTAAGCATTATGAGTACAAAAATGATAAAAGAATCGGAAGCACAAAACATAAGTGTAGTCAATTAGCAAATATATTTATTTTAAACCCAAATTACGCATTTGAATTGACTACATGAAAATGCTACTTCATTTCTATGTCGGTACTCGTATTTCTGTCCTCGACATAGTAAAACAATGACTGCCGAATAAAAACTCCGAGCCTCATAGCTATTTTGTATTATTTCCCTTCGCACCAAAGACTAATGAGTAATATAGGTTAAAGAGACGAAAAGGTTGTATCATACTTCTTTCAGCGATTGTTTAACTAGCAATGTGAGTTTTATTTATTTTTGTGTGTAATATGATTAGGAAAATTAAGAGGCGTGTTTTAGACACAGACAAATATACACAAACACTGGCTAAGGCTCAAAACCATCGCATTTATGCAGAGTACTGGTACATGGATGTTGTCACGGGAGGAAACTGGGAATGTATCGTTTACGGGGATTATGAAGTTGTGATGCCGATACCACTCCAGTATAAATTCGGCATAAAATGGGTGGCTCAACCGATGTATTGCCAGCAGCTCGGGGTTTTTTATAATCAGGATATGGATGAGGAGTTATTCAGAATCTTTGAAAAACAACTTCATCAATATCGAGTACGATCTTATCATTTTAATGAAGATAATACTACGGCGTTCCAACCGAAGGGCACTTTGAAAGTAAATCATTTGCTGGATTTAAGACCTGATTTCAACACATTGTCTTCCGCTTTTAAAAGAGATCGAAAGAAAGACCTGCGCAGACATCAAGGTACAGGCCTACAGCTGGTTCAGTCAGCGGAAATTGACTTGTTTTTTAGTCTTTTTAAGCAGGATTATCAGCAGATAGCAGGATTAATGGATGAAGAATTGACCAGGTATTATCTTAAGATGATTCAAAATCAGGGTAGATTGGTTGGATTTGAACTGCAAGATGCATCGAATAAACCTTTGGCTGTGAGTATTTTAATAGATGCTCATGAAAGACTTATTTTGATGTTTTCGGCTCGTAACAAGGCAACTGAGCCTAAGGGTGGTTTTGCATGGATGATTAGTGAGGTGATTCGTTGGTATTCTGGAAAAGAAAAGAAACTAGATTTTGAAGGTTCGTCTATCGAAGGTATTGCAGCGTTTAATGAAAGTTTTGGAGCAGAAAAGCAATTTTATACCGTGTATAGAAATTTTCCATTTTAATCAATCTCAAGGTTAGATAATAGGGATAAAATCAAGGGTTTTCACGGATGTATTGAAACTAATTTCAAAAAGGATATATTAAACATAAATATATATTATATGTGTAATGAATATGAAATCAGTATTATATGTAATTTTACATTATAAAACATATTTTATTTTAATATATCAAAAATAAAAATTTAAAAATATTTACATATTATGTTTTTTTATAATATGTTTTATTTTATGTTTGCATCGTCTTACGACGTACACGTTTTGAAGTTTTTTATTTTGAGATCCTGGTACGGAGTACTGCAACCCAAAATTTCGAGAAAGAATGAGCCACTAGAGGTCATCCCAATAACCGAAGATTGCCGTTGACCAGGGTATAATTAGTTCTCGAGCTCAGAATCATTAAGACCTTAGTAAAAATTTGAGTTTGGTAAGTAGTACTCCAACTTTTTTCCCTCTACATATCCCGATTTATATCGCTCAGTTGCATTAATGTGATTGTCCTACCATCATTGGCCTTTTAGGCATTTTTGCTTTTATTGTTCTCCATACATTGCATTTTTGAAAGTAATAAAGTTGTCTTTCTATAGCTATTATAGATATATCTTTATTTTTTATAACTTTGCAACATTAAGATATTAAAACCAATAATGTAAATATATGCTGAGTGTCAATTCTGAAATAGGCGCATTGAAAAAAGTTATCATTCACCGTCCGGATGATGGTATCGCCCGAATTTCACCTAAGAAAGCCGTTGAATTATTATTTGATGATATTGTCCATTTGCCTCAAATGAAGGAAGAGCACGAAGTATTCAGACGTGTACTACAATATGTCATCGGCGAAGATAATGTACTAGATACTGAAAGGCTGATTGAAGAAGGGCTAGATGCAAGCCCGGAGATTAAAGAAGAACTTATAGACAAAGTCATAGAGTATGAAGAGCTACCGCCTAGTAATAAGGAGTTTTTCATGTCACTGGATGCTAATGCATTGATGAAACTGCTCATTACGGGGTATCATCAAGATGAAGATCATATTTATTTTGATCCGATACCTAATTTTATTTTTACCAGAGATATCGCGGTAACTATCAAGGATCACATCATCATAACTAAGGCTGCTAAAATGGCCAGGTACAGAGAAAATCTTCTGGCGCGTTTTATATTTTATGCACATCCTTTTTTCAAGAACCTCAGCAAGGAAGATAGGATCATTAACCTTAATCATCTGGATAAGTTTCCACCGTCAAAAAGAGGAGAAATTGTTTCACTCGAAGGCGGAGATGTTATGATGGTCAATGATGATTTTGTATTTATAGGATGTTCTGAGCGTACTACTGAATATGCCATTGAAAGCGTTAAGAAAGTTTTATTTGAAAAAGGTCTGGTCAACAATATAGCACAGATCAATATTCCCAATGATCGTTCTTGTATGCATATCGATACACTTTTCACTATCATCAACCATAATGATATCGTGTGTTATAAGCCGACGATTTATGATGGAGTCAGCTCTAATGTCATCGTGTATAGAAAAGATGGGAGCGAAGCGGTTTATGATTCTGTCAAAAGTTTCTTTCTGCATGAAATCAACCCTAACGCAAACTTTATCTTTTCAGGACATGGTGTGAGTCCCTACCAGGAACGCGAGCAGTGGACAGATGGATGTAATCTAGTAGCGTTAAGGCCGGGCATTGCCATCTCATACGACCGTAATCCTAAAACTGATATGGCACTTGTCGATGCAGGATATACGATTATCCATGCCAGAGATTTTATCAGAGATGTAGAAGCAGGTAAGATCAATCCGGATGAGATGACCAATACAATTATTGCATTGCCATCCAATGAATTGTCGCGGGCTAGAGGTGGCTCACATTGTATGACTTGCCCTATTGTTCGTACTACCATCTAAAATTTACCTTTTGTGTATAGTTTTGATTGTCAATCGCGAGTCAGATACGCTGATACAGACAAGATGGGTTATCTGTATTATGGCAATTATGCTATTCTGTATGAAATCGGCAGGGTGGAGACCATGCGTAGTCTGGGATTGACTTATCAAGAGATGGAAGATCATCACCACATCATGATGCCAGTAGCGCATGTGGAATCCAGATTTATGTTACCGGCAAAGTATGATGAGTTGCTCACTATCCGAACTACTATTGAAGATCGTCCAGGAAGAATCATCACCTTTATCAACGATATTTTCAATCAGGAGATGCAGCTGATTCACAAAGCTGTGGTCAAACTATTTTTTATAGACATGAAGACCAACAAAAATATCTCATGTCCGTCATTTTTGGCTGATAAATTATTGCCATATTTTGAGTAACACTGAGGAAAAGATCAACAAGATACTGGAAAAAATTCCAATTATTAATAGGATACTAGCCTGGAGTAAGCGGTATAGCCCTGCAGTATTTAAGGAGGTGACGGTATATGAAGTGGTGACATTTGTACTTAAGGAAGCGCATAAAGACAACCTTACTTCTCGTGCCAATTCGGTGGCTTTTAGCCTGTTTTTATCCATATTCCCATTGATTTTATTCCTCTTCACATTATTGCCTATGCTTCCGGTCGTTCATGATTATATGACGACCCTAAGCGAACAACTCAGAGGGGTTATTCCTGAAAATGCTCATGATTACATATTTAGTATCATTTATGATATTACATCAATTAAGCGTGACGGTCTCCTTTCTTTGGGTGCCTTCCTTGCATTGGTATTTTCATCCAATGGGATGCTGACGTTGATGTCAGGTTTTGATAAGGCTTACCACGACACCTTTAAGTCAAGGCCGTGGTGGAAATCGAGATTACTTTCCATTTTACTCACCTTAATTTTGTCCATATTATTGATTATTTCTTTAGTTTCAGTCGTTGTCGAAAGTCATATTTTGAATTATTTGTCGGAGCGATTTGATGTGGATGACGGTGTCCTATATCTAGGTAGCCTGGCTAATAAGATATTTTCTGTATTCTTGATTTACACCGGTATAAGCCTTATTTATACTATTGGTCCATCTATGCATCGCAGGATGAATTTTATCAATCTCGGATCCATTGTTGCAACTATATTATCATTATTGACATCACTGGCATTTAGTTATTTTATCAATAATTTTGGTCGATATAACCAGTTATACGGTTCTATCGGAGCACTGATAGTGTTGATGATCTGGATTCAGTTTAATTCTTTTATTATTCTAGTCGGATTTGAACTCAATGCTTCACTCGCAGTGCAGGCTAATAGGAAAAGAAATCAAAAAAAAGAACAGGCGCAATAATCTATACGACTACATCCAGCTCGGTATTTTCCAGTATGATATCTACAATCAAACTAGAGGTGCCAAAATTGGCATTTTCGATTTTAGTTTTAGTCATAGAAGGAATCAGTGATATATTATTTTCAAAAAATTGAAAAGTAGGAATTTTTTTCACAAACTGATCCATATACATCGAGATATCGAGTGGAAATATAGACTGCAATCTAGATGTAATGATTTTTTCAATGAGCGGTGATGTCAATTTATAAATAATGTTTTCAGCAACAACTTCAGTTTTAAGGTCTTGAATATCTATTTTCTGACTTTCTTTGTCTAGCACAGGTATAAAAGAGATTTTTAATTGACCTTTGACGGGTTCGTGTATATCTGCAGTTACTTCCATTTTTTCATCATTTCTAATGAAAACGCTTTCAATATCAAAAGTTTTGCCACCGAGTTCCTTGCCGTTCAACTCATTTTTGATCATGCGTGCCAAACCTTCGTATGAAAACTCAGCAACTGCTTTTTGGTTATTGGCACTTTCGTATTTTTCTTTCCATATGAATCTGGGTTGAAAATTGTCCTCTTGCATCGAAGGCGTGTCAGAAATTCTAATGCCTACATCCAGCCAAATGTCCAAATGTAACTGTGACTTGTTAGATCTAAGTGGCCCTGTTATAATATTCTTGAGCTCACCATTAAAATATACGATAGGTTTATTTACAATCTTGTAGTTATCAGCATATTGCTTCCATTTTTTCATGATCAGCGATCTCAAATCTACTTTGTCATGGATGTATTTGTCTAGCGAATTGAGTACACTTTGTTCCATGTAGTGAATGATGATATGGCTTAGCATTTCTACCGGAATATTGAGCGATCCTAGGTGGATGATGGGTGGTTTTTGCCATTTGTAATCCAGTAACTTGCTATTTGTGCTGAAGTTGAGTTGCTCGTCGATATTATATTCTATTTCTACATTGAGATAAATCTTGCCTTCTCCATCAACAGAGAAAAGTCCGGCTTTTTTATAAAATTTGAAATCAACGGGCAATTCTACCATGAGTGATTTGCTAGCACAATGCAAGCATATATCTTCGATACTGGATTTTGTGATAGTAAAGTCGTAACTTTCAGAAGTGAAGGTGTGATGTTCTTTTCCATTCAAAAAAGCGGTCAGTATTTGATTGATTTTATCTTTGGAGATATTGATATCAATATGAATGCCATTCTCTACCATGCTGATGTTTAAATAATAAATTACTGATATAGTAACACAAATGTATGATGATAGATTATAATGAAAAAGTAATTCCTTGATTTTTTGTCGATTTTTTGGATTATATTGCACCAAGATGATTTTACTTTCTTAGAGTACACCTTTATAAGTGGACGAGTGCAAGACTTCATTGGTGGAGTCAAAGTATTTTTATAGTTTTGTGTAAATTTTGGGCATGAAATTTAGAAGGTTGACAGACGAAGAATTAGAGGGTTTAAGTGATGAATTCATTAAGTTTTTAATCGTCAATGGTGTGGATGCAAATAGGTGGCAGCAAATCAAAGGAGATGAGCCCATGAAGGCCATTAGCATAATTGAGACTTTTAGTGATTTTATCTTCGAACAATCATTAAGTAGGATTCAATTTCTAGAATATAGTGATTTTCAATCGATTAGTGTTTTTAAGTGTGACGAAGACAAAATACATCTCATCCGGCTTGAAGCTGAGAACAGTTTTGATGATTCGGAAGCATTATTACATGCATTGAACCCGGATTATGCATTAGAAAAATAAAAAACATCCGGTGTTGTATCTATTTTTGAAAATAGTCCATCCATCCACTGTCTCTTTTTGACAGGTAAAGCCAATTTCAGAACCTTTCTATTGGCGTTGTT
>LNBW01000045.1 GCA_001567255.1 Bacteroidetes bacterium OLB9 | reverse complement strand
TCGACTTTTGAGCATAGAGATAAAAAATTGGATGACAAAGACGGTTACATTGACCTGCTTTGGAAAGGAACAATTTTAATTGAAATGAAAAAGTCGGGGTAAAAATCTCGATAAAGCATTTACACAAGCTAAAGACTATACATACGGATTGAAAGAACATGAACTACCGAAATATATTTTGGTTTGTGATTTTGAAAATTTTAGACTTTACGACCTGGAAGAAAACAAAACGATTGAGTTTAAACTCAACGACCTTGTCAACAACGTTCAGCATTTCGGTTATTTACTTGGCTATCAAAAGAAAGTTTACAAAGAACAAGACCCTGCAAACATTAAGGCAGCCGAGTTAATGGGTAAACTTCACGACAGATTGAAGGAAATTGGTTACACTGGACACCCATTAGAAGTTTATCTAGTTCGTATTCTGTTTTGCTTGTTTGCCGAAGACACCACCATTTTCAACAAGCAGCAATTTCAAGAATACATTGAACAACGCACTAATATAGATGGAAGTGATCTTGCGGCAAAACTACAAGAACTTTTTCAGGTGCTTAACACACCAAAAGAAAACCGTTATAAAAATCTGGATGAGCAACTTGCCGACTTTCCGTATGTCAATGGAAAATTATTTGAAGAACTTTTGCCTACAGCAAGTTTTGACAGCAATATGCGACAAGCGCTTTTAAATTGCTGTTACATTGATTGGAGCAAAATTTCGCCTGCCATTTTCGGCTCAATGTTTCAAAGTGTGATGAATCCAAAAGAACGCAGAAACCTTGGAGCACATTACACCAGCGAAACCAACATTTTAAAACTGATTAAACCGCTTTTTCTTGACGAACTTTGGCAAGAATTTGAAAGCGTAAAAGACAACAAAAACAAACTAAACGAATTTCATAAAAAACTTAGCACGCTCAAATTTTTGGATCCTGCTTGCGGATGCGGAAACTTTTTGGTGATCACGTATCGAGAGTTGCGACTATTAGAATTTGAAATTTTAAAAGCACTCAACAAATCTGGACAAGGCTTTTTAGATATTAGCCAAATTCTTTGGATTAATGTTGACCAATTTTTTGGCATAGAATATGAAGAATTCCCTGCCCGAATTGCCGAAGTTGCAATGTGGCTGATTGACCACCAAATGAATATGTTAGTAAGTAGTGAGTTCGGACAATACTTTGTGCGTTTGCCGTTAAAAAAAGCCGCTACCATTGTTCATGGTGATGCTTTAGAAACCGATTGGCAGTCTTTATTAAATCCTGTAAATACAATTAATGTTGTTGCTAAACATGCCAATATTTATTTAGTGGAGGAACCGATTAGTGAATACAAAACAGCTAACGTTCAAACGGAAACTTACCAAATCCATAAAGGAAAACCCAGCCCAACGAATGAAATAACTTTTGATTACATCATTGGAAATCCGCCTTTTATTGGCTCCAAAATAATGAGTCAAACCCAGCGAAATGCTGTAGTAAAAGAATTTGAAAACATACAAGGTGCAGGAGTTTTGGACTATGTAACGGCTTGGTACATCAAAGCAGCAAAATATATTCAAGGGTTAAAAACAAAAGTAGCTTTTGTTTCTACCAACTCCATTGTACAAGGTGAACAAACAAGCATACTTTGGGGACAAATGCTCAATAAATACAATATCAAAATTCACTTTGCTCATAGAACTTTTAAATGGAGCAACGAAGCCAAGGGAAATGCAGCTGTATATTGTGTAATAATTGGTTTCGCCAATTTTGATACGAATAACAAAGTTATTTTTGAATATGAAGATATTAAAGGCGAAGCTCATGAAATAAAAGCAAAAAATATCAATCCATATTTGGTTGATGCAAAAGATATTTTAATCACTAAACGGACAAACCCACTTTGCAATGTTCCCAAAATGAGTTTTGGAAATATGCCTTTGGATGGTGGAAATTTGATACTCTCTGACGAAGAAAAAAATTGATTTTTTACAAAAAGAACCGAAAGCTGAAAAGTATATTCTTCCTCTTATTTCTGCTTTTGAGTTTTTAAATGGAAAAAAAACGTTGGTGCTTATGGCTTGTGGACGCTGAACCAAACGAACTAAAACAAATGCCTGAAGTGCTTAAAAGAGTAGAGTTAGTAAAAAAGTTTCGCCTTGACAGCGTAGCCCCTTCAACACAAAAATTTGCAGTAACGCCAACTTTATTTCGTGACAGAAACCGACCAGAAACTTTTATAGTTGTTCCGAGAGTTTCGTCTGAAAATAGACCATATATTCCATTCGGATTTTTTGATAAAAATTCCATTGTAAGCGACACCTGTATGTCTATACCTAATGGAAATCAATATCATTTTGGAGTTTTAATGTCAGCAATGCATATGGCTTGGGTTAAATATATTTGTGGGCGATTGAAAAGTGATTACAGATATTCGAAAGATATCGTTTACAACAATTATCCTTGGCCTGAAAATCCAACAGTGAAACAAATTATTGCTATTGAAACAGCAGCACAAAAAGTATTAGATGCAAGACTACAATTTCCTAACAGTTCACTTGCTGACCTCTACGACCCATTGACGATGCCACCTGCTTTAATCAAAGCTCACAACGAGTTAGACAAAGCAGTTGATTTAGCTTACAGACCACATGCATTTACAAGTGAAGCCAATCGGATGGAATTTTTATTTGGGCTATACGAAAAATATACAGCCGATTTATTTACAAAAGAGAAAACTAAAAAGACTAAAAAATAACAGCTTGACAGTGACGAAAAACAAGAACGCCTTTATCAAACAACGATAATCATTGCACAACTGCCGTTTTCAGAAAGAACCCTTGAAAAACAACCGCTTTAAGGACGTTTTAATCGATGCTAAATTTTTAGTTTCTGTACAAAATCACAAATTTAAAATGGCTTAGAATCGAGCTTTTAGGCTCATATAAAGGATTTTTTCAAAAAAGTCTTTAGTCGCCCATATTCAAGGGTGATTATCTGTACTATGATAAGTGGTTTTTTTAGCGGTAAAGCGTAAAAAAATTCTTTAGATTGTAAGTTAGAGCAGCCATACACATACATTGAGCCAACCGAAGCATCCTCAAGTGTAGAAAATGAAATTTGAAAGTGGTCGAGACCTATAATGCTTGGCATTTTTAAACATTTTCTCTCCATCATAATGTTATAAATATTTTGTGTTTGTTTGCCTATAATCTTGATTGTTTTTTCACAGACTGCCGTTGGGCCGCCATCTAGCAACCATGCAATAACAAGCAAAATAACTTTAAATGATTGATGGGCAATAGTGAAAGAACAAGTATCGACTTTTTAAAAATTTGAAGCATTCGTCATATTATGGATGATTTTCAATTAGATGGTCAAATTGAATGCAAAAGAACTTCAGCACGCCAGAAAATCACTGTAATTTGTACCGGTGTAAGCAAGATGTTTATGTTTTTTGTTTGCATTATGAAATTACTACGCTATAATTACATATTGTTAATATACAGCTAAATATAAATATAATATTTTATTAATTTGTTGTGTTAAAAATACGTCTCACTCACGGTATGCTACATCATTCAATACGATCGATGGGCGTCGATTGGACCCATTGAGTGATTTACATCTCACTGGTTATATTTCCTTGACACCGGAAAGGAGCAAGCCCATAATGTTGTCGGTCAAGGTATTGAACATGCTCAATAATAAATTGCAAAATTCAATATTTCATCAAACATCTTCACTCACCTATATCAATCAGATAGAAACGATAGGCTTTATGTTTTTAATAGGCGTAGATCACAATTTTTAATTTAACCGGCTATAGATATTATCTTAACTGGTTTAAAATTTGATCGAGTTCATCTTTTAGCCGTACATAGTTGCCGTCGGTCATCTCTGCTAGAGGAAGTCGCACTTCTTTTGTACATAATCCGATGGATGCCACGGCTGCTTTGATGCCTACTGGATTGCCTTCGATGTAGAGCCATTTATGTAAATCATACGTTTTCTCGTTGAGCTTACGTGCGGCATAATAATCTTGATCTAGTGCAAAATTAATGGTTTGGCTGAAAGCTTTAGGTAAGACATTAGCTATGACTGAAATCACACCATCTCCACCTAAGGCGCATATAGGTAAGATGACTTCGTCATCACCTGAGATGACAAGAAAATGTTCGGGTTTGTTTTTGATGATTTTAGTGACTTGTTGTAAATTGCCGGAAGCTTCTTTGATGCCGATAAACTTATCAGAATGACGTGCCAATCTTACTGTCGTTTCCCAGTCCATATTTGAGCTGGTACGACCCGGAACATTGTATAAAATCACCGGCACAGGGCAGACTTCAGCGACTGCTGCAAAATGTCTGAATATACCTTCTTGTGTGGGCTTCACATATGCTGGGCTAGCTGCAAGTATGGCCGAAATACCTTCAAAATTATAGTTTTTGATCTTTTGGGTAAGTGCATGTGTATTGTTCATCCCGAAATTACCGGCTACTATCGGCACTCTGTTATCTACTTTCTCGATACAAAAATCTAGAATTGATCTTTGTTCGTCATCTGATAGGGTAGCGGCCTCGCCGGTTGAACCTAGGGCTACGATGTAGTTGACACCACCATTGATCACGTGATTGATGACCTGTTCTAATCCTGGAAAGTCAATGGCTCCGTTTTTGAATGGCGTGATGATGGCCACACCAGTTCCGATAAATCTTTGATCCTTCATATTCTATAAATTATTTGACGGCAATGGTATTCACGGCCTGAATGATTTTATTGATTAATGCCTTTGTTGTTGAGGCTTCAGTATTGTCAACGATCATATCAAAATATTGCTCAGCTCTGGTGATAGAAGGTCCTATGATAAAATTCGCTTGAGAATGTGCGAAAATATATTCATAATGGGGTAACATCTTTTGGCCTAAAAATATTAAAACATCCCAATTTGATTGGATGAAATCAGATACTTTTGTACCTGATGGGACGCCATACCAATTGACATTTTTAAGGTTATAAGCATCGTAATCCACATTGTCCAGGGGCAGCCTATTATTGATAAATGCCAGAGACTTTGCTTCCTGAGCACTATGTGCTTTGAGGTCTTTCTTAAACTGATGTACTAGTTTGCGTTCAGCTTCTTGCGTACCATCAAAGAGAACAGCGACGGTATGTAAAGGGTTGATGCCTGTACGTTTTTTCTTTTTTGACCGTTCTGGTGAAAAAGACTTGTAAAACATCCATCTTTTTAGCCCTTTCAGCATTATTCTTGTTTGATATCTTCAATCGTATAACGCCCCATTTGGCTATATTTTTCAATCCTTTGAGTGATGCGCTCATCAGGATCCATATTGATCAAGCCTGCAAGTTCATTTTTAATATGAGACTTGAGGGTTTTGGCCATTTTTTCAGGATCGTGGTGTGCGCCACCTAGTGGTTCTTTGACAATGTCATCGATCAGTCCAAAATCTAGCATGTGTTCGGGTGTAAGCTTAAGCGCTTCCGCTGCTGTTTCTTTGTAATCCCAGCTTCGCCACAAGATTGAAGAACATGACTCAGGAGAGATGACGGTGTACCATGTATTCTCTAGCATAAAAACCTTGTCGCCGACGCCGATGCCCAGCGCACCGCCTGAAGCGCCCTCGCCGATGATGTAGCAAAGTATGGGAACTCTGAGCTGTGCCATTTCAAAGAGGTTTCTAGCGATGGCTTCTGCTTGCCCTCTTTCTTCGGCTTCCAGTCCAGGAAATGCTCCGGGTGTGTCGATTAAGCTGATGACGGGAACGTTAAATCGCTCAGCCATCTTCATCAAGCGCAAAGCCTTGCGGTAACCATCCGGATTGGCCATGCCGAAGTTTCGGTACTGACGGCTTTTGGTATTGGTTCCTTTCTGATGGCCAATCATCATCACGGTCTGATTATCAATCTTAGCTAGCCCGCCGACGATCGCTTTGTCGTCGCTATAATATCTGTCTCCATGCAGTTCAGTAAACCGCTTACACATTTGCTCGATATAGTATAAAGTATATGGGCGCTCAGGGTGACGGGATAATTGTACTCTCTGCCATCCGGTGAGGTTGGCGTAAATTTCTTTTTTAGTATTTTGAATTTTTTTCTCCAAATCCTTGATGCTCTCAGAGACGTCCACTACGCCTTCTTCTCCTACATCCTTCAGTTTCTCCAATTGTTCATAAAGATTTTCAATTGGCTTTTCAAAATCTAAAAATACCATATCATTTAGGTTTTGGTTATTGGTGAAAAGTAGAAATAGTGCAACAAGAAATCAATGGTTATCTGTCATCAAACCATAATTATGGTTGAATTATACTCAAAAATCTGCTGCATTACGCTCCGATTCAATTTGCAAAGTTAAATATCACAAATCTAAAATTAGAAAAAATTAAAGTAATTAAAAAAAAAAAGATAATTTTTTTTTAAAAATGTTTTGATGTACAAAAAGTATATATATCTTTGCGACGCTTTTAACGAAAAGTAGAAACGGATTGGTAGTTCAGCTGGTTAGAATACATGCCTGTCAC
>LNBW01000044.1 GCA_001567255.1 Bacteroidetes bacterium OLB9 | reverse complement strand
AGTCAATGATGAATTAAAGAACATCTGTTCGATACAACACACACGACACAGGTCAATCCAAGGCTTTCTAAATAACATGATAACAGCCTTAATATCTTATCAGACTTTTGAAAAGAAACCTTCCATCAAAATATCTCATGAATTGGACAAAAATATGCCTATTCTTATTGCTGCTTAAACATTATTCACGTTAATTAGGTATTCAAAATAACTCAAACGGAAAGTATTAAGCATAAAAAAGCCTGACTTACTGTTGTAAATCAGGCTTTTGAAGTGCGCCCCCTTCAGGACTTGAACCTGAGACCTGCGGATTAACAGTCCGTCGCTCTAACCGACTGAGCTAAGGGGGCAATTGAGATTGAGCTATATCTTTTATATTTCCTTCATTCAAATGCGGTGCAAAAATATAACTATTGGACAAACTTCACAATTTATTTTGATATTTTTTATTAAAAAATGTTGAAAGATGATTACCATACTTGTAGAAGGTTCAATTTGTGAAGAAAAGCATTCAAGTTTAGTATTAACAAATACAAATCAACTCAAATTAATTGGATCGAACACCCAACTGCAAGGAGATATAAAAATTGATAAAATATGGTTTAGCACTGATCGCTTCTGTTTCGACCATGATAGGAATTTTTTTTGATATACAAATCTCCCATTAAGCCCACTTCGAGCGCTTTTGCATATTTTTCAAAATTGCCTATAGAACAAAAAAGTCCCAGTTTGCCTTGAATTCCCGGGACAAAACCCAATTCTGACCACCCTTTACCGGTAGTGCCACCAAAAATTGAATTAAAATCCAGAAATTTAGCAGCATTTTGTTCAGTGTATTTTTCTGTTCGTAATTCATTATAAAAGCGTCCGTCTTCTTCAAAATTATATACTAATTCGAGGTAATAAGGTCTTAAAATGGCCAACGATGGGCCTATCTCATAATTGTACCCAAGTGTTACACCTTTTCGCTTGGCCTTGTCTGTCAGAAGCTTCTTAGTACCTTTACCGGCACGGATGACGTAAACGTGATTTTGCTTACCAAATCGAAAAGACTGCGAAACTTTCGTAAACGAAATCGGAATATTTCGGTTTTGTCTTTGCTCTCTAGGATCATACATATACCCTAGCTCAAAGTGGTAATAATGTGTTTTATAATAAGTCACGATTTTACCAGTATTAAATGCAAGGCCGTAGCCATTGCCGGTAATGGTGAAGTCAGCTGTGGATTCTTTCCTATAGATGATGCCTTTCCATGGATCATCTATTTGCTTAGGTTGAAATGACTTTTGAGCACAGACTTCAGTGCTTAAGCCTAACGCTACAAACCATATTATACCTAAAATAATCCCTACTTTCTTCATTTCTATTACAGGTGGAAATGATTAATTTAAACAAAATTAATGATATTTATTAAATATATTTGATAACCAATAAGTTTTTAATTGTAAAATACTGATTAGTTGAATTTTATTAATCAATTTTACCATTTCATTTTAATAGGTCATGATTCGTATTATCTCCGATATTAGATCTCCCAGATTAGATTATGTGCTAGATTTTGTGTTTAATCAAGTGTTGAATACAGGCTACAAACTGACTTTGGAAAATCAAGAAGATGCTGCACTGCCGGCCATATTTTATGGTAAAACAACATGTTTGCCATTGTCGTTTAGCGTTTCTCAGATTGTGGAAGAACAAGGAGTTTTACATCAAAAATCAATGGATGTATTACTCAATGCGTATCAGGAATATAGACTTGGCCATCGTGCGTGGTGGCAACTCGATGTATTTGGGATGATCTTCTATTGTCTGAGCCGGTATGAAGAATACTTGATTAAGGGAAATGACCACTGGGGAAGGTTTACTGCTCGCCAATCTCATCTGGTACAGATGGCCAAAAATCACCCTGTGGTTGATGAACTCATTTTTCTAATGAAAGAAGCAATTGTAAAGCAATATCCCTCATACAAAATGCCAGAACAAAAAAACTATACTTTCCAGGCGACTATGGATATCGACCAGGCTTGGGCTTATAAATATCGTGGTATGAGGAATATCCTTAGTGTAGGTAAGGCTATACTGACGCTGGATTTTAAAAGGCTGCACTCGATGTGGAAAGTACTGATCGACAAGCAAGACGATCCATTTTATACGTACGAGTACATTGAACATCAATGTCAGATGAACGGTAAGAACATGAAAGTATTTATGCTGCTATCAAGTAAATTGACCAGTATAGATCGGAATCATCATCCTAGTACGCCTGAATTCAGAGCATTAGTACAAGAACTTGCAAGGTTTTTTGAGTTAGGTATTCATCCATCTTTTCGATCTACGCAGGATATATGCTATTTAAAAGAAGAAATCAGCGAATTGGAACAGTTGGCAGGTAAGTCTGTGCATCGTTCCAGGCAGCACTTCTTGTTGCTCCGATTACCACAAACGTACCGTCAATTAATCCAGCACGGTATAGATGAAGATTATACAATGGGTTTTGCTGATGAAATAGGCTACCGTGCAGGTACAGGGCATAGTTTCTACTGGTACGACTTAGAAAAGGAGCAAGTGACGCCATTGAAGATATTTCCGTTTCAAATCATGGATGCAACGCTCAAGAATTATATGAATTTAAATTCTGATGAAGCTATACAACTTATAACTGCCATGAAGCAGCAGTCTGAATTATACCACAGTCCGGTCACATTCATCTGGCATAATAGTTCGCTGGATGAGTCTGGAGAATGGAAAGGTTGGCGTCAGGTTTTTGAATACCTCATGCGATCCTAAGGCACATTTACACATCGGGGTACGTCATTTTTACTTCACTTTGATCAGTATTGTCATCCGTAGCATCTATTAGTCCTATGGGCATATTTCTATTGACAAAATTGCACCATTGACATTGCTCATCATTACAACCTGGCATGAAAATATGTGCCTTTATATCTCTGTACGCTTGAGTGATTTGTTGCCCTACTATTTGAATATCTTCTTGAGTTACTTCTATCACTTCATTTTTGAAGGTATCGTCTCTTTTACTTTTCTCTACGAAATCCATAACGCCGCGCTTCATCGGCTGAATATATTTTTTGTCCCTGTCAAGCAGAATGCGATAAAATACAATTTGACGCCAGTAATCGCCCCCAATATCTTCATCATCCATTGGTCTTTTGAGTTTGACATTTGCCCTGTCAGGATTACCTGTTTTGTAATCGGTAACTATTAAGTGATCATTGAAGATGCTGATTTTATCAAGTTTACCGGATAGTGGTACGCCCATATATTCTGCAGAGCTGATATTGTACTCCAATTCATAATTTGGTATTTTCAACCAGTCCGCTGAATAACGATCATAGTATTCGGTCAATATTTCTCGACCATATTCTAAATAATTATCATACTCCCGCTGTGTGAATCCAGATCGATAACGATCCATACCTTTATTGTAAAATTCAAGCAACTTATTGACGCTGCCGATAGATATGGGGTTGGTATTCTGAAAGTCTTTGAAAAATTGTTCCATAGCGTAGTGAATAGCACTACCAAAAGACATAGCTGCATTTTTACCCATTGGCACACGCAATATATTTTCAAAATAGAAAGCTACTTTACATTGCAGGTATTTATTTAGACTGGTAGTACTCATTCTGAAGGAGTCGAGTAGTCTATCCACTAAATTATCGTCGATAAGTTTTACTTCACCATTCTGATAAGCATTTAGTTCAGCTACATATTCTGACATTACGTCATTATTAACAACTATTTTTACAGGTTCGACATCTGGCGGAATAGATTCGCTGACAAACATGGATCTATTGACACTAGCTCCTTTATTATCTATTACTGGATAAGAGATGTAGAGAAAATCTTTAGCTCGTGTCATGGCTACATAAAATAACCTACGTGACTCTTCAGGATTTTTTTCGTCACTAGGAGCAATAACATTTGGAGGCAGTTTGAATTCCTGATTTGATCCTCTGTTCTTTTCCCAGGCTTTGTCAGTACATCGCATTATAAATACATGCTCAAACTCAAGACCTTTTGCACCGTGAGCAGTCATAAAATTGATACCTTCCTTTTCATAAAATATCTTAATGGCAGGTAGTGCAATATTATTGTCGTACATATTATCTAATGTATCCAGTAGTCCTGAGAGCGACAGATTACCGACTTTGTCCGCTTTTTCTTTGACAAAGTCAAAAAAGGTATTGATGAGCTCCAGCCGCCAGGTTTTATCTGCATCGCTTAGTATAGATCCTAGCATATTGCTATCCGTCAGTATCATTTCTATCAGTGTCTGTATGGTCACATTATGGACATCAGTGATCCACTTTTCTATGAAACTATTAACCTTAGATAGTTTTTCCGGATCTGATACACCTGCTTGTTTAAGTTGGTCAAGATCAGCCAGTACCTCACGCCAATTTTGTATGCGACGATTTTCGATATTTTTATTGTATGCATCTCGGCAGTAAAGGTTGAGTTTTGCAATATCAAGCGGTTTGATCTTCCAGAAATCATAGTGCAGGATTTCAAATAAGGTCAATTCGTCAGAGCAGGGTCTGGATATCTCTTCTTGTAGATACCTGAGTATGGTTATAATACGCACGACATCCTTTTCATGGAGTGCATTGACGCGCCTTTTGACACTGATTGGTATTTTTTTCTGACTGAAGTAGCGAATTAGATTTTCAGCAATAGCATGCTTGGTATAAATGACACCGATATTATTATGTGGGACCTTTTCACTGATTAGTTGTTCGATTTTTTGTATGATGGCGGCTTCTTCCTGAGTTTCACCGTTAAATTCCCAGTACATAGGTTCAGGACTGAATGCTGGCTTAGATTCCTCTTTTCTTGATTCTGTTAGGTCTTTTCGGAGCGTTGGATATTTTTTTGACAACCTATCGTTATTATGGTTGATGAGTTGTGCAGCACTGTCTAGGATTTTTTGACTGGATCGATAATTTTTTGTCAGTACAATCTCCACGGGATCATACTTCTTTTTAAACTGTTCTATACTTTCCATATTAGCACCTTGAAATCGGTAGATACTCTGATCATCATCACCTACAATGAAAATATTGGGTCTTTCCCAGTAATCACAGAGTAAAAAGAGTAATTCATTTTGAATGCCATTCGTATCCTGATATTCATCCACTAGTATATACTGATACTGCTCCTGGTATCTTGCCTTTAAATGATCATTTTCCTTAAATTTTTTTACGACCCATAATAACATATCTTGATAGTCAAAGCGCTCTCGTTTTTCCATGATCTCGTGATACTCATTGAGTTCATGAGCAGCAGTTACGCCGGGCTTGAGACTCTCTACTGCGTCATTGGCTTTTCTTTCGTTAAAGTCACCTTTTTGGTGTACAGTTCCATCCTTATCAGTTGTCTTTCTACCATATTTAAAATCCGAAATTTCAGGATCTAATGCTACTTTTTCAAAGCTATTAAAATTCTCTTGAATCATTTCAGGCGTCCATCCTTCCTGTTTCATTTTTGTAAATAGATTTTTCAAACGAGGTATATCAAGATATTGATTTTTATACCGTTTCAAAAGATGGTCCTTGTCGAAATTGTTGATCAACTCTTTATAGACTTCTACTTCTTCCAGTTCGTCCAGCGGTTGTAGGTCTCTATATTCGCCAAAAACCTGCATATTATCCTTTATGATAGTATTGCAAAAGGCGTGAAAGGTCTGAATGGTTACATTGTGCGCTTCAGGGCCGATAAAGGATTCAAGTCTCGTTCGCATTGCGATTGCACCTGCATCGGTATAGGTCAAACAAAGAATATTATAAGGTGAAATATCGCTCTGCTTTAGTATTTTGCCGATTCTTACTGCAAGTAACTGAGTTTTGCCTGTACCTGGTCCAGCTATAACCATGACAGGACCTTCGGTATTATTTACGGCTGACTGTTGTTCTATATTTAATTTCTTGTAGGCGTCTTCCCAAGCTTCTTCATATTGTTTATTGATATGTTTCATGGCAAATGTATGTTTTGCCATAAAGATATATATAAATATTTAGATATTTAAGGTAATAATGGATTATTTCTGGAGTGCTTTGGCGGCTTTTTCTTCTTCGTCTCTAGTATGTCCTGCTTTGATAATATCTAAAAGGTCTTTGATATTGAATATAACAAGCAGGATACTTCCTAAAAGCGCAAAATACCACAAAGTACCGGACTCGAGATATTCCCCCAAAATAAAAATACAAATGATTATGCGTAGTTCTGTAGGTCCCATGGCATTACTGTCAATAACATATTGATCTGTGATTTTATATCTGAGCAAGGCATTAATCATCGACCATCCATACATACATACAAAAATGAGAGCTACAAACTCTTGCTGATAGAAGTAGTCATAGACTCCGAAACCTATAATTATAATTGAGATCCAATCTACAGATATATCAATAGCCCAGCCGTACCATTTTCGTGGCGTATTGCGGTAATACGCCAATCGACCATCCAGAGAGTCACCAAACCATTGAATTGCAAACCCCAAAATACTGAGAAGTAACCATAATTTGTCACTTTTAGCCATAAACATACCAAGGGCTACAGTTACACTGCCTGCAAAGCCAATGATGGTCAGAATGTCGGAGGTAATCCATGAGGGCATGATACTACATAAGTACTGAATGACTTTAGTCTCACTATTTTTGAGGATATTATATCTTTTTCTACTTTGAAAGATATTGTTTCCCTTCTGCTGATCGGATGAAGTACCCATTTTAGATATTAACGCGTTAATCAATTAACGTATAAATATACAAATTTAGTAAATTATTTTAAAAACAAGTTTTATTGGGTTTTATTGAACAAGCGTACCGAGTATTTCGCCTTGTGCAATGCGTGCCAAATAGCCGGGTTTGTTAATATCAAAAACAATAATTGGGAGATTGTTTTCATGACAAAGGGTAAATGCAGTCATATCCATGACGGACAGACCCATACTGATTACCTTAGCAAAGGAGATATTATCAAACTTAATAGCGCCTTCATTTTTCTCAGGGTCTTTATCATATATTCCATCTACGCGGGTACCTTTGAAAATGACATCAGCATTGATTTCATTTGCTCTCAATGCAGCGGCAGAATCAGTAGTAAAATAAGGAGAACCGGTTCCGGCTGAAAACAGTACAACCCGACCTTTTTCCAGGTGGCGAATGGCTCTACGACGGATGTAAGGTTCAGCAATTTCTTTCATATCTATTGCAGAAATGAGTCGGGTATAGATACCATGTTCTTCGAGTACACTTTGCAAGGCCATTCCATTTATGCAGGTAGCCAGCATACCCATATAATCACCGGTGACTCGCTCTATGCCACTATGTTCAGCATTTAATCCTCTATAAATATTACCACCTCCGATAACTATTGCAACTTCAGCTTTCAGTGCTACCAGTTCTTTAATTTGTTTTGCATAATAATTTAGCATGTCTGCTGAAATACCAAATTTTTGATCACCCATAAGTGACTCGCCACTAAGTTTTAGAAGAATTCTTTTATATTTTAAAGCCATTTTTTGAGATACTTTTGGGTTGATTAAATATTGACATAAAAAAAGAGCGATAATTATATCGCCCTTTTTTTAACATTTTATCCTAACTTCACATGCTTGAATCCCGTCACTGTCAATTCTGGATTTTTACTCTTCAAGTATTCAGCAACGCTGATTTTTCCGTCCTTAACAAAGACCTGATTTAAAAGGGTATTTTCCTTAAAGAATTTATTGAGTTTACCTATTGCAATTTTCTCAAGCATTTCTTCAGCCTTCCCTTCGTTTCGAGCTATTTCTTTACCGATTTCTATTTCTTTATCAATAATTTCTTGTGGAACGTCTTTCTGATCTACTGCTACTGGTTTCATAGCAGCGACTTGCATAGCTACATCTTTTCCAGCATCCATATATTGAGTATCTCCGATGTTAAGACCAACTAGTACACCTGCCTTATTGCCCATATGGATATAAGAAGCCACAAGTGGAGCCTGAAGTGTATGGTATTCGGCCAGTTCGATTTTTTCGCCGATTTTAGCTACTTGCTCATTAACCAGGGTAGCGATTGTAACACCATTGATTTCTACATTCAATAATTCTTCAAGCGTTGCTGGAAATTTGTCCAAAGCAGCAGCAGCAATATCTTTAGTTAACTGGATGAAGTCTTCGTTTTTAGATACGAAGTCTGTTTCGCAGCTCAATCGTACTACTACACCTTTTTTGCACTCTTCACAAACTTGAGCAATCACCACACCTTCTTTAGCGTCTCTATCAGCTCTTTTTTCTGAGAGTTTTTGACCTCTTTTTCGGAGCAACTCAATGGCTTTATCAAAGTCGCCTTCAGCTTCGATTAGGGCTTTTTTACAGTCCATCATCCCTACTCCGGTTTGCTCTCTGAGCTCTTTTACAGCTGATGCTGAAATATTTATTTCACTCATTATATTACTATATTAATTTTTTTAAATATTGATTAATCTTCTTTAGAATCCAACTTAGCGATTCTTCTTTCTTCCAGACCTTCCTTGATAGAGCCGATGATGTAGTCAGTAATTAATTTAACTGATTTTGATGCATCGTCATTAGCAGGTATAGCAAAGTCCACTTTATTAGGGTCTGAGTTTGTATCTACCATTGCGATAGTTTTCATGCCCAGTCTTTTAGCTTCAGCCAGAGCAATGTGTTCATGATGTATATCGACCATAAATACTGCACTAGGCAATCTATTGAGGTTAGCCACACCACCGAGTACTCTCTCTAGCTTTTCTTTTTCCCTCTGGAGCGTTAATCTCTCCTTTTTAGTGATGGAGATAGCAGGATCTGAAAGCATTTTGTCGATATTGTTCATTTTCTTGACAGACTTACGGATAGTCGAGAAGTTGGTCATCATACCACCTAACCACCTTTCGGTTACATAAGGCATTTCAGCACTTCTAGCAGCATTAGCTACAATATCTTTAGCTTGTTTTTTAGTAGCTACAAAAAGGATTTTCTTACCTGATTTAGCCATTTGTTTCATGGCATAAGCTGCTTTTTCAAGACATTCAGATGTTCTGTTCAGGTCTATGATGTGAATACCTTTTCTTTCCATGAAGATGTAAGGGAGCATTTTAGGATTCCACTTTCTCTTTAAGTGGCCGTAATGTACACCTGCTTCTAACATCTCTTCATATGTCGGCTTATTCATTCTTTTAAAATTTTTTCTTTGATTATAAAAATGATGATAATAAGATTAACGCTTAGAGAACTGGAAGCTCTTTCTTGCTTTTGGTTTACCAAATTTCTTTCTCTCTACTTCTCTCGCATCTCTAGTCAGATATTTCTTCTCTTTCAATGCGTGCTTCACTTCTTCATTAGCTTTAACCAGCGATCTGGATATTGCCATTCTGATTGCTTCAGACTGGCCCTTAAAACCACCACCGTTAACCGTTATTTTAATGTCATACTTGTTTTCAGATTCTGCTACTTTCAGCGGATCTAGAATGGTTGCCTGTGTTGCAGGCATAGGAAAGTATTCCTTATAATCCTTACCATTGATAGTGATCTTGCCACCACCTTCGGTCATGTATATTCTTGCTACTGAGGCTTTTCTTCTGCCTATGCTATTGATCATTTCCATTAGATATTAAAATTTAAAAGGTTCAGGTTTTTGAGCTGCATGCGGATGATTAGGTGACGCATACACAAATAATTTTTTTGATCTGAGCTCTTCCTAACTTAGTTTTAGGGAGCATTCCTTTGATCGCCAGCTCAAGTACCATTTCTGGTCTTTTTTCTAGCATTTCACCGGCAGTTCTTCTCTTCAAACCTCCTGGATATCCTGAATATCTCTGATATTCTTTATCATCAAGTTTGTTGCCAGTAAATCTTACTTTGTCAGCATTGATAACGATAACGTAATCACCTGTATCAACGTGAGGTGTAAAATCAGGCTTGTTTTTTCCTCTGAGTACGGATGCAATCTTGGAAGCAAGTCTTCCTACTACTTCGCCCTCAGCATCAACAACATACCACTTCTGATCGACAGTGGCTGCGTTGGCAGATTTGGTTTTGTAACTTAGTGTATCCACTTTTAATGTTTTATTATTTTTGTACAATATGCTGATTTATGCTTGGTTTTTCACCAAAGCGGCCGCAAAGGTAATTTTTTTTATAGCTAAAAAAAACTTTTTTGAAATATTTTTTTTAAAATTATGATCATAACTCATTGAAAAACAAGTTAATATTTTGGCAACAATTTTTTATAGCTTCAAATTGAGATTAACTATCGAGGTGGAGAAAAAGGTGAGACTGCCCATATAACCGTCACCATAGTTAATAATGTATTAAATATATAAATAATTAATTTTTAAAAGGATACAAAAAATAATTCTTCAAAATATTGTAAAAATATGCAATATAATTATTTTTGCACTTGAAAATTTTAAAACCAAAGCATATCAGCCCGAAATTCTACGGACACGGAAAGTTGCTGCTTACAGGAGAGTATGCAGTTTTGGATGGTGCGAAAGCGCTGGCTTTGCCCACGAGGAAAGGACAATCACTCGTTGTGAAGCGTACTACCAGCTCGGATCTCATCTGGGAAAGTTATGACGTGAATGGTAAAAAATGGTTTAATTCCAGTATATCACTCTTTGACTTTTCGTCCTCATCTACTAATAATGAGGAGGCTTCGGCTTATTTGAAGAAGTTGCTAAAGAATGCAGTGCGACTGAATTCTGAGTTTTTATCTCAATGGACCGGCTTTAAAATTGAAACACGACTTGAATTTCCTCAAGATTGGGGTTTAGGCTCTAGCAGTACCCTGATTTACCTTATTGCCGAATGGGCAGAAGTCAATCCATTAGAGCTTTACTTTAAGACAGAAGATGGCTCGGGTTATGATGTGGTCTGTGCTTTTGCAGATGGGCCTGTAGAATACATTAATACTCCGGATGAAGTCTCTTACACAGAGATAGACTTTGAACCCAAGTTTAAAAACAATCTTTATTTTGTACATTTAGGCAAAAAGCAAGATACGCGACAAAGTATCAGAGAATACCTTAAAGCTGTCAAGCATAAATCTGCACTCATAGGAGGAATCACAGCTATAACAGAAGAAGTCCGCACCGTAAAGACACTTGCTGATTTTGACAGTCTGATGCAAAAGCACGAAGACTTGATAGCTTCCCACACCGGATTTAAAAAAGTAAAAGAGACGTTATTTCCTGATTATACCGGTGTAGTAAAATCACTGGGTGCATGGGGAGGAGATTTTGTGATGGCCACCTCTGATAAAGGCATTGATTATGTCAAGTCTTATTTTGCCGGTAAAGGTCTTGATACTGTCATTACTTATGCCGATATGGTGCTTTAGGTGTAAACCTTCTATATCGGCCATTCTTTGAAGTATTTTATAAATATTTTTGTTAGATTTTCAGCATCGGATATCGCTCGATGATGAACGCCTGTAAACTCAAAACCTTCCATTTTTACTGCTTTTTTAAGACCTGGCTCGTCTTTTAATCTTTTTAGATTCTTATATACCGGTTTAATGTTGATGTGGTGGTTTAGCCAGTCCGTATCGAGCCTATGTAACTTACAATCTTTAGAGAGCTGCTCACGGTCATATTTTCCCCAGCTGAGGAGCTTATAGTCGTCTATATCAACACCTACCCAATCCTGAAATTCCTCAATAATGATCGGAAAGGTACTTGCACGATCCACATCATGCTGGGTAATAGAGGTGAGTTTACGACAGAAATCAGAAAGAATAGGATTGACTGTAGGCTTGATAAACCGAATAAAGGTGGATTCTACTTCGGCATAATCATTGACTTTGACCGCACCGATCTCGATGGTCTCGTTGATGCCGTGCGGAGGTCTTCCCAGCCAGCAGGTAGCCTCAAGGTCAAAGATGATATAATTCATAGCCTATATTCAAAATTTAAAATTGATAAGTGCTCCAGCCCATTAACGCTTCGAGTCCATAATTGACTAGCCTATTGTGATAAAAAAACAGCAACTTGAGATCTCGGCATTCCACTTGATTCTGACTATTTAATTTAAGAACTGGATAGGCGTGATAAATGCCCAGTTTATTAAATCCATCTGTAAGTAACTCAGCCGGATTCTGCCAGTTTTCATCTGAGATCGTGACTTCCTGTTTGTCTTGCATCTTCAGGATATGCTGGACGATTTTTGAGGTGTTTTCTAAAAGAAAATCGTACTCTATGATAAAGACCTTATCCGTTTGATTAATCATCTGCATAAAGTCAATATCTTTATATTCCTGAAAAATCAGGTGAAATGCTGTAAATGCCAGTACATTGCTTGAAAGGATGACGTTGAACTTTTTGTATGATTGAATGACATTTTCACCTAGTAATTTGGCATAAACACTTTCGCGCTGGGTATTGGGCGATAATTCTCCTTCAAATGAAAAGTAATCTCTAGCATAAACCTGATTGCCAAATTTATCAAAACTGTTTCCATTTTCGTCCACTCGATTGCCAAATACATCCATAGGGTCGCCAAAAGACATATATACTTCAGACTCTTTAGTATAGATATCTTTGATAAATCGCATTATGGTTTTGAATGTTGGACCTGCTGACCGTGTTCTTTTGTACTTGTCACGGCCTACGGATTGAAGATACTGATCAATGAGATGTGAAGCTTCCAGTACAAAATGGTAGCCGATATTAAGTGGAACTACATAAATCTTTTTATCATCTCCTTGTTGCAGATGTAATCTTTGTGCTTCGATCACCGAACTGATAAGTCCCAGCTTGAGCTTGTCTTCAGTCTGACCGCTTCTTGAACGCGTTCCTCCCGGGAAAAACAAACAATTGACACCCTCTATCACTGAATATCCGGTCATAGACTTGAGACATTCCAGATAAACAGGATTTTTCTTGCGTCTATCTACTCTGAATGCACCCAAACGATTGATAAAATAAGCTACAATTTCGACATTATAGAGGTTAAGTCCGGCGCCATATGAAAAGTGGGGCAATCCTACATTGGTATCTATGGCATAACCGACCATGATGGAATCTAGGTTGGAGTAATGTGTAGGCAAAATGACCACTGTACCTTTTTCAAACAGCGTTCGCATCAGCTCAACATTACCTTTGATTTTTATTTTGTCTTGAAGGTCTGATTTTTTTCCAAAGCGCCATTTGCCTGGGGCAAAATATCTACAAAATAGCCTTTTGAAGAAAATCGTGAGAAACTTGCGTGCAAATTTGAATGTTTTTGGAGAAAAATGACCAACAATCTCTTCATCGTATCGGTTGATGATCTTGTTCAACAATGCTTGCTGTGCATTTTTTGGATTTTCCTGTTGAAGGGTTGATTCTAGTTCGGTGCTGATGTTTTTCCAATATACTTTTTCATCTGTAGGATCTACTTTCCAAGGATTAATTTTAATCCTCTGGTTTTCCATGTAGGCAGTTTTTGAAATGAGATCGTATATATTGTCATGATCTTTGGTGATGTTATCAAAGACAAAATTATTAAGTCTTTCGATGAAGCCTGCTCTGTCTCTACTTTGCTCAGCAACAGGCCATTGGGTAGGATCCGGTTGAATATGTGGAAAAATCTGGTTCATGAAAAAAATCTGCTTTTTGGAATCAATGAATTGTCTCTAGGAGTTCAGCTATGTAATTTAATACATTTTCTCTGCCAAGCTTGGTTTCCGAACTTGTGATAAAGTAAGGAGGAAGGATTTCCCAGACCTTTTTGAGTTCCTTCAGTATCTTATTTATAGAAGCGTCAAGTTGTGTCTTGCCCAGTTTGTCAGCTTTGGTAAAGATGATTGCAAAAGGAATCTCATTTTCGCCACACCAGTCAATAAAAGTCTTGTCTATCTTCTGAAGCTCATGTCTGGAATCAATTAACACAAAGGCTATGAAAAGTTGTTTTCTTTTTAGGAGATAATCATTAATCATCTTACTGAAAACCTGCTTTTTATCCTTAGATACCTTGGCATAACCATATCCTGGGAGGTCAACGAGGTGCCACTCACCGTCAATATCGAAATAGTTGATCAATTGTGTTTTTCCGGGCGTTACTGATACTTTAGCAAGTGCTTTTTTGCCGGTCAGCATATTGATAAGAGAAGATTTGCCGACATTGGATCTGCCTATAAATGCAAATTCAGGTTTGTCCTCTTTAGGACAGGCACTCTCTTTTGGAAAACTGGCCACGAAATTAACTTCCCTGAAATTCATAACGGCACTATTTTTGATATATGTCTATTTATATTTATGGGTTATTAGATAATAATCAATTAAATACGACGCTTATCGCAAAATATTGACTGGTTGATATGGTTAATTTTAAGTTAAACGAATTGCAAAAATAACGATTTTAATACCATTTGGCCGTTTAAAATTTGAATAAGTTGGATTTTAATAAACTTATAAGACCATAACCTCCAATAATATTTATATAAAAACCAAAAGAAAATGAAGCGGTATTTTTTAGCACTGACTGTATTTATATGGTCTATCGTTGGCGCAAATGCTCAGATCGAGCTAGGTGTAAAAGGTGGATTGAGTTCGTATGATCTCGCTAATCAACCTCTGATTATTGATGATGGCCTGCAGCATATAGAATGGAGTATCAAAGAAGCCGGCTATGGTCATCATTTTGGACTATATACAAGGCTATCATTGCTAGGCGTGTACCTGGAGCCATCATTGTTATTTAATTCTAATACGGTAACCTATGATATTGATACATATGGTGAGTCTGGAATTATCAAGACGCTTGTCAATGAAAAGTATCAGACTGTTGACATTCCTGTTCTTGCCGGTTTTAAGATTGGTGTTCTAAGATTTCAAGGTGGCGTAGTCGGGCATTTTTTGATCAACAGTATCTCTGATGTGATAGATGTCAAAAACTATGAACAAAGGTTTAATAATGCAACCTATGGATGGCAAGGTGGAACAGGAATAGACTTGTGGAGGTTGAGACTTGATCTACTGTTTGAAGGCAATTTTTCACAATTTGGTGACCACATCAGTGTAGGAGGTCATCGGTATGCCTTTGCAGACACGCCTAATAGATTTATACTGACACTAGGATTTAAGTTTTAAGAATACAAAAAGACTAAATTCATCAAGATTTTTATAATCTCGAATAGCCGAATACTGCTATAGACTTTGTTACTTTGCGGCCTTATTATGAATATGAGTTCAGCACAAGTACCAGACCGCAGATCATGGGCCATTCTCATTCTTTTGAGCATTGTCTGGGGATGTTCTTTTATTCTCATCAAAAAGTCACTGATTGCTTTCACGCCCATTCAGGTAGCGTGTCTCAGAATTTCTATTTCATCTTTGGCCTTTGTGCCTTTTGTGTGGTACTATCGCAATCAGATTCAATGGACAAAATGGCCTAAATTTCTTGCAGTAGGTTTAGCGGGGAGCGGTATTCCGGCATTTTTATTTTCTTTTGCTCAAACCGAAATCAGCAGTTCAGTTGCTGGATTGCTCAATAGCCTGACACCTATCTGGGCATTGTTGATCGGCATTTTCGTATTTAGGCTGAAATTTAATCCTCATAAGCTAGTAGGAGTAATAATAGGTTTTATGGGTGCTGCATCACTACTATTACTAGGGAGTCATTCCACCCTTGGCGGCAATCCGGTTTTTGGCTTACTGATAGTGATAGCTACAATATGCTACGGTACTAGTGTCAATCTGATTCAGGCATTTTTTAATGAGGATAATCCGGTTATTGTAGCTTCATTTTCCTTTGTCCTTATGCTGATACCTTCTCTACTGGTTTTATGGATGACTGGATTTTCAGAGACGATGGTTACCCATGATCAAGCATATTATTCGTTGGGTGCGGTATCGATTCTAGCCGTAGTAGGAACGATGATGGCCAATACCTTGTTTTATGATCTGGTGCAAAAGACCAGTGCTGTATTTGGTAGTACTGTAACTTATTTGATGCCTATTATTGCTGTTTTCTGGGGACTCGCGGATGGTGAGCCGATCACCTGGTTACATGGATTTGGGATGTTACTTATTTTAACTGGCGTTTATATTACAAAAAATGAAAAAATGAATCAAATTCCGGGGTTATATATAGCTCAATCAGACAACAGAGGTCGCGGTGTATTTACCGGTACGGCAATATCTCAAGGTGATGTTATTGAAATTTGTCCAGTTATAATCATTCCCAAGGCGCAACTTCCAATCATTCACAAGACAGTACTGCACGATTATTACTTTTTATGGGGTGAAAACATGGAGTCATGTGCTATCGCATTGGGTTTTGGCAGTATATACAACCACGAAGTCCATCCTAATGCAGACTTTATCCTAGATATGGATGAGCAGACGATAGACATTGTGGCTATTAAGGATATTGCTGCAGGTAATGAAATAACCATTAATTATAATGGCGAGGTCGGTGATGATAAGCCATTGTGGTTTTAAAACAGCTTAGGTGCGTTGAGCTATTATAATTGTTATAGCTATTTTGGCGAAAGCCTGATAATAGGACAAATCATCTCTTCCATTGAAACGCCGCCATGCTGGAAAGTGTCCTTATATAGATTGTTGTAATAGGTATAATTATTAGGATACAAGAAAAAGACATCTTCCTTTCCGAAGATGTAAGAACTACTTACATTGGGTGATGGAAGTCCGGCCTCCTGTGGATTTTTGATTTCCAGTACATCTTTTTTGTCATATTGCAGGTTTCTGCCGGTTTTATAGCGCAGATTAGTAGTCGTCTCTCTGTCACCCACTACTTTAGACGGAGATTTGACTCTGATGGTACCGTGATCAGTTGTGATGACAATCTGCACATCTTTTTCAGCAAGCTTTTGCATCATCACCCATAGTGGCGAATTAATAAACCATGATCGCGTCAGTGAACGATAAGCTTTTTCATCACCGGCAAGTTCTTTGAGTACTTCCATTTCAGTACGTGCATGAGAAAGCATATCAATGAAGTTATAGACTACGGCTGTAAAGTCATTGTGAGTGAAGTTAAGTGCATTATCTTGCAGCTGGCGTCCGGAGACGACATTCGTTACTTTGACATATTCAGACTTCACTTCTTTTTTGACTAATCTTTTGATCTGATCGGTCATAAATTCATCTTCCTTCATGTTTTTGCCGCCTTCCTCATTATCATTGAGCCACCAATGAGGAAATCTTTTTTGAATTTCTGATGGTAGCAACCCGGCAAATATTGCATTTCGGCTGTACTGAGTGGCAGTCGGCAGAATCGAATAGAAGTAATCTTCCTCTTCGATTTTGTAGAGCTCGGTGATGATGGGTTCGATGATTTTCCATTGATCAAACCGAAGATTATCCATCAAGATCATGATGACAGGCTTGCTTTGATTGAGAAGAGGCAATACTTTTTCCTTCATCAATTGGTGTGACTGGCGCGGTCCATTGCCGGTTTTAATCCAGTGGACATAGTTTTTAGACACATATTTAAAAAACTCGCGATTGGCATCCTGTTTTTGTGTCTCTAAGATTTCTTTCAGATCAGTATTATTACTTTCGTCGAGTCTTATTTCCCACGAGATGATTTTCTTATATATTTTCATCCATCCCTCAAAATCAGGACTTTCAGCGATTTCCATGGCAATATTTCTAAACTCTTGCTGATAATCTGTTGCTGTTTTTTCAGAAATCAGTTTTTTAGTTTCTACTATTTTTTTGAGAGAAAGCAGAATTTGACTAGTATTTACAGGTTTAATGAGGTAATCATCAATCTGTGAACCAATGGCCTCTTCCATGATATTTTCTGCTTCGTTTTTGGTGATCATCACTACCGGAATTAATGGTAGTTTAGCTTTAATTCGACTCAATGTCTCTAATCCGCTCAGACCAGGCATGCTTTCATCCAGGAAGACAATATCTATTTCTTTATCTTCATCCAGGGCATCTAAAGCATCATGCCCGTTGCTGACAGTGATGACATCATAATCTCTTTTGTTAAGAAAGAATAAGTGAGGCTTGAGCAAATCGATTTCGTCATCTGCCCACAAAATTTTGATTTTATTACTCATAGAAAAACTTTGGGTATAATTATAATTTAAACAGCTATTTGAATATAACGTTCTATTTATTAATATATTTTTGCTGTATGAACAAAAAGAAAATATTTAATGATCCGGTATATGGATTGATTCGGTTTCCTTTTGATAGCCTGTATGCAATCATTGATCATGCATATTTTCAACGATTGAGGCGGATTTCGCAGCAGGCACTTTCGCATTATGTGTATCCGGGTGCGCTCCATACGCGATTTCAGCATGCTATGGGTGCGACTTTTCTAATGACAAAGGCAATAGAAACGCTTCGTGCTAAAGATGTGGAGATTTCTGATGAAGAATATGAAGCAGTGTGCATCGCGATATTGCTCCATGATGTAGGTCATGGACCCTTTTCTCACTCGCTTGAACACGTCCTTGCCAATGTCAATCATGAGTCTATATCACTGATTATTATGGAGAAAATAGGAAAGGAACTTGGCAAAGATTTTTCGATGGTACTAGATATTTTTAGGGGCAATTACCGACGACCTTTTTTACATCAGCTTGTCTCAGGTCAGATCGATACGGATAGGATGGACTACCTGACACGAGATAGTTTTTTTTCCGGTGTAGCTGAAGGAATTATCGGCTATGATCGCATATTGACTATGATGAATGTGGCAGATGATCAATTGGTCATAGAAGAAAAGGGTGTTTACTCTGTTGAGAAATTTTTGATGGCACGTCGATTGATGTACTGGCAGGTATATTTACATAAAACAGTGATATCTGCTGAGATGCTTTTGATTTCAATATTAAAGCGAGCTAAATACTTAACCAAGCAAGGTGTCGCAATTCCATCTTCTGATGAACTCAACTACTTCTTGAAGCTGGACATCAATGATGAACGCATTTTATCTCAACCAGAGTTTTTGTCAGATTATGTCTTACTTGATGACATGGACATACTGTGGATGATCAAAAAATCAGTCAACCATCCTGATCAGATCTTTAGCTCGCTTTGTAACCGACTGCTCCACCGGCAGCTATTTAAAGTGAAGTCAGGTGACACACTTGAAAATCAGGTTTTCTTTGACGATAAGAAATCTCAGTTCATGGCTAGAAATCACTTAAATGTGCAGGAAGCCGATTATTTCTTTAGTACAAAAACTGAAAAAATCAAACTCTATGAAGGTGGCGACCAGGAAATCAAAATCCTTATGAAAGACGGTCAAGTGGTTTCATATAGCGCACTACATCCCCAAGCCGACCTATTCAGCACTGAAGAGCGTAAATTCTGGTTTTATAGTATGTGACAGAGTGTGAGATGAGTGATTTACTCATTAACGATCCCTTTTTGTCTCCACTTGTTGATTAAGTCTAAGTTGGGTTCTTTCTTATTTGATTCATAATCTATCATCATCTGATAGGCTTTCTTGATTTTTCCACTTTTGACTTCTACTTTCTCTTTGTAGGTAACTGGATCTAAGACTATGATGGTATCAGAAAAGGTCACAGTGCCGGGATAATTTTTGACCATAAAATCTTCTACAGGTACATCATTGACTACTACATACATTGTTTGCTCGTAAGTGACAGGATCCATGATGATGACAGTATCAGGCGGAGAGGTATTTGATAGCCATTCTTTGTCAATAGGGTATTGTGTCAGATGATAGCCAGGCGTAAAAGCATAAAGTGAAAATGCAATAGTGCTCATCAAAAACTATTGACATAGTGATAGATTGAAAATTCTTTAGCGATTTCATAAAAAGTGATTGAATAAGTTAATGATGTTTTATAACGAATTTGTAACAAAATAAATTATAAATAAGTTACTCTTAATGATTGGTTAAATTATTATTTTAAAAATCATATCTGATTAAATAGCACGATATTTGCGTTTTACATGAATAATACCGGTATATGCCGGTCAACAAATCCGGATTAGATGCATCATTACAAGATTTTATTTACAGTTTTAATCGTTAGTTTACTGAATTTTTCAGTCACTTATTCACAAGGCAGACCTGCTAATAGCACAATACAAAAGTCCAATACTGAGATAGGTTCAGTAATTGAAAAAGTAAAAGTTCTCAATACATATATTCAGTACTGTAATGAAGGGACACATGGGATGTGTATCGTGCAGCGATTATTAGACAACTTCAATAAGAGCCTAAACAAATATGTAGATTTACCTGGAGAGCCAAAGTTTTATTTTACGAATAAAGATACAGAGGAAGATGTTTTTAATACTGAGATGTTCAGGACAGCTTGCAATGCAGAATATGAAAATATTAAGAAAAATAAAGGGATATTGCCGGCGCATCTGGAAGGGAAACTCCTAGCAGATGTTGAAAAGATTAGGCCTATATTGACCAGAGCCAACGCTATCAGATTTGAACTGGAAACTCAACTCAATACACTAGACTTGAACGAAAAAGAAAACTTGAGTAAAGTATATGAAAAACTGGAAGAAGCCGTCAAATTGTACAAAGACTATAATACTTATGTTAAAAATATAGGGACAGAGGTCAGGACTTATTACAAAACATTGAATATATCCGACAATGATAAAGAGTTTCCGGACTTAATCAAGAAGATGGATAATGTTTATCTTACAACGTGGGAGGCTTTGTTAGCATTTTACAATAAAGATGACGATAACCTCGAAACTTTAATTAAGAATCAGAAGGCTGCTTTTGATCAAATCAAGCATACCGATCTTCTGGATTATGAAAGTACTAGACTTATCAGTCCTACAATTCAAAATAAATTTACGAATATCAAGAGCCTGTCTGATAAATTTATAAATTTACAAACTGACTTCCTTCAGGCTGCACATATTCCTGATAATTATAAGATGTATGACAAATACTACTATTATTATAATCATGAGTTACTCAACCTATATAACTATTATGGACCGGGTATAGCTGCTCAAATGACGATGATTATTAATCAACTAGAGTTGCCGGTTTTAAAATATCTTGATGCTCCTCATTATTTTAAAGTTGTTTATCCAAAGAAACTAAATGATAATCAATATGTTGTTGCAGCCGACCCAGTTATAAAAGAACTCCCAAAACAGATTAGAGGTCGTGATGTGGTAGCAGCCACTCATACTATTAATGTTGATTCGGATGTTGTTACTTTTAATTTGTACGATCATAAAGTGATAGACGGAGATATAGTATCTATCAGTTTTAATGGTGACTGGATTGTGGAGAAGTACAAAATATCTGAAAAGCCCTACCAATTTACCATCAAATTAAATGCAGATGGTAAAAACTTCCTATTGCTGCATTCTGATGATATGGGCAGACAACCACCAACAACGGTAGCATTGTCATATATTTATCAGGGAAAGCGGGAACAAATCATAATGAACTCGGACATTGCCAAAAGTGAAATCATTGAGATCATCAAAGATCCAGTTAAATAATAATAGGTTTCAGTCAAGTGATAAAAAAGGGATATTGCTCAAGAGGAATATCCCTTTTTTAGTGTGAGGCTGTCTCCGATTATAATTAAAACTTAAATCTGGCAAATGCGCTGATATTTCTACCCATTTCGTTCACTGGTATCATGCTAAAATGTTCCTGATTGCGGAAAGAAAAATTAAGATGGTCATGGTATGTTTTATTTAGCAGATTGATAGCAGCTATTCCTATACTCCATGCTTCACTTGGATTGATGCCCAGTTTGATGTCAATAGTCTGATATCCCGGGGTCGTGACTTCACCAAAAGACACAGAAACCTGATCCTGTGTAGCAACGAGGTTTAGCCTAATGTTACCCCAGAATTTATCTCTTTCGATGCCGGTTATGATAGTGGCTTTGAATGGAGGAATGAGAGGAAGAGGCTCGTCTAGTTGCCGATTGTGAGCATAAAGATAAGATAGGTCGGTTTGAATAAAATATGCTTTTGCAAAATGGATACGACCGGAAGCTTCAATACCTGTTTTGTAAGCCATGTCTATATTTTCGAATGTTTTGGCATTAGGTCCAAAAACTGGATTAATAAGAGCTGAAATATAATTTCTGATATCGGCATAATATGCAGATACTTCAAAACTAAACTTTTCAATTGTACCATTTCCGTACTTATATCCACTTAGCCCCAATTCAAACTGATGGTTGGATTCAGCTTTTAGATTAGGATTGCCTGTATAGGTGTAATTGTCTTGACCGACGTTGAATTTATTGATATATCTCTCAATCATATTGGCTGACCTGACACCTCTTCCAAATGCACCCTCGAGATAAAGCTGATGAGTGATAGCTTTTTTGATAGAAATCGTACCGCTAATATTGTGTTCCGTCCGAGGTCCGAGTTGATATAATTCATTAAAATCAGGAGCCGGCTTTAATATATCCGATGATACTAAATCATATCGAAGACCCGCCCTAAAAATATAAGATGGGTCAATAATCCATTTAGCTTCAGTATAAAAGCCATAATCCTGAATAAAGGCATCCTGCCATATCGGTACAATCACTTTTTGTGGTTCAGGCAAGGGTTGTCCGTTCTGCATTTTTATCAACGTGTGCCTGTTGCCTTCTCTGCTGATATGCATAAAATCTACACCACTATAGAACCATAACAATTCTGATGTTTTCCACTCTAATTCTGCTTTGGCACCTGCTGTAGAAGAAGTGACGTAAGCCTTGGATTCCATCATTTTAGCATTGGGACGCAGCAGGTTGGTCATCAAGTGGTCCACATAGCTATAATAGGTCTTTATCTGTAATCTTTTAGCTTTATTACCTATAATATCCCATCTGTAATCCATAGAAGCAATGCTACTGTCATCATAGTCAGAATCCATAGGCAAGCCTGCATGAAGGATGTCACGGCCATAAGACTGTCTCCAACCGACCATAATTCGATGATTTCTGGCTAAGTTCAATCCGGTTTTAAGACCATAATCTGTACTTTTGAATGATGATGGGATGACATCGCCGTTACCGTCTTTATAGTTACCATAATTGCGATACCCTAGATTGCCAATGATATCAAAACTATTACCCACGTACTGAAGTTGTGTCATGCCTAGAAAAGACTGGCCATTGCTCTCGTAACCTGACGAAACCGAACCATGAAAACCTTTTGGTCCTTTGCCGGGGTCACGGGTCACGAGGTTGATAATACCTCCAAAACTAGCACCATATCTTACACTGTATGGACCTTTGATGATTTCTATTTTTTCGATATCTTCAGGAGCTATATGGGTAGTGATAGGGTCCATTCGATTGGGACAGGCATGCATAGCCTTCAGTCCACCATCATATTGAAGATTGAGCTGTTCATACTGCGTACCCCTAAATGCTGGGTCAAGCGCATAGTTACCTCTTTTGATGACTGAGAACCCATTGATATTATCAAAAAGCCCGGCAACATTTTTAGGTTGTGCCACTTTCTCCTCTAGGATATTTTTATAAGTACTGAATGAAGGGTTTTGAAAGGTGTGACCTTTTACGATGATCTCATTAAGGGTATGAATGTCTAGTGTATCCTTTACACTCTGAGAATGCTCTATTGCCTTTAGGTCTGATTGTGCACTGGCTATGAAACCAGCGAAACTCAATAATGTGATCAATAAAATTTTCATAGACAATTTAATTTAACGTGAGTTCGACGTATTTTCAACGCAGTAAATTAACAATATATTATATTTATATTTAGTTGAATGTTAATAATATGTGAGCATTATGTTGTATATTTACAATTCAAACAAAAACATAAACATCATGCTCACACCTGCACAAATTACGGAGATTTTCTGTTTGTTGATGATTTTTGCATTTCAATTTGATCCAAT
>LNBW01000043.1 GCA_001567255.1 Bacteroidetes bacterium OLB9 | reverse complement strand
AAAAAGACGAGCAATACAAACCTCGAAATAAAACATTCGGGTTAATCCATCAAAAACTGGTACCTAATCTTTCTATCGTAGAAGCAAAGAAAGAATTGATAAAATTTGGAGATATTGCCGGTAGAATGACTGAATTTACCCGTAAATTATTAATGGAAACTGAAAGTAAAGAAAGAAACCGAATCATAGATAGAATACAAAAATATGAAAGAATTACCGACGAAGTCGAAGTAGAAATCGCCGATTATCTCAATCGAGTTTTAGAAAGCAATAAAGATTCCGGTATGGCTATGAGGGCTAGTGGCATGAATAAAGCCGCCAGCAATCTGGAAAGAATAGGCGATCTTTTCTATCAGATCTCTAAGGAAATAGAAAAGAAAAACGTAGAAAATCTGCACTTTAGTACTCTTCAAAAACAGCGATTGTTTGAATTGCTTGACTCTATTGCCATAGCTTTTGACATTATGAATAAAAATCTGGAACAGCCGGTTGAACAAGTCTCGCTCTCTGAGGCACAAGCTATAGAAGATCAAATCAATGCTAAGCGAGACGAGATACGCAGAGAACACTATCAGATGATGCAAAAATCTGAAACCGCCAACTTGAAGATAGGGCTGATCTATCAAAATATTTTCAGCACTCTGGAGCGTATTGGTGACCATATCGTTAATGTATCTGAAGGCATCATTGGTAAAATATAATAGTCATAATTATTCAACACATAGATTATCATTATGAAAATATTAGTGATTGAAGACGAGAAAGATTTGCAGCAAAATATTGTTCAGTCACTGGAAAAAGAACAATATATTGTAGAAACAGCAGACCACTTTTGGGCGGCTTATGATAAAATCGAAAATTATAAATATGATTGCATCTTACTCGATATCATGCTACCTCAGGGTAATGGCCTGGACCTATTGAAGATGTTGAGAAAAACAGGGAATACTGACAATGTCATCATCATATCAGCTAAAAATGCACTGGAAGACAAACTAAAAGGTCTAGATTTGGGTGCTGATGATTATTTGACCAAACCGTTTCACTTAGCAGAACTCAATGCCAGAATTAAAGCCGTGCTGCGACGTAAAAATGCTGACGGACTCAATACCATCAGTTCAGGTAATCTTGCTCTATATATCAGCGAAAGAAAACTGTTGATAGACAGTCAAGAAATTCCACTCAACAGAAAAGAATTTGACATTCTCAACTACTTTCTATTTAATAAAAATCGACTAATCACAAAAACAGCTTTGGCCGAACATGTATGGGGTGATAATATTGACCAGGCAGATAATTTTGATTTTATCTATTCACAAATAAAAAATCTAAGAAAAAAATTGCAAAATGCCGATGCCGATGTTGAAATTGAAGCCATTTATGGGGTTGGTTACAGACTCATAGAAAAATGAAACTACTCAATCAATCTATTGCCATTATTTCTGCATCTCTCCTAGCCATTGTTGGGCTTTGGGGCATTGTATTTTACTATAATCTTATAGCCGAAATAAAGCAAGGAATTGATGAAAGCCTCGATAATTATCGGAAACAAATCATTTTTCAGGCACATAAGGACACAGTTTTGTTAAAGCAAGTGAACTTTAATGAAGGCTTTTATGCTATACAGGAGATTACAAAAGAGGAAGGCATTGAAATCAAAGATAAGTATGTGGACACATTGATCAGCATTCCTAAAGGTACTGGTTATTATGAATCAGAATCTTTCCGTATGCTCACCACTGCTTTCGAGGATGATGGATATTTCTATAAGCTGAGAGTCATCAGTTCAATGGTAGAAAAGGATGCTTTAATCAATCACACATTTCGAAATTTACTCTTACTTTACCTTCTACTTATCATCTGCATCGTAGTGATCAACAATATAGTGTTGCGACGAGTCTGGCAACCTTTTTATCGTCTTTTACGCCAGCTTAAAAGTTATCGGCTCGGCCAAACCAAAAAATTCCCTTTAGTCAGAACCAATACAACAGAATTTATAAATCTTCAAAATGCTGTCCAAACTCTGCTTCAAAGCAGTAATGCATCTTATGAGCAACAAAAGGAGTTTATTTCAAATGCAGCCCATGAGCTTCAAACGCCGCTCGCCATCATCCTGAACAAACTGGAGCTTTTTGTTGAAAAAAATGCCCATAAGGAAGAGGTTATCTCTGACATAGGAGGTACCATTGTTATTGTAGAAAGATTAGTTAGGCTCAATAAGTCATTATTGTTGTTGTCAAAAATTGAAAGCAAACAGTTTTTAGATAGAAAAGAGGTTTCGGTTAATGAGGTGCTCCAAAATAGCATAGATGAGTTAAGAGACCTGGCGGAACATAAAGGACTTTTGTTCAGCTATAAAGAAGAGGTTAATCTGATTGTGAATACCGACCCTGCGCTGGCTGAAATCCTGATTAATAATTTACTCAGAAACGCAGTTTTTCATACCAAAAGCGGATTGGTTGAAGTCTGCATTACCGATCATCAAATGATCGTCCAAAACCCTGGAGCACAACCGCTCAACAAAGATGTACTCTTCAATCGCTTTCAAAGACAAGGCGGCAAAACTGAGGGAACAGGACTTGGACTCTCTATAGTCAAGGCAATTTGTGATTTATATGGATTTGATATTTCTTATCGGTTTGAAAGTCAGAAGCATCATTTCTGTGTGACTTTTAGATGATTTTGTTTATTAATTGTTAATGATTTTTGAGACTCATGTGGTTTCCTGAATGTTTACAGAATTGTAGTTTTATTTTGCGGCTTTATTTTTTTGGCCAGCAATGGAAATAATAATTGAATTTTTTCAGCATATCACTAATCCGGACTGGATAATGCACCATGGAGGCATGTATTTGGTCCTTTTGATCATCTTTTTAGAGACAGGTTTGTTTTTTGGATTCTTTTTGCCGGGTGACGTACTGCTTTTTATATCCGGAATGGTGATTGCAGTAGCTGAAGATAGCACCCATATATTTTCTAACGATGTTGTAAACTTAATCTTTTGGCAAGTACTTTTTATTTGTGGTACTATTGCCGGCAACTTTTTTGGGTACTGGTTTGGTAGCAAGTTTGGACCTATACTTGAAAGGCAACAAAAGGACTATTGGCTACTCAAAAGAAATCATCTGGCAATAGCTCGGAATTTTTATAACCACAAAGGTGGTATTGCTGTTTGTATTGCGCGCTTCATTCCCATCGCAAGGACATTTGTACCTATAATAGCAGGGCTGGTCAAAATGGATTATAAAAAAATTTAGTTTTTACAATATACTTGGAGCACTCATATGGGTCATTAGTCTGACAACATTAGGTTTTGTTCTGGGCGAACATCCTTGGGTCAACCAAAATCTAGAATGGACATTGATAGCCATATTGATACTGGCTACATTACCGCTGGTCATTAATGCTTTTAGTTTACGATTAAAAAAGGCAATTTAACATCAAAAATTTAATTTAAATCTTTTAGTTCATGATTCTTTGGATCACATTTATAGTTTGCGTTGTAGGTGCCCTGGCACTAGACCTAGGCGTATTTAACCGCAGTCCGCACGTCATCACCACTAAAGAGGCTTCAATATGGACCAGTATTTGGGTGGGTATGGCTTTTTTGTTTTCATTTGTAGTATATTTTGCATTTAAGAATGGATGGATTGATAACCCTACCGGGTTGAGCCCGGATCACGCAGTGATAAAGTATATAACCGGTTACCTCATTGAGCTTTCACTCAGCGTAGATAACATTTTTGTCATCGCTATCATCTTTTCTTCTTTTGCCATTCCTCCTAAATATAGACACGAGATACTATTCTACGGTGTCCTAGGTGCCATTATTTTTAGAGCAGTGATGATTATTTTTGGTGTTGCACTGATCAATAAATTTAGCTGGATTATTTATGTATTCGGTGTGTTTTTGATTTATACGGCAATTAAAATGCTTAATCACAAATCAGAGGATTTTGACCCTACTCAATCTAAAATGCTTATTTGGATCAAGAAAATTTTTCCCGTAACCTATGAGATGGAAGGTGATAAATTCTTTATTGAAAGAGGTGGTACTAGATTGGCCACTCCTTTGTTTGTAACACTGATTATTGTCGAACTGACAGATGTCATGTTTGCAATAGATAGTATTCCTGCAATTCTGGCTGTGACCACTGACACTTTCCTTGTATTTAGCTCTAATATCCTGGCGATAATGGGATTGCGTTCTATGTTTTTTCTGATTTCCGGCATGCTAGATAAGTTTCGTTATATCAATTATAGCTTAGTAGCCATTTTAGCTTTTGTGGGTATCAAAATGTTGTTGTCCTCTTATGTTCATTTTCCAGAGTGGGCTTCTCTTGGCTTTATAGTTGTCTCGCTGGCATTGGGCATTTTGTTTTCTATATACAAACCTGGAGAAACAGCAATAGAAGAACAAAAACATTCCTAAAATAGCTGACTTTTGTAAGTTCCTAATTGATTACAGAATTGGCCTATATCTTTGTATTATATTTTAATTTTAAATAATGTTTATCAAAATGGAAAGAGTATTTTTAATCATAGGCATGATTGTCCTTTTTACAATTCATACAAAAGCTCAGAACATACTTTCAAAAGATGTTCCATCGCTGATAATCAATAAATTTCAGCAAGATTATCCTAAAGCAAAAGATATCTCTTGGGAAAAGAAAGGAGTCAATTACGAAGTGGATTTTGACCTAGGTTTTCCAGAGAGAGACCATGAAATACTTTATGCTCCGACATCAGAAGTATTAAGGCACAAACAGGAAATCAAGGTGAAAGACCTACCTGCCAATGTTAAAGAGAAGGTACTAGCTGAATTTCCTAATTATCAAATCAAGGATGTTAATAAAATCATCATGGGTACAGCTACTTTTTATACATTGGAAGTCAAATCTTCAAGTGTCAAGTGGGAACTTAAAGTAGATGATCAAGGTAATATTATCAATAAAAAGCAAGATTAACCTGAAAATTTTTCATAACAATAAAGAGCTAGGTTAATAATGTCGATCGGTCTAAGATCGAAAGCCGGATCAACAATTGTTGTCCGGCTTTTTTATTGGAAATAGTTGTAATTCGAATAAAATCTACCGGCTATTGGAAATTACTTCTGGCAATCGATAATGGATTTGATGCTTATCTTTTGTGTAGTTTTTCATATCTTTCTACAACACCTATCTCCTCGATGGATAAATGTCTTTATTGTAAGATGATTTTATACTATTACTTACAAAAAGGTATTGTCTTTAACTCAATAAAACATCCAGACCTTATATCATAAAAAATGCCGGTCTTCAGAGTAAGTACCGGCATTTTTTATAGCATAGTGGCAATAACTAGCCAAAGAGCCTCTATTTATTTACAGCATCCTAGGCCAAATCCGCATTGCTTTGATTTGCCACTGCAACATGATGCATCCATTTTATCTTTGCAGCACGATCCTCCTTCGCTCATCATGCCACCACATTTGCCTCCACCACACATACCACTACCGCAATGTCCACCCTTATTCAAGTCTAACTTAAGGGTTACACCGGCATAAGGACTACCCATCTCAAACTTATCACCAAAGGCCAACGCACCATCTATTTTCCACTCTGAAGGTACACTTGCGATATATCCACCACTAAATATGATATTCAATCTTGTATTTTCAATATTGATACCTACTCCCAGATCTAATCCTAGATCGCCGGTCAAGGCAATGTTATCCACAAAATTTCTTTGCACCTGACCATTTAAAGCCGTTGATGCAGAGGTACTTGTGATATTGCTATAAGTACTCATTCGATAATATCCTGCTCCAAGTTCGAGGTACGGTGCTACTGTAAATATGGTATTGTGAAGAATGTTCCATCTCAGGTTTTCCTTTACACCGATACCCTTTACTGATGCGTATTTACCATTAGAGAGTGATCCTCTCTGATCATAGAAGAATACTTTCGGAAGATTGTACAATCTGACCTGATATTCATAAGCTGCCTGATTGATAGAAAATCCATTATTAGATAATAATTTTCTGGAGCTAGACAATGCATCAAAGTAATAACGGCCACTTACAGAAATAAGATTTTTCCTGAAAGTATTTTTGTTATCCTGACAGCATGACTTCATATCATCTGACATGGTATCAACCAAGATAGTGTCAGACGTGATGCTTCCGGAGATCATCATAGGTTTATCTTGAGCTTGTAACTGAAAGCTCACCATTGTGATGATAAATAGAGAAAAAAGTGCATTTAGTTTCATGATTTAAAGATTTGATTATTTAATATAATGATAATATTTATTGTAAACAACCTTTTAATATTTCTAATGTGATGAGGTAAGTAGGTTTCACTCCGTCCATGCCCAGACTACCAGAAGCTAGAGTACCACCTGTTTCCAGTGGATTATCAGATGCATAATAGGCGTATCTCAACACCACATCTTCATTGATATTTTTTCTGATTTTTGATGCTGCCTGAATCGCTTTCTGATAGTGAGCACCTTCCATTTCTAGTCCAATTGCTTTCCATGAGGATTTAGCAAAATAGTTAAGAATATCCTTGTTTTGCAACGATGTACCTAGTACACTTATCATCGTACCTGCATAAACGCCAAGGCCGCAACCCTCAAAATTTTCAACACTCAAAGCATTATCAAATGGGTAATTATCTGCTGTGCCTTCAAACACATGTGCGGTCGGAATCATGATGTCACCTTTGTTACCATGTAAAATACCTGCTTTACCCATGATATTTACAGACACTACATTCATTCTGTGTCGTTCTTCATCCAAGACAAAGGGTTTAAGCAATTCATCCATGGTCTCATACGCCTGCTCACCAAAAGCATAATCCATAACAATGATAACCGGCATTTTGCCCACTTGCTTTATTTTCAGTTCCTTTGGGAGTTTGTTAGCATCTATCTTTTCAGTGTCAAAGATATGTACCCCTATATTTGTACCTTTGGTATTGGAGAGTTCTATCATTCCATTTTTCAATGCATAAGCTACAACCTTTTCTCTTAGTTCACCATTTTCTCTGACACTCAGCGCCTCAGCATACTCTTCCAGTGATTCGTATTTTAGATGTTTGCCTAGTGCTGCTTTAGCATAGAAACAGTTCATCACACTGTGTAGATTGGATGAAATGATATGAATGGGGCGATCAAAAATATTATTTTCCCAGAGCGTTTGCTTAATGTGATTAGCCCACCTTTCACCATAGATATGATGTCCTAAACTTTCTCTTAATGCAGGACTGAATGTAATTTCTCTGTCAATTTGAGAGATGTACTCATCCATACTCAACCGGCCGAGCCAGTAAGTAATTTTAAATAAATCGTTTACTTCTTGAGCCTTCTCAAACTTTTTGTAAGCAGCTTCCACCTGGTCATAAGTCCTCCCAAGGATTGTGTTTAAATAAGTAAAACCGACTTCCTTCTCAATCTCAAGGCCTTTGTCTAGATCTTCAACCAGTTTTTCAAGCATTAACCAGGAACGATTCTTTCTACCTTTGACATCCATACTGTTCCGGCGAATTTTTTCTGCCTCAATATACATAAAAGTAAGATGAGTGAGAATGTCATAAATATCGCTTCCCCCTCGCGTCATCTCAATAAAATACTGTTCCTCATCTACACGATAGCAGTTGCGTCGCCTACTAGGAGGCACATGTTTCTCAAAATTAGAATGCTCGTAACCTTCACGTGAGATCAGCTTGATATATCTACACTCTTCGATGCCTTTCGGTAACCTCTGAAATACATAAAGCAATCCATCTAGCTCAACTTTTTCCTCATCAGCTATCAGGCCATATATTTCAGGTTGCAGCGACAACATGGCTTGTATCATGGATTCTCCTGATACACCAAGAGGTTTATAAGCTCCTCTCAGGATCAAGTGTCTCATGGATACAAAAAGTCTTTGGATAGCTGCTCTTGAAATTTGCGCCTGGCTGCGCGGTATCGGCTGATTTTGAATCATGTATTGTAACAATTTATTTTTACAATGCAAATATTACACCATTTTACCGAAAAGCAGGATATACAAACTATTATTTTAGGTATTTGTCCGTTTCTAATGATAATTTAATAATGATCATCATTGGGATCAAATACTCTATAGCATTCTCGTCAACCAGTTTTTCATAATAAATTTCAATCATAGCTTGAATAGACAATTAAGGCTATTTGTATATTTTTCAAAAAATTCAAGAGTTTAATTTTTGAAATGTTAAAAAACCCATTATTTTTGCGTCGCTTTTGACAAAAGAGCTATGGTACCTTAGCTCAGTTGGTAGAGCATCGGACTGAAAATCCGTGTGTCCCCAGTTCAAGTCTGGGAGGTACCACCCAAGGGATAGTTTTCGACAGAAAATTATCCCTTTTGTTTTTATAAAATTTGAACTTACTGCTTCATTTTCATCTTTATACTGATATGAAGATGCATTCACTTTCAACAGTCATCATAATTGTACTCCTCTTGATAGCAGGCGGTATATTCTTGGCAAATTACAATGACCCGTACAATGATAAGGGATTTGTCATCATTCCGGTAGTACTAGCTGCGGTGTTCTATGCGTTTCAAGGACCTATTGATCATTGGTGGCGTGAAAAGTATCCACGGGAAATTGACCCAAAACTAAAGGCCTGGTTGGTGCAGTATTTTCAACCCTATCTTACGCTGAATGATGAAGACAAGAAAAGATTTGAAAACAGACTGACGCTGTATATAGAAGGCAGATTATTTCAAGGTGTAGGCAAGGACCACAAAGAAATGCCTTATGACATCTGTGGCATCATTGCGGCACATGGTGTGCTGATAGGGTTGTGGCAAAAGGATTATCTCATCGGTGAGTTTGACCGTATATATACCTACAAACACCCATTTCCGACTCCGGATCATCCTTACATGCACAACGTAGAAGTCAACACTGAAGACGGTGTTATCATTTTATCATTAGAGCAACTGACTAATGCCATACTCTCTCCCGATGAATACTACAATATTGGATTTCATGCTTATGCCGAAGCCTTTATTTTTGCTATCAAAGATATAATCTACCCTGATGTGATGGACACCTGGTCGGACATAGAGCGCATCTCAGGCTGGGACAAAGAGAATATTCTGAATCAAATCGGATTAAAAGAGGTATCACTCCTTCCGATTCATATTTCACTTTTCCTAACAAAATCCGCTAAATATCGGGAAATAAGGCCAGATCTTTATGAGAAATGGCTGCGTATATTTCCATTTTCCGGCACTACAAATTGAAGAAATGAAGCCGAGTGCATTGCTGAGATTAAAAGATCTGTCTGACGAGGATTACTTTCAAGAGGTGGATTCTCCTATGGGCAAATGGGTGGTAGGGGCAGGAAATAAAGGGATAAAATGGCTCAAAATCGTGAAAGATAAGGCGTTTACTGACCGCCCAAATGCCATTACTCGCAAAGCGGTTGAGCAACTAGACCGATATTTTACCGGTGACCTTCACGATTTTAATCTTCCTTTAGAACTAGATGGCTATACTAACTTCTCATTAAGGGTCTGGCACGAACTGATCAAAATACCTTACGGCAATACAATAAGCTACAAAACATTAGCTATTCGACTAGGTGATGTCAAGTGCATACGGGCTGCAGCACGTGCCAATGGGTCTAATCCTATTCCTATCATCATTCCTTGTCATAGGGTCATTGGCTCAGATGGTAGTTTGACTGGTTACGCTTTGGGGCTAGATGTCAAAAAATATTTGTTAGAACTCGAAAATCCAACTCGTTTTTCAACAAATCAGATGATTTTGTTTGATTAAATTCAAATCGTCTTTGTATCATATCGGCACAATCACGTAGCTTTTAACCCGAAAAATATGCCACAAATACACAAAACACTGTCAATTTGGCGCAAAAACCTTTATGGCATGTGCTTTGAACATCATCTCCAGAATAAATTAAATTAATTATATATGACTAAAGGAAATATATCTGTACAAGCGGAAAACATTTTCCCGATTATCAAAAAAGTTTTTATACTCCGACCATGAAATTTTTCTCCGTGAGTTAATCTCCAATGCAGTTGATGCCACCACAAAAGTAAAAACATTGTCATCAAAAGGAGAAATTAAGGGTGAGCTGGGAGACACTACTATTGAAGTAAAAATCAATAAGGAGGACAAGACGCTACACATTATCGACAAAGGTATCGGAATGTCAGAAGACGAAGTCAATCGATACCTCAATCAGGTCGCTTTTTCCTCTGCTGAAGAATTTTTAGCTAAATACAAAGATGATGCTTCTATCATTGGGCACTTTGGTTTGGGATTCTACTCTGCATTTATGGTATCAAACAAGGTAGAAGTCATCACCAAGTCTTACAAAGAGGATGCTCCTGCTGTAAAGTGGGAGTGTGATGGTGATCCATCTTACACCATTGAGCCCAACGATAAGACAGCACGAGGTACTGAAATCATCCTGCACATCAATGATGAAAATACGGAATATTTAGAAGAAGGGCGAATCAGTGCATTGCTCGACAAATATTGTAAGTTTCTTCCGGTAGAAATCAAATTCGGTACTAAAACCGAGACTACATGGGAAGGAGAAGGTGACGACAAGCAAGAGATCAAGACCGAAGTGGACAATATTATTAACAATCCACATCCTATATGGAAGAAGAAGCCTTCTGATCTGACTGATGATGATTATCGCAATTTTTATCAGGAATTATATCCATTCAGTCAGGCACCATTATTCTGGATTCACCTTAATATTGATTATCCATTTAATTTGACCGGTATTCTTTATTTCCCTAAGCTCAACAATAGCTTTGAACTACAAAAAAACAAAATCCAGCTTTATAGCAATCAGGTATTTATTACTGATGATGTAAAAGAAATAGTACCAGAATTTTTAATGTTACTCCATGGCGTGATTGACTCTCCAGATATTCCTTTAAATGTATCCAGAAGCTATCTACAGTCGGATGCTAATGTTAAGAAAATCAACTCTTATATTTCCAAAAAAGTGGCTGAAAAACTGCACTCATTATTTAAGGAAGACAGAAAAGAGTATGAAAACAAGTGGAAGGAAATTTCGACTTTCGTCAAATATGGTATGATTTCAGATGATAAATTTAATGAAAAAGCAACTTCATTTGTGCTGTTGAAAAATATCAATAATGAATATTTCACACTAGACGAATACAAGGAAAAAGTAAAGGCAAATCAGACCGACAAACACAATAAGATTGTCTATCTCTATGCCAATGATCTTAAAGCCCAGCATGCTTATATCAAGGCAGCGCAAGACTATGGCTACGATGTCCTGGAAATGGATACCATCATAGATAATCACTTTATGCAACATATAGAATATAAAGGCAACGAAGTGACTTTCGTGAGAGTGGATTCTGACACACCGGATAATCTGGTACAAAAAGAAGAAACACGCGAATCTGTACTCAGTCAGGCTGAACAAGATAAAGTGAAGGAGATATTTACTACTGCCGTTAAAAACATTGGCTCTGGCCATATCGAGTTGAAAGCCTTGTCACCTAATGATATGCCTGTGATGATAACAAGGCCTGAGTTCATGAGGCGTATGAAAGAAATGCAAGCATTGCAAGGCATGGATATGAATATGTTTCCTGACACCTACAATGTGGTCATCAATACCAATCACCCTTTGATTGCTGACAAACTAATCAAAATGCGCAACGAGGATAAAAAGGCTGATTTTGCAAACTATCTTCATGATCTTGCGTTATTAAATCAAGGGATGTTGAGTGGTGAGGAGCTTTCTACATTTGTATCCAGAAGTCTTGAGTTTATCAAATAAAAGGATTCCCATATACGTATTTACAAAAAAGCCTTCAATCTAATGATTGAGGGTTTTTTATTGTCTAATTGGAAGGTTGATGCGTAGCCTTTTAGCTTTTTTAATCCCATATTACTCAATAGATATAGTTACGTATGGAAATGATACAAAATAGCTATGAGGTTCTGCGCTATTATTCCGCAAGCATATTTTCAATATGTCGAGGACAGAAAAACAAGTACCGAAATAGATGTGTAGCAGCATTTTCATGAAGTCAATTTCTAATGCGTAATTTGAGTTAAACTCACTGAACGATTCAAGGCTAAGTCCATTAAAACAAAAAAGTCCGGGCACATCGACTGTACCCGGACTCTTGAATATTTTTGGTTTAATCTTAAATCTTATTTACTAAGATGAATCATCTTCTTAGTGGATTTCAATCCATTACTTTCAAGTTCGTAGAACATTACACCGTGTGCGTTGAAATCACTGGCATTGAGTATCAACTCATTATGACCTTTAGCATACTGACCGCTGATGGTCTTGATTACCTTACCGGTAATATCATAGATCGTCATGGTGGCAGTACCTGCCTGAGGTAACGTAAAGCTGATCGTAGTGCTGGTTGAGAATGGATTAGGATTGTTCTGTCCCAATTCAAACGTACCATCAGCAATGCCGCTTCTGAATGTAAGTCCTAAATTGATTTCACTCAAGTCTTGTGTGTAAGCTTCGGCTTTTGTGATATCAGATGATAATTGAACAGTATTGGAAATTGTATTATTCGTAATTGCTCTGAATTCTATAGTAAACAATACTACATCACTTTGTACAGTCTTACCGGCAAAATCATTCCAGCTGAATGCTATCTTACCATTTGTTACATTGTAATTGTCTTCGTTCATCTGGATAGATCCTGATTCTACTTTTACAAAGTCTAACGCATTGGTATTGTAATTCATGGTCCACTGTGCTCCCGCAATGTTGTTAAAGTTGTCAGAAGTAATATTCATTCTTACAATATCACCATGGCTGTACACCTTATCATTTGATACGAGCGTTAAAGTCTTGCTAGATCTTGTTTCAGCAGGCTTATTTACTTCACTTACACTTGCAGATCCATTGACATCACCGATCTTCACTGCTACAAAATTATTGCTCAAAAAGTCAGCATTAAAGTTGTCAATATGGATGTATTGAGGTGCATTCCAAACGTTGAGTGGGTCATTCACCTTAACTGATTTGTCAATAAATCTCCAAGAAGTATTCTGAGGTAATTCAGGGTAAATGCCCAGAATCAACTTTCTTAATTCAGACAAGTCTGAAGCTGTGATATTCTTGTCATTATTGGCGTCAGCTGCCATGTAATCATATGGAGATGAAAGTTTTGCAAGGCCAAGGATGTGTCTTTGAATCAATACAAGGTCAAGAGTAGAAACACCATTTAAGTGGTCAACATTCTTCTCAGGAGTGATCTTGTACGGTGCATTTTCTGGCATTCCATAGAATTCAAATTCACCTTTTGCATTGGTTACATTTGTTCTCTGCTCGTTATTGTTCATGTTTTGCAGAGACACATTTACTGCCTCAACCATCTCATTAGCCTGATTGCTGATTGAACCTGCTATTCTGGAACCAGAACAAGCTCCACCGTTGGCTTGAACATTAAGCGTTACAGTACAGTAATCTGTGTTCCCAGCTTCATCCCACACACTCATATCTTCAGTATTAGGGCCTAAATCAGCACAAGTATAAAGCTTAGCAGATGAACATGAAGAAGGTAACCATCTCTGATAAATTCCACTTTCATAACCTGCTAATAAACTAGGATTAGTGGTTGGCCAATCTCCTACTATTCTACCATCACTATTAAACAATACTTCTCTATTTGTCACAGGAGGTTTAAAGCCATTGAAAGTAAACTTCAGACCACATCCTGTTGTAGGACAGTTATCCGTTGAACCTTTGTCAAAATCACGTGCCCAGATATCAATATTACCGGAAGTAGGCATTACTACAGTCGTCAAGATAGATATACAGTAAGGTGTTGGTTTTTTCTTATCTACAACCTTAAATGTATAGGTTACTTTTGATTCGTTTCCACATTTATCTTCTACGGTCCAAGTAATTTTGTGCGTTCCTACTGGATAGGTACCAGATGCATCATTAGTATGACCTGTGATAGGTGACCCTAAACCGTCATTATCCAAATCAATTGAATAAGACCATACCAGTTGATCAGCAGGAGTACAGTCATCAGCTGAATTTTTCAACTCTACATAACCGTCACAGTTAGCCCCGAATGCATCAGTATCTGCTTTTGATGTAATTTTGATAATAGGAGCTTCGTTGTCAATAACCTTAATGGCTTGTGTGTATGTCCAGCTATTTACATTATTAGTCGGAGCTGAAGGATAATAATATCTGTATTCAGGGCCTGACTCACTATAGCTTACTCTGGAGTATCCAGGCAAACTTGGATTAGTGCTTGTAAATGTATTAGGATAGAATTTACACCAGTCAATTACGGTCCATTTTCTTAATATTTTATAACATACTCCATCAACAAATGGGAATACCTGATCTTCGTAGGTATAAGCTACTTTAGAGCATGCCCCTGCACCAAGCGTCGGAGTGCCTGTCTTAGATGGATCAGTATCAGCTGTAACACAACCCACTATTTCCTTTGTATCAGGCCATCTGGTTGGACCTGTATAAGGATTGCTGTTTCTTACAGTAATAGTTTGTGTACAAGAAGCTTGTCTTCCTCCATTATCAGTAACAATAAATGTTCTTGTAATCACACCTTGTCCACAATCATCTAACTTACCTGAATTTCTCCAACTCAATGTAGGATTAGGACAGTTATCACTATAATAAGGTGTACTTAATGCTGTAGCACTATACACAGGCTTACCTAGGAATACTGCAGAAGTATCAGAACCACACTCAATGGTTACATCCTCCGGACAAGTAATAACTGGTGGCACTTTATCGTGAGTATTCACAATCACCATACAGCTATTCTTATTACCGAATTCATCTGTTACTCTTAGTTCAACCATTAATTCTTTCCCTACATCTTCACAGCATACTTCTATAAATTCTCTAAATGGATTGATGGCTTCATTAGTAGAACCATTTGAACCACATCCTGCAGTCAATCTTCTTACTGAGAATGTTATACTAGTACAATTGTCATGTGATCCATCATCAAATGTTTCAGCAAATACTCTCGCCCATCCATTATTAGAAAGTGTCACAACGGTGTGTTCATCACATACAGCTACCGGTGGCGTATTATCTACTACTTGCACTTCAGTTGTACATCTGGTTTCATTGCCACAAGCATCTTTAATTGTATATTCGAGGAATGTTCTTCCCAAAGGTAATCCCTGTATCACATAGTTTGGATAAGTACCTGTTACTCTTGTAGTACCATCCTGACTAATGAAAGGAACAGCACTGCCCGGATCATCGCCAAATGCATTGGCTTTCTTAAATTTAACACTCCATGTTGTAGAAGTACAATCAGTTATGGATTTAGGAGCCAAAACAGGCCAATTTGCAGTACAAGAATATGGATCTGCTGACGCAAAGGCTGCTATAAAGATAGGATCTTGTGTAAATTTATCAGATCTAACATCAGCAGGACACACTACAACAGGCGGTTTGCTGTCATATACCTTAATTGTCTGAACCCTAGTAAGGATTTCTCCAGAACAGCAGTCCAGAACATTCCATGTTCTTATGATCTTATAACTCTTTTCACAAATATCCAGTTTAGTATCTGAATAAGTTGCGTTAATTTTACAAATATTATTGGTACCAAGGATTGGATTGTAGAATGTATCCACTCTAAACGGTGTCAGTGTACATCCTAATGCATCAAATGATGCTTTTTGGTGAGGAAACACTAAGGTTCCAGGTGTGCATCCTGCTGGTCCACCAGTAACTTGCCATCCATTAATATAACCACTAACATTACCTGGGTTATTGATATAAGGACCTCCTGTTTCTTCTGGATCAGGATAATTATTGCCGTTTTTATCCCAGTTGCTTGTAGGGAATGGAATATTAGCTACACTTTTATTAGGATTCCATATCCAAGAGCCGTCACACTCTAGGTGCGGTCTATGAGCAGGTGTCCCGTCATAATTTTTAGGGAATCGTACCTCTGCAAGTGTACTTCTTTCAAATGTAATTGTCCATTCGCAGATGGCAGAAAGGTTACCTGAAGCATCTTTAGCTTGGTAACGTAATACTCTCCTAGCTCTGAAGGCAGCATCGCAATCCAGATCAGTGATCACGTCTGAAAGTAAAGTAACTACAGGTTTGCCACCACAATTGTCTGTTGCAGCTGGTAAAGGTAGTGATATACCTGCTTGATAAGCCGGATCCCAGCAACCTACTGTAAGGTCAGCAGGACAATCAATCACAGGCGCTAATTTATCCTCGATTTTGATTTGTCCCCAGCAGGAATTGGTACCTAACCAAATTCTAGTGGTTAAAGTTTGGCCAATATTAGCCGATGTAACCCAGTTATTGCCAGTGTATCCCGGAGGAGGTGGCAGTGGCTGACCATTTGGGGCCAGAACCTGAACTACATAAGAACAACCTGGGGAAGGATTTCCCTCTAGTATCATGGCTGGAGTGACTTCAACGATACAGTCATCATCCATCGATACTTGTACTAAATCGTTGCAAGCAAGAGGACAATTGAGCTGAGCATTTAGACTCAGAGACCACATCGCCATTAACGCTAACAACGCACTCGTTTTGATAAACCTACCAAAACTAATGGGTTTCGTAATTGTAAATTTCTCCGATTTCATGAGATAATTTGATTTAATTATAAACTAAAAATGATTCCAAATTTGTCTCAGACTAATCGCAGGAAAATACTGTTGCAAAAAGAGGCAAGGGGATGCCTATTTATTAAAATATGGATTATTTTTATATTTTACAAAAACTATACCAACTGATGATCCAGTGTAAATTTAATAAGCTTCACCGTATTATTGATTCCGAACTTTTTCATAATTCTCTTACGATGAGCTGATACTGTTTGATCACTGATAAATAGTTCCTGAGCTATTGTTTTATTGTTTTTATACTGCACGATAAGACTTAATACTTCTAGTTCGCGCCTAGTCAATTTTTGCCTTAAGATGATCCGGTCTTCACATGCCTTTAATCGCTCTGATTGCGTTTGTTTTTTATTAGCATCATATTCCGGAGCCAGTCTAAGACCCTCAGCTAGATAAGTCCTTCCATTCAACACAAAGTCTATACACTGCGTTAACTCTATAGAGTGATGGGTTTTGAGTACATAGCCATCTACTCCTTTTTTAAAAGCATCTCTGACTAATTTTGGTTCGCCATAATTACTTAATATAATAATCTTAATACCCGGCATGATCTGTTTTAATTCAGTAATTATGTTCGTTCCTAAATGATCGGCCATAGCTAACTCCATTATAAGCAGGTCAATCGGGTACTTTGTCATTGCATTCAGTTCGTCAAGGCTATGTGCAATTCCTACTATCTTTATAGCAGTATAATTTATATCTTTCAAGATGGATTGGACTCCTTCTGTAAACATCCTTTGATTGTCAGCTATTACAGCTCTTGCCACCATTAGTGAAAATTTAATTGTTATTTAATGTAAAAATTCGTATAAGTTCAATAATCCGGTTATTGTAAGACAATTAATATGCCAAATAATCATAATTCTTTAATGCAGTCTGTACGTATCTAGAAGGATATTATAGTCAATTTCATTAAAATACTAAATTATATACTTAGTATGTAGTCGTATATAAATATAATTTATTTATAATATGATAGTTGTGAAAAGTATTAAAAAAAAACTAAATTTTTGTTATTTTTGGTGCCGTTTATTCCAGTAAAACTTGTGTCTTAAGTGGGCGTCCATTCAAGTTCAGAGCATATGAGCTGGCTTCTTATAGTTCGGATTCGACTTTAATGATTTGTATTTATTGAGTAGTTTAATAGCGATAGTATTATGGTCGTAATGATCTTCAACAAATGCGCGTGCTGCCATTCCTATAGCATTTTTATTTCTATCGCCTTTAAGAACACTTGATATCTGATATAAAAATTCAGCAGCATTGTTAGCTTCCAGAATGTGGGTACCATCTTCTGCAGAAATACCTTCTTTGCCTAGCGTAGTGGTAATGACGACTCTACCGAGTGCCATGCCTTCCAGTATTTTGACTCTCATACCACTACCCGAAAATAAAGGAACTATCATCATTGAATATTTGCTGACAAATTCTACAGCATCTGATACCTCACCATGTACAATGACATTTTTAATATTTATATTTTTTAGAGATTCAGGTGTATTTCTGCCGGCGATATGAAACTTTAATTCCGGATACATTTTAGAAAGCTCAGGCCAAACATGGTCTAAAAACCAGGTCAGCCCTTCCATATTAGGTATCCAGTCCAGTGCACCTATAAAGCATAAATCATCTGAAATCTGAGTGGTAAACCGGTTTTTATAATTTCTTAGGTCAAGACCTATTGGGGATGACATAGCACCGTTTTTGTATCCTAAAGATTTGAATTTTCTGAGATCTCTTTCGGAAACAGCAATCAGATAATCATACATATTAAGATGGTCTAGCTCGTATCTCTTGAGCTTATTAGTCAGGTATTTGAGATACCACTTTTTAAGTATGAATTTTGTATTGGTAGTTATTCTTTCCCATATTTCAAATTCAACATTATGTGCACGCATCGCCACGATAGCATCAGAATGTTCTTTGATCACTTCAATATATGGAGCGAGATACAAGGTTTCCAGCTGGACTACATCGTATTGGTTTGATTTCAATAGTTCTATCAACTTATTCTTGAAATCAGGACAAACAAATCTACTCACGTGGTAGGACTCTGATGAAAATAAATTTTTGAAGGCATCAATGGCATTGACGCTATTGTCAAGTTCCGTAACGTGTATTTCTTTATAATGATTAAAATCGTCCGGCAGACGGCTGATATCAACAAAATGTTTTGTTGTATTCATGCTGAGCAATGAAATCTCACACCCTAATTCGTGCAATGCCTTACTGAGATAGGTAACAGCTATAGATTCACCATCTTTTAAAGGAAAAGGAAACTTTTTACACAACTGAAGGATCTTCATAAAAACGCCTGATATCGGTTTTAAAACTTAGGGCTACAAAGGTAAAAATAAAATTCTATTTTAATAGTCTGATTGAGACCTATTTAAAATAATGACATGGCAACGACAAATCTCTAGAATTCAGCTTTTGACCATTCGACATAAAAACAGAAAACCTCATATGAATATTGTTATGTGGGTTAAGATTTTCTTAAAATTATTGAATATTTTATTTGTAATTGTGTACATGCTTGATTATCAATATAATAATTATTGGCTATAAAATTTGCACTATAAACTGAACGAGTTAACCATCTAATTCTGAATAAAAAACACAAATATGCTTATTTTTGACCCTTATTTAATCAAGCATATTATGATAACGGCCTCCAGCATTACAAAATCTTACGACGATGTACATGTACTCAAAGGGATAGATCTCAGTGTTGATGCAGGAGAAATTGTCAGTATTGTGGGTAAGTCAGGCGCCGGCAAAAGTACACTCCTCCATATATTAGGTACACTTGACAGAGTGGATAGCGGATCGCTCACGCTGATGGATCGTCATGTGGAATCATTAAATGAAAAAGAACTGGCTAGGTTTAGAAATGAAAATATAGGATTTGTTTTTCAATTTCATCATTTACTACAAGAATTCACTGCGCTAGAAAATGTCTGCATACCAGCATATATCGGCAAAAAATCTCCTGCTCAAACCGAAACCCGAGCTAAAGAACTTCTGGATTACCTCGGATTGAGTGATCGTATGACCCACAAGCCTAATCAATTATCTGGAGGCGAAGCACAGCGCGTCGCTGTAGCTAGAGCACTGATCAATCAACCCTCGATGGTTTTCGCTGACGAACCTACAGGTAACCTGGATAAAACCAGTTCTGAAAACCTACATCAATTATTTTCAAAATTAAGAGATGATTTTAAATATACCTTTGTCATCGTGACACATAATCTGGAACTAGCTGAGATGAGCGACAGAATCATCACCATCGAAGATGGAAAAGTGAAGCAAGGCTAATCTATCGTGAAATATAGATAAGAAAAACGCATAAAAACTATAAACACAGGATTTTAATTAGCGTATTCACTATGAATACCGATATATTAAATCTTAAATGTCTCGCATGTGTAAAAATAAAGATACTCAATTTTGGTAAATATGAGCGAATGGGTGAGTGATGGAGACCTGTGTGCCATTACAACTCTATTGGCGAGTATAATATAAAGAGCTGGTTTTTTAGTTCTTATATTTGAGCGCTAGCGTTGTGAGGCGGATACCCTTTGTAGTACTATCTATTACTTCAGTTCGCTTCGATGATCTTTATCTCATCTTCTGTCAAGTCATACAGTTCATAAACGATTTGGTTGATTTTATTTTCTGCATAAGCGATTCTGTTTTCTTTCATTTCGAATTGATTGGGCAAAGTGGTGTTTTGCTTATCTTTATTGAGTTGTAAAAGTTGATCAACTAATTTGATGATTTCGTTTTGTTGAGTTTTTGTAGTTTGTTTTATAGGAAATTCTGCAAGTTGAATACCTTTGATTTTTGGAAGAGTTTCTTTTCGGTCTGAGAAGGTTTTACTAAAAAAGTAATACATCAATTTTGAGTTTAATAGACCTAAAATAAAATAAAGATTTGTACTTTCATTCTTCGGCAAGGGAATATAAACACTTTGGTCAGCGTAAAATGCTTTTCTGTCAATGGTTGCAAATACTTGTTCTTTTCCCATTACTTGACGAACAAGAATTTTAGGAATTTTTAAAAAAATTTCTTCTTCCCTGAATGCCTGATTTGAAAATTTTCGTTCAAGTTTTTTGTCATAGCAAACCCATTTGTTTTTGTAATCTATTAGGTAGGGTTTTACGCTTGCACCAAGCTCAAGTCCCCACATCATAAGGTGTATAGAAGACCTTTATCTGTCACAAAGAGTAGTGAACTGACCTCGATGTAGATTAAAATGATGCCCCATCCGTCATGAGCATGATATAGGTGAGGTATGTATATAAAACGCAAAAAACACCAAAAAGCAAAGGTTTGAGCGGTTTTTATTGCGCATATGTACAAATGTTGGCTGCAACCGTAGGGCGACCGTGCTAACATCAACTGACACGACAAAAACGGACAGACATTTTCGCTGTAAACTGACAAAGACAGACCTTGACTTGACCAACACACAAGCAGACCCAAAAGGGTTTAAAAAATTTTCCCACCGCTCATTTAAAAAATAATTTAATGCCTATCCGTACTGGCACATTTGCAAAACCCAACAATTATACCAAGCCTGTCGAAGGAAGCCAATACACACCCCAAGTTTTGCAAAAAAGCCAATTTTCTCATCCCTTTTGACAATCTTATGGTTAAGAATATCAATGTTTTGAAAAATAATTATAAAAAATTTGTTTTGTTAGGAATCCTTACTATATTTGCACCGGCAATATTGTCAAACAACAATTTAAATCATTAAAGAAATGGCAAAATCTATTTTCTATCACGCAGGATGTCCAGTGTGCATCAGCGCAGAACACGACATCGTTAATCTTATTGGTGCAACCAATGTAGAAATCGTTCACATCGGTGAAGACCGCAACCGAATTGCAGAAGCAGAGGAAGCAGGAGTAAAATCTGTACCCGCTTTGGTTACTCCTAACGGCAATGTCCTTCACATCAATTTTGGTGCGTCTATGGCTGATGTAAAAGGCTAAAAAATTTTGACAACATAAGTTAGGAGTCCTAATTTCAAAAGGATTGCTAACTTTTCTTTTAACTATTAAAATTCAAAAAAATGAAACATTTAGTTCTTCTACTCGGACTTTCAGTTTTCGCATTTCAAAGTTATGCTTGCGACAAATGTGGAAACTACAACAATGATGATTTTCAAATCAAAAAGGTAAGCGTAAAACATTCTCCTGAAATTGGTGCAACCATTTGGGAAATTACCGTAAAAGGAACAGCAGGAAAAACAACACCAATACCAGCAGGTCAACTTAATGGGGCTCCTGTTTTGGGTTATGTATTTCCAACTACATTGAAACCTACTGATGTTGGCTTTGGCGACACCGAAGGCATCGTCGCTCTCGCTTTAACATCACACCCTGACTTTGACGACACGCCACTTTGGGACGAGAACTCAGACAAAAACTATGGAAATGACGGCATTATTTGGCATCCGCACTGGGTGGTATTAACACAAGATAACCGTGTGGAAGGTGGTTTAGCAGTTAAACAATTCGACCCTAATGATAAAACTGTTGTGTTACCACCAACAAATCCCGGAATGCCAATGTATATGGATTCACCAGGGTTTCAAGTCATCACAAAAGGAAACACCATTAGAGTAATTGTGCCTGATTATCGGATGAATAACAAAACGGATTTTTCCTATGACGGTGTTGCAGCTTTCATGCAGGTAAATACTGGCGGTGATGGTGGACACGGTGGCGGAGACAAACCTATGCTTGGCGTTTACAAGGTATATTCAGTTGCGAGCGGTAATTTGTCCTTACCTTATAAAGTAAAGTGATTTTATTTGCCTTGTAAAGTTAGGATCCCTATCTTTGCAAGGCTTAATTTTAATAATAAGTTAAATGAGAAATATAATTAGCGTTGCTTTTTTGTTGTTTGGCGCAACATTGACAGCACAAACTATAAAATTAAAAACAAATACAATGAAAGTAGCAGTTTGGGACACCTATGTAACAAAAAAAGATGGTAGCGTGATGCACTTCGATATCATTGCACCACAAGAGATTAGAGATACAATCGTTATTTACAATTATGGCAAAGAGTATCTAAAAACCAAAGGGCAAGAAGGGCAAACTTTATCATCAAAAGAATGTAGATTTTGTCACATTGAAACTTTAAGGCCACAATGGGAAGCTGAAATAAAGCAAAAAGGTTACTTTATAATTGAAATGGAAAATTGTAATTAAATGAAATACTCGTCTTTTAATTTAAACGAGCAAAACAACAAAGTAGAAAGTCGAATTGTAGTGGCTTTGGAACGAATATCAGAAGCGTTTAGAGTATTGCTTTGGAACGAAAGCAAAGAAAATTCATTGAGTCCTATCCAAATTCAGATTTTGATTTTTATCTATTTTCATTCGCAAGAAATGTGCAAGGTAAGTTATTTGGCAGACGAATTCAATATGACCAAAGCCACCATTAGCGATAGCGTAAAAGTGTTGCTTGCAAAAGATTTAGTCGCTAAAGAAACAGACCCACGAGATACAAGAAGTTATTCACTTTCACTTACAACAGAAGGGAAAAAAATAGCTAAGAAGGTATCCTTATTTGCTTCTTCCATAGAGCAACCCCTTGAAAAATTGACAGAAGAACAAAAAATCATAATGCTAAACGGACTGCTGAAATTAATTTATGACCTGAACAAATCAGGTATCATTACCATTCAGCGAATGTGTTTTACTTGCTCAAACTATCAGGTTGACAAAGGCGTTCATTATTGCAAGCTTTTAAAAAGCCGACTTGCTGAAAGCGAATTGAGAGTTGATTGCCCTGAACACGAATTACAGTTATGAATTTCATAGTTAAAATATAGCTAATATCAAAAGTAGAATTAAGCATTCAGCAGCGTTTTCTAGTCGCAATCCAAATAAAATCAAACTTCTTTTTACGTGAAATATAGATAAGAATAACGCATAAAAACGATAAACACAGGATTTTTTTACGTATTCACTTATGAATACCGATATATTAAATCTTAAATGTCTCGCATGTGTAAAAATAAAGATACTCAATTTTTGTAAATATGGGCGATTAGGTGAGTGATGGAGACCTATGTGCCATTACAACTCTATTGGCGATTATATTCTGATGATCCATTGCTGATGCGGTCAGAACTTCCCCATTTTCAATTATCATTTAAAATATTTGATGTTGTCCTCATATCATGTGTATTTGTCAACTTATTATCATTATGCCATCAGTCGCTATACCCTTGCCACTACTATCATAACTTCCCAAAGCGCCGTAGCGATAGTAGGTATTTCAGGAACGGAAATGGCATCAGTACAAAAGCTTAAAAACTAACAACACCCCATAACGATAACGCTCATTAATGGCCACAACAAGACGTGTGCTTACACAAAAGGTATAAGCCAAGCGAACTAACAGGTATTGATGATAACTGCTTCGAGTCATCATCTCAAGTAATCTTTACGTTTTATTACTAAAAAACGACCTATTGTATTCCTAGCGATTTACTTCCAAATTTTCAATCGTTTTTCAATTTCTTCAACTAAACTTTGATTGTTGCGAAAAAGAAAATTAGTGGCTACAAGTTGTTTTAATTTAGTCTTTGCTTCTTTCGGGGTTAGAATTGCTCTTTCTACAAATTTGTCAAAAATCCATATCATACCGTGATACTCAATTTGTTTGTTTTTAGCACAATTCCGAAGTGTTTTATCACTACTCAATACACAAGCATTGATTTTGTTAGCAATATGTAAAACGGATTTGTCTGCTGCTGACAAAGATTTGGGATAATTCTCATTGTGAATCTCAATGAAATCTGGTTCCTTCAAATTATGAATAGTAAGCCTACCAACAGATTGATAGGCTTTAAGTATTTCTTGCTGTTCTGAAAACAATTCGTACAAAACTGCATAAGTAGTATGAGTCTCCATTTCAAGATTGAAAAAAGATTTTGTCAATCCTAAATCATACAAATCAATAAAAATATTGGCATCTGTTACAGCAATTTTGATTTTCATAGCTAATCATAGGAATTATGAAATTAAAACATCATTTGATATTCCTTTCTGAAATCAGCTAGTGTTTGGTTGTTCAAAGAAGCTGCCTTTGACATTGAAATTTGGTCTTCAACTAACGCACGGAATAAAAGTTGTTCAAAACGGTTTGATTCTTCTGCGCCACTATATTCAACAGGTTCATCTACTTTCCAATTCATTTGCTTGATTATGAAAAAGAATTGTTTGGTATAGTGCTCGTTGATGATACCACAGTCTTTGGCTCTCATAACTATGGCTTGCATAGAGATACCGTATTGTTTTTTGATATTGCCTAACTCGTTTATTGAAAGTTTATTTCTATGTTCGCCCAACTCTGCTTTTATGGTTTTTTCAGGCAATAACATTGCACCTGCAAACTGAAAGCATAAGGTTTCTTTTTGTTTTGAAGTAATATCGCCAAAATTCAAAAGCAAGTGAGCTAATTCGTGTAAAAGAGTAAGTCTAATTCTGTCGGGCTTATTGGTTTTCTTTACGTTGTATGCAACCACAGGAATAGTGCCGTTTACAAAAGTTTGCAAACCGTCAAAATCTTCATCTACTTCTAACTTAACGACTTTAATGTTTTTATCTTCTAAAAGCTCAACAACATTAAAAATTGCTCCGTTACCTAAGCCCCAATTTTCTCTTAATTGATGTGCAGCTTCATTTACTTGTTTATAAGAAGTAACCACATCAATATTTTTAAGAGGATTTTCAAAGGCAATGCCCAATCCTAAAATTTCTTCCAACTCTAAATAGCGTGAAAGGTACTCTTTGGTTTTTTCCCTGATAATAGCAGCCTCTTTTTGTGGCATTTTGCTCAATTTGCGATATTCAATTTCGCTTAATTCCACCTTGGTACCTCTGAAAAAGTAGTCAGGATTTACATCTAATACCTTACTTAATAGATTGATTTTGTCATTATCCGGCATAACTTCTCCCTTCTCGTAACGATGCAATGCTTGACGAGACAATTTATTTCCCAATGCATCAGCTAGGTTCTGCAAAGAAAATCCTTTCATCAAACGTGCTGATTTAAATCTTTCTGCAAATACCGTTTTCATGCCCATTGTTTTTTTGAATTAGGCAACAAAGATACTACTTAAAGTTGACATATGTCTATAAATATTTCAATATTATATGATTATTTGTTAACTTTAACGTTCTTTAATGCTTACAAACTATAATAATATGGCAATATTCACGATTATATGTAAAAATGATAATGGTTTACATATTTTATTGACATAATTTATAATTTAATATATTTTGTAACTTAATATTCGCACATAATTAAGCGCATTTTAAATTGCTTAACGTGAAATATAGATAAGAAAAAAGCATAAAAACGATAAACACAGGATTTTATTTAACGTATTCACTTATGAATACCGATATATTAAATCTTAAATATCTCGCATGTGTAAAAATAAAGATACTCAATTTTTGTAAATATGAGCGAATGGGTTAGTGATGGAGACCTGTGTGTCATTACAACTCTATTGGCGAGTATAATATAAAGAGCTGGTTTTTTAGTTCTTATATTTGAGCGCTAGCGTTGTGAGGCGGATACCCTTTGTAGTACTATCTATTACTTCAGTTCGCTTCGATGATCTTTATCTCATCTTCTGTCAAGTCATACAGTTCATAAACGATTTGATTGATTTTATTTTCTGCATAAGCGATTCTGTTTTCTATCATTTCGAGCTGAGAAGGCAAAGTGATGTTTTGCTTGTCTTTGTTTAGTTGTAATAATAAATCTACACTTTTTACTATTTCATCATGTTTGAGTTTATCAGATTTAAGTTTTAAATCTAGTTTTGGGAATGGAATTTTTGATGTTGTAGGGTTATAAAATTGCATAGTTCTTATTGCGTTTGCAAAAATAAATCTTAATGCATACCAATTTACTATTTTAGAATTTACGATTGCAGTTATAAAATTTTTATGATAAGTTGATTTGTTAATTAACTGTATTACAGTATTGACTATTATATATTCATCTAATTTTATATTATTAAATACTGTCGCTATAAACTTTATATGAGGTTTGGGGTTAGCAATATGAGCAACAATTCTTTGAACAAAAACACTATTTTCTAATAAATAAGCACAGTTATTATCAATATATTTTTTGTCAATATAACCCTTAATATTACTGATATTTCTGTACCTAAATAATTCAGCACCACCTATAACTTTATAATCTGAACATTTTTTCTCAACATATTTTTGATTTGGTATTCCTTGCCTATTTTCTACAAAATCATTTAAAACAAAATTGCTTTTCCTTAATTTAATTCCAATATCTATTTCTTTATCACTTACTCCATTTAAAATAAAATCAAATTCATAACAGAGTCGTTTTTCTATATTGCCAATTATAATAATATTTTCTTTGTCTCTGATGCTTGAAATAAATGTCTTACTTTTTTTACCTTTCTCACTAATATAAATACTCATTTCAAGTTTTACTTCTTTCCATACTTTTGAACAATCTACAATAATACTTATGTCATCTAATAATAATTCTCTTGTTCTTGCCCAGTTAGACGCATATGTAAATGATTTTGGAATAATAAATCCATTTATTCCATTTTTAGTTAGTAAATTTTTTGATTGGATCATAAATAATGCAGCAGTATCTGTATTTCCAATATTGTATTTTTTTAAACAATAAGATTGAAGTTCTTTTGATAATTCTGCTCCATACGGCGGATTTCCAATTACACAATCAAAACCACCATTTTTAAATACGTCAGGAAATGCTTTTTGCCATGAGAAAGGTTTTACTTTTTTCTCTTCGCCAAAATCCAATTCATTGTCGTAATAATCCAGGTCGATTAAAGAATTGCCACTTTTGATGTTGTTGTCAAGCGTCGGCAAAATGCGGTCGTGAAAGAGTTTGGTTTGTGTTTCAATGGTTTCTTTGGTCTCGCCTTCCATACATTTTAAAAGCAAACTCAATTTCGTTACTTCCACAGCATTGCTGTCCAAATCCACTCCATAAATATTATTGAGCAGGATACGTTTTTTCTCGGCTGTCGTCAGTTCGCCTAGTGGTGTCAAAGGATTGTTTTTATTGCCTTTGCTGGGTTTACCATTATTAGAGTAATAATCCTTATGCCAATCCAATAAATACTGATAAGCGCCGATCAAAAAGCTGCCACTACCGCAGGCAGGGTCCACTATTTTTAGCTCGGCCACTTCCTTGGGTGTTTTATTTTGTATTTGTGTTCCGATGGTATTTTTTACGATATAGTCCACAATATATTGCGGTGTGTAATACACGCCACCGGCTTTTCTCACTTCGGGTTTTTCTTCGATAATGGCCCTGCCATTTGCAGAAAGTGAAATTTGCTTTCCGAGAAATTGCTCATAGGCGCTTCCTAATATTTCAACTGATAATACCGAAAATTCATAAGGACAAAGCGGATAATAAAGCTCAGCTATAATGCTTTTGATGACTTTATTATCAATGGATATTATACCACTGATTTTATCCTTTTCAAAATCAAACAAGCCAGAATTGTATTTTTGGTCGGCTTGATGAAACCGGAACAAAAGGTTTTTGTAATACTCACCAGTTTTGATGTCAATTTGCAAATCTCCGTAAGGTTCTACACTTCGGTCTTCTGCAATGCGAAGAAAAATTAAGCGATCTATCGTGTGCTGCACTACAAAATTGAGTTCTTCTTCGGTTATATTTTTATTGCGCAAAGCGATATTTAAAGCAAGCTCTTTTCTCCATTTGTCAAGCGATTGCAAAAATTCTTTATCTACAGTAGAAGTTCCTTTTTTGTTTTTATCGCTAGCAAGAAACTTGTCAAAACTGCCCTTCAACACACTTTCTTTTGCGAAAGTATCCCAAATAAAATCAAACTCCGAAATATAGTTTTCGTAAGTCATATATTTTATACGTCCGGTACTTGCTTTGTCGTTAGGTTTGGGCTTGGTATTGCAATCATAAATGGCAAATTCTTCAAAGTCGGAAATAATAGAAATGGGCATTTTGGCACTCCAGCCATATCGACGCACTTGATAAGCCGGGTGAATATCGTTTTTGATAAGTACACTTGGCTTTTTGGCTTCCAGAAAAAATAGTCTTTTGCCACCTACTAATCGGAAAGAATAATCGGGAGCTTTAGTGGCGCCACCTACTTTGACACGGTCTTCGTGGATTACTTCACGATAACTTTCAGCATAGCCATTTTCATTGTCTATATCCCAGCCCAACGCTTTCCAAAACGGGTCAATAAAATCTCGCCGAGTTTGAGTTTCGTTATACTCTGCCCGTTTGTAAAATTCTTTTTGTTCCTCAAACCTTTGAACTAAAGATTTGATTTTTTCAAGCGCGATTTGTTTTTGCATCTGCATTCCGATTTTCGGTAAAAAAAAAGATTGTCCAGTCGATTCCTGTCAAATGTTACATTGTAGCCGACTGATGAAAGCGTCTTGCACCCAGCCGCCTTTACTTCTTAAAGTACCAGTAGCGATAGTCGGCATTTGAAGAAGCTGATATGAGTTGATTATGATGTACAAAATTATAAAGTTAATCGGTTCATAAAAAATTTACTGTTGTAGAAATGTATGCCAGTTAACATCAAATGCTCTATTTGGGCAGTCGGCTATTCATTTCATTAAGACAAAAATAGTTTTTTTTGCTATAATTACCTTCGATTTAGATATTTTCGCCAAACAATGCTTAAAATCTTGAAGCGATCCGCTTTGAAAGCGCTCTCGTTTACACAAATTTTTCTTTACAACAGTCGGATCTCGCACAAATGTCCAATTCCTATCTGCCGTCCGGTAGAAAAGGCGTTATGCCTCGCTTTTAGTACTATCGTGTACTTCCTATCAAAAATAACAATAATTAAATTGAATATATCATGCATTGCATACTATAAACAACGCATCATTTTTCTATTATATTACAATAAAAAATCATACATTTGCACTTATTTATACTACATGATCGTAGATGAGCGAAGACACTATCAACAGCGGCAAGACTAACGAAGGCGGAGAATTGATCACCCTTAATGGCATGTACAAAGAGTATTTTTTGGATTATGCCTCTTATGTTATATTAGAAAGGGCTGTTCCAGATATTGATGACGGACTTAAACCGGTACAGCGTAGAATCCTCCATGCGATGAAAGAAATGGATGATGGCAGGTATCACAAAGTAGCCAATATCATCGGACAGACGATGCAGTATCATCCACATGGTGATGCAGCCATTGGTGATGCACTGGTCAATCTAGGTCAAAAAGATCTGCTGATAGACTGTCAAGGAAACTGGGGCGATGTGCGTACAGGTGACTCGGCAGCAGCGCCAAGATATATTGAAGCAAGACTGACAAAATTTGCCCTCGAGGTTTTATTCAATCCTCAGACGACCGAATGGCAACTTACCTATGATGGAAGGAAGAAAGAGCCGGTGACACTCCCTGTCAAGTTTCCACTTGTGCTATCACAAGGTGTAGAAGGTATAGCTGTCGGTCTTTCGACCAAGATCTTGCCACACAACTTTATAGAATTATTGCAGGCTTCAATCAAAATCCTTCAAAATAAAAAATTCACACTCTATCCCGACTTTTTTACCGGAGGAATGATAGATGTTTCTGATTATCAGGACGGTCACCGTGGAGGAAAAGTAAAAATCAGAGCAAAAATTCAGCAAGTAGATAAAAACATACTCAATATTGTCGAGCTTCCGTATGGTGTTACGACCAACTCGCTCATTGAGTCTATCTTGAAAGCCAATGACAAAGGTCAGATAAAAATAAAAAAAGTCAGTGACAACACAGCTAAAGATGTAGAAATCCAGCTCGAACTTATGCCGGGTGTATCTCCTGACGTGACTATCGACGCGCTGTATGCCTTTACAGACTGTGAAGTGTCCTATTCTCCTAATGCTTGTGTCATTGTAGATAATAAGCCGCACTTTCTGTCTGTATCTGAAATTCTCAACATCTCAACGATGCAAACAAAAGAGCTGCTGCGTCGTGAGCTAGAAATTAAAAAGGGAGAACTGGAAGAAAAATGGCACCACGCCAGTCTTGAAAAAATCTTTATCGAGGAGCGTATCTATCGTGATATCGAAGAGTGTGAAAGCTTTGAAGAAGTCATTACAACGATAGATGAAGGTCTGAGAAAGTATGTAGCCACGCCTTCAGACCCGTTGAAACATGGAGATAATCGGCTACTCCTGATGAGAGACATCACCGAGGATGACATCATCAAGCTCACAGAGATCAAGATCAAGCGCATCTCTAAGTACAATAAGTTTAAGGCAGACGAGATAATGACTCAGTTACTTGCTGAGCTTGAGCAGGTCAAATACGACCTGGAGCATCTTACTGAATTTGCGATAGCTTACTTTGAGCGATTGCTAGAAAAGTATGGTAAAGGTCGGGAACGCAAGACAGAAATCACCTCATTTGACACCATAGAAATCAAGGAAGTCGTCGCTAATAATGCCAAACTCTATGTCAACCGCGAAGAAGGTTTCATCGGTATGGGCATGAAAAAGGACGAATTCATTTGTGACTGTTCAGATATTGCAGATATCATCGCCTTTACTAAAGATGGTACTTTTAAAGTAGTGCGTATCGATGATAAAGTATTTGTTGGGAAAAATATCATCCATGCAGCGGTCTGGCTCAAATCCGACGATAGGACGACTTACAATCTGATCTACCTTGACGGCAAGAGTGGAAAATCTTTTGCCAAGCGATTTAATGTTACTGCTATCACCAGAGACAAGGAATACGATCTGACACAGGGCACCAAAGGATCCAAATTATTATATTTTACCTCCAATCCTAACGGAGAATCAGAGATTGTCAATATTCAACTCACACAGAGCTCATCAGCTAAAAAGAAGTCCTTTGAATTTGACTTTGCTGATCTTGCTATCAAAGGTCGAAATGCGCAAGGAAATACGGTCACTAAATACCCTATTAGGAAAATCACTCAGGTATCCGTCGGAAAGTCATCACTAGGTGCCATGAAAATCTACATGGACGAAGTCAGCGGCAAGCTCAATCAGGACGAAAGAGGCAAATACCTTGGCGATTTTGACACCGGAAGTAAATTGCTTACGGTCTATAAAGATGGCGCTTATGAAGTGAATGATCTCGACCTGACCAAAAAATATGATGTCAACAATATTGTGGAGATTGGCAATTTTGATGACAACAGCGTAATATCAGCCGTCTATTACGAAGGCGAAAAAGGATGGACGATGGTCAAACGATTCAAAATTGAAACGAGCACTCAAGACCAGAAATTTGTTTTTCTACCGGAAACACCAGGAACCAAGTTGTATTTTGCGACTTTGCAACCACAGCCAATGGTAAAATGTACCTACAAAGTCGGAAAAGTAAAGGAAGAAAAAGAAGTCTTTTTGTCAGAATTTATCGACATCAAAGGGTGGAAAGCATTGGGCAATAAACTCATCGATGGTAAGTTGACCGATGTAGAACTGGTCAAAATCGCAGATGCTGTGGAGCGTACAGAGGAGTCATCTCTGACCGACAGCAATCATCCCATTGATACGAAGGCTATGGCGTCAGAAAGCACTCATTCAGAGCCTCGACCTGAGACAGACCAAAAGCATGACCCTCAGCCTCCTACATCAGACATTGATAAAACAAAACCCGGATACAAACCCGGTGATACTATTGAGTTTGACTTTTAAGCGATTTACATATGATGGCTGAAGAAGGCTCCATGTGAGAGGAGATTGTTGACATCATCGAGCTTTCCTTGTATTCTTTTAGTTTAAATGTAGCTGCGCTTTGAGTTTTCGAAGCGAAAAGGCAAATAATGGATCCTCCACCTCATTCTTTACCTGTTGATGATGGTCCATCATGTTTTAACCCTAATTATGTACTAGAAAATTACTACATAAAAGAGCTGCTATACATCTATTGTGGTACTCGTTTTTCTGTCCTCGACATCGTACAGTCATGCATGCCGGATAAAAACACTGAGCCTCATCGAAATTTGTATCAATGCCCCTCGCAACAAAATCTAATGTGCAATTTGGGTTTAATGCGCTATCTGGGTTTAACCATACTTTGTTTTCAGACATACCGTTGATTGTGATTTATTCTTTGGTTTGTTTAATAAAATCATAAAGTTTTTATTTATTTGTGCTAATTATAATTTACTTTTACGAGTATCAAACCTGATTTATTTTGAATTTGTACCCGATCGTTGAGGCTGAAACAATATTCAAAATTTGAAGTGCTGTAACGTTGAGTGTTGGATTTATTATGATAACTAAACCTAATCTGTAGAAAAATGAAAAGCGAGGACATCATACCCGAAACCCTAGAAGACAGAGAAATCATCATCAACAAAGAACTCAATATTTGGGAGGCGCTGATACCCATCATAGTTCTGGTATGTTTACTTGCTTATAATATCTTCATTTATGGTGATAATGCACTAACCGGAAGCAATCAATTTATTTTGCTCATGGGTGCTGCAGTGGCTGCCATTGTTGGCTTTAGAAATAAGGTCACCTATGCTCAGATGATGGAGGAAGTCAGCCAAAATATTAAATCCACTTCTGAAGCCATATTGATTCTTTTAATGGTAGGCGCACTAGCAGGAACCTGGTTAATCAGCGGTATCATACCCACTATGATTTATTATGGTTTGGAATTACTTTCACCCAAGTTCTTTCTCACAGCATCGATTATAATTTGTTCACTTGTCTCACTGGCTACGGGCAGCTCATGGTCCACCAGTGCAACAGTTGGCATCGCTTTGATTGGGATAGGCAATACAATGGGCATTGCTCCCGGAATGACAGCTGGAGCAGTATTGTCCGGTGCTTATTTTGGTGACAAAATTTCACCGCTATCTGATACAACAAATTTAGCACCAGCAATGGCTGGTTCAAAGTTGTTTGAGCATATTCAGTATATGCTGATTACCACCATTCCTTCGCTGACCATCGCCATTTTATTTTTCATCATAGCCGGTTTGTATTTGCCGGGGCAAGGCGTAGCAGACGTTCACGATAAACTGAATGCTATTAGTACCTCTTTTAATGTGAGCGCATGGTTATTTATAGTGCCGCTGGTAGTCATTTTTATGATCATAAAAAAAACAAGCCCACTTATTGCACTTATGACAGGAGCAATACTGGGAGGAATAGCAGCAATTATAGCCCAGCCTGATGTTGTTGTTCAGGTAGCAGGAGGCAATGTCCTCGATTTCAACACAGCCTACAAAGGCATCATCAATGCATTGACCACAAGTGTAAATGTGCATACGTCCAATGAAGAACTGAGCGACCTATTTTCTAGCGGTGGTATGGGAGGTATGCTTCAGACCATCTGGCTGATACTTAGCGCAATGGTCTTTGGAGGAGTGATGGAAGCAATAGGTGCACTTTCCATCATTAGCAAGGCATTATTAAAAATGTTCCATTCTGTTTTCGGTCTTTTTACCAGTACAGTGATGTCGTGCATATTTATGAATACTACCGCTTCAGATCAATATCTGGCCATAGTCATTCCAGGCAAAATGTACAAAAAAGCCTATGAAGATAGAGGTCTTCATCCGGTCAACTTAAGTCGAACACTTGAAGACAGTGGAACAGTAACTTCAGTGCTCGTACCGTGGAATACTTGTGGAGCTTATAACTCCGGGGTTCTGGGTGTGGCTACCGGCGAATATTTTATGTATGCTATTTTCAACTGGGTTAGTCCGATTATTACACTCATCGTAGCTGGTCTAGGTTATAAAATAAGAAAAATCAATCCTAAGACAGCTTAATAGTGTAAGAATAAGTCGTCTTTTGGGGCTCTGGTTTTGCTGTTGGTTTTTCAGTGATGATTGTATAATTGATTCTGGGCTGTATTACTATTTCGCTGTCTTTATCAGCTTGGGGCTGTATGCTTTTGCCTATTCTAAAATGAATAGTCATCGTTTTGTGAAATATAATTTTCAGGTTTCTCGGATTTTTTGGCACGATAAATTTCAGCATTTTAACGATTCTAATAGCTTCAGCATCACATGCCATGTCTAACCCACCAATCACTTTTACATCAGTGACTTCTCCGTGAATATTAATATCATATCTAAGATGAACTTGTCCTTCAACTCCACTTCTTGCTGAGGATTCAGGGTATTGAAGATTTTGTTGTATAAAAGCCTTCATAGCTTTGTAGCCGCCTTCGTAGTACGGTTGCTTGATAAAGTTTTCGCTTTTTTTCTTTGGTTTCATTTAAGATTTTTATCGTAATGCCATATTTAAAAAAATCAATAACATCATAATTGCTATGCAAAGATATAAAAGTAGCCATGTAACCACACAATTAGAATCATGAATCATCATAATAATGTAAAGTTTTCAAATGGACATCTTATCAGGGAGTGTTTAAAATTTTATTTCGCAACAAAATAATATTTTTCATAGTATAAAATATTTAATTTATATTTTGTATCCTATCAAAATATTACAGAATCGCTATTATTATTTTGTAGGAATTCTGCATCCAGCTATAGAGATCTTATATTTTTTGGCTCCTAAAATTCTGTAAATAAAAGAGTATCAATACTATTGTTATAATGTTTTGTTTTCTTACCTTTGCGGGAAATTTTAAATCAAGCACAATAGCGGTTGATGAAAAGCAGAATATTTTTTATTGTTTTCTTATTACTGACAGTCGTTTATAAGCCTTTTTCTCAAGAAGGAGCACATGGGCATGACAGTCACGCTGCATTTGATCCGGGAGCGACAGCACTTCACCATATCAGCGATGCTAACGTATATAGTATTCTAGATTTTATTAGAATCCCGCTACCTGTGATATTAAAATCTGATGCTGGATGGGATATTTTCAGCTCATCAAGATTTAGCGTCGGTGCTCATGAAGATGGCACACAAGCTTACAATGGATATGTGATGCACCACGGCAGTGTATATAGAGTCAATGACCATGGATTTCCAATGAATGGTCAGGCAAGAATCGATGGATTCTCAACTAAGGTAGAAAAAGTAAATGGTAAAGACAAAGACATTCACTATGTCCTTTACCAAGCAAGATCATATAGATTAGATGCCAGGTCAACTTTGGATGGAGGTATTCTTGGAGGCGGGATTACTTCTTTCATGGATTTTTCACCAACGAAAAATGTGATATCTATGATTCTGGTATCTCTTCTTTTGTTCTGGTTATTCAGAAAGGCGGCAGTAGCCTATAAGAATAATCCCGATAGAGCTCCAAAAGGAGTTCAGGGTGTACTTGAACCATTAGTGATCTTCATCAGAGATGATGTAGCTGTACCGTTCTTGGGCAAGAATTATAAAAAGTACTTTCCATTTTTATTGAGTCTATTCTTCTTCATTTTAGGTTTGAATCTATTCGGACAGATACCTTTCTTAGGCGGCTCAAATATCACCGGTAGCCTTACAGTGACAATGGTGTTGGCTATTATTGTTTTCATCGTAGTAAACATCAATGGAAACAAGCATTACTGGAGTCATATCTTCTGGATGCCGGGTGTGCCGATTCCGATCAGAATCTTGCTTGCTGCTGTTGAAGTAATGGGATTGTTTATTAAGCCTTTGACATTGACGCTTCGTTTGGCCGGTAACATTTCAGCAGGTCATATTGCAGTATTAAGTTTTATAGGACTGATATTCATATTTGGTAAGTCAGGTGAAAGTCTCGCAGGCAGTACGGTAGGAACGTTCTTATCTGTGCCGTTGACGATGTTTATGATGACCATTGAATTGATTGTTGCTTTTGTACAGGCGTTTGTATTTACAATTCTTGCCGCATCCTATATCGGGGCAGCTATTGAAGAAGTAGATCACGATCATGTTGAGAGTATTCATCATTAAAGATAAATTTTGAGTAAATTATTTTTTTAAACCATAATTATTACAAATCATGACTGGAACACTTGCAGCATTAGGAGCCGGATTGGCTGTAATCGGAGCAGGAATTGGAATTGGTTATATTGGTGGTAAGGGTATGGAAGCAATTGCCAGACAACCGGAAGCATCCGGCGACATCAGATCAAACATGATCATCATGGCAGCTTTCGTAGAAGGTGCAGCGCTGATTGCTATCCTTCTTTCTATCCTTATGGCATAATAAGACTGAGGACAAAACGAAAAAGTGAGATTGCAGAGCGGTTGGCCGAGCAATCTTTCTTTTAAAAATTTGAAATATTATCTAATAGTAAAAAATATAAATTTGTAAAGTATATGTTGTTTACCTTAGTTACTTTTACACCTTTTCAACCTACACCGGGTCTCGCCATCTGGTCATTAGTTATTTTCTTATTATTCTGGTTTATTGTAGGAAAATTTGCATTCCGACCTATCATGGAAGCACTTGAAAAAAGAGAGGTTGACATCCAGGATGCCATGGATGCCGCTAAAAATACAAGAGCTGAAATGGCTAATATGAAGGCTGAGAATGAAAAATTACTGGCTGAGGCTCGTGAAGAACGATCTAAGATCTTACAAGAAGCCCGTGACATGAAAAATCAGATTATCGCAGAGGCAAAAGATAAGGCGAAGGAAGAAGCCAATCACCTTATCAATAGTGCTAAAGTTGATATCGAAAATCAGAAAAAAGTAGCCTTTGCAGAAGTTAAAAATGAAGTAGGCGCAATGGCACTAACCATCGCTGAAAAAGTAATCAGAAAAGAGTTGAAAGGCAATGCAGAGCAGGAGAATTTTGTCAATAATCTAGTCAAAGAGATCAACCTGAACTAATTTTTATACTTCCCAAAGTCTAAAATGAATTAAAATGTCAATAAGCAGAGTAACAGCCAGATATGCCAAATCGCTCATTGAGCTAGCTTCTGAGCGTGGAGAGTTAGAGACTGTTAAAAAAGATATGGACTATTTTTTAGGTGCCTTGCAAAGTCGTGAATTAGTCCTCTTTCTGAAATCTCCGATCATCAGTGCAGACAAGAAACGTTCTGTCTTCCATGCTGTATTTGACGGTAAGATAAGTAAAACCACTTTCGAATTTTTTAGAATTGTAATTCAAAAAGGAAGAGAAGAATATCTTCAGGAGATTGTCAAGGAATTTATCGAGCAGTATAAGCAAATCAAAGGAATCTCGACTGTCACAATAACCACAGCAGCACCCATGACTGAAAGTGCGCTGAGTGAAATTAAAGCCAAGTTACTGGCAAGTAATGAAACCATGGACAAGCTAGATATTCATACTTTAGTAGATCCGGATATCATCGGCGGCTTTATTATAGAAATAGGTGATAAGTCTTATGATGCCAGCGTGGCACATACACTCGAAAATCTCAAAAAGGAACTAACAGCAAATTAAAAATAGTAAATCATTTAGTAAAAATTATAAATATTTAAGATATGGTTGATGTAAAACCTGATGAAATAACCGCAATACTGAAACAACAGTTATCAGGATTTAAAACAGAAACAGAACTGGAAGAAGTAGGTACAGTACTCCAGGTAGGTGACGGTATCGCCAGAGTTTACGGCCTTTCAAAGGCACAGGCAGGAGAACTTGTGGAGTTTGAAAATGGAGTGCAAGCAATCGTTCTTAACCTTGAAGAAGATAACGTAGGTGTCGTATTAATGGGTCCTGGCGATGGTATCAAAGAAGGTTCTACTGTAAAAAGAACAAGACGTATCGCATCTATCCAAGTAGGTGAAGGTATGGTAGGTAGAGTAGTGAACCCACTCGGACAACCGATAGATGGTAAAGGCCCTATACAAGGCACTACTTATGAAATGCCTATTGAAAGAAAAGCTCCGGGAGTTATCTATAGACAGCCGGTTACTGAGCCACTCCAGACTGGTATCAAGGCGATAGATTCGATGATTCCAATCGGTAGAGGTCAGCGGGAGTTGATCATCGGTGATAGACAGACAGGCAAGACAGCTATTGCAATTGATACTATCATCAACCAGAAAGAATTTTTTGACAGAGGAGAACCAGTATATTGTATTTATGTAGCTTCAGGTCAGAAAGCATCAACAGTGGCTCAGGTGATGAAAGCACTTGAAGAAGGTGGTGCAATGGCTTATACAACTATTGTAGCTGCCTCTGCATCTGATCCAGCACCTATTCAGTTTTATGCTCCTTTCGCAGGCGCTGCAATTGGAGAATATTTTAGAGATACTGGAAGGCCTGCCTTGATTATATATGATGACCTTTCTAAACAGGCAGTTGCATACCGTGAGGTTTCTCTGTTGCTGAGAAGGCCACCAGGACGTGAAGCATACCCAGGTGACGTATTTTACTTGCACTCAAGATTACTAGAAAGAGCCGCAAAAATCATCGCCAATGATGACATTGCCAGAAATATGAACGACCTTCCTGAATCACTTAGTAAGGCAGGGCTTGTCAAAGGTGGCGGATCACTAACTGCACTTCCTATCATCGAAACTCAAGCAGGTGACGTGTCTGCATATATTCCTACCAACGTAATTTCTATCACAGATGGTCAGATCTTTCTAGAGTCTAACCTCTTCAATGCAGGTATCAGACCAGCTATCAATGTGGGTATCTCTGTATCAAGGGTAGGTGGTAATGCTCAGATCAAGTCTATGAAGAAAGTGGCTGGTACATTGAAACTGGATCAGGCACAATTCCGCGAACTTGAAGCTTTTGCTAAGTTTGGTTCTGACCTCGACGCAGCTACTCAGTCCGTTCTTGAAAAAGGTAAGAGAAACGTAGAAATCCTTAAGCAACCACAGTACTCTCCGGTATCTGTAGAAAAACAGGTAGCCATCATATATTTGGGTACTCAAGGTTTGCTCAGAAATGTTCCAGTTAATAAAGTCAGAGAGTTTGAAGATACTTTCCTGATGACTTTGGAACGTTCACATGCGGACACCCTGGAGGAACTGAGAAAAGGCAAACTTACCGACGAAGTATTGAATGTACTCAAGAAGGTAGGCGGTGAAGTAGCTGATCAGTTTAAATAATTTTTGATTATTATTTAAAAAATAAACATGTCCGGAAAATTAAAAGAAGTACGGGAGAGAATTAAATCGGTTCAGTCCACTCAACAGATTACAAAGGCCATGAAAATGGTTTCTGCGTCTAAGTTGAGAAGAGCGCAACAAGCCATTGTTGAAATGCGACCTTATGCTAATAGACTCGATAAAATCATGAAGAATATCGTGTCCAACATGGATGGTGATATCAATTCACCCTATGTTGCAATCAGAGAGGTCAAAAAAGTTGCTATTGTCGTTATCACTTCCAATAGAGGGCTCTGTGGTGCTTTTAATACCAATATCATTAAAGAGGCGATCCTTAAGACCGAAGAATACAGTCAACAGCGCGAGGAAGGACATCTTTCACTAGTTTTTATTGGTAAAAAAGGCTATGATGCGATGAAAAGAAAGTATAGCGACTGCCAGTTGATCACTGAATATGTTGACCTATTTTCAGATCTAAGTTTTGAGCATGTAGCTGAAGTCTCTCAAATTCTAATGGATAAATTTGCTAGTGGCGACTTTGATAAAGTTGAAGTGTGCTATGGCCAGTTCAAAAATGCAGCTGTACAACACCCCGTGGCAGTTCAGTTTTTACCGGTAGCCAGAGTAAATGATGAAGTGGAGAAGAAAGAAACAATCAGATCGAGGGCTGACTATATTTTTGAACCAGATAAGGAATCTCTGCTTGGTGAATTGATACCTAGTATCCTTCAAACGACGTTTCATAAATTTGTTTTGGATAATCATGCTTCTGAACACGGTGCACGTATGACAGCCATGGATAATGCCACTACTAATGCTGAGGAACTAATGAAGGAGCTGAAAATCAACTATAATAAAGCGCGTCAAGAGGCCATCACTAAGGAACTATCTGAGATCGTTGGTGGTGCTGCAGCATTAAATGGTTGATAAATATAAAATTTTAATAACTCAAAAAAGGCTCGATAAAACTGATTTTATCGAGCCTTTTTTTATAGGATAATCATAAAATTTTATCCCTCTTCTTGACCGTCATGGTGAAAGCCAATCGGATTAAATCCAATCGTAGGAGATTTAGATGGTTGATCATCGTCAAAGTCTTCCCATTCGGTGATATCATTTAAAAAGAGTTCCATATGTCTGATGACAAATGATGTGTTGAGCTCATCCGGACGAAGAATCTCTACCGTCATGGGTGGCTTTGGTTGCCCATATCCTTCAATATTAGGACTAAGAATCATTACCATAATTTTCCCGTTAAATAACTGCTGATAGATCAACGAACCATTAGACTTTACCATCACTCGTTTGACTTCTGTACCTTCAAGATTTTCATAAATTCCACTACTTGATCTGCCTAAGTCTAAGGTGACGGATTCTAGATTTTCAAAATTATCTCGTACAATGACTTCTGCTTTCGGAAACTTGATCTCTTCAACCATTTTACCCAGTGTTTCTGTTAACTTGGGTTTGATGTCTTTATGCCATGCTTCACGATACAATTCAGTGTTTTTCAGGATTTGCTTATACTTGTTTGCCTTACTGATTAATGTTCCTAGATCCATATTGTTGATTTTATAATTTACTTGTTAATAATAAATCCAGGCTGGTGAATTTTTCATTGAATCTCTTGCCTAGATACTCATTGGTGACAAAACCCTTATAGGTATAACAGCCATGTCTGATACCTTGATTATTGTACAAGACATTGTCAAAATTCAAATTTGTACCCATTTTTAACAATAAAAGTGTGATAATGTTACTAATTGCAACAGAAGCAGAGCGACTCACCTTAGATGTGATATTGGGCACACAGTAGTGAATCACACCATGGCGGATAAATGAAGGATCCTCTAGTGTCGTCATCCTGGATGTCTCAATACATCCACCCTGGTCAATACTGACATCGATAATTACTGCTCCATCTTTCATATTGGATACCATTTCCTCGGTTACAATAATGGGGGTTCTACCACTTTTGGAATGTATCGCCCCGATTAATACATCGGCACTGGTTAATTGATATGCCAGATAAACCGGATTAATAGAAGATGTATGTAGATGCCGTCCGATGCTGTTCTGAAGCCGACTCAATTTTGAAATATTATTGTCAAAGACCCTGACAGACGCACCGAGTCCCATTGCGACCTTGATAGCTGATTCGGCCACCACGCCTGCACCTAGGATGACAATTTTGGCAGGTGGCACACCTGAAATACCTCCCAACAGCAGGCCGCGACCACCTTCACGAGTATTATTAAGGTACTCAGCAGCAGTCAGGATGGCACAACTACCGGCTATTTCGCTCATAATCTTTACTATGGGATAATCACCATCTTCAGACTGGAGGTATTCCATCGCTAGTGCCGTGATGCGCTTTTGCTTGAGTTTAGTGAGATAATCATCTTTTAAGACAGGTAGTTGCAAAGGTGAAATAAGAATTTGATCGGGCTTCATCAGATCTATTTCTTCCGAAGTCGGAGGCGCAATTTTAACAAGTACCTGAGATTTGAAGACTTCTTCCTTACTATAGGAAACTGTTGCTCCTGCTTCTGAGTAATTATGATCAGAAAAATTGGACATTTGACCGGCTCCAGTTTCGACTACAACGTTATGCCCATAGCCTACAAGCGTCCTTATCGAGTGCGGAGTCAATGCTACTCTGCGCTCACTGATGAGGATTTCCTTAGGTATGCCAATGGTCAAACGCTGGGCATTTTCTTTGACGGCCAGCATTTCAACTTCTGTTTCATATTGGCCTTCTGTAAAGAAATCGGAAAAAATGATGGGTTTCTTGATTTTACTCATTGGTCAAAATATTTTTCACAATAATAATTTTAACAAATGGCTTTTGCCAATAAATGTAAACAAACTAGAATTAATTAAGCCAATTATACAAACCCAGGCTGAATGGGATAAATCTTCGGATATGTATATCATGATTGTATAGCTGTGATTGTGGTTAAACGTGATACATAACTGTGATTTTCCGCTGTTGGGTACTTGGGTCTGCAGTCTCAATTTCTACGGTATAAAAGTTTTCCGGTAAGAGGTCCATAACAATATCCGGCCATTCTATAAAGCAAAATGCATCACTATATAAATATTCCTCGATACCAAAATCTACCGCCTCATCCACGTCTTTAACACGGTAGAGATCCATGTGATAAATTTTGTTTCCAGCGCTATCATATTCGTTAATCAGGGAAAAGGTAGGACTCGTCACTTCTCCGTGATAGCCCAGTACCTTACATAATTCTTTAATAAGGGTGGTTTTTCCCGCACCTAGTTGGCCTCTAAATATGAATATTCTTGACTGCTGATTCTCAGTCAAAATACGTTGTGCTATACCCTTATAGTCATCTACATGGTTAGCAAAAATAGGGACAACAGCATCCGTTTTCATATCAGATTACCTTTGTCATCCCATTCCGCTATGCGGTGTTGATCTTCAATATTTAGATAGACATCCTTCCATTCATCATCATATGTAAATCCAAATTTCTTCAACACATCATCTGGCACTCCGTTCCATTGATTTGTCCTATTACCTACATACCCGAGATCGTTTATACCCATTTCTGAAGTAAAAAATCCGGTTGCCGTCAGGTTTCTCATAAGGTTGAAAAATCGCACTCCAAACTTCATGTCTTCCGTAGCAGCATCCGGGTAAGCGATTTTGTCAATCAATTCCAATCTCTGAGTTGCACTACTGTCTATAAATGATAATCCAAAATCTTTATTGCTCTGACTATCTAGCCACATCAGTCCGCCTCGCATTGGTAACTGGAACTTAGGATAATCTTTCATCATAAACTCAATAAAGTCTGGAACGCCTGCATCTGTGGCACTCCCAGATTTGTCGTCAGCAGGGATGATGATGTCAGCCAGGATTTCTACCATTTTTCGCTCTTTTTCTGTAAAAAAGGTTTGGCTCATCAGCTCGGCATCATGTACCATTTCTTCAGGTGTACGACCATAACCACTGGTTGAAGTTGCAATGATTTTTTCTGCAGTTGCTGTATCTTTAGGATTACACCCTGTAGTCAGCCAAAATCCGGTCGCTACTGTACCGGTCAGTAATAATTTTATATTTTCTCTCCTATCCATCATTAGAGATTTTTCTTTTTGAAGTGTTCGACAATATAGTCTGATGTTCTCCATGCCAATGCCAGAATCGTCCAAGTCGGGTTTTTATCGGCTTGAGATACAAAAGATCCTCCATCTACTACAAAGAGATTTTTACATTCGTGTGTTTGTGCATATTTATTCAATACAGAAGTTTTGGAATCATTACCCATCCGGGTGGTGCCTACCTCGTGTATGATTCGCCCGGGAGCAGCTAGTCCATATTCTGTATCCTCACCTGGTTTATTACCTAGAATGGTAGCTCCCATCGCTGTCAATATTTCTTCAAAAGTATCGTGCATGTGTTTACTCTGTTTACGCTCATAATCTGTCCATTTGTAGTGGAATCTCAATACCGGAATACCGTACTTATCTACAGTGTCAGGATCTATCTCGCAGTAATTGTTGTACTGTGGTACACTCTCTCCACGACCAGACATACCGAGTGTTGATCCATAAATACGACGTATATCCTTTTTCAGATCTTTGCCATAACCTCCATTGGGTGATGGCTTACCAAATTCATCCAATATGTATTTGCGCATCGTATCCATACCAAAACCAAAACCATACCCGGGCATGCCCATTCCGCCCCAATATTCTATGTGATAACCTCGTGGAAAGTCCAGCTTTTTATTGTCAAGCCACCACGGTGTATATACGTGCATACCTCCTACACCATCCTCATTGTATCTAGGACGATCAATGAGATCAGGCATAATACCCATTCGGTCAGTTCCTGTACTATCGTGCAGATAGTGGCCGATTACACCTGAACTGTTAGAAATTCCATTCGGGTGATATTTTGATTTTGAATTGAGCATTATCCGAGCCGTCTCACAGGCAGAAGCCGCCAGCACAACCACTCTTCCTGACACATGATATTCGTTGAGGTCTTTTTTATCAATATAGATAACCCCTTTTGCCATCCCATTTTCATCAGTGGTCACTTCCCTGACCATTGCGTGCGTATATAATTCTACATTACCTCGCTTCATGGCTGGCTTCATCAGTACGGTAGATGATGAAAAATCAGCATATACAGAGCAGGCGCGATTGCACTGAGCACAGAAGAAACAGACACCACGTTCATTATTGATCTTGCGTGTCAGAATAGAAAGCCTGGATGGAATGACTGGAATATTTGTTTTAGCGCCACCTTTTTTTACAAACAATTCATGCAATCTTGGCTTTGGTGGCGGCAAGAAATAGCCGTCTGGTTCGTTATATATGCCTTCTTTACTTCCAAAAACGCCAATGAGTTTATCGACCCTATCGTAATAAGGACTGACATCATCATAGCTAATCGGCCAGTTGTCTCCTAGTCCGTCGATATCTTTTCGCTTAAAATCATTAGGGCCAAATCTCAGTGAGATTCTTCCCCAGTGGTTAGTACGACCTCCGAGCATACGGGATCTAAACCAGTCAAACTTAGTGCCATCCACTCTGTTATAGGGTTCACCGTCGATCTCCCATCCACCCCAGGCAGCATCAAAATCGCCAAAAGCCCTTTGAGTATTAGCACCTCGGCGTGGAGATTCCCACGGCCATCTGAGCTGTGTACGATATTCGTCCTTTGCAGGATCGAAATCACCACCAGCCTCGAGGACCGCTACTGAAAGACCAGATTCTGCTAGAATTTTAGCTGCCATACCTCCTCCAGCACCGGACCCAACAATGACTACATCGTATTTTTCACCCTTTTCGCTGATTTGAAAACTCATAGGCTTTTGATTTTATACTTGTAAAAATACAGTTTTTAAATTAATTCCAGCGGTTGTTCATTTCTAAACTTTCTGTAAAAGAAGAAAATATGTAGCTTTGTGAGATAAATTCTAATAAATTATGATTATATCCAGCCTGGTGGCCATGACAAAAAACCGCGTGATAGGCAAAGAAAATGAGATTCCATGGTACCTACCTGCTGACTTTGCGTATTTCAAACGTACAACCATCGGACATACGGTCATCATGGGCAAAAACACTTATATTTCTATAGGGCGACCGCTTCCTAAGCGTACTAATATAGTCATCACCCGAGATCCTTACTTTATCTCCAGTAACTGTGTTGTGGTACACTCTATCACCGAAGCATTACAATATGCACATGAAAATGGTGAAACCGAAGCTTTTATTATAGGTGGTGGACAAATATTCAATCAGACCCTCAATCTATGGGATAAGTTATATCTTACGGAAATAGAAATAGAACTGGATGGAGATATTTTCTTTCCTGATCTGGATATGAATCAATGGAAACTCGTTTCGGAAGATCCACACACTAAAGATGAGAAAAACGAATATGACTATAATTTTAAGATTTTCGAAAGAATATAACAATAGATATGCCGCTCCAGCCTGTCATCAAAGAAGACTTCCTACACTATCTTTGGAAAACCAAAAAGATAGGTGGTGATCTATTGCATTGTACCGATGGTCGAAAGATAAAGCTGCTTGACTATGGTATTTACAATACTGATTCCGGTCCAGATTTTTTCAATGGCCGTATTGAATTGGATGGCAATATTTGGGCAGGCAATATCGAAATGCATGTTTACACCTCTGACTGGATCAAACACGAACACCATCGAGATCATGCCTATGATAACGTCATTCTCCACGTAGTATATGAGCATGATAGCCTTGATGAAGCTCTGAATAATATACCGACCCTGGAACTCAAAGGTAGAATTCCAAGAATATATCTGGATCACTACCTCTCCTTAATGCAATCGCAAGATTCCATCCCATGTAGTAGGATGCTCCCTACTGTGGATAAACAAAAAATCGAATTGTGGAAATATACTTTAGTGGTGGAGAGACTACTACAAAAGACAGCACATCTGGCAGAAATCCACAAAGCCACCGGTGATAACTGGGAAGAAACGTTCTACATCATGCTCGCGCGTTATTTTGGTGCGAAGGTAAATACACAACCTTTTGAGTTGCTAGCCAAAAGCTTGCCGCTATCTATCTTGCTAAAAAATGCAGATAAACCACAGGCTATTGAAGCACTAATCTTTGGTCAGGCGGGTATGCTCGAAGCTAACTATCAGGATGAATATTATCAAATAATAAAAAAGGAATATACCTATCTCCGCCAAAAATACGGACTTACTCCCATCAATGCGGTCATGTGGAAGTTTAGTAAAATGCGGCCAGGCAATTTTCCTACGATCCGGTTGGCACAGTTTGCAGCCTTGTTGACGAGTAATGATAGACTTTTTAGCAAAATAAAAGAAGCATCCTCAGCAAGGACGATTAGAGAATTGCTCCATGCCAAACCTAATGAATACTGGAATACACACTATAGATTTGGAACGCTTTCAACATATCAGCTCAAAAACATCAGTGATGAAATGATGGATTTGTTGCTCATTAATGCAATCGTACCAGTACTCTACCTTTATGGCAAATCAATAGGAGATGAAATATACACAGACAAGGCAATCTCCCTACTAGAGTCAGTGAAAGCCGAAAAAAACAGTATCATCAATGAATGGAAATCAATGCACCAAACCGTCAAATCCGCTTTTGACAGTCAGGCTTTTATCCATCTTAAACAAAATTATTGTTCATATTTTCGATGTATGGAGTGCAGGATTGGTCACGAAATTATGAATCGATAAGCGATATTTAAGTTCATCAAGTACTTTAAACAACTCAATAAACCAAAATACTACCTACATTTTGCATCATGTAATTGTCAGCAATCGTGGCGATATTTAACCCAAATTACCCATAAGAAATTGACTACATGAAAATGCTACTTCATATCTATTTCGGCACTCGTTTTTCTTTCCTCGACTTAGTAAAACTATGCCTGCGGAATAAAAACTCCGATCCTCATAGCTATTTTGTATCATTTCCCTTCGCAATAAAGTCTAATGAATAATATGGGTTTAATAAAAGGTAGCCGGAATATGATGTGCTATGACCTAAATTTCTATTCAATAAAAAAATCCTTAATCAACCAAGACTAAGGATTCTTTAAGTATTGTGGGCCCACCAGGACTTGAACCTGGGACCACCTGATTATGAGTCAGGTGCTCTAACCGACTGAGCTATAGGCCCTGCTTTGTTAAAGCGCGTGCAAAATTAAAAAAGTTTTTTGAGTATTTCACTCACTTTTTATTAAAAATTAATCTTGTTCCTGACTATTCTTTGAGCCATCCTGAATAAATCACATAATTCGCCGCTATTCGGTCGATTTCTCCCGAAATGAGTTCCTGGCTGATATCCTTAATCTTTTGCGCAGGAATGCCGGCATATATACATCCGGATGCTACATGAGTATGCTGGGTGACCACCGCTCCCGCAGCGATGATGCTGTTAGATTCGATGATACAGTTGTCCATCACTATAGCTCCCATTCCAATCAGCACATTGTCATGAATAGTACAGCCATGAACGATAGCGTTGTGGCCGATAGACACATTGTTACCTATATTAGTCGGGTACTTTTGATATGTACAATGGATGACAGCTCCATCCTGAACATTCACTCTATTGCCTATCTTGATATAGTGTACATCTCCACGAATCACGGCATTGAACCATACACTGCATTCATCACCAAAGACTACATCGCCAATAATGGTAGCATTTTCGGCTAGATAACAGTTCTTTCCTATCTGTGGTTGCTTGCCATTGACCGATTTAATGAGCGCCATACAATCTTATTTTTTACTATTTATAATGTTTTTGATAATAATATTTCCAATCTGCCCTCTGATGTCCAGCGTATTGATCTTTGTGTTATATCTCGTAGGATGTACCCTATTGGACAAAAAGACATACGTAAAACCATACTCGGGATCAGCCCATGCAAAAGTACCGGTATAACCGGCATGACCAAAGGCTCGGTCAGAAGATAATGCCGGCGAATTGCGTGTGCCAGGGTTAAAATCTCTTTTATCAAATGCCAGGCCACGACGATTTTTCTCTTCGGGAAACTGATAACTAGTAAATGCTCTTATAACATCAGAATGAATGTAGCGCTGACCTCCGTAATGCCCTTCCTGCAGGTACATCTGCATTAATTTGCTGACATCATTTACATTGCCAAAGAGACCTGCATGGCCCGAAATGCCACCCAGCATGGCTGCTCCTTCGTCATGTACATAACGCTGCAACAACTGTACCCTGAAAATACTATCATACTCCGTCGGTATGATCCTAAACTTGGATTTCCTATTATAGACATTAAACCCTAGACTGGAGCATCCCATTGACTGATACGTGTCTCCAACAAAGGTAGGAAAATTAACTCCTGTCAAATATTGAACCATCTCGGGATAAAAGTAGTAGTGAAGATCACTATACAAATAATGGCCAGGGGACTCAACAGGTGCTTGTTTGATTTGCTGAAAAATATGATCTGTATAATTGTGATTCAGATATAAGCTATCCGCTACCGGTACGCTGAAGATGGAAGAATATCGATGTGAGAATATATTTGGCTTCCAGGTACGAGATCCTGAATGCAATACTTCATTCCAGAATGTAGGATCCTTTTCAACTGTAGCAGCATAATGCACGATTTTCTTCGGTTTTTTACCAAACAGTCTTTTAAAAAAACCAGGCTTTTTAATCTCCACCACCAGTCTATTTTCCCACTCGGGATGTTGTATGATAGCCTTTTGTAGTGTAGCCGTCGTATCAATAGCGTATTTCCAAAAAGCAATCCAAGCTTTAAGACCAGCTCTGTGAGTCAACAAATCGCGCATTGTCCTTTCACCTGCACCACTACCTCGAAGTGATGGTACATATGCGCTAAATCGGCCATCTATATCCATTTTATCCATGCTGACAAGTTGCATCACTGCCAGTGCTGAAGCCGCGATTTTAGTAATGGATGCCAGATCATAGACATCTGTAGTTTTAATACGAAATTCATCGTTTTGCACCGTTTTCGTCTGCGTTGTAGCCTGGATTGCTGCTTGATTATCCATCGCCATATCTAAAAATTGAACGCTCTTCGACGTTTGTATGACTTTAGATGGTAAGGCAGGTTCATAAGTTGGATAACCAAAAGCTTTACTATAAATCACTTTACCATCTTTAGCTACTTGCAACACGCATCCAGGATAAGCTTTTTGCTCCAGGCCAAGAGTAAGCAAGCTGTCTAGCTCTCGATAGAGTTCTATTCGATCCATGCCGGCCAGTTCAGGTACAGAGTAGGAAAGTCGGTCGATAGCCTTCCAGTGAACACCCATTCCTTGCCTAAATGCTTCGTTTATATCTACCGGAAAAATACCACGAGCAGGAAGCGCTCCAAAAAGTATCTGAGGTGCGATCTGCTCTGTATATGTATTCAGTTGATAACCCATCACCAAACTTTTGCAGGTTGCCAACTCAGGTATTTTATCGAGAATAAACGGATTGCCTAGAATGGTAAGTACAACCTGCTTCATTTCGGATAATCGCTGCAGTATTTTTGTGTTTTGCGAGGTTAGCCCATACTTTCTCCCGGGACGAATATCTACAAATTGTCCTGCAGCTAGTACTACATCATAACCAACCAAGGCATTCATAACAGAATCTATTTCAGCATCAGTTGCATCATGTTTCAAAGCGTAAAAGTCATTTGCCACGTAATTGTCCACCATACGACCAAAGTCCGTTTGGGTTTGTGTACCAATGGAAAGGACTGCAAATTTTCTTTTCAAATTTATAATCGGCAAAAGATTGAGGTCATTTTTCAAACAAGTGATCGCATTTTGCGCTACTAAATGATTAAGGATATCGGCTTCAATACTTTGCAAATCATTATAAAGTCCTTCCACCTTGGCAGCCTGATAGTGGTCGAGCCCTGCCCAGGACTTAGCCTTCAAGATTTTCTTAACTTTTGCATCAATAGTAGCTATTGGGATTCTACCGGATATAATAGCATCTTTGATAGCCCGAATCGCCCCAGGTACATCCATAAAAGTTTCAAGGATGTCATTGCCGGCTAAAAGTGCTTGAACCATAGCCTCATTATTTGGATAATTCTTGACAGCACCTTGCATATCCATCGCATCTGTAAAGGTCAATCCTTGAAATCTGAGCTCTTCTTGTAAAAGATGAGTGACGATTTCCTTTGAAAATGTAGAAGCCATTCCTTTTTGAGGCTCCAGCGCCGGTACGTTGAGATGGGCTGTCATCACACCTGATAGTCCTTCCTGAATTAGCTTTTTAAACGGATACAACTCTACATTCTCCAGTCGATTACGGTTATGGAGGATCAAAGGTAGATCAAAATGAGAATCTACGTCTGTATCTCCATGACCAGGAAAGTGCTTGGCTGTACTAATGACATGGTGGCTTTGAATACCACGCATTATGGCTATTCCATTACGTGCAACGATATCTTTGTCAGAACCAAAGGAACGAAAGTTGATGACCGGATTTTTAGGATTATTATTGACATCGACTACAGGAGCAAAGTTGATGTGCACACCGATTCTGTTACATTGCCTCCCTATCTCTTTACCGATCCGCGTCACTAATTCAGCATCAAAAGGCATCGCTGCCGTCATAATATTATAAGGAAAATTATCTGTATTTTCCAGCCGCATTCCAAGTCCCCATTCAAAGTCCTGACCGATAAATAACGGTACTTCTGAAAGTTGTTGTAATTCATTGGTGATGCGTACCTGTACTTCCGGATTGCCGGCAAAAAAAACAATACCCCCAATTTTATACTCTTTGACCCAATGCCTGAGCTGCTCGACATCATGCGGCTTTCCGGAGTAATTACCACGTGGCATGAGCAACTGGCCGATCTTCTGATCCAAAGTCAACCCAGCAAATACAGAATCAACCCACTGATGATTATAATCTTCTAAAAAAGCCGGCCCCTTTTGCCCGTACCCATGGATAAAAATCAGGCTGAATAAAAAGATAAATAATGATTGAAATGAGTTCATACCTGATTGAAATAAAAACTGCCCGTACTGCTACTGCAGACACGGACAGTTGTGTTATTATAAATGATATTATTTTACGATTAAAAACTGAGTCGTGCCTGATATTCTGTTGAATACATCTCTGATTGTCAGAAAGTAGGTACCGGTGTTGATTTTATCAGTGTTGATGGTCTTGCTACTATGCTGAAATAACTCACAAGGCTCCGCATATACAATCCTACCATTGACATCAGCAATAGTTATTAAATAAGTACCGGAATTCCATTCAGGTGTAGCCAGTGTAACATGGTCAGATGCCGGATTAGGATATAATGTAAATTCAGGTCCTTTTACGTCAGTATTTCCTGAAGTAACACCACCCAAGTCAGCAAAAGTTACACTCTGAAATGTTCCGTCTTGTTCATATGTGGCAGCAACTAAAATCTCCTTTTTAGTATCTGTATGAAACTTATAGATCGTCCTTTTTTGCTCTCCTAGTATATTGTTCAAAAATTCAGGAAGCGGAAAATTAAAAGTACTTGCTATCGTTTTAAGATCTACCCATCCTAATAATGCCAGCTTGATACCTACTTTAGTTTGAGTAGTTTCAGCCACTTTTTCTCTCAATACATTAAAAGTTTGACCCTGCATTTTTAAAGTTCCAAAAGCATCTATCAATCCCGTACTTTCTGAGGTAAACTCGATTCTAACGCTATCCGGAACAAATCCTGCTGGAAAAATAGCCAGTAAGGTATCAGGAAATACACTGGCTGGAAGGCCAATTTTAAATGCTCCTTCTGATGTCTTAGTATCTATAAATTTCAATGGAGCAAATCGAATGGCAGGTCTTTTAGTATATCTGATCGCAATGGGTGCACCAAACAGTGGATTAATGCCTCCAAAACCCAATCCCTCAACTTGTGTATCAGATGACTTAAAATATCTTTCTTCTCTACCATTAAATAACAAAAGATCTGCATCTGAAAATGTCCCAGTATCGGTTCCTTCTGAAGGACTAACATACCTTTCAGTAAATAAGCGTCCTTTGTTTAATACTTCAAAATCCCATTCATGTGGACCAGCATTGCCTTTCATATCCAGCTGAAGAGAAGCATCCGTAGATTCTGCATATTTGAGATTATCTCCTGGTTTTGGAAACACGTCATTTCCGATCGTAATCTGCGCATTACTGTAAGTAAAGCTAATCATCAATAGGGCAAAGAGTAAACTTATATTTTTCATTATTGAGTATGAATTAAATGGTTAATCAATATATATCACTTTTCTAAGAAATTTAATCCCGATTTTAGCTTCAATAGTCAGGTTTCTGACCTGTGTAAGCGGAAGATCAATGCGCTCATTGGGTACCCATGGATTACGGACGTTATCTATTGGAAATTGTTCATACTGAAAGGATAAGTCTGGCTGAATAGAAAATTCAATAAAGGCATTGCTCATTTCTGTGAGAATTTTTTCAAATCCTCCTCCAAAAGTAACACCATAGTTAAAATGCCGGATATAGTCAGGACTAACTATCTGGCCTAGATTAGCGGTCTGGACAGAAAGATTGCTACCAAAAGTATATTCACCACGTACACCTAGTATAAAATAAGAGCCGAATTGCTCAAGCAAATCAAAACTTTTCTTGGCACCCAGCTCCAGCACTGCATTGTGAAATTTGTACTTTACCAGCGGATTGAATTGACCAAAAGAACTGAAAAATCGTACAGAACTACCACGCCCATGATATCCAAGCTGAGCATACAAAGCACCCTTTTTATCCTCATCAAGCGATTCTACAAAAAAATCTCCGTTCAATGGGAATATAGGATTTCTATTTACGCCTAGTGTATTGCCACCAGAGCCCCATGACTGATTAGCCATCGCGACTCCACCCTTGACTCCGAACCAGAAACTCTGGCCATTAAGTCCTGATGATACACTCAATGTAAGCAACAAGGCTGTTAAATATCTAATCATTCATATTGTTTTCAATCGCCAAAAATAATGAATTTAATAAATATACACAGTAAAATTCCTTAAACATTCTATTAAGCTCGCTCAATATCGATGAGTGTTCAATATTTTTTCAAGTCTATAACCTTCCAAAAGAAACGACTACAAAAAACTTAACAAAAATTTATGATTTACTTCGACTTACAGTGCAAACTTTTGATAAAAAATGTTTGTTAAAACAAATAATTTTTAATAAGACAAAAAATAATTTTTTTCAACTAAAATTTAAATCACATTATGAGAAGTACCCTTTTTATTTCAATGATTGCAGCATTTGCAATGTTTTTTACATCTTGTAAAGAGAAAGCTGTTTCTGCTCCGGATGCTATTGAGGAGGCTGCTGCTGCAAAAGGTCATAACTATATCGTTGATACTGAAGCATCTGTCATCAACTGGGAAGGCAAAAAGCCTACTGACAGCCATAAGGGCATTATTAAATTATCAAATGGAAATGTATCTGTTGAAAATGGAACCATTGCAGCCGGTAATTTTGAAATCGATATGAACAGTATCAAAGTGTTGGGTATGGATGAAGAATGGGGTGGAAAACTTGAATCTCACCTAAAAGGTATTAATGGCGCTGAAGCTGATGACTTTTTTAATGTATCAAAATTCCCGCTTGGAAAGTTTGAAATCGTAAGTATCACACCTACAAGTGAAAATGGTGCGACACACTTAGTAAAAGGAAATCTTGAGCTAAAAGGCATTGCAAAGGAAGTGACGATACCTGCTAACATCAATGTAACAGATGGTGAAGTAGTGGTAAACTCTACTCCATTTACTATTAACAGAACCGATTGGGGCATTGTGTATAAGTCTAAAAATGTATTCAAAAATATTGGCGATGCATTTGTAGATGACAACATTTACATGGAATTGAAGGTAGTAGCTAAAGCTGCTACATCTTTAGTACAATAAAATCCTAAAATAGATATAAAGTGAAGCCTTTCAAACGTTTTTGAAAGGCTTTTTTGTATCTTGTGCTGTATTTAAAATAGATGTTATGGCATTAACCGAATCCAAAATGTTAGACCTAGGCATTAAAGCGCCTGACTTTAATCTGCTAGATGTCATTACGGGTGAACACCTGACTTTTGACAGTATCAAAGGAATAAATGGTACTACCGTTCTATTTATTTGTAACCACTGCCCTTACGTAATCCATGTCAATCATCAGCTGGTCAGCATAGCTAATGAATATATGAAAAAAGGGATTGGCTTTGTTGCCATCAGCAGCAATTATGCCGTTGATTATCCGGAAGACGCTCCAGATAAAATGGCCATCGTTGCTAAAGTACTCAAGTATCCTTTTCCCTATCTGTACGATGAGAGCCAGGCTGTAGCCAAAGCATATGACGCGGCATGCACGCCGGATATATATGTCTTTGACAGTGAAGATAAACTGTATTACCGAGGACGCTTAGACGAATCACGCCCTAAAAATGATAAACCTGTAGATGGTCGTGATCTACGGATGGCACTGGAACTATTGCTCAGAAAAGAACCAGCTTTTACAAAGCAATATCCGAGTGCTGGATGCAATATTAAATGGAAGGAATAAAGTTTTTGTTTGTTGCGTCTAGGTGGCAATAGGTATTTTATAGCCTAGAATAACTAATCGGTTCTAGGGCATCAACCGGTACACTTATCCAGTAAGTGAGATACATTTATGGGGTATGACTACAACTGTGAGTAGGTTACAACGACCACCCCATCCGGACAGTGTGCCATGGATCGTGTTAATGAATTTAGTTTAACAATATTGCTATTTTACTATCCTCAACAGTGACTATCTAAAGAATCTATATTTACAATTACTTATTGATTCTACCATTCAATAAATCACACTAACTTATAAACACTACAACGGTTATTTGGCACAATCAACATTAAAATTTATCTTTGCTTTGCATATTCCTTTTGTTTGGATCGTTTATTACACATTTTAAACCCGCTCATTTTATGAATAGCAAGATTGCAGTATATTCTATTTTGATACTAATGGCTGCCGGATTACTTTACTATCTGTATAGCCGCCAAAATACTCAATTAGCAACCACCAGGCCAACCACATGGCAGAAACCACGTGTACCCGACTGGCACAAAAATGCTGTAATTTATGAGGTGAATCTTAGGCATTTTACACCTGAAAATACATTTAAATCATTTATTGCCCATATACCTCGCTTGAAAGAAATGGGTGTAGATATCCTTTGGTTTATGCCGATATTTCCCATCAGTGTAGAAAAGCGAAAAGGTGAACTAGGTAGTCCGTATTCGGTTGCAGATTATTATCAAACTAATCCAGATTATGGCACCATGGACGATTTTAAAATAATGGTCCAAAAAATACACGAAGCCGGGATGTATATCATACTAGACTGGGTACCTAATCACACTGGTTGGGATAATCCATGGATTACTCAACACCCGGACTGGTATCAAAAAGGTAAAGATGGAAAAATCACTGACCCGATTGATTACAATACTGGAGAATCCTGGGGCTGGACAGATGTAGCTGCCCTCGATTATAAAAATCAAGAGATGAGACTGGGCATGATTGATGCACTCAAGTATTGGATTAATGAAACCGATATCGATGGCTACAGAATGGATGTGGCCCACGCTGTTCCGGTAGATTTCTGGGATCAATGTACAGATTCGCTCTATCGCATCAAGCCCTTGTTTATGCTTTCAGAAGGTGAAAATCCGGATATCGTCAATAACGGCGCTTTTATAGGTGATTATGGTTGGGAAATGCACCACACACTCAATGAGATAGCCGCATCGCAAGGTGCAAATCGCACCAAAACTGCCAATATGGTACAAGGTAATCTTAAAGAAGGTGAGAAAATAACCATCACTAAAAATGCATTATCCATCGACACCGTCTTGGCTAAAAAGGCTAAGCAATATAAAACAGGCTATCAGATGCAGTTCACTTCCAATCATGATGAAAATTCGTGGGCAGGTACGGAAATGGACAGAATGGGTGATGGCCATAAGGCTTTTGCTGTGCTGACTGCTACTTTCAATGGCATACCGCTGATTTATACCGGTCAGGAATCAGCAATGGACAAGCAACTTGAGTTTTTCAAAAAGGATGAAGTGCCTTGGGACAACTACCCTTATGCAGGATTTTATAAGAAGCTTTTTGACCTCAAACATCGCAATCGAGCACTTTGGAACGGTACTTTTGGGGGTGCTCTTATTAAAGTGGCCACAGGCAATGATCAAAATATCTATGCATTCAAACGAGAAAAAGAAGGTGATAAGATCTTTGTTATCATCAATCTGTCTTCTTCAGTACAAAAAGCACAACTACCTGTTATGGAGGGCGAGTTTATAGAGGTATTTTCCGGTACTAAAAAGCAATTTTCCCAACCTGAGACCCTAGAATTAAAGCCATGGGAATATTTTGTATATTCTAATAAATAACATGAGTTTGTTGAAAATCAAAGGCTTGGTGTAAGCTGAAATATTGCTAAGGGAGATTTTCTTACTTATATTAAAATTATTGTTGTTCGGTAAAAAACAGAATAGTCAAAAAGTGCTTTTTAAGCTATTCGGTTACGGCCTAAATATGGATGAATTTTGAAAAATAAGGCCGTAACACGCTCTGCGTAAATAAAGAAAGATCATCTAATACTAGATGGGACAGACATCCGTATCGTACAAGAACTTTTAGGTCATAACGCACTAAAGACAACAGAAATATATACGCACATTACAGACAAATTGAGAAAAAGTATAAAAAGCCCGTTGGATAGTTTGGATATTTGAATAAAAAGAGATTAGATTTACACGGAAAATATACGAAATTTGGCGTATATACAAATGTTAGCGGTCAGCTTAAAAACGACCGTGCTAAAATTTAACGACAGACAGAAATGGAATTTATAACAATAGACTTTGAAACAGCAACTGCACAACGAGACAGTCCTTGTGAAATTGGGTTGACATTTGTTAAGGGCGGACAAATAGTTGATACAAAATCTTGGTTAATCAAACCAATGTATGATGAATTTGACTATTTCAATATTTTAATCCACGGAATTAGACCCGAACACGTAGCAGACAAACCAGAGTTTAACGAATTATGGACTGAAATAAAACCTCTTGTTGAGAACAAGTTTTTAATCGCTCATAATGCAGGATTTGACATTAGTGTTTTACGCAGGACACTTGAAGCATATCAATTACCTTTTCCGACTTTGAATTATTCTTGCAGTTATATTTTCTCTAAAAAGGTTTGGCAAGGACTTCCTGCTTACGACTTAAAAACGCTTTGTAAAGTAAATAGCATTGACCTTAAACATCACAGAGCAGGTGCAGACAGTAAAGCAACTGCT
>LNBW01000042.1 GCA_001567255.1 Bacteroidetes bacterium OLB9 | reverse complement strand
GATATATCTATTCCAGATTGTGCATCAATAACATTACGTAGCATTACTTTCCCAGCAAGATCCATGATGCCATATTCATAAGTACTGTTTTCTTTGCTATTATCAATTGTTATGTTGATGATATCTACTTAATTCTGTCATTTCAAATACATTTTTCAATGATCAATCCTTTATCCACTTTCCTACCGACACCGTTCCATTTTTATCCCTTACAGAGATAATGTACATACCCTGTGTAAGATACCCACTCTCTAATGTAAATACCTCTGACGACTGCATTCCGGATTCTCTTACCTGACCCTGCATATCTGCTATCTGATACTGTACAGGCAGCGCCATACCTTGCGGAAGCTCTACATGGATATATCCCTTGCCGGGATTGGGATAGAGAGTGAGTTTTGTAATTGTAGCAATAGGATCATCCTCTGATGACGATACTATCTCGCCCGGAAACATCCAGTACTTGCCCACATGTGAGCAGGAATCATCTAAGCAGCCTTCCGGATTGAGACGCATCAACCATGCGTCTAATATACCTGTCACTTCATCCTGATACCGCTCTATACGCCCGCTTGTAAAAATACTACCATCCGGCGCTTCCTTGATGTCTAGGATCGTATTAATACGGATACTTCCATCAAATACCTTTCTCAGTGGTGCTATAAAATGTCGCCATAACAGATTGCCATCCGGGTCAAATCGCGCGATAAAGCTACAAAGAATATTTGCCGCAAACATCTTTTTGTCATATCCCTCAATCTCAAAACTATCCAATATAGCTGCAGTGCCTGCACACAGGACATCTCCATCCTTGCCACGGAAATACGATTTATCCTTTGTTTTTGAATTCCAACAAAGTATGATTCTCTCCAAAGTGGAGTAATCATAGATGTCCACAATACCTCACCTGATTTATTTATTTTGGTTACGAAACTAACATCACTTATAAACGTATTCGTACCCGTCGCTACTCCACCTTCATAAACCGGATTGATAAAGTAATTACCACTACTGTCCACCGCTATTTTGGGCAACCCCTTATAACCTTGAATACCTACAGATGAAATACTGTCTATCCTATTATCGGGCTGTATCTTAAAGATACTACGTATGAAGGCCCGTTTTTCTGTAGATACAGAAACCCACTCATAAGCGAATATCATATTGCCGTCGATGTCCGTACATGCATCATGCATCCTTCGAGTTGGTATATCGTTCTTATCAAACCAGAAAATATCTCCTTTCTGCTCCCCATCTAATCCTACACGCAGAAATACTGACCTCCTATCGATAAACATACCATCCTGATTGACATTCTGCATCCGATTGTCCAATCCCTCTCCCCACATGATGACTTCGCTGTTGTTTACCAACGTAAGTCCATAGTTATACGGTACTTTATAGCCAAAATCACCAATTTCCGTATCTTTCAGATGTAGTATCGGATATTTATACTCTGCAATACTATCTCCATTGATGCTCAACATCCCAAAATACCAATACATGATACTATCTGATATAAAATTAGAATGACCACTATAGAACACTGTATCATTTCTGATCTGAAGTGTATAAAAATTATCTGCTATATAGGGCTTTGTCCTCTGCCATATCTCAGTACCATTAGTAGGATTGACCCTTGATATTATCTGGCATTTATATCCGCTTTCACAGATGACCTGTTCGTGTTTTACACATTGAAAATCATTATTACAAAGAGTCCCATTCAAAAGAACTCCTCTATCTTCCTTATAATGATATATCCTACTAAAATACTGTCCCATGCATTCGTTTGACATAAAGGCTGTCAAAATTAAAAACATCGTTAGTTTAATTTGTATTCGTCTCATAAGTCATCTTATTTTAAGATTACTATCTTACGGACACATTCAGGGATATTGCCTTTTAGGATTTGTACAAAATACATACCCGGTTTCAACGATGATATATCTATTCCAGATTGTGCATCAATAACATTACGTAGCATTACTTTCCCAGCAAGATCCATAATGCCATATTCATAAGTACTGTTTTTCTTTGCTATTATCGATTGTTATGTTGATGATA
>LNBW01000041.1 GCA_001567255.1 Bacteroidetes bacterium OLB9 | reverse complement strand
AAGCCAAGCTCATGGGCTTGACTGACTTTGAATATGCATTTTACACAGCAGTTGCCAACAACGACAGTGCAAGAGAACTGATACAAAAAGACAAGCTAAGAGAATTGGCTGTTGTATTGACAGAGGCCATTAGGCAAAACGCATCTATTGACTGGACCATTAAAGAGAGTGTAAAAGCTAAATTGAAAGTAGCCGTAAAAAGGATTTTGAGAAAATACGGCTATCCACCTGACATGCAAATGTTAGCCACAGAAACGGTGTTAAAACAAGCAGAAATGATAGCAAATGAATTAACAGCATAAAACAGCCATCGTGCAAGTGTAAGCTACATTTGCAAACCGTGCGGAACGTCGTCCATACACATCTGTTGCTATGCATACTTCGGAATCGTTGGAGGAAAAAAGTTCTGCTTATAAAATAGGTTACTCAGCGAAAGTAATGGATAACAATATAACCGGTATATACTTAAAAAAGCCACATGATCTATGTTCTATTGTCCTTCATATCCATAATTGCAATAGTGGAATAGCAATAGGTCAAGGACAGCAAAACAAGCAATCGGCTCGTTGTCGGATTCCCGTGTTTTATCGGGCATAACGTATTATACCCTTCATCCTGCCGCACTGATCCATTCTACAAGCAAAATAACTGCCGTGTAAAAGACATTTTTATAGAAATTGTGCAAAAAACAACATACAATACAATTATGTGGTTAAATTTGTCAACAACAAACAATCATCACCTTCTATGTCTAATAAAATATACGCTTTTATATGCTTGATTTTCGCATGGATGACCGGTGCCGATATTCATGCCCAGGTAAGTGGCAATCCTAAATCATTTAGTGATACTTATCTCTTAAAAAACTGTTTTGTCATTCCACAACCCGGGCAATTACTTACAGGTCAGGATATTTTAATTAAAAAAGGTAAAATTGCAGCCATAGGAACCTCATTAAAGGCGCCTTTTGATGCGGTGGAAATACCTATGGACTCTATGTATGTTTATGCCGGATTTATAGATGCCTATTCTCATACCGGCATTGCTCGGCCAGAGCAAAAAGACAGACCTAAAGTCTCCGACACCGTTTATCCTCAAAATGAAGAAGCAGGGATAACCCCCCAAGTTCATGCAGGCGACAGTTATCAGTCATCGGATAAATCGGTAGCTGAAATGCGAGCAGCGGGATTTACACTTTCCAATATAGTGCCTCGCGGATTTATGTTGCCGGGATATGCTGATCTTTTTAACCTCGGAGATGAGCCTGGTGACAGAATGTTGTTGAAAGCGGAGACGGCACAAAACTTTCAGTTTACGCCCATACGAGGTGTATATCCGGGCACGGTGATGGGCGTAATGGCTAAATTTAGAGAACTGTATAAAAATGCTGAGTTATTTGCAGCAAAAGAAAAATTGTATAAAGACATGCCGACACAGTACAACCGGCCGGAGTATTCACGTGAATTGAATGCTTTAACCGATGTCACTTCTCGTAAGTTGCGTTTATTCGTCAGAGCCGGACATACACGAGACGTTTATCGAGCTATGAAACTCAGCAGCGAACTGGGCTTTGATTTAGTCCTTGCTGATGTTAAGCAGGGATGGCATTATTTGGATGAGATAAAAAAAACCAACACCGGCGTTATTCTTTCGGTTGATTTACCGGAAATGGAGAAGACTAAAACAGATTCTGTTTCGTCAAAAAAACAAAGTCCATTTGAAATAAAAAAAGCAGAATCCCTTAAGGCGTATTTGTCACAAGCAGCTACTTTTGAAAAGGCAGGAATTCCCTTTGCCTTTTCTTTTATTGACGTTAAAACAGGAGACATCAAAAAGAATATCAGAACGATGGTCGAGAATGGACTTTCAGAGAAAGCAGCATTGGCAGCATTGACTACTTATCCAGCACAGCTTATGGGTGTCGCGGCACAAACCGGCACAATAGAAAAAGGAAAACTAGCTAACCTAGTGATCACCAATAAACCTTATTTTGATGAAAAGGCAGCCATTAGATACGTATTTGTGGAAGGTAAAAAGTTTGAATTTTCAGAAAAACCTAAAGCTAAAGACGGTGGTAAATATGCTGGTATATGGTCTTACGTAGTTGAAATTCCCGGAATGACACAAGAAGGTAAAGTCACGATCATTTTTGAAAATGGTGAGTATAAGATTTCCATGTACGACAATACACGCCCTGGCGATGTGATCACTGCCGAGGATATAAGTGTTGAAGGAAATAGGATTACATTTTCAAGCAATGTCAATATGGGGCAACCCATACATCTAAATTTTGACCTTACAATGGAGGATAAGACCTATTCTGGCACAGTAACAGTAAGTGGATTTGGTGCTTTTCCTGTGAAAGGCACGTGGATTAGTAAACCTAATAACTTATAAATCGAAGAATTATGCTCAAAAATATTATATTTATCACAGCCATTTTTATAAGTGGCGTTGTCCAGGCACAAAATATCCTGATCAAAAACGGAACCGTTTTAACCATCACGGATGGCGTTAAAGAAAATACAGATGTCTTGATTCTAGGTGGTAAGATCAAGCAAATAGGAGCCAACATCGCTGTACCTAAAGATACTCGAGTGGTAGATGCAAAAGGATTATATGTTATGCCGGGTATTATCGATGCACATTCTCATATTGCACTGGATGCAATAAATGAATTCGCTAGCCCGGTGACTGCGGAGGTCAGTGTAGGTGATATGATTAATCCTTTTGATGTCGCTATTTATCGGGCATTAGCTGGAGGCGTGACGATCTCTCATGCCATGCACGGCTCCGCCAATGCTATCGGTGGACAATGCCAGACCATCAAGCATCGGTATGGTGTAACCAATCCTGATGCGCTCAAAATGGAAGGAGCGCCACGGACGATAAAGTTTGCACTAGGCGAAAACCCGATGCGGGTACATGGCGAAGGTAAAAATATAATACCGAATACTCGTATGGGCGTTGAGCAGACCTTCAGAGATGCCTTTGCAGAAGGCCGGCTTTACATGCAGCGATGGGAGGATTTCCGTAAAGGCATCACTAAAGAAAGTCCGGAATATAACCTGAGGCTACAAACGATGGCAGATATCTTACGAGGCGACATTCTAATACACTGTCACTCCTATCGTGCAGATGAAATCCTGATGTTGATGAATGTACTCAAAGATTTTGGGGTGAAAAAAATATGCTTTCAGCATGTCAATGAAGGCTTTAAGGTTGCACCGGAGCTAGCAGCGTTTGGCGCTACGGCTTCAGTATTTTCAGACTGGTGGGCATATAAATTTGAAGTGTATTATTCTACAGCTTATAATGCAGCTATCTTGACTAAAAATGGGGTGACGACATCCATCAATTCTGATGACCCGGAACTCATCAGGCATTTATACCATGAAGCATCCAAAACCCAACGATATGGTGGATTGACAGATGAGCAAGCATTGGCATTAATAACCATAAACCCTGCTAAACAACTTGGTATTGATGATCGCGTGGGTTCAATTACTGTCGGTAAAGATGGCGATATTGTACTCTTTAAACATCATCCACTATCGGTATATGCTATTCCACAAATGACAATTGTTGATGGTATCGTCCGGTTTGATATTCAAAAGGATCCTGATGATATGCGTATGGAGGTAAGTCCTACGGCTAGTGAGTCTTCATATTACCAAGAAATGTATGGCGAAGAGGAAGACAGCTGCCTTCAGGGTTTTTCAGAGTGGCTGATGGACAGTAAAACTAAATAATTGACTTATTTTAAAAAGGATTAGATTATGTTGAATCGATTAAAATATATATTCGTTTTAATGCTCACAGTATGGGTTGTCACTGTAAATGGGCAGCAGGTTAAAAAGGCCTCAAATGGCATCTTTTTACTGAGGAATGGGATGCTTCATACCGTGACTCATGGCACCTTTTCAGGAGACATACTCATCAAAGACGGCAAAATTGCCGACATGGGTTCATCATTGTCGGATGTGAATGCTATCATTATAGATTGTACAGGCAAGCACGTTTATCCCGGATTAATAGATGCAGGATGTCGATTGGGATTGTCAGAAATAGGCTCGATTTCATTGACTAAAGATTATGCAGAACACGGAACATTTATACCTCAAATGAAGGCACTTACTGCGATCAATCCCAACGCAGTAGCCATTCCGGTCACTCGAGTCAATGGTGTTACCACTGTATTTAGCAAACCGGAAGGTAGTACCTTTCCCGGTACGGGAGCGGTCATAGATTTATTTGGTTATACCCCGGAACAAATGTCTGCAGGATCAGAAGGGGTAATCATGGAGTTCCCAGCAACCGGTCGGCGCAATAAATGGGATAGAAGAAGTGAGAAGGATATTGAAACGGATGCAGAGAAATCCTTAAAGAAGATCAATGACATCTGGTCTGATATCTATAATTATCACCGAATGGATTCATTAGCTTCGGCTCAAAAGTTGGTTTGGAATCGTAATAATGCTGCAATGGACGCTATGCTGCCCGTTGTACGCAAAGAGCAACCCCTTTTTATTGAAGTCAATGCACAAGGAGATATTGAATCAGCGATAAAATGGGTAAAAGCTAAAAATATCCGAGCAGTTTTTTCAGGTGTAGCTGAAGGCTGGCGAGTAGCCGATAAATTGGCAGCAGCACGTATTCCTGTGATTACGGGACCGGTACTTAGCTTGCCACATCGGGAGAATGATCGATATGACGCAGCATATACTAATGCGGCAAAGATGGCCAAAGCAGGCGTGAAGGTTGCTCTTCGTACCAATAATGCTGAAAATACTCGTAATTTGCCGTTTAATGCAGGGTTTGCTGCTGCCTATGGAATGGGTGTTGACGAAGCGCTTAAGGCGGTGACCATGAATGCAGCGGAGATATTTGGTATCGACCAGCTGTATGGCAGCTTAGATAAAGGCAAAATCGCTAATCTGTTTATTTCAGATGGAGATCCGTTTGAGCCCGGTACCCAAATCGAGCGACTTTTTATCAGAGGTTGGGATATTCCATTAGAAAGCAGACAAACGCTCCTTAATGACGAATTTTTACACCGTACACCCGGGCTGGCTCGTTAACCATACAAGTATGTAGAAGGTGCGTTTTTAAAATGTAATATTCATCACAGAACGAAGCTAAATAACATGCTCAACACATTGATACATCTCACGGGTCAACGTGTCATTTTTCCGTTTTATCATGTGGTAAGCAATCAAAAGATACCGCATATATCGCCATTGTACCGTGTTAAAACAGTAGAAGCATTCAAGAAAGACCTGGAGTATCTTTTGCGTTTTTATCAGCCCATGGATCTCAAAGATGTCATGGACTTTCTAGCTAGCGGAAAGCAACAATCGAAACCGGGATTTTTTTTGACTTTTGACGATGGATTGAGGCCAATTTTCGATGTGGTACGACCAATATTACTTGAATACGGCATTCCGGCTGCCTTTTTTATCAATCCCGATTTTGTAGATAACAAGAGTATGTTTTTTAGGTATAAAGCCGCTATTTTGATGGATAAATTGCAGCCATATTCATCAATACAGACAACCGCCCTCGTCAATACATTACAAATAAAGGATATCAAAGGATTTTTGCTAGGGATAGGATATAAGCAGAGGCATCAACTGAGCAAGATCGCCGAAATAATGGAGGTGGATTTTGCTCAATATCTGAAAGAAGTACAACCCTATATGACGTTACAAGAAATCAGACAACTCTGTCAAGATGGGTTTTATATTGGCGGACATAGCTTGAACCATCCGTTATATAGCGATATCAACATAGAGGAGCAGCTAAGTCAGACTCAAGCATCGTTAACATATATTCACCACCATATTCAAAGTGATTACCGAATTTTTGCTTTTCCATTTACAGAATATGGAGTACAAGCAGCTTTTTTCAAAAGCGCTGAGGCTGATATATTCTTTGGAACTGCTGGCTTGAAAAATGACCCTGAGCCTCGCTTATTACACCGAATACCAATGGAAATAAAGGGCCAAAGTGCTCAAAAAATACTTCAATCTCAGTATCTTTATTATGCGGCAAAATCATTGGTAGGTAAAAACACAATAAGGCGATGACAGAAATCAAAAAACTCAACCGTAAGGCATTATACGAATATATTACTTCACAAGAATTTGAAAGTGCAGACCAGATTGCTATCTCTCATCATAGAGCCATTTCCCACATAGCCAATCCTCGTGCAAAAGATGAAGATATCCTACTCTTTCTTGCATATGAAGGCGAAGAAATGTGTGGTTATTTGGGGGCATTGCCGGATGACTGGCAGGATGCCACCGGTGTGACGGTGCATTGCGCCTGGATGAGTTGCCTATGGGTCGATCCCAACCATCGTGGCAAAAAAATTGCCCAAAAGCTGATAAACGCTTGTTTTGAAGCATGGAATGATCAGGTTATTTTGACAGAATTTACAGATGAAGCCGGTAGTTTGTACCGCAAGATGGGTATATTTGAAGATTGGGTGAACATGAAAGGACGAAGATGGTACATCGGTGCAGACCTCCATCATATTCTACCACCTAAATCCGGATTTTTCCAAAAAATAAAACCGATTCTCAGGCTTACTGATAAAGTTGCAAATGCCATGCTTTCAGTGACGCGAAGGCTGATTCCGGTTTCATCAGTGACTCCGGGTTTCAGAGAAGTTGAGGTTTTAAGTGATGAAGCAGCACAATGGCTAGGCGATAGAACGACAGTCAGTGGCTTCAACAGAAAATCTGCTGAGATCAATTGGATTGTCCGTTATCCCTGGATTCATCAAGGCGAACCTACCCAAGATTCTAAACGCTACTATTTTACATCCGTAGCTTCTGAATTTAAAAACGTTCTGGTTGAAACACGAGATGAAACAGGGCTTCTAGCCGGTATAATGTTGATGAGCAGCCGAAATGGTCACCTTAGGATTCCCTACCTTGTGTTTAATGGTGACTGGTATCAACTGGTGAGATTTATTAGGAGTTTTATCCGTAGGAATAGGATTAAGATCATGACAATCTACCATCCATACCTGCATAAGTTTTTGAAGGAGCATCGATTGGTTTTAGTTCCATTCAAAGAGATATCACGTACGTATTTGAGATCCGTAAAGATGGATGTGTTGCAGCCTTCCGATCGTGACTACATTCAGGATGGTGATGGTGACAGTGCTTTTACCTGATATTTTCCGGTAGTTGTCAGTCCTGTGTAGAAGGACGCTAGGTATTTTTACCCATTGAGGGTAAGTTGAACATAATAACAGTCATGAACGTTTTACTATACTGTTATCAAGGTATGAGCAAAAATAAAGGAACAGACTGGGATTTATTGAGACGCGTTCTAGCTACAGCTAGGCCGTTTCGGTTATTATTTATCAAATCAGTCGTTCTGGCTATTGCTGTGACACCATTTACCGTGGTACAACCCTATATTGTACAGCGTATGGTAGATGTGAATATTGTAGGCGGACAACGAGATGGTTTGTTGCTTACAGCAATCATATTTGTAGTAGTACTGGTCATCAGCGTTATTTTACAATATAATTTTATCTATACTACTGCAAAACTAGGTCAACTCGTCATCAAAGAACTCAGGATTAAAGTATTCAACCAGATCACCAACCTTAAATTGCGCTATTTTGATCGAACACCGATAGGCACCTCGACAACACGCACCATCAATGACATAGAAGCTGTCAATAATGTCTTTGCTCAGGGTGTTATTACCATAGCCGCTGATATTGTCACTTTAATTGGTGTCATCGGATTGATGTTTTATACCAGCTGGCGACTGACCTTGATCGTATTTATGACCATGCCTTTTATGATCTTGTCGGTTTATATTTTTAAAGAAAAAGTAAAAGTATCATTTCAAAAGGTCAGAACTCAGATCGCTGCCATGAATGCATTCCTTCAGGAACGCATCACTGGGATGAAAATTATCCAGATTTTTAATGCGGAACAAAAAGAAGCAGAAAAATTCCGTAAGATTAATGGACTTTATACTCGTGCTAATCTGGATTCAGTGCTGTACTATTCCGTGTTTTTTCCGGTAGTGGAATTAATTTCAGCCTTTGCGCTTGCGTTGATGATTTGGTATGGAGCAAAGGGTTTTTTACAGGATACGGTTTCCTTTGGAGCAATGGTTGCCTTTCCGCTTTATCTCAATATGATGTTTAGGCCCATACGGTTTATGGCTGACAAGTTCAATACATTACAGATGGGACTCGTCGCAGCCGAAAGAGTATTTAAGGTGCTGGACAGCACGGAGTTTATTCCGGACAATGGTCAGCTTAGACCAACTCATTTTAAAGGAAAGATTGAGTTTGAAAATGTAAGTTTTGCCTATGATGACGAGCATTATGTCCTCCACGATCTCAATTTTACAGTACAACCAGGAGAAACCCTAGCGCTGGTAGGTAGTACCGGATCTGGGAAGACAACCATCATTAGTATCCTTGACCGATTTTATGATATCCAGAAAGGATATATCAAAATTGATGGCCATGACATAAAAGATTACTCATTGTCGGCACTCCGAGGTAGAATAGCCATTGTGTTGCAGGATGTATTTTTATTTGAAGGCACAGTATTAGAAAATATCACACTGAGAGACGATTCCATAACCAGAGAGCAGGTGATAGCCGCTGCTAAAATGATAGGAGCAGATGATTTTATCTCAAAGTTACCGGATGGATATGACAGTATCGTCTATGAACGGGGCAACAACTTATCAGTAGGTCAGCGTCAGCTCATATCCTTTGTCAGGGCACTGGTATTTAATCCTGATATTTTGATCCTAGACGAAGCAACCTCTTCGATAGATTCCGAAACGGAAGCCGTTATACAATATGCCATAGAAAAACTGATTGATAAACGAACATCTATTGTAATTGCCCATAGATTGTCCACTATTCAGCATGCACAACAGATACTAGTGATGTCCGGAGGCCAAATCATAGAACGTGGCAACCACGAACAGTTATTGGAAAATGAAAAGGGTCACTATCGACGATTGTATGATATGCAATTTTCTGATATGCTTTCATTATAAAGGTTATTTTTTTAACTTAGTTACACCCATAAAATTTGCAGTATGAAAAAGTCGTTATCATCGAGTAATAGCGGATGTTTTAACAAGCTTCAAGAGAAGTTTCAGTTTCTATTTGAAGGTGAGTTAATTGACGAAATATGTAATCATGGCATTTTGAAAACGTGTAAGAAAGGAAGTACATTGATCGAAATTGGTCAAGTTGTCACCCACATGCCTGTGATTATTAATGGTGTGGTAAAAGTGATGAAGGAAGACGAAAACGATAATGAGCTATTGCTTTATTACCTGGAAGTGGGTGATACCTGTGCCGCTACACTCAATTGCTGTACTCGACATACTCGCAGTAATATTAAGGCTATTGCCGAAAGTAACGCTGAGATCATTTTCATTCCTGTTGAAAAAATAGAAGACTGGATGGTCAAATATCACTCTTGGCGTAATTATATACTAGAAAGTTATAATTTTAGAATAAGCGAATTGTTGGACGCAGTTGATAATTTAGCATTCAATAATATGGAAGAACGGCTTTACAGGCACTTAAGAGATAAGGTAATGATTAGCAAGGACGCAAAGCTGAAAATTACCCATCAAGAGATTGCTGTTGACTTGAACTCGTCGAGGGTTGTGATTTCACGACTGATGAAAAAACTTGAAAATGAGGGTCAAATTTTTCAGCACCGCAACTATGTAGAGGTACGTGAATTTATGAAAGAAAAGCATTAAACACCCTGATATCTAGACAAGGTGGAGTGTTATGTCGTTTTATAATAGTGCACAGCAAGCCACCATTATAGTTTGACAAATAAAAAATGAAAATCACAACAACGTGATTGCCATTTTTTATTTGTCATTATGACATAATTGAAGAGATCATGGCAATTCATGTCCCTGAAGCAGGATCAGTATTTCGAACCATTTCTCATTAGTCAATTCTATATTGATTAAATCTACGGCTTCTTTAATTTTATCTGCTTTTGCATGGTTGATAATGGGTCGTATGCCGGCAGGATGATGCATCAGGAAGAGCAGCGCCATTTCTGTAATTGTCCACCCATTACTTTGCGCATATTCTTCTAGTTTAATTTCTTTTCGTTTACCCGACTTAGTATTTGTAAAAATAGCGCCTCCACCGATAGGAGACCATGACATCGGAACGATATCATTTGCTACACAAGTGTCAATAGTTCCGTCATTCATCGGATTAAGATGGCTGATGGAGAACTCTGACTGATGAGATGTAATAGGATAATATTTCAGCATTGCCCTAATCTGATCAGGAGAAAAATTGACAACACCAAACTCCCTGACTTTGCCAGCCTCTTTTAAGATGTGGAAAGCTTCACCCATTTCTCCATAATTCATGATAGGGCTAGGCCGATTGATCATAAGTACATCAAGGTATTCTGTGTTTAGATTTTCTAGTGATTGATCGACAGATTCAAGAATGTATCTCTTGGATGTGTTATAATGAGAAATCGAAAAGCCTGGGCGTTCAGCACAGGGTTTTACAATACCGCATTTTGAAATAATCTGTATCTGATCCCGTGGAATACCACTAAGAATCAGAGCATCTCCGAACTCACGTTCTGTAGTATAATTTCCATAGACGTCAGCCAGGTCAAATGTTGTAACTCCCATTTCCATACAGGAATTCATCAATGATGTCATTTTGGAGGAAGAGAGTTTTGAACCCCAGCTTCCCCACCTGATGACACCTGCTACTACTTTTGAAAAGTCTCTCATCTTTAAGAAATTTGTTTTTAAAAAAAGTTAATTAATGGTTTTTTAGAGATAAAAGTGCTTCTTCTACCTTTTTATCATCACGATTCAAATTATATGCTGATTCATAATCTTTTAGTGCCGCATCTTTATTTCCTTTTTTCTCATTGACAATACCACGGTAATAAAATCCAAGATAATTAGTTGGCGCAATACCAGCCATTACATTAAATTGTTCGTAGGCCTTATCAAGTGAATCCAATTCGATATATAATAATCCGGAATTAAGAATAGCATCAGTATATTCTCTCTCTTTTTCTATGATTTCTCGATAAATTTTGAGCGCCCCGGGTATGTCGCCATGGTTTTGAAGGTAAAACGCTTTGGCATGTCGTGCCTGCATGGACTTTGGGTCGCTTAGTACAGCGCTGTCATAATACTTTAGTGCCCGCGGATCGTTTTTCTTCTCATAAATCTCACCTAGGAAAATCCAAGCATCAGTGAGACCACTATCCATTTCTACTGCGGTCTGGAATGAATTGGTGGCTCGGGCCGTATCTTTGAGGGCTAGAAAATTCATACCTAGCATAAAATAGGCATCCGCATTTTGAGCATCCAGGCGAACGATTTCATTGAGTGTCAGTATAGAGCCGTCATAATCTTCAAAAATATACTTCAGTTCGGCGTATTTCAATAATGTAGGAATCCGTTCAGGATATAAGTACATTACATCTTGCAAGGCGTCTAGTGCTTCTTTGGTATATCCATAATCTAGATAAGCATCTGACAATAGATGATAGTAATTAGGATTAAGAGAGTCTATCTTTAGTGCATATTTTAAATCGGCAATAGACCTATCATAAATATTTTTATTGTAATAAAGTTGAGCCCTTTGGTAGTATAAGTCAGCATCATTGGGTGTTTTATTGATTGCTGCTGTCAATTGATCAATTTGAGGATCTCCTGAAGTTACTTCAGATGGTGCCGCCGTATCTGTTTTACATGTAGTGAAATGAAAAGCAGACAGTAGAAGGAATGTGTAAAAAACAACAGATTTTATTTTTTTGATCATCTTAAAATTTTAACTTTTTTCAAAACTGTAAGGAAGCTCCAAATCTAAACGAAATATTTCTGGCATCAAGCGGATTCAGCAATCCCAAAATATCTTGAGTCGAAGCATAAACATAGACCGGCTTAAGATATAAACTTGTGTAAATACCAAATGCTTTAAAATTGTTTTTGTTCATTGAATACATCGCTCCTATGTCTAAAATCCCCAATTTTTTAGCCGCAGATACCGAAAATCGATGATTGCGTTCATCAAACCTATATTGCAGTTGGTACAAGGCATTGAAAGACCACCCATGGATGGTATATGCAGCTCCCAGTGTAAAATTTTTATTTAGAGTAGTACTATATTTTTCCTGAGAGGATTTAACATCCAACAAGTTGTAGAGCGTATCTGTAATTGTTAATGTACTGTCTTCTAGATAATCTATGATATCTACACCTTCAAAGGTATATTCTCCGGTTAATTCATATTTTCTAGGAGAATAATCCCATTTTATATAGCCAAGATCTAGAGCACTAGCCGTCAAAGTCAGATGCTCACTGACATCAAATGCAGCACCTAGGTCAACAGCAAATCCTCGATTATTATAAAATAAATTGTCAAAGGTAAATTGTGTATAATCAATAGTTATATCATCCAGTGCATCATATTTAAGAAAACTACTTGATCGGATTAGATAATCATTATCAAATTGCAGCTGATAGTATTCTTCCAGTGTGGTAAAACCAATATGCGACCGTTCAGTATAAACACTGGATGTTCCAAAGAGCAGTTTAGCTCGGGCACCTAGTGTAAAACGACCGATGGCTTTCTGAAGCCCTAAATAGAGTTCGTTGAATGCCAGAACGTTGATATTAGGTCCGAGTTCAAGATGCTGTCCGATATAAGGCGCATTACCATCTTTCAAAATTTGGATGAGGTCTGGAGCGATAGTGATATTAGCAGAAGACCTAAACCCATGTCCTGCCATGATGGTAAAGGGTCGAAATTTGAATGCCACATCTAGCGTTCTTATATCGTATTCCAGATAATAATTAAAGGCTTTTATATCGTCCAGGTTTTTAATATCTATATATAGACTACCATCGTTATTTTTACTAGTCAGGTCACTGATGACAGGGCCGCCCTTTTCTGAGTAAAAATTGATATTGGCTAGACCGAGATTAAAAGTATTATCCAGAGGCAAAGCTGGATTGATGTAGGTTGAAGGTATTTTACCTTTGCTATGTAATAGTGAAATGTCCTGTCCATGTAAAAGAGACAGCCCTAGTATAAAGAAGTAAAATGTGTTGAATAAGGTTCTCAATCTGTTGTGACTTTTAATTTAGCTCCGATTTTTACACCTACACCATAATCATCATATACCCAAAGTGCATTGCGATTTTCGCTACCCGTTGTATTGATGGTACCATTTAAGATCATTCTTTTAGCACCTCTTAATTTATCATATTTTTCCTTTGTTACTGTCAGAATAACAGTCTTTTCTGATGGCTTGAGGGTGCGACCATTATTACCGAGTACAGCCGCTTGGATGGTTTGTTTCCCATTGAATAAACTGTCAATAATAGTACCGGTATTGTCAGCAAAATAAGACTGAAAAGATAGCTCCGCCGGAAAATCATTTGACAAAATGATTTTAAATGAAGCCTCATGAACATTGCTCACGGCATCTAATGCTATATCTAACGTATCAGCCAGTACAACCTGATGAACCGAACCAAGCAATGGAATTTCTGCTGCTACATTGACAACAAAAAAGTTATCGTCAGTGATAAACCCATTAGTACTTGTGTCTCGTTCTGGGTTTACTACAGCATCTATATCATAGCTGATGGTTTTTGTTTTTTCGTTAAAGATTTCTCTGATGTTGGAGTTGTCTTTATTAAAATCAAAATACGTTGTTTTCACTTGACCGACTTCACCAAATGAAGGATACTTGAAATCTATTCCGGTATCTATAAATGGACTTTGCAGGGTTACTGTATTGCCCGTGATGGATGTGAGTTCTAGCTTATTGACCTTCGATCTTACCGGGAGTCCGAAGGCATTGTCCACACTTATTGTAATCTTAGGATTTTCAAAATCAAAATTACCACTTATCCAGTTGTCAAATAGATGGACATTGATAAAATTGCCATCAATGGGTAATAAGTGATACCCCAGATACCCTTCAATATATGAAAATTTAATCAGGTCATAATTCATAAAAGCTTGATCAAGAATGATTTTATGGCCGCTAGAAGTAGTGGCTTCATAAATAAAGGTCATTGAGTTCTTAGAAGAAGTCAGTGTCCAACCATCCACTGAGATATCCGGCGTCTGAAAGCGTACAGGTAGGCTGTTGGTGTAAGGAATGTCAAACTCAGTAATGAAAGGCTTACCATTTTTAGTTAATTCTTTAATACTCATTTTGACATGAATGTCCTCGGGCACAGTATTTTGACCTGAAAAATTAATTTTTGTGCCTTTAAAAATGGCCTTTCGCACTACGTATTTATTGAGTGGCAGAATTTCTACTTTTGCAAGGGTATCATCAATCACAAAAGGTGTGCCTCCCGGAAAAGGAGGAAAAATGGCTGCTGAATTTTTTCTGAGGACCTCTCCATTGTACACTACCGTTGTTCTGCCATCGCTATCAAATTTAATACTTGTTTTACCTTTGGCGAGTTCTTGTATGCGGGTTAAAGAAATCCGAGAGTTGACAAGAGGAAAAGCAACTTCATATTCGTGGTTTCCAAGGCCAATCTCAGTAAACCTACTTGTATCGGTACAGGAGAAAATAGAAAAGCAAAGAAAAAATAGGCTCCATCTCAAGCCAATTTTATGCCACATTTTGTATATTTATTTAGGACTATATGTTATATCTGCTGCAAATGCGGGCACAATATATTAATTTTAGTATTTAAATTTAAAATCGTACAGTAACAATTGTAATTTTTATCGCCTGCACAACATTTTGGCTTGCATATCTCAACGGTATGTTAATTGTGGTAAGATTTGCATCATTATGGCATCTGTTTTGCTTTCAATTATTATATTGATATAGGAATAAAGTCTTTATCTTTGTATTTGTATGGTATATTCATCATTTATAGGAACAGATATTGATATAGCTGCAGAGTTATTGCGAATGGGTGAGGCAGTAGCCATTCCCACAGAAACCGTGTACGGCCTTGCCGCTAATGCGTTGGATGTAAGAGCGGTGACTAAAATTTTTCAAATCAAAGAACGACCGACTTTTGATCCGTTGATTATCCATTTGCCTGAGTTGAGCCTGGTTGAAAAATATGTTGAAAATGTCCCTGATATCTTTCGCGTTTTAGCTGATAGGCTATCTCCTGGTCCACTAACATTTCTGCTTAGAAAAAAATCAATAATTCCCGATCTTGTAACTTCTGGGTCTCCGTATGTAGCCGTTCGCATACCTGCTCATCCTGTGACTAGGGCATTGCTAAGCAAGGTGGACTTCCCACTGGCTGCACCGAGCGCCAATCCATTTGGATATATCAGCCCAACAACAGCACAACACGTATCTGACCAGCTGGGCAATAAAATATTTTATATTCTTGATGGAGGAGCTTGTAATGTCGGTATCGAAAGTACCATCATTCACTTGAATGATGATGGTATCATAGAAGTGTTGAGAAAAGGAGGGCTGCCGGTTGAAACCATTGAAGAGATAGCAGGCAAGGTATTGGTAAGGGAAACATCTACCTCCAATCCTGAAGCTCCGGGTATGCTGACCAGTCATTATGCACCAAGAATACCACTCGTTTTAGGCAATATAGGCGAACTTATTAAACAATGCGATCCTCAAAGGACCGGCATTATGGCTTTCAACAATTTTTTCCCCGGCATTCCACATGACCATCAGGTCGTATTATCGCCTTCATCTAATTTTGCTGACGCAGCTTTTCATTTGTTTGCAGGCATGAGATATCTAGACAGCCTGGATATCGACGTGATATATGCCGAACTAGTGCCGGAGCGAAACCTGGGCATTGCCATCAATGACAGATTACGCAGAGCAGCCAACAGATAAATATTTTTTATAATAAAGACATTGCAAAAGAATACCTTTCGGGTGATATATCAGACAATCTAGATAGAAGTCACAAGAATCAAATGATATTTATAAATTTTAATTATACACCTAATTTTGGGGATAAAAGGAAAAACACTTAAGCGGCACGAATTCAGCATATTTTGTACTTGATTTTAAATAAATTGCTTAATATTGCAGATTCTTTAAGTCATAAAACAGAACAACCAATTAATCATCTTTAAAACGTAGATATAATGAAGAAAATCGGAATTTTATTTGGCATGGAAAACACCTTTCCACAGGCGTTTATTGACCGTGTTAACTCCAAAAATGTAAAAGGCATTGTTGCTGAAGCGGTACAAGTAGATGTGGTAGAACAGGCCGACCCAACAGAGTATGCGGTGATTATAGACAGAATATCTCAAGACGTTCCATTTTATAGGGCGTATCTCAAAAATGCTGCGTTGACAGGTACGGCTGTTTTAAACAACCCATTTTGGTGGAGTGCAGATGAAAAGTTTTTCAATAACTGTCTAGCTAAAACAATGGGAGTGCCAGTGCCCAACACGGTCATTCTTCCTTCTAACTCAAGACCGGATGACACTACAGAGCAATCATTCAGAAATATGAAATTTCCAATGGATTGGGAGCGCATTTTCGATTATGTGAAGTTTCCAGCTTATATGAAGCCACACGCTGGTGGAGGATGGAAGAGCGTATATAAAGTGACAAGCCCAGAAGATCTGTGGGCGAAGCATCGAGAAACAGGTCAGCTGGTGATGTTGCTTCAGGAAGAAATCATATTTGAGCATTACTTCAGATGCTACTATCTGGCCGGTGACAGAGTACACATCATGCCTTATGAACCGAGAAACCCACACCACTTGAGGTATGTGGTAGAAAACCCAACCAAGGACAAGAAATTGCTGGCTAAGGTGGAAGAATATACTAAGACATTGTGCAGAGGCCTCGGGTATGACTTTAATACAGTAGAGTTTGCAGTTCGTGATGGAATTCCTTACGCCATTGATTTCTGCAATCCTGCACCGGATGCAGATATCCATTCTGTAGGCCAAGAAAATTTTGACTGGATTGTTGAAAATGCAGCCGAAATGGCCATCGAAAGGGCTAAAAACCACAAAGAAGGCCAGATGAACTTGACCTGGGGTAAGTTTATCAGTAATATTTTTGTACCGGAAGTCAAACAATCAACTAAGAAGGCAAAATAAGTAGCGTTTATTTTGAAAAACAATACCGACCATAAAGTAAAAAAGAAAATGGAGCGTAAGTTAAGACTAGCCATTCTGGATATGAATGCCGGAGTACCTAATCAGGGCATGCGCGGAATTCGTAGTATTGCATCTATGTACAGTGAGGATTTTGATATTGATGAATTTGATGTACGAAGCAAAAACGAAATTCCTGACCTGAGCTATGATGTTTATATCTCCAGCGGTGGCCCGGGCAATCCTCTTGAAGGAGATGGTGTATGGGACAAAGCATGGTATAAACTCGTAGGAGATTTATGGGCATATAACCAAGAAAACGACCAGGACAAGAAGTTTATGTTCTTTATTTGCCATTCGTTCCAAATGGTGTGTAATTATTTTAATCTCGGAACCCTCGCGCCAAGGAAATCTACTTCCTTTGGTGTGATGCCTATTCACATGACTAAGTTTGGTGAAAACGACGTAGTTTTCAGACACCTTCCTGACCCATTATATGCAGTAGATAGTCGGGATTATCAACTGATACAGCCAGATCTGGATGTATTTAGGATGTATGGGGCAAAGATCCTGGCACTAGAGAAGATTCGCAACTACGTCGAATATGAACGCGCAATCATGGCGGTCCGGTTTTCTGATGAATTCATTGGGACACAATTTCACCCTGAAGCAGATCCTATTGGAATGAAAATCCATTTTGGTAAGTCAGAAATAAGAGAAAAAGTAATTAAAAACTTTGGTCAGAATAAATATGAGTCAATGATGGAAGCCATCGACGACCCTAAAAAGGTAGAGTTAACGCATGACACGATCCTGCCCAAGTTTATTGAAAATGCAAGAGATTTCATTTACGAAAAAAATGCAGTACTAGTATGATTCCTCATTTAAGAGAGCAGTTTAATCAGCAATTTACAGAGGAGAAATATCATCATCTACTGGAGCATATCGCTAATATTTATGGCGTTACACCCAACTTTCGGGTAGCAGAATCTCCATTGTTTATTTCTAAATTACTTAAAGAGAGGTTGCTGGATGCTTGTGCAGAATTGACAGAAGTGGTTATAAGACCAGACATCAAGGAGATTTCTCAGGGCGCTTTGTATGGACCGGAAGTAGTAGTTCCTAATGAAGACGACCATACCATCTTTCTTCAAATGGATTTTGGTATTTGTATGGACGAAAATGGAGATCCCATACCACAATTAATTGAAATTCAGGGCTTCCCATCTGTGTACTTTTTCCAGTATATAATTTCCCAAGCGTATAAGGATGTGTATCAATTACCTTCTAATCTGACCTGCTATTTTGGTAATAGGAGTAGAGAAGAATACAAGCAATTGATGTACGATATCATTGTAGGAGACAGCGATCCAAAGCAAGTTGTTTTATTGGAAATCGACCCGGAAAATCAGACGACCTATATTGATATGGCAAGTACTGCTGCTGAATTAGGCATCGTCGTGCTGTGTATTACTGACGTTATTAAAAAAGGCAAAAAGCTATATTATCTAGATAAAACAGGTCATGAAATAGAGATAAAAAAGATATACAACAGAGTAATCTTTGACGAATTGTATCAAAGACCTGACTTGAAACTGAATTTTAGCTTTAATGACGATCTCGATGTGGAATGGATAGGTCATCCGAACTGGTTTTACAGAATTAGTAAGTACTTGTTGCCATATATGAAGAGTAAATACGTACCGGAAACCCACTTCCTCAGTGACGTAGTAATGTTGCCTAAAGATTTAGACCAGTATGTATTAAAACCGCTCTTTTCTTTTGCTGGCGCAGGAGTGATTATAGATGTAACCAAGGAGGATGTCGATAAAATTCCCGTGACTGAAAGAGGAAACTATATCTTGCAGAAGAAAGTAACCTATGAACCGATACTGCAAGCGCCTAATGAACCGGTCAAAGCCGAGATCAGAATGCTGATGATGTGGCCCAAAGAAGCTCCTAAACCCTTTGTTGTCAATAATCTGGTGCGACTATCAAAAGGTAAGATGGTCGGCGTGAAATATAACCGAGACAAAGACTGGGTTGGTGGCAGTGTTGGATTTTTTGAAGGATAAAAAAGAAATCGGCTACTGACGTCCGTTATACAGTACAATCGAAATGCCAAACAAGGTGAATTTTTCCTCAATAGGATTGGAGACCTGGTAAGCATCATCTGCTAGCAAATTGAGTTCACGGTCAAAGTCGGTCAATGACAAGCTTTTCAGTGGTACTTGCACATAAGGTTTAAAAGCAATTCCTACTTTTTCTCCTGGATACTGAAAGAGCAGATAAAACCTGCTGACCAATCCGGATTGAGTGCTGATCGCTCTTTTTTTGCGCTGAGCGCCCTTGATATCCGTCTTTATACGCAGGGTGCGATAACCTATTGCGGCACCATAACCCAATTTTCCAAAATAATTTTCTACGCCTAATGCATATTCGGTTAAGCTTGTAAACCACTTAGTTTGGAATGTCGGATTGGTAGGTAGCTCACCGTACATATCACTTTTATCACTCATATTGTGCCAGGACAACTCAAACCCAACATTATTTATTCTGTGCCTAATTCCGATTTCTAGACCATGCAGTGATTTTACACGATCGAGCTCATCATATATTTTGCCTCCGTGTTTGCTTACAAAGTCTTCATTAAAGTTACTGATGATTCCGTTCAGGTCAGGAGCAGATGTAAATCCCCCAATATAACCGACCTTAATATTTGTCTGGCTCAGCATGATATATGGGTTATAAATCATGACCATCATTATAAATAACCCGTATTTTGACCAGAGATTCATGTATTTTTGTGCATTTAGTACAATATTGATGCAAAAATAGATGAAATTTGCAATTCTTTTAATCAAATCTTCAATATCAGGTATATGTCTAAGAGAAAATCAACAATCTCTGCAGTTAAAACCGTGAAGCACGAAGCGCCAAAAGTAATGAATGAATCGATAAATGGTGCTTTCCATACAGAATCATTTTTTAAAAAATACTGGTTGGCTTCTGTTATTTTAATGGTTTTGAGTTTTGTACTCTACTACAAATGTATTCCTTATGATTACGTTCTGGATGATCAAATCGTCATTACTGACAATCAATATACAAAGAAAGGATTTTCTGGACTGTGGGATATTTTGACCACAGAAAGTTTTCAAGGTTATTTTGGTGAGAAAAAAGACTTAGTTCAGGGCAATAGATACCGCCCATTGTCTATTATGACATTTGCAATAGAGTACGGTATCATAGGAGACCTCAATCCATCCGTAAGCCATGTGATCAATATATTATTATATGGACTGACTGGCATCTTATTGATGATGGTTTTGGTCATGATGTTCAGAAATTACAAAAGCCGGTTCTGGTGGTTTTCGATCCCATTTTTAACCGCCATATTCTTTATTGGGCATCCGATTCACACCGAAGCTGTCGCAAATATTAAAGGAAGGGATGAGATTATGTCTATGCTATTTTCTTTACTTGCTTTATATTCCGGTATGAGATTTATGGATGTTTCCGGTAAAAAATGGCTGATCACTTCTGCTGTAGCCTATTTTTTAGGACTTTTGTCAAAAGAAAATGCTATCACCTTTCTAGCGGTTATTCCACTGACCATTTATTTTTTTAGTCATACGGACTGGTCAAAACTCAAAAAACTTATACTTTGGCTGTTGATTACCACAATTTTATACTTAGTATTAAGAGCTAATACCGCTGGAATGCCGGTAGGAGGCCAAGAGATAAAAGACCTGATGAACAATCCGTTCCTAGGGATGACTCCTGCAGAAAAATTTGGCTCAATCATGTACACACTGGGCAAGTATATTGCATTGCTTGTATGGCCACATCCATTGAGTCACGATTATTATCCATATGCAATTCCTAAAATATCCATTTTTGCAATTATACCGGCTATTGCATTCATAGGTTATGTTGCAATGGGGTATTTCGGAATAAAAGGACTTAAGACGAAGTCTGTTTATGCCTATGCAATTTTATTCTATTTAATTACCCTATCGATTGTTTCAAATATCTTTATCAATCTGGGTACCTTTATGAATGAGCGATTTGTCTTTATGTCTTCGGCGGGTTTCTGTCTGGCAGTTGCGTATTTGCTTTCAGCACAATTGCCCAAATGGTTCAAAGGAGGACAAATAGCTGCTTATCTTATTGCCGGATTGATGCTTATCGGTTATGGTGCTAAAACGATGGTCAGGGTTCCTGTATGGAAAGATGCACTATCACTTAATCAGGCAGCAGTAGCGGTCTCCTCCAATAGTGCTCGTGCAAATTCGTTTATGTCAACAGCATTATTCGATAATTATAAGGAAACCTTGACGCCTAACACTTATAAAACCTTGACAGATAAACAGAGAAATCTTTTGGACTGGGCGGAGTATTATGCCAATAAAGCAGTAGAAATAGTTCCGGACTACCAAAATGCAAATCTGATGCTGGTAGGAGTGGCTACTGAAAGATATAAGTCTTCTCATGATATCGAACGGTATATTATCAATATGAAACCGATAATTTTAAGACGGCCGGATATATCCTTTATTAAGGAATTTAGTGAATATCTTAAAAACAAAGGTCATGACGATAAACTCTTCCCATTCTATCTTGAAGTTGGTAAAGAACTATCTCAATTTACGGACAAAAGGAGGGATTGGTCCATTCAGTATCTTGGTTATGCCTATGATATTCAGCCGATGAATAAGCAGGTCAATGAAGCACTAGCTAATGCTTATGAGCTATTAGGTAGGAATGATCAGGCGCAGAGATTTAGAGTAGCTGCCAATTCGTTACAATGACAGATAAGAGAGCGCTATTCATAGCATTAACGATGACCCCGATGGTGGGGCCGGTCACTGCAAAAACCTTGATTTCATATTGTGGAGGCATAGAAGCAGTATTTGAGGAGTCAAAAAACAATTTGTTAAAAATACCAGGCGCAGGACCAATTCTGGTAAATAATTTTGATCCTCACGCTATGATACCATGGGCAGAAAAAGAATTAGAGCAGATAGATAAAAATAATATACAAGTACTTACCTACCTGGATAAAAATTATCCTCGACGGCTGAACAATTATGACAATGCGCCTTTAGTGCTCTATTATAAAGGAAACTGTGACCTCAATCACTATCGAACGGTAGGTGTAGTAGGCACAAGAAAACCAAGTCAGTACGGAATAACAATGTGTGAAAGAATAGTAGAAGGATTATCCGGCTATAATGTTTTACTGGTCAGTGGTCTGGCTTTTGGTATAGATGCCACAGCGCATAGAAAGAGCATAGAATGTGGGATACCGACACTTGGTGTGATGGGTAATGGTATGGATCGAATTTATCCTGCCGAACACCGATCACTTGCTAATAAAATGATGAATGCAGGAGGGTTGATTACCGAGTTTGCACGCGGCACATTACCGGATAGAGAAAATTTTCCTATGCGCAATCGAATTATTGCAGCCATAAGTGATGCAGTAATTGTAGTAGAATCTAAGCGCAAAGGAGGCTCTATTATTACAGCAGAATTGGCTAATGATTATAACAAGGATGTTTTTGCTGTACCGGGTATGGTGACGGACGAAATATCAGAAGGTTGCAATAGTTTAATTAAGCAAAACAAGGCGCATTTGATTGAATCTGCCGCTGATATTGCTTATATCATGAGATGGGAAGAAATTGATTCCAGCAGGTCGGTACAGGGACAGTTGTTTGTAGATTTATCCGAAGATGAAACACTTTTGATAGATTTAATTCGCGACAATCGTGAGATAAGTATTGACGCATTGACCGGTAAAACCGGTTTTACCCCATCAAAATCAGCATCTATTCTTCTAGAGCTGGAATTCAAAGGATTGATAAGAACATTGCCGGGCAAAAAATACATATTAACATAATTTATTATATGTAAGAAATCACAGTGTGTGGCCTTAAATATTGAAAAATACAGAGTTATTTAAAACAATAGAGCAGAATACTGGTTTTTATTTATTAGTTTTGCATTAAAATTTCCAATAAACGAAGAATATGGGGTGTAGTAATTGTGGAGGCTCCGAAGGAGCTTCAGGAGGATGTGGAAATAAAGGAAATTGTTCGTCCGGTGGTTGTAGCAAGCATGATACATATGACTGGATATCTGCAATGGAATTACATGATCCTTCAGAATATAATATAGTAGAGGTTAGTTTTAAAAATGGAGCACGCAAAGACTTCTTTATGAAATCTCCAGAGGCTGACTGTGTTACAGGAGAAATGGTGGTGGTAGAAGCCGCCAGTGGTTATGACGTAGGTAAAATAACCTTATCGGGAGAGTTAGTCCGACTTCAGATGCGCAAAAAGCATATTTCAGAAGAAAGAGTAGTCCATAAAGTGCTTAGAAAAGCAGGTGATCGAGATCTAGAAAAACTGGAAGAGGCAAGAAGTATCGAACATAACACAATGGTTCGTGCCCGTGTCATAGCCCGTACACTAGGCCTAGATATGAAGATAGGAGATGTGGAGTATCAAGGAGACAAAAAAAAGGCCACATTTTACTACACGGCAGATGGACGAGTGGATTTCAGGGAGCTAGTCAAAGAGTATGCCAGAGAATTTAAGATAAAAATAGAGATGCGGCAGATTGGAGCACGTCAGGAAGCGGCTCGATTAGGTGGCATCAGCTCTTCTGGTCGCGAACTTTGCTGTTCAACCTGGCTGTCGGATTTCAAATCAGTAAGTACTTCAGCAGCACGATATCAAAACATTGCCATAAATCAGTCGAAGCTCACAGGCCCTTGTGGTCGATTGAAGTGCTGTCTTAATTACGAGCTAGATACGTATCTGGATGCTCTTGAAGATTTTCCAGAGGATGCTGATGTACTCAAGACAAAGATAGGCACCCTTGTTCTGATGAAAACTGACATTTTTAAAAGGCGACTTTATTACGCTTACGAAAACAATGACAAGCTCAGAGGTACCGTTATTTCATTGAGTACGGCAAGAGCTAAAGAGGTAAAGGAACTTAATAACAAAGGAATCATACCTGATGAAATCTTGTCTGATGAAATGAATGTACCAGTATCATCAGATATGGATGACGAAAACATCGAACACGAGTATGAAGATGTTACCGGTTTGATTGAGTTGCGCAATGAACCGAAAAAAAAGAAGAAAAGGAAAAATAAGGTAAACAACCCAGCTGCCTCGACTCAAGCTTCTAATCTATCTAAGTCGCTTCAAAATAGTAATAAGGAATCAGGCCAACAAGGTAATCAAACCAGAGAAGAAGGACAAAAGAAGCAGGATAAGGCTCGCAAAGAAAACCAGCCACCATCTGCTCAACAACAACAGCCACAGAATACCCGGCCTAAAAATGAGCACAAGGAAATCAAGGCTTCAGACAAACCCGAGAATGCTTCTGGGCAATCTAAACAAGGAAAGAAAAAGAAATTTTATAATAAAAACCGCAAACCAAAAGGCGGTCAGGAATCAAAATAAAACGATATGAAGTATGATGTTGTAGTCATAGGCTCCGGTCCCGGAGGTTATGTAGGAGCGATAAGAGCAGCCCAATTGGGTATGAAAGTGGCCATCATAGAAAAATACAATACATTGGGCGGAACCTGCCTAAATGTAGGTTGTATTCCTTCAAAGGCCTTACTGGATAGTAGTGAGCACTATCATGCCGCACAAGAAAAATTTGCAGATCACGGTATTCAGATATCCGGATTGAAGGCAGACATCAAAAAAATGGTTGCTCGTAAAAATGAAGTAGTCAGTCAGACCTGCAAAGGAGTAGAGTTTCTGATGAAGAAAAACAAGATCGATATTTATACTGGTGTTGCATCTTTTGTCAATAAAAATACGATATTGATCCAAGGGGAAAACGATAAAAAGGAAATAGAAACGGACAAGGTCATTATTGCTACCGGATCAAAACCTGTAACACCTGCGATGTTTAACTACGATAAAAATAGGGTGATTACATCGACTGAAGCGCTCAATATTGAGAAAATACCATCTAAGATGGTGATTGTTGGCGGTGGAGTGATTGGCCTTGAGTTAGGTTCTGTTTTTGCCAGATTAGGTACATTAGTAGAAGTCGTAGAGTTTATGGATAAAATTATCCCAACGATGGATGCAGAATGTGGCAAAGAATTATTAAAATCACTCAAAAAATTAGGTATAAAATTCCATCTAAGTCACGGCGTCACAGGCGTCAAGGCGACTAAAACATCTTGCACTGTTACTGTTAAGAAAAAAGACAGTGAGGAATCTTTTGATATCAAGGCGGATTATTGTCTTGTAGCTATCGGTCGTCGCCCATATACAGAAGGATTGAATCTGGAGGCGGCCGGCTTAAGCACGGATGAAAAAGGCCATATTCCCGTCAATGAAAATCTAGAAACGAGTGTACCTGGTATATTTGCCATTGGAGATGTGATTAGAGGTGCTATGCTCGCACACAAAGCAGAAGAGGAAGGCGTTTTTGTAGCAGAATACCTGGCTGGAGGCAAGCCGCATATCAACTACGATTTGATACCGGGCGTAGTATATACATGGCCTGAAGTGGCAGCTGTAGGTAAGACAGAAGAAGAATTAAAAGCATCAGGCGTGTCCTATAAAACCGGTAAGTTCCCATTTAAAGCGCTAGGAAGAGCACGAGCAAGTATGGATACAGACGGATTTATCAAAGTTTTAGCTGATACCACAACCGATGAGATCTTAGGCGTACACATGGTAGGGCCAAGGGTAGCTGATGTCATTATGGAAGCGGTATCGTTGATGGAATTCCGTGCCAGTGCTGAAGACCTAGCTAGAATTTGTCATCCACATCCGACATTTACAGAAGCACTCAAGGAAGCAGCTCTGGATGCCACTGGAAAAAGAGCCATTCATATGTAATGTGACTAGCATATAAGTATGTTGGTCGTCATAGGGCCCGATGTAACTACAATACCATCTAGTATGGAGCAACCCAATAAGATAAGTGTAGGAAGCATCGGTAGTTAAATACGCTGATTAAGACATTAAAAATATAGCTGATATTCAGATGTTGACAGTTTGATCAATCCTTGAATTTGGTTCAGTCCTGAAATCATCAAGGTAATCAGTAGTTGAGCAGAATGTAAGAAATCAGGCAATAAGGGCAATCAATAGGAATACATTTCAACCCGGATTATGCATTAGAAAAATAAAAAACATCCGGTGTTGTATCTATTTTTGAAAATAGTCCATCCATCCACTGTCTCTTTTTGACAGGTAAAGCCAATTTCAGAACCTTTCTATTGGCGTGTT
>LNBW01000040.1 GCA_001567255.1 Bacteroidetes bacterium OLB9 | reverse complement strand
GTACTAAATTAACGAAGTGTCTTCATATGCTAATACGGTGCACATTACACAGGGTGAGTTTTTTAGACCCATATTACTCATTAGACTTTGTGGCGAAGGGAAATGATACAAAATAGCTATGAGGCTCGGAGTTTTTATTCCGCAGGCATAGTTTTTACTATGTCGAGGACAGAAAAACGAGTACCGAAATAGATATGAAGGTGCATTTTCAGGTAGTCAATTTCTAATGCATAATTTGGGTTAAATATCACAAAACTTCAGTTTGACTACTTTTGTACCCAATTAGGGACACCATCAAAGAAGTCATAAGTCTTGGATAAATGATTCATTTTGCCAATGTAAGTAGTTTGTCCATTAGTCACCATCAAATAAGGCGCATTCATGACCGTCTGGTAAGCTGCTAACTGATCAAAAACTTTCTGATTCAATAGGACATCCGGTGCTTTGCACTCAACCAAAAGAAAAGGTTCTGTATCTTGATTATATACTACTATGTCAAACCGCCTTTTGAGGCCATTCAAAACAATAAGCTTTTCTACCTGAATCAGGTTTTTAGAAAATCCTGCTTCATGTATCAGCCAATGAACACACAACTGTCGCACCATCTCTTCAGGTTGCAAGATGATATACTTTTTCCTGATGATATCAAATACCCATTTTTTCTGATCTGCTTCTTTGATTTTCAAATGTCCTACAAATGATAGTAAGTCTATTTCAGCCATCGTTATTCCTCAATTTCAGCAATAGTATAAGCATGAGATACACTTTGAATCCTTTGATTGCCCTTTATATCATCCACTATATGCTCTATCAAAGTAGGATCCTGTAATAATTCGGCCGAATTGATATGGACGATTTTACATCCCATGTCTTGGAGTAGTGCCAGTGCATTTCTTTGCCATAGTATAGTGTCAGGAGATGTTGTATTCATCAAGCCATCTTCAGTAACAACCCAGATATGATCTTGTGCCGGCAAAAGAGCGCCTGTTAACATTTGCTCCGGGGATACATCATCCTGACGAATATTCTTAATACCACTATGGTAAAGATATTTCATAATACTTTGATTGACAAACCGACTTGAAAAAGAAACGATACAGGAAGTTTTCATCAAAAATATTTCTGGTATTTTTCCGGTTGAAAGCAACAACTGCGACATTGATCTCAACAATGGTAATCTGTCTGATACGCTCAACTTATAGTGAGGCAACTTACTCTTTTCGTAAGAGAGTACCAACCTATAATCAGGCTCCGCAAAAAATAAACTATGATCCCAATAATAACTCACAGTCTTAAAAAGTTGCATCAATTCAGGATTAACACTATTATCTTGCAAAACAATTAAATGTCTATCAGGTGATTTTGAAAGTCGGAGAGGTGAACTCTGATCCAAGATCATTACCGGAAAGATGGTCTCTAACAGCTCCTGATGGCTTGAAATATAGTGTCCCCAATTATCTGTGAGATCAGGATTCTTTTTACCCGCCACCAATTTGTACAATTCAGGCGCATTTTTTTTAATATTCTTATTTACCTCCTTATTGACTGCATGTGCATTGTTATTGAGCCATTGTTCAGTTTCATATTTTTTTGCAAGTTGGGCTGCAGTAGTCAATTGATCATAGTAATCAGTTGTAGTAGGCCTTAATTGAATATAATCTTTGTGCAACAGCCTATAACCATACCATGCATCAACCACCTCTACCCATCTATCTGGATCAATACCCTGCAATGAACGAAGCAATGCACTTTCAATAGTACTACCACTTTCTATAAACTGATGCCATTCTAGGTAATGCAAGCTCTTACTTGCTTCCAGTAGAATGTGGTCTAACTTACTGACCAGTTCTGAGATAATGTCGGCTTGCTTATTAACAGATAGGGTATTAAATTCAACTTTAGCAACAAAAAGATTGGATACATTCATCTTAAATGCTAGATCATTAAAATCACTCTCCAGCTGACGCAATATCTCATCATCTTGGTTGTACCTATTGACCGATTTTATATAACTTATTCGCCTTTGTTGTATCGATTGTAGTGATGATCTTAAAACTTTGCGGTATTCATTAAAATAATTATACAGTTCATGGTCAATTTTTGTCAGCGTGAGGCAAGGCGCTTCTGTGATTTCTCTGATCTTAAGTGTTACTGATTCAGCAGCAGCAATTAATTTTTTACCTCTCAACGTGTATTCCCGCGCTGATGCAGATATCACTCCCGGTATGACTGATTTTGACACTTTACTTACATCCTCCAGCCAGGCTATCATTTGGTTTTCTAACTCTGCCAATCGTCTTTCTAAGTAATTGTGCTGATCTATCTGCGTTTTCAAAAAGCGATGACTCAATTGACTCATATACTTTAGATATCGATTCTGTAGTTGAACCGCTTCAGATTTGAAATCAGATATGGCAAAAACGACATCATTGATATATTCCGGACTTAGAATTTCCCTCTTCAATTCACGAGATAACACCGCACCCCTCATCGTAGCAAATTCAGTACTATATCTCCTGCCCCCATTTGCAATAAATTGAATTAGGTCTTCCTTCTCACCATCCTCATAGGAGAGCGAAACACCTTCCATCCTTCTTTCCACCAAAAGCACATCATTGCTCTGATCTATGCTTAAATATTGATCCAAAACCTGTCTCCAGTTTTGTTTTTCGTAGAGTGTTGCATTTTTCAAAGCTAAAGTTTCCTTTAAATCTTCTAAGAGAATGCGGTAGTTAAGCAGCGCGTCTTTGTTTTCAGGTTGAGAAATACCCTGCTGAGACAATTTCGATTTCAGTAGGTTGAGTTCGCCGGGTTGAATCATCGAGTTGGTCGCAGCTACTAATGCCATTGATGACAGACCATCCTGCTCTAACCTATTAACCAATTCATACCTCAAATCTTCTTCAGGCACTATCATCAATACAGATTCGTTCTCATGAAGTATTTTTCTGACTTGCAATAAAATAGTCTCTAAAGCAGCGCCTTTATCTTGATAAACGATATTGACCAAAGACGATTTTCTATTGAGTATCCTATTTTGCTCTTCTGATGCTATACAGATGTTCATTATCTATAATATACACATAAAAAAAACAAAGATATAGAAAAAATAGATATATATTATAAAAAAACTTAAGGATTCTATTTGTAGTTTGTGTCCAAACTTAATTTGAAAATGAGGCTGATCTGTTGCTTTAGTGTAAATTAACGCCTTTGAGAAACGGTACAAATCTGTAAGTACCAAAATTTTCTCTGGTCAGTGTTCCATCTTCACTTTTAGTAATACGTATCATATCTTGACTATCACTATCACCAAAAGGGATAACCATGATACCTCCTGTTTTTAATTGATCTATTAATTTGAAAGGTAATTCAGATGCACCAGCAGTGACAATGATTCTGTCAAAAGGAGCGAAGCGCGGAGCACCTTCAAAACCATCACCAAACAATGTGCGCACTCCAGTAAACCCAATTCGGTTTAAAAGCTGGCTCGTCTTGTCAAAAAGTAACTTCTGACGCTCTATTGTGTACACTTTACATCCTAAATAGTGTAATACACATGCCTGAAAGCCTGATCCGGTGCCTATCTCTAGTACTTTATGGCCTTTTTGTACATCTAGTAAAGTGGTCTGCATGGCAACAGTGTAAGGTTGTGAAATGGTCTGGTCTGCATCAATAGGAAATGCCACATCCTTATAAGCCCACTCAGCAAAAGCTCGTTCTAAAAAATGATGCCTAGGGATATCAATAAATGCTGATAATATCCGCTCATCCTTTATGCCTTTACTCCTTAATTCTTTGACAAGTCTTTGTCTCAATCCACGGTACTTGGGTGTATCTGTCACAACTTAATTTTTGGCAAATATATTAAATATTTTTGTAATATATATAAACTCAGCAATTAAAATCCAATTTCATTTGTCGTATCATTTACATTTTGCATCAAGAATATATTACTATATAGATTGAAAAGCAGTAAATTGCTTAACTTTACATTTCATTCAAAAATTCATATTGAACATGATTAAGAAGAGTCTTTACACATTGTTTATTTTGCTCTTAGGCAATGTAATTTCAGGTCAAAATTTCTGGACGCCTGTACATGAATCTGCCATTCAACTAAGAAGTGGGGATTATCGAGAAGTCATCCCTGATAAATATACCACCTACCAATTTAATATTGATGCCGCAAAGGCATATTTAATGAATGCCCCAGAGGAAAAAACCTTTATTGAGCGAGGCACAGCCTATACATTTGCTTTACCTGGACTGGATGGTAAAATGGAAGATTATATGGTATGGAACTCACCCGTAATGGAAGATGAACTCGCTGCTAGGTATCCTTTTATTCAGAGTTACAAAGGCTACAAAAAGGATGAAAAAAGTACGACTATACGGATTACTATAGGTCAAAATTCATTTCATGCGGCGATTCGATCGACAGAAAGTATGGTATATATCGACCCATATAGTCATGACACAGGAAAATATTTCATGGTTTATAATACAAAGGATTATACAGAAGACTTTCTAAAGGATAAAGTCATCTGCGCTACTGATGATGATTTATTGGCTAAAGAAGCGAAGAATCGTTCCGGCTTAGGCTCACGCAATCCGACGAGTGGTACATTAGAATTTAGAAAATTCAGACTAGCATTAGGTTGCACTGGAGAATGGGGTCAAAAACGAGGTACCAAAGAAAAAATCATTGAAGAAATGGTCATTTTTGTAGATAGAGCCAATGTGTATTTTGAATCAGAGATTGCTGCCAGAATGGTGTTAATCAATAATCTTGAAAACATCATCAATCTAGACCCTGCAACTGATCCATATACAAATGCAAATGCAGGGCTTTCACTCGTGAGACAAAACACCAATGTATTCAATTCTAGAATAGGCTCTGGCAGTTATGATATGGGGCATTTATTTTCCGTATGTACTGATGTAGGAGGCGTTGCTGCCGGCCTCATTTGCACAGATTCTGGTCGTGGAGCTGGAGTTACATGTCACAATGGCTCGAGTGCGACGAATGGTATAGTCTTGGTTTTTGTACATGAAGCGGGTCATCAGATGACAGCAGCTCATACCTTTAATCACTGTCCAGGTCAAGAAGGCCAAACACCTATTGGCAATGGTTTTGAGCCTGGTTCTGGTTCTACGATTATGGCTTATCCAGGCGCTTGTGGCAGTAGTAATTTAAGCTTATATCGCGATGACTATTATCATGGTGCTACGCTTGATCAGATACTCAGATATACTGCAACTGAAGGTACAGATGGCTATGTTTGTGCTGAAAAAATTGACATTGGCAATTATGTACCAGAAGTTACACTGGATTACATCAACGACTTTTATATTCCTAAAAGCACACCTTTCTTCCTAACAGGAAAAGTAACTGATGCTAATGGAGATCCGATGACTTACAATTGGGAGCAATTTGATGCTCAGGGTTCAGCACCTCTGGGTATGCCGGTGGGCAATGTGCCATTATTCCGTTCAGTAAGGCCGAATAATGATCCTACGAGACTTTTTCCAAATAGAAATAGAATTTTAAACTGGGAATTTGACAATGTACAGGAGTTGCTACCGACTTATCAGAGAGATATGACTTTTAGGTTAGTCACCCGTGACAACAACCCGTTAGGGTCTGCCGCTTCCTGGGCTGAGATGAAATTTAAAGTGGCCCCAGAAAGCGTCGGTCCGTTTCAGTTTACTGAGCCTTCCTCACCTCAAAAACTCAAAATAGCAGAGAAGCTAAATGTGCAATGGGACGTCAACAATACTGATATTGCACCGGTCAACTGTAAATATGTTGATATCTTTTTTGCTGTCAATAATAATCTTGACTTTGGTTCTACAGATATGGTACCAGCTGCTATTCAGGTACCAAACACTGGTTCTGCATCCATCATTACACCTAATGTAACGGCTTCCAGAGCTCGTATTGTCATCAAGGCATCCGATAATATTTTCTTTACTGTGTCGAGGGTGGACAGTAAAATAGACGAGCCTGATCAACCTTCATTTTTCATGGATATTCAATCTCCTACCAGAACGCTTTGTCTGCCTGCATCTCCTGAATTTGACTTGACAACAGCAGGATTTGCCGGACTAGAAGAGGATATTATTTTTGAAGCAGAAAGCCAAGGCTTCATTCATCCTATTTTTGAAAAACAAAGCGTAAAGCCAGGAGCATCCAACAAGCTCACACTAGACCTCTCAGATGTCAAAGAATCCGGTGAGTATGAAGTATTAATTCGGTCGTTTGTTCCCGGAATAGATACACTTGAACGCATTGTGCGGCTTATTTTAACAAGCACTGACTTATCTGATGTACAGCTTGCTCAACCATCGAATGGTATTAGTGGTCTTGGACCAACACAAAAATACCATTGGCATAAAAAGAATGATGCTACCGGTTATATATTACAAGTTGCAACATCGCCTGCATTTGGACAAAAAGATATTGTATTTCAAGAAGAAAGACAAGACACTTTTTATAATTCATCCTATTTTCTTGACAATTCTACCATATATTACTGGAGAATCAAGTCATTCAATTCATGTGATGAAGGTAGTTGGTCAGATATCTTTGCCTTCACCACCGAATCAAAAAATTGTTCTGTGACCAAGTCGGGAGAACTCACCTTGAATATTTCACAATCAGGAACTCCGACCATCACTTCTGAATTATTTGTAACGGCTGATGCTCGTATCGACGATGTAAATATTAAAAACCTCAGGGCACGACATACCAGGTCGGCAGACTTGGTCGTAACTCTGGAATCACCATCCGGCACCAAGGTGCGTCTGTGGACAAGAAAGTGTCCTACAGCGAATGGCATCAATATTGGTCTGGATGATCAGAGCAATGATTACTTCCAGTGTCCTATTCATCTCAATAACATATACAGACCTGAAGAACCCCTCAGCACATTCAATGGTGAATCTACCTTCGGATACTGGAAACTCATTATTGAAGATACAAAAACCGGCGATGGAGGAAGACTGACCAACTGGGAAATTGAGCTTTGCGCAAATGTCGCTCTTAATCCACCTGCATTGGTAAATAATAACTCACTCAACATTAACACCGGTGACACTCAGCCTATTACTGTTGATTTGCTCAAATCAGAAGATCAAGATAATGGCGATGCGGAGTTGATATATACACTAGTAACCATCCCAGCAGAGGGTGTGTTGATGATCAATGGTTATCCGGCTCAAGTAGGAAATGAATTTACACAGCAAGATATCAATGAGGGCAAATTAACATATTGGAATAGTCAAGCTCGTAAAGCAGGTGACGCATTCAAATTTACGGTCAGAGACAATAACGGTGGGTGGATCGGAATAACAACATTTAACATTGACATTCAACAAGTTGTCTCTACAGAAGATGCTGTATTTCCTACCATTATAGTCTATCCTAACCCTGCGTCAGACATTATCCATATTCAGACAGCCTCTGATGTGACTATCACTTCATTTACTATTACAGACATAACTGGCAAGTCAATTCTGAATCATAGCGCATCCGGCAATCATATTTCTATAGATGCCTCTCAGTTATCAAGCGGCATATACATGATCCGGATTAAAGCAGGAGATTATATGGTGACTAAAAAATTAGTTAAAAATTAAAAAAGTCCAAATCACAATACAAAGAAAGCCTTTCGCAGATGTCGCGAAAGGCTTTTTTGTTTATTATCATCATTGGATCATCCTTACCAATGGTGTAATTATGTGTTCTTATACTGAAGTCATCTTCAGCCAATGACTACATTTTTATCAATTTATTAACAGCGACAATCCGCCCATGTTGATAAAACTCTATTAAGTACATGCCGGCAGGATAACTAGATAAATCTTCACGAATAACATGCTGTTCCTTCCCCAACAGCTTCACTCTATCCTTAATTATTTTTCCATTCAAATCTCTGATTCTATAGTATTCAGGCATATTGATGATCTGATCTATATTTAAATATATATTTACAAAATCCGAAGTAGGATTAGGCGAACAAAATATCTTACCTTCCAAATCAGGAACATCATTATTTAATGTAGATTCTGGATACGAAACAGTGGCCGAATCCACAATACCAAGTCCCAGATTATAATATGACCCTGAAGGATTATTTTCCAGTTTGCAAGGACGCACCATGTAATACTTAAGTCCATCATCTCCATTTTTATCTTGATATGAAGCATCCATCACTAAATCAGATATCCGTTCATATCCACGTCCATATTCTTCAGACCGATAAATATAATAGCCTAATACATCTTTGTCTGGTGAAGGCGACCATTGAATTGTAGCACCTTGTCCCTTTTCAGTATTTATTTTGATACTTTCAGCAGGCTGTATATAATCAGTCCTCAATGTCAAATCACCTAATAAGGCCACATGAACGCCTCCGGGTAGATATCCAGGTGGCTGGAAAACCACCGGTGAGTTATTATTCACCGTATTCAAAAATGCTTTACCAATATTATCGCCAAGTGCCATCACCTGTATAAACCAATGAGGTCTCCCAGCCCAAAATGAAATCAGGGACGGCTCAGGACTACATAGCGGCGCCCTCAAAATATTATTGGCATTATCCCAGTCACCAAAATAACTACCAAATAAAATAGTAAAAATACCTTTTTGTGCATTTTTAACGAAGTCAGCAGTCTTGGCCACACCACTACAACTGGTATAAGAGCCTGGCCCACATCCATATGCCCATTGATAAGGCGTTTCATTCAGAGCAGAAATAAACTCCTTTTCTAAAACTTGATCTCGCCCTAATAAAGGCGCAAATCCTCGCCATGCAGTGGATGCAAACGCTTCACCACTAAATCCGCCAAAATTATCTTTAATGATGCCTTGTTTGACAATCTGCAAACTTCCACTTTTGTAAGCATGTAACTTTGCCAAGTAGCGTTTCATCAATGTTACTTCACTCTCTACAAATAACGGCATATTGAAAAAATCAATTCTACTGACTTGAAGTTCTGCCTTCGATGGCAGAATGGATTGATCCCATTTTCCATCGCCTGGTGTATTTTGATTTTCTGTTCGTGATGCAGAAGTAACATTGACGTAATTATCTGACCAGTTTCCGTCCATGTCAGCATAAAACACATCAGCAGGCCAAGCTCCTTGGTGATTCGTATGGCCATCAGGATAAATATTTCCACTATACGGCACCGCCACATGACCAAGTAAAAGTACAGCCTTTACATCCGGTATTGCATTATATAACTCCTTAATTTTGCCCTTCAATTGTACATCAGTAGCATTTCTATTTATATTAATCCTTTCTACAAACCATCCATCTCCTATTATATCCTCGATTAAAGTCAATATCTCTGTCTGACATGAATCAATAAATAGTGAATCCACTACTAAAACCAAGGTACCTCTATGATGAATCGGAGTAACTTTGTGGCCCGTATAAATATTGCCAAAAGCCTTAATACCATCAATCGCTTCTACCTGATAGTAGGTAGGTTTAGATACTTCTGCATCAGTTATGACATAAAATGTATCTTTTGTAGTCCCAACTACTACCCATGTATTAAACTGTGTATTTCTTTTAGAAACTTTGTATTCTGTTGCTCCTGGGATCGTAATCCAACTCAATGTTACTTCAGCGGACGATGGTGAAATAGATGCTTCAAGCTGGATAGCGTAATCTTTAGCTTTCTGAGCTGAGGACGCAGCGTAAACAAATACAATAAGCACTAAGAGTAAAAATCGGAACTTCATAATCAATGTTTTAAATATTAAGACGTCGATACAGGTTGTGACGCTTCTCAGTAAAGACGAATTCACCAATAAGTCTCCCTAAAAATTCATGCTATAAGGACATGTAAAATACTCATGCTCTTATAAATAAGAATAAAAAATGCCGATCAATTTTTACAACTGACCGGCAAATCAAAGATTTTATTAACCACCTAATTCAAGTTTGAAATTGTACTCAATTTCAAAACGACAATTAGTCAATGTATGAAAACAAAAATTTTACACTGCCATATTAAACTCCTTAAGTAAAACCATATCCCGAATTAAAATCTTACTGCTCTTACGAGATCCATAATGAATATAGTTTTCCCTCTTCAATTCATTCATAATTCGCGCTACAGTCTGTCTGCTGGTATCCGTCAGAAAAGCGATTTCTTTGTGCGACATTCCATGATCAATCAGACACTCCTTAAAACCTATCTTGATCCCTTTTCGTAGTCCGGTTCTGTATATAAAGTCAACGATTCGCTCTTTTGCTCGTCTGAAGACGAAACTTTGAAGGCGTTCTTCAATATTTTGCAACTTAGCCAAAATGATATTCATGATTTCTGCTGCAAATACACTATTTTCCATCACGATAGACTTAAATATATCTACAGGGATCATAAAGACCTTAGTTTCAGTCATGGTCTCTGCATATTCTCTGGTCAATGGATGAGTAGAAAATACATTTTCTCCAAAAATCTCTTTGTCATAAATAATCTCTTTGGTCAGCATCTTTCCAGAAGCCGCCAGTGCGCCCAGCTTTACGCTACCCTTCTCAATTAAGTAAACATAACTGCATGTCTCGCCCACTTGATATAATAAACTGTTCTTTGAAAATTTCTTATAAATAGTATTCTGAGCAAGCCGATTGAGTTCGTCACTCGTTAACGCTTTCAAGACCGGTAATTGCTGTAAAGACAAAAACAAAACTGATTGATCCATAATAAGGTGATTTTATTTATGATGCTTGAACTTGTAAAAACCCCTAATGCATTTTCAAAAAAAAATTAAAAAATATATGATCGTGGAAAATTAGTTATTAAATAAATTATAATTTTCATCCAGATTTTAGGAATAATCAAGCCTATAATTTATCTTTGCAATTTAAAATTAGTCTAAATAATTGTAATATTTTGGTACGTCAGAAAACATTGGCCATGTTGACTCCGGGAGAAAGCGCCTTAGTATCTTTACTCCATGAGAATATATTTACCTGTAAATTGATGAATCTCGGTATTTTGCCTAATACACGCATCACTTTTAGTTCGTAGAGCCCCATTTGGCAAAACACTCTATATCAAGCTAGGCAATTATCAGATGGCGATCAGAGAAGAAGAAGCACAAACCATTATTCTTGAAGATACTGTATGAATTTCAACCATAAACCGCCGGTGATTGCTCTTTTTGGCAATCCCAACTCCGGCAAATCATCTTTATTTAATTTTTTAACAGGGCTGCGCCAGAAAGTGTCCAACTTTCCCGGAGTTACTGTTGATAAAAAATTGGGTAAACTGACTCTGGAAGATCATACGACGGCTACTGTGATTGATTATCCCGGCACTTATAGTGTATTTCCCAATTCATCAGAAGAGAAGATTGTTGTCAATGCGCTGACCAATGAAAACTACGATTTTTATCCGGATCTAGCCTTGTACATAGCAGATGCCACACAACTCGAACGCCATCTGCTTTTTGCATCTCAGATTAGAGATCTGGGCATACCAATGATTTTTATTCTGAATATGGCTGACCTGCTCAGAGAAGAAGGCAGTACGATTGATGCCGACAAAATAGCTGATTTCCTTCAATGTGAAGTGATCACGGTGTCCATGCGCAAAAATGAAAATACAATCGCCATAAAAAAGGCTATTAGCAAGATACTCACTGGACCTAAACCAGCTCAACCGGCGCCTCTTTACCCAATGACCGAAGTGGAAAACCGTGTCGCTGCTGAGGTTCAGCAACTATTAGGTATAAAAAATAAATATCAAGCTAAAATCATAGCACATCACTTTCGATGGCTGACACATATCAGCGTTGAGCAAAAGGCTCAGATTGAAGATATTGTCAATAAACATGGATTTGTAGATCTCACCGCACAAGTAAACGAAACCATGACCCGCTTTGATAGACATGGTCATCTAGTGCGACAGGCTGTCAATAAAATCCATTCAGATCACCTGACATTAACGGACAGGATAGATGCGATTATTACGCATAAGGTTTTTGGGCCAATAGTCTTTTTCCTAATCATGTTATTTGTGTTTCAAGCCATATTCTCATGGGCAGAATGGCCCATGACATGGATTGAGAATGGTTTTGCTATTGCAGGATCAGGCATTCTACGTGTATTAGGTGATGGATGGTGGGCAGATCTTCTGGTCAATGGTGTACTTGCTGGGTTAAGTGGAGTACTTGTATTCATACCACAGATTGCCATACTATTTTTTTTAATCGGAATACTGGAGGAATCAGGCTACATGAGTAGAGTCGTCTATATGTTTGACTCCATCATGCAGCGTTTCGGAATGAATGGACGTAGCATGGTAGCACTAATATCCAGTGGAGCCTGCGCCATTCCAGCTATCATGTCCACCAGAACAATCAGCAATCAAAAGGAACGGCTTATTACCATCATGGTAAGCCCACTGATCAGCTGTAGTGCAAGACTACCCGTATATGCTATTCTAGTAGGATTTGTGGTACCAGCTGAGCGTATCGGCATCTTTCAACTTCAGGGTCTGGCTTTCATGGGTTTATACCTCTTAGGTATTCTGGGTGCACTTGCTGCAGCTTATATTATGAAAAAAGTCGTCAAAGGTGATGCACCATCCTACCTAATGATAGAAATGCCTAATTACAAGCCACCTCAATGGAGCAATGTATGGATGACTGTTAAAACCAAAGTAGGTTCATTTATCACCGAGGCCGGAAGAATTATCCTGCTGATTTCTATTGTCCTTTGGTTTCTGGCTAGTTATGGACCAGGCCAGTCTATGCAACAAGCAGAAGAAAATGCACTGGCTATCAGTACAGAACAACAACTGGATGAAAACGCCACTGAAAACCTTATAGCTGCTCAAAAACTCGAGTCTTCCTACATAGGACATATTGGAAAGTGGATAGAGCCTGCCATCAAACCTCTTGGTTACGACTGGAAAATCGGTATTGCATTGATGACCTCGTTTGCAGCAAGAGAGGTGTTTGTCGGAACCATGGCTACAATATATAGTATAGGCAGCGAAAGCGACGAAATGACTATACGTCAAAAGATGGCGGCTGAGTTAAAACCGGGCACCAATCAGAAGATGTATGATCGAGCTACAGCGCTTTCATTGCTTATCTTTTACGTATTTGCTATGCAGTGTATGAGTACCCTGGCGGTGACCAAAAAAGAAACAAACACCTGGAAATGGCCGGTCATCATGTTTACTTATATGGGTGTAATGGCATATGTCGGTGCTTTCATTGCTTATCAGATTTTTTCATAGAAAACCAGAAAGCTATTATTATTTTAATAACTTTTCCAAGTTTCACACTTAAAATCTGTACTTTTGCAGCTATAAAATAATCCTCCAACCTGCACAACAGATGAGTGATCAGATAAAACACGAATGCGGTCTGGCCCTGATCAGACTACTTAAACCACTCGATTACTATCACAAAAAATACGGAACAGCACTTTACGGCCTCAACAAGATGCATCTCATGCTCAGAAAACAGAGGAATAGAGGTCAGGATGGAGCAGGGCTAGTGACCATCAAGCTAGATACGCTCCCAGGCAATCGATACATCAGCCGGAAGAGAAGTAACAGTCCTCAATATCTTACTGACTTGTTTGATGGCATATTCTATCATTTCAAAGACCTCAATAAAGAGCAACTAAACGATCCTGTTTGGTTAAAGGATAATAAACCTTATACCGGTGAGCTTCTCTTAGGTCACCTCAGATACGGTACTCATGGCGATAATACAATTGAGGCTGTACACCCATTTTTAAGACAAAATAACTGGATCACCAGAAATTTAGCCCTAGCAGGAAATTTTAACCTAACAAATGTTGACGAGCTTTTTGATGAATTGCTCTCCTACGGCCAGTATCCTAAAGAAAAGTCTGACACCGTCACAGTGCTAGAGAAAATAGGACACTTTTTGGATGACGAAGTACAGCGGCTTTTCAACTGGTTCAAATCAGAAGGCTACTCCAATCAAGAAATTACCCACCTCATCGGTGAACACTTGGACATACAGCGACTCCTCCATCGATCCTGCCGGAAGTTTGATGGTGGATATGTGATGGCAGGACTTATAGGTCATGGAGATGCCTTTGTACTCAGAGATCCTGCAGGTATTCGTCCTGCGTACTATTATCAGGATGATGAGATTGTGGTAGCAGCTTCAGAGCGGCCTGTCATTCAGACCAGTATGAATATCAAATACCATCAAGTTAAGGAGCTCAAACCCGGACATGCATTGATCATCAAGAAAAACGGGCAAGTCAGTGAAGAGATGTATCGCGAGCCAGTACCTCATCCGACACCTTGTAGCTTTGAGCGCATCTACTTCAGTCGAGGTACAGATCGAGGCATTTATCTGGAGCGTAAAAAACTCGGCGAACTTGTCGTGGACAAAATCCTAGAAGCTATCGATTACGACCTGGAAAACTCCATATTTTCTTTCATTCCCAATACCGCCGAAGTGTCATTTTTTGGTATGATCAAAGGTCTGGAAGCCAGACTCAACGATATCAAAAATAGAAAAATAATAGAACTGCGTGATAGCGGCAATCTGACACCTGAAGCGCTTCAAAAAGTCCTCAATCTCTCAGTGAGAGCTGAAAAACTCGCAGTAAAAGATGAAAAGCTCAGGACATTTATTGCTGATGATGCCTCTAGACACCAGATGGTTTCACACGTTTATGATGTAACTTATGGTATCGTTCAAGATAAGGTAGATACCATCATTCTTATTGATGATTCTATCGTTAGAGGTACTACGCTGAAAGACAGTGTTATTTCCATCCTAGCTACTTTACGACCTAAAAAAATCATCATAGTGTCATCAGCGCCACAAGTGAGATATCCTGATTGTTACGGTATAGATATGAGTAAAATGAAGGAGTTTGTAGCTTTCAGGGCATTGATAGAATTATTAAAGCGAGATGGCAAGGAGCATCTTTTGCACGAAACCTACAACAAATGCCTTGCAGAAGAGGAAGTACCTATCCATGAAACCCAAAATCATGTAAAAGCACTCTATGATTTGTATTCAGACGATGAGATCGCTCATAAAATCACAGAACTAGTAACACCTGAAAATATAGAGCCCGAAGTAATGGTCATCTATCAGTCCATAGAAAATTTGCACCTTGCTTGTCCCGCAAATCATGGTGACTGGTACTTTTCAGGCAACTACCCTACTCCAGGTGGAACGCGTGTCGCTAACAGAGCTTTTATCAATTATATGAAAAACTCCGATAAGAGAGCTTATTGATAATTCAAGCCCGATGGTATCATGAATCTAGTCCAGAATATGAAGTGCACATTCATTCTGCACTGATAAACAAAAGCACAACAAGCCTTTTAATTACAAGGGAAAATGGTCTTTTAATGGCTCATTAAAACCCATTTAATCTACATTGCTCATTAGACTTCGAGACGAAGGGAAATGATACAAAATAGCTATGAGGATCGGCGTTTTTATTCTGCAGGTAGAGTTTTACTATGTCGAGGACAGAAAATCGAGTACCGAAATAGACATGAAGTAGCATTTTCATGCAGTCAAATTCAATTTAGTAATCCCGGTTTAACTCAATTATTCCAAAAAGAATCGGTCTTAAGTTTTAATTTTTTACAATTTATTAACATCATGTCCTGCATTATTATTATCATTGCCTAATGAATGCTAATTGAGTACATTTCAAAAATCCGAAGATATGAAATCAAGTAATGATGTATTACAACAGACGATTTGTTTGATCCTTGGTGGTGGTGCCGGCACCAGACTGTATCCACTTACTCGTGACCGATCCAAGCCAGCAGTACCTATAGGCGGTAAATATAGATTGATAGATATTCCGATTTCCAACTGTATGAATTCCGGTCTTTACAGGATTTTTGTATTGACTCAGTACAATTCGGCTTCGCTCAATAAGCATATCAAAAACACCTTCCACTTTGACTTATTTTCCAATGGATTTGTGGACATTCTGGCTGCAGAACAGACGCGTAGTAGTATGGAATGGTTTCAAGGTACTGCCGATGCGGTGAGAAGATCATCACGCAATTTTGAGTACTATGATTATGAATATATGCTTATTCTCTCCGGTGATCAGTTGTACCAAATGGATATAGAAGAAGTACTTGAAAAACATGTAGAACAAAATGCAGACATCACCATAGCTACCATACCCGTAGTGGCCCGAGATGCTACTTCTTTTGGCATTATGAAAGTCAACTCCGAAAACAAAATCGTTAGCTTCATAGAAAAACCTAAACAAGACTTACTCCCAGAATGGACTTCCGAAGTAAGTGAAGACCTGAAAGCCAAGGGCAAAATATATCTGGCCTCCATGGGCATCTATGTTTTTAGCAAAAAGGCACTCTACACGCTGCTAGAAGACAATCCCCAGGCAGTGGATTTCGGTAAAGAGCTCATACCTGAATCCATCAACCAAGGCATGAATGTAGTGAGTTATGCATACAATGGTTACTGGACGGATATCGGAGATATTCGCTCGTTTTTTGAAGCCAACATTGCACTAACCGATGAAATCCCGGCTTTCAATCTATTTGATAATCAGAATAAAATATACACCAGGCCTCGATTGTTACCGCCTGCTAAATTCTCTGGTGTGACGTTTACACGTACTATGGTAGCTGAAGGCTCGGTCGTTCAAGCTAAACTCGTCGAAAATGCTATCCTCGGTGTGCGGTCTCGAATTGACTTTGGTACGGTGATCAAAAATGCCTATATTATGGGTAATGACTATTTTGAATCATTAGAAGAAATCGCCTCTGACAACAGAATCCCGATGGGTATCGGTCGCGATTGCTACATCGAAAATGCCATCATCGATAAGCATGTACGCATAGGCAACAATGTCATCATACGCGGTCATGAAGCACTTGAAGATATAGAAACAGAAAATTATTCTATCAAAAAAGGTATTGTTGTCGTCAATAAAAATGCTGTCATTCCAGAAGGTAGTATCATAGGATTTAAGTGATCCATGCCAGAGCGTGAAAAATGGAATGTCTTAAGGTTGGGTTGATCATTGATCTTTAGGCGTACCTTTTGTGGTGAGCATAGGGAAGTTTATATAGAAATGAAGGATAAGACCTAGGTAAAAATAATTCAAAACAAAAATTTGAATACCAAAATGCCCCAAATTATAGATAAGTAACGATTGATATAACAGCCGGAAGAATTAGGCACATATGGTCAAATTGTAAAATGAATAATAGGATGAGTTATTTTATGAAGTGCTAAGTAATTCCTTTAACGCCTCTTTTTTTTATTATGAAAAATTTGAATATATTAACTGTTGTATTGATCGCATGTTTTTATTTTTCATGTGAAAAAGATGATCATCAAAAAACAGATCCAATCCCTTGCGTAACAGCAGAATCAATCACTGATACAATCTCGGGATTTCTAATATTTGAAAAAGGAAAGCAAGAAAATGGTTTTGCTAAAGGAATTAAAATTAATAAACCATTTGAATCAAGTGTTTTTTTATTTAATAACTCCAAATCTGACACCTTGATTGATTTACAGTTGAAAGGCTATTGGCTTGAAAGTAATGGGTATTTTGCCGAAGGAGAAGTAATTAGTTTTTCTAAAATAAAAGAGACAACTAAATGTCAGAAATTGACAAATAATAGAGAGTCAGTTGATTCTGTAATCGTTAGTTATTCTATAGTTTATGATGATGCAGGTTTTCTCCTGTATGAATTAGATTTAAGTGCAGACAATGCCTTAGAAATTATTTCATTTGATTCTGAAACTAACAAGCTAAAAGCCAAGTTTAAAGGAAGTTTCATCTCAAAAAAAGAATATTTACCTGATTTACCTAAAAAAGTACGATTTTCAGATGTATATATTGAATACGGATACTAAAAAAAACAATCACCTATGCTAACAGCGCTTTAATGTACATGCCAACTATCTGACGGCGCCATCGCTTATATCGGGCCGTTAGCTGCAAGTTAAATAAGACATAGGAAAAAATGACACTTTCCGACTTAAAAATGGAAAGTATTAAAGATTTTATTCCGAGAGACAACTCCTTGAAACCGGTTCTTTTAGGGCATTTAATTTTGAAGTTGTTTAATCAGATGGGATTTAAAGAAATTTATAAGTGTGGCGTTGGTAGAATGCCAAAAGGTTTAAGCAGGAATACATACTTTGTGGCAATATAAACCGAAATCAACGGGCGAAAAGCAATTATTCAAAAAAAACAATTGCTCAAAGCCTTGCTGCACCAGGCGTTTGAGGTACGAAAGGTGTAAGAAACCTAATCCCGAAGGGATTACTATAATATAACCTTTCTCATTCAGATTATCATTGACCTATCCATTATATTCCGTAAGGTATCCAGATATTTTTAATCTCTGATGCACGACGCAAATATTCTCTGCCCTGCCCTTGTGCATGGTCATACCAATTGCGGTATTTACCGTAGTTGCACCATGTGCGCTTCAAATTATCCGCTGAGAGCAACTCGACTTCCTTACTACCTTCTTGTGTTCCAAAATACCATAACCCGTCCACATCGTAGTGTTTTGCAAGTTCTTTGGTCAACTCATCTTTTACGCCGGTCACAATATTGACAGCACCGGCAGGTACGTCGGATGTTTCTAGAATTTGATAAAAATCAGTCGCCAACAATGGAAATGTTTCTGACGGAATAACAATGAGGTTGTTGCCCATGGTCAATGCAGGAATGACGGTCGAGATAAAGCCCAGCAATGGAGATTCATCCGGGCAGACTATCCCTAGCACTCCGATACGCTCAGGCATGGCTAGTGTAACATTCCTCTGAGTAGTGTGGTGTACATCACCATCATACTTATCGGCAAAAGCCGCATAATAATAGATGCGTTCGATAGATGAAGATACTTCCTTTTCAGCTTCCGCACGACTTACATTGGTACATTCTACAATTCGGGAAGCAAACTCTGCACTTCTTATAGCAAGATTCTCAGCCAGATAGTACAAGACTTGTGCTTTAGCATGTCCGGTCATTTTGCCCCAAGCCGTACCTGCATGCGCTGCTTCTACTGCATTTCTGATGTCTTTTCTATTGCCTTTAGACACTTCGCCAATATGATTACCAAAAGTATCTGTGACAATGATACTATTACCTCCATCCGGTCGTGCTTGTTTGCCGCCGATATACATCTTAGCGGTACGGTCAATACCAGGCATGGAGATTCCATTGCTGGAAGCTTTAGGCTCTTGACGTTTAGTCATGGGTGCTTTATCCGTCATCAAGGCGTTAGCTTTGGGCTTGACATATTCATAAAGACCTTCCTTACCACCTTCACGGCCAAAACCCGACTCTCTATAGCCACCAAAACCCGAAGCTGCATCAAAGACATTAGTACAGTTGATCCATACAGAACCGGCCTTAAGCTGCGGCGCGATATCAAGCGCTAGGTTAATGTCTTCCGTCCATATACTCGCTGCCAGACCATAGCGGGTATTATTGGCAAGTTTGACAGCCTCACTATGCGAACGGAATGACATAGCTACCAGAACAGGCCCGAATATCTCTTCTTGTGCAATCAAAGAAGACGGCGAAACGCCTGTAAATAATGTAGGTGGATAAAAATAGCCATCCGTAGGACAAGACCAGTAGGGTTGCCACCATTGATTACCTTCGTCCTTCCCTTTTTGAACCAAAGCATCAATCGTCTCTAATTGTATCGGTGCGACTACGGCTCCTATATCGATACACTTGTCCAGCGAATCACCCATCCGCAGGGTATCCATACGAGCTTTGATCTTTTTATATAATTTTTCAGCAATGCTTTCTTCGACCAGCAATCGCGAACCAGCACAACATACTTCTCCTTGATTAAACCAGATGGCATCAACGACGCCTTCCACTACACTATCCAGATCTGCATCTTCAAAGACGATAAATGGAGATTTGCCACCCAATTCCAAGGAAATTTTCTTACCTGTTCCGGCTGTAGCACGACGGATGATTTTTCCTACATCGGTACTGCCTGTAAATGCTATTTTAGCCACATCGGGATGAGCCACCAGAGCAGCTCCGGTTTTGCCGGCACCTGTGATAATATTGACCACACCGTCAGGTAGGCCTACTTCCTTACATATTTCAGCAAACATCAGCGCTGTCAGTGACGTAAATTCTGCAGGTTTGAGTACGACGGTATTGCCCATAGCGAGCGCCGGAGCGATTTTCCATGCGAGCATCATCATAGGGAAATTCCATGGAATGATCTGACCAACTACGCCTACCGGTTCGTATTCACTGAGCTCAGTATCCATGAGTTGCGCCCATCCGGCATGATGATAAAAATGTCTTGCTACTAGCGGAATGTCAATGTCTCGAGTCTCACGAATGGGTTTACCATTGTCCATAGACTCCAGTACAGCAAAGTTTCTAGAATGCTTCTGAATCTGACGTGCAATAGCATAAAGATATCTAGCACGGGCATGACCACCTATTTCTGACCAAGGCTTGAGCGCTTTTTTGGCTGCTTTGACAGCTATATCTACGTCCTTTTCATTCGCTTCAGCTATTTCAGCCAGCACTGCTCTATTGGCAGGATTGATGGTTTCAAAATAAACACCGGATGATGGTTTGGCCCATTTTCCATTGATAAATAATTGAAATTTTCTGTTGTGTCTTTCCAGAAATGCGATGCTTTCCTTATTTGCTTCTGGTGCAGGACCATATTCCATGGTTTCAAATATTGTCTTTACTGACATTTTTATATTTTTATTCTTTATTGACTAATTAATTTCAACTTTTAAGCCATAGGATGACGGTAAGAAGCCGAGTATCTGCCAGTCACAAAATGCTCTAGCTGTCGCTCTATATCACCCAGCAAGCTACTGGCGCCGAATCTAAATAACTCAGGGCGCAACCAATCATTGCCCAGCTCTTCCTTCATCATGATCAGGTAATTCAGTGCATCTTTTGCCTTGGAAATACCACCTGCTGGTTTGTACCCAACTTTATAACCGGTCAACTCCTGATACTGACGGATCATGCGCACCATTACCAGCGTCACCGGTAGTGTAGCATTGACGCTTTCTTTTCCGGTACTGGTTTTGATAAAGTCTGACCCTGCCATCATCGCTACCATGCTGGCCTTAGCGACTTTAGTCAATGTAGGTATCTCACCAGTAGCCAGAATGGTTTTCATATGTGCTTCGCCACAAGCCTCACGACAAGCCTTGATTTCATCATAGAGACCTTTCCAGTCTGACTTCAGTACCAGTGCACGACTGATGACTATATCGATTTCCTTTGCACCGGCAGCTACCGACATTTTGATTTCTCTTAGTTTTTCTGACAAGGCGATCTGACCTGCAGGAAAACCTGTCGAAACGGCTGCAACAGGAATATTTGTACCTTTAAGTGCTTCTACTGCATACGGAATGAGGTTATGATATACACAAACGGCACCTGTGGTCAATCCCATGCCTTGTATATCCAAAGCTTCCATCAAATCCATCCTAATCGGATTTCTGGCTTTAGCGCACAGTCGGAGGACATTGCCAGGCGTGTCATCACCGGATAGTGTAGTCAAATCAATACATGAAATAGCTTTAAGCAACCACGCTGCCTGGTACTCTTTCTTGACAGAACGCCGAGTACCGATAGTGGCCGCCCGACGTTCAACGGCACTCTTATTCACACGTATGCCATCTAGCAAACCTGCGTCAAAGGGAATGCCATCATTGCGATGGATGATATCATGTGTCATATGCACCGTATCTTTTACTTTATTTCCGGTCATAGCAAAATTATAATTAATATACTGTTTTAAATATTAACGGCTGTTTTTCAGGTTTGTTTGCTGAAAAGGTGTAAGCCTCATCCATGTATCTGAAAGCGCCATCAAACAATTCAGGTTGAGAAGCGTATAAAGTTGCAAGATTATCACCTTGCTCTACATAGTCGCCTACTTTTTTATGCATGATGATGCCTGCGCTATAGTCAATCGGGCTTTCCTTAGTTTCGCGACCAGCGCCGAGTTTGACAGAAGCCAGACCTATATCCATCGCACTCAGATGCGAGATATATCCTGATTGAGGTGCAGTATATACCTTGCTGTAAGCGGCCATTTCAAACCGCTCAGGATGTAAAATATAATCAGCATCACCACCTTGTGATTGAACTAATTCCACCAACTTATCTAATGCCTTTCCATCGGCAATTAAGCGGCGCAAAGTATCCTTGCCAGCTTCATAATCGGTAATTTTACCGGCTAGCATCATCATATAGCTGCCTAGACTCAAGCACAATTCTGTCAAGTCTTCCGGACCGTGTCCTTTGAGTGTCTCAATAGCTTCTTTTACCTCCAATGCATTGCCAATGGCATGACCTAGCGGCTCTTCCATGCCTGAAATAACAGCGATGAGTTGCCTACCCATGCGCTGAGCAGTGGCTATCATAATTTTGGCCAATTTTTCAGCATCTTCGATGGTTTTGATAAATGCACCATCGCCTACTTTGAGATCTATCACAATGGCATCCGCACCACAAGCCAGTTTTTTACTCATGACACTGGACGCTATCAACGATATATTATCTACCGTGCCTGTCACATCACGCAGCGCATAGAGTTGCTTGTCGGCAGGTACCAGTCGCTCATTCTGGCTACAAATCGCTATATGGTGCTTCAGTACTTTCTCTACAAACTCAGCTGGGCTCATCTCAACCTTAAATCCCGGAATAGACTCTAACTTATCCAAAGTACCTCCGGTATGTCCCAGACCACGACCGGACATTTTAGCGACAACAACACCCGCAGCAGCAACAAGTGGCCCGAGTACCAGAGTAGTCTTGTCTCCTACTCCACCGGTGCTATGTTTATCCACTTTGATACCCGGTATCGGCGATAAATCAATCAGCTCTCCTGAACGCATCATGGCATCAGTCAATGCTGCTGTTTCTTCATCATTCATACCCTGAAAAAACACAGCCATCAGCCATGCAGCTATTTGATAGTCAGGTATCGAACCATCAACAAATCCTGCAACAATACTTTTGATCTCGTCTGTTGTCAGTATATGTCCATCTCTTTTCTTCTTAATTAATTCTACCAATGGCGCTTCATTTTAAAATTACTTCAATTTATGCATCTTTCACTAATGCAGACAACTCATCGTTTCAGTCGCAAATTCTATGCCCAAAAGTTCTGCAATCGTAGCTGCTATACAAGTATAACTATCTCTCACTCCAAAATGTCGAGGGCTAATACCTTTTCCATATATCAAAATCGGAATATATTCTCTGGTGTGATCTGTGCCTGACCATGTAGGATCATTGCCATGATCGGCTGTGATAATCAGCACGTCATCATCCTTCATCACTTCCTGAATTTCAGGCAAATAACGGTCAAAATCCTCTAAACATTCAGCATAACCCTTAACATTGCGTCGGTGACCATAGTGCATATCAAAGTCCACCAGATTAGTGAAAATCAGACCTGACGAGTCGGCCTTTATCGCCTTGATCGTTTCGAGAATACCCTCGGTATTATTCGCTGTTTTGGTAGCATGACTGATCGCCTTTCCGGCAAATATATCGTAGATTTTACCGATAGCAATCACCTCCATATTCGATTTAATTACAGCACCCATAATATTGTCCGGTGGCAATGTAGCAAAATCTTTACGACTGGATGTACGGGTATAATTACCTGAGCTACCGATAAATGGTCTTGCAATAACACGACCTACTTCTAGGTCACCGGAGAGCATTTTACGAGCGATAGCACAAATCTCATACTGCCTTTCTATAGGAATGACCTCTTCGTGCATGGCTATCTGAAAGACACTATCTGCGGATGTATATACGATCGGGTATCCGGTCTTAACATGTTGATCACCCAATTCCTGAATGATTTCAGTGCCTGATGCAGAATAATTGCCAATGGTTTTAGTGCCTATGGCTGCTTCAAAAGCCTCAATAAATGACTGCGGAAACCCCTCGTGAAAAACCGGAAACGGTTGCTTTAATACGCTACCGGCTATCTCCCAGTGCCCTGTAGTCGTATCTTTTCCAGCGGATTTTTCGGCTGATTTTCCATATACTGCCGTAGGATGATTTGCTTTCGGCAGTGCATTTTCAGGCACAATATTTCCTAAACCCATCTGCGTCAGATGCGGAATATTAAAATCCGGTACTTGTTCCGCAATATGTCCCAGTGTATTACTTCCCATATCTCCGTAAAGGTGCGCATCCGGCAGATATCCGATGCCCACGCTGTCTAATACGATCAGAATGACTCTTTTTGCTTTTCCTTTCATCTATTTAAATTTTCAAATAAACCCATATCTCCATTCATCATTGGGATGGCCTAGGCCATTTATCTTACATTATGATTATAAACAACGAATGTAGGAAAAAATTTTTACACCAGAGTGGATTTATTTTTGAAAATCATATCTTTTGCCATGTTCTTTAGGCAACTTTCTAAATGTACAAATACCAATGAAAACTCAACGGTATAAAAGTTATGATTTTGAATTCATGATATATCTATAATTTCTGAGTTGATCTTGCATGGATAGACATTTGAAAGCAATAAGAAATAGACCTTTGTACATGATACATTCTACCCACAAAACGACTTCCTCTATTCGTTAATGCCCACCTTTATCACTAGACCGCTGAAAGGAGGCATGATCATGTCGGAACTAAAAACAAGGTCATCGGCATTATAGCTGAAGATAATCTCTCCTGATATTAATGGCAATGTAGCTTTATTTGCAGTTTCATTATTATTGAATAAAATTGCGTAAGTGGTTTGCTTAAAGCTACGCGTATAAGCGAGTACCTTGTCATCAGCAGATATATCAAGAAATTGGAAATCACCATATACAAAGGTTAGATCTGACTTTCTTAAGTGGATGAGCGTTTTGTAGTAGTTAAATATATCGTGGTTAAATGCTGGTTTCAAACGATACTCATAATCAGAATATGCTGACTGGGTTTCTTCATCAAATTCGATATCAGGCCATACTAAAGGCTTGCGATTATCCGGATCATCAGCACCGAGCATGCCCATCTCATCTCCATTCCAGATGTGTGGTGCACCGACAAATGTAAACTGATGCAACAAAAACAACTTAACCCGATGGTAGGTAAAAGCGCCGGGTTGATCTGTGCGATAATGCTTATCTTCTTGTGGCTTGCAGTGAAATTTATACTTATTGACATTGAAAAATGCGGATAAAAGACGTGGTGAATCGTGAGATGATGCTAGATTCATCATGGCCTGCTGCGTATAATCCGGATACGATTGAAACAAAGCTGTCATCTTGTCCTTAAAATCCTTCAGCGTAACTCGATCTATGGGCTCAGCAAAGTAACCTCTAGCTATCTTATACCAGTGGTAATGCATCACAGCGTCAAAGATATCACCTGCCACCCATGGTTTAGGATCCATCAATTTGTCTGGCCAATCTTCCCACCAGTTTTCGCCTACCAGATAAAAATCAGGGTTGACGGATCGTACATACTTCCTAAAGTCAGTCCAGAAACCGGTAGGAATATGTTCTGCCACATCAAGCCTCATACCATCTATGCCCAGGTCAGTACGCCCATTGCCGTAAGGATCCATCCACCGCCGACATACATCAAAGATATGCTTTTTGACCTCTGGATACATGTTGCCTTCATAAGGGTGTCCGTCGATCTTCCTTTTAGTATGTACCTTACGCAATTCCGGTAGATTTGGCGATGCCATCCATCCTTTATACTGAAAGACGATCTTTCCATCAGCATCCGGCTTTAAGTAAGTGTAATACCATTGTTTGTATCGCGATGTCTCCGGATGTGCTTTTACATCCATGAATGCCCAGAAGTTATTTCCAGTGTGATTCCATGAGTAGTCCATGATAACCTTGATGCCGTGGTCATGCAGTTTTTGCACAAGACTCAAAAATCGCTTATCTGCCGATGTCCATTGCCAGGTAGAAGGATTGGCAGGGTCTTCACTAGTGATGATGTTCATATCTCCGACCGGATCATCGCCAAAGGTCACATCAATATGATGATAATAGCGAGCATCGTATTTGTGTAGTGAAGGCGCATCATTGAGTGGATTAAAATAAATAGCGGTAATCCCTAAATCCACTAGATAGGGAATCTTCTCCTCCACACCAGCTAGGTCTCCACCATATCTACGCATCTGAATCGTCCGATAAAAATCAAGTCCGGTGCTTTTTGCCCATGGTTCTTGCTCATACCAGTTATGTCCCCATGGAGTGATCGCCCAGTCGTCAGGCAGTGGATCAATAAGGGCATTATAGCAAGTCATCATTGTAGGATTATTTGCCGGATTGCCGTTGCGAAAACGCTCCACAAAGATCTGATACCACACAGCTTCTCGAGCCCACTTTGGTGGCTGGTCAAAAGGTGTTGCATGAACGTTAGATGACGACATAGAACATATGGATTATTCAATAAAAGCAAAAGTAAATTTTTTATCCAAATCTAGATAAATAATATCATGCTTAAATAGCGGTTTCAGTATCCCTGTCTAGCAAATAAATAATGTTTAAAATTGATTTCGATTCAAAAATAAATTCATTTTTATCTACCTTTGCATCGTGAGTAATATCCGTGAGCTGATTAACATTTACAGTACTAATCAGCAGATACATGAGCTAAATGCATGGACGCATGGTGACGATGCAGTAAAAATACAGGTACGGGGATTGTCGGGTGCCATGGATTGTTTTGCCCTAGCCGGAGCCTTTCTCGCTCAAAAACAATCACACATCTATATAGCATCGGACAAAGAAGAAGCGGCTTATGTTCTCAACACACTTCAGTCCATTCTCGAAGAGAAAACAATTCATTTTTTTCCTGATTCCTTCAAGCGACCGCTTCAATATGAAGAGTTAGACAAAAATAATGTTTTGACACGTACTGAGGCCATCAATAAGATTCACACTGTACAAGGAAAAAATCAAATTATGGTTTCATACCCTGAAGCTATATTTGAAAAAGCCGTGGATCCGGGTTTTCTAGAAAAAGATAAGATATTTATACAAAAAAATCATACGCTGGACATCGACACTATAATAGAATTGCTTGTCATGTATGGATTTCAGCGTGTAGATTTCGTATATCAGCCAGGACAATTCTCTATCCGAGGAGGCATCGTAGATATATTTAGCTATGGCAATGAATGGCCGTATCGTATTGAGATGTTTGATGAAGAAGTAGAAAGTATCCGTACCTTCAATCCTACCACCCAATTGTCTATTAACAATATTGAGCAGGTTTCTATTATTCCCAATATCAACAGTAATTTTTCCCAAGAGCAGAAAATCAGCATCTTTGAAGTATTTGACCATAATACCTGTGTATGGATTAAAGAACCTGACTTGCTGATAGAAAAATTACAGATTTGTTTTGAGCAAGTCGAACAATTTGCTGCCAAAGTAGAGAACCGATCAGAGGAAGATCTTAAGGAATTGTTTGCCGAAAGAGCATTTATCTATCCTGGACAGATCATTAGTGAGGTCTCCAATTTTGATATTTTAGCATTAGCAAAGTCTCCACATATCCACACTGACAAGACCCTTGATTTTAATGGTACAGCTCAGCCTTCCTTCAATAAAAATTTTGATCTGCTTATCGCCAATCTGAATGAAAATACGGATCGTGGATATACCAATTTTATATTTACAGATAGTATCAAACAAATAGAGCGATTTTACGCTATTTTTGAAGACAAAGGAGCACATGTTCAATTCCACCCACTACACAAATCTATACATGCCGGTTTTATAGATCATGACAATAAAGTAGCTTGTTATACAGATCATCAGATATTCGATCGATTCCATAGGTACAAGCTGAGACAAGGTTTTACAGAAGACATGGCTATCAGCCTGAAGATGCTCAGAGAACTGCAGCCAGGAGATTATGTGACACATATAGATCATGGCATCGGTAAGTATTCAGGTCTGGAAACGATAGAAATCAATGGACATAAGCAAGAAACAGTCCGATTGATTTATCAGAATAACGACGTCTTGTATGTGGGTATCAATTCACTGCACAAGATATCCCGATATGTCGGAAAGGATGGCACTGAACCTAAATTGAGCAAAATAGGTAGTGAAGCCTGGAAAGCACTCAAGCGCAAAACCAAAGCTAAGGTTAAGGATATCGCAAAGGAGTTGATCAAGCTTTACGCTAAACGCAAGGCTTCCAAAGGTTATGCATTTCCACCTGATGGCTATCTTCAGACTGAGCTAGAAGCCTCATTTATATACGAAGATACACCTGATCAGCTTACAGCGACGCAGGATGTAAAAAATGATATGCAGCGGGAGTACCCGATGGACCGGCTGATTTGCGGTGATGTTGGTTTTGGAAAAACAGAAGTGGCCATACGAGGTGCTTTTAAAGCCGTGGCTGCCGGCAAGCAAGTTGCAGTTCTCGTGCCTACCACGATTCTTGCATTGCAACATTACAAAACATTCTCTGATCGACTTAAAGAATTTGGCATCAAGGTAGAATATGTCAATAGATTTAGATCGACTAAAGAAAAAAATGAAATTTTTAAAAAGACAGAAGATGGTACTGTAGAAATACTCATCGGCACTCATGCTATTCTCAATAAGGGTCTCAAGTTTAAAGATCTGGGCCTTTTAATCATCGATGAAGAACAAAAATTTGGGGTTGCTGCTAAGGAAAGATTACGTTCTATTCAGGTCAATGTCGATACGCTCACACTGACTGCCACGCCGATACCACGGACACTCCAATTTAGCCTAATGGCGGCCCGTGACCTGACCGTGATCCGGACACCACCACCTAATAGGCAACCGATTTACACAGAACGTAGGGTCTTTAGTGAAGAGCTGATAAAAGATGCCATTTACTACGAAGTACAACGCGGTGGACAGGTATTTTTTGTTCATAACAGGGTAAAAACTCTATACGAAATGGCCGATTTGATCAAGCGCCTTTGTCCTGATGTCGAGGTCGCTGCAGCACATGGTCAAATGGAGTCAAAAGATCTGGAAAATACACTCATTGACTTCATTGATGGAACATATGATGTATTAGTTTGTACCAATATCATCGAGACCGGCTTAGACATCCCTAATGCTAATACGATGATAATCAACAATGCACATCAATTTGGCATGAGTGATTTACACCAGTTGCGTGGTCGTGTAGGTAGATCCAATAAACGAGCATTTTGTTACCTCTTTGCTCCACCACTATCTGTCCTGACATCCGACGCCAAAAAGCGCATCCAGACCCTAGAAGAGTTTTCTGAACTTGGGTCAGGATTTCAGATAGCTATGAAGGATATGGACATACGTGGCGCCGGCAACCTACTGGGTGCAGAACAAAGTGGGTTTATTGCTGACATCGGATATGAAACGTATCAGAAAATACTCGAAGAAGCCGTATCCGAACTTAAGGAAACTGACTTTAAGGATCTATTTGAAGAAGAAAATGCTGCTAAAAAGGCCTTTGTCCGCGATGTAGAAATCGATACGGATATAGAAATGCTCATTCCTGCAGAATATGTATCTAATACACAGGAAAGAATGTTGCTTTACACAGAACTGAATAAACTTGAAAGCGAAAACGATATTGAAAGGTTTAGCGCCAAAATAACAGACCGGTTTGGGAAGATACCACCTCAAGTCAGTGAGCTTTTCGAAGGCATTCGCTTGAGATTGATGGCTAAAGAAATGGGATTTGAGCGTATCGTACTCAAAAACAGAAAAATGAATTGCTATTTTGTGTCCAATCCACAATCCGCTTACTACGAGACGCCGATATTTGATAGCATTATGAAGTTTATATCTAAAGATGGTTATCTGCGTGGTTTTTCCATGAAACAATCCAAAACACACCTCATCATGACCAAGGAGAATGTAAGGACGCTAAGAGAAGCTATGTCGCTATTACTGCTTGTACAGAAAGCAGTGGAAGAATAAATGTTATCGTTTGATCTGTATCACACATCAAGAAAAACTATTGCGAGCTGAAATTGCTCAAAAAACACATTTTTGCTGTTTTCAATAATGCAACACCCTATGATCTTTATTGACAATTTGATATCATTCAGATTGTTCTTCACCCATTTTAAATAGCTGAATTTTTATATTTCGATGGATTCAAGTAATTAAAACTTGAAAACATTATAAAAGACAAATAATTTTTTCCTAAAAAACGTCTAAAATAAATTCCATTAACAACCACTGTACTTATTCTCATCTCTTTTTTCCTCTCGGCTTCTGACCTCTGGTTTTTGGTTTGCCGTATTTTGCATGCATTTTATCTTTGTGTCGTATCTTTACATTGCTTTTTTGATTTTTCGCCTTTTTCTCATGAAAAGCACTACCTTCATCATTGATTTTCGGTAGCTTTCCGAGTGTATTCTTCATATGTACTTTAGGAATTTCTGATTCTGTAAGTACATCAGATATGACGAGGTCTTCAGGAAGTGTTGCTACAGGAATTTGGTACTGCATCAATGCTTCAATCTCTTCAAGCCATTGAACATCCAGATCTCCGACAAAAGCAATCGCTTCTCCGCGTTTATCTGCACGCCCAGTCCGGCCTATCCGATGAATATAACTATTGGGTTCATCCGGCAAATCAAAATTAATCACATGGGAGACATCTTCTATATCTAGCCCACGAGCGATAATATCTGTAGCTATCAATACTCTTAATGTGCCATCCTGAAAGCGGTTGACGGCATTAAAGCGGAAATTTTGGTCTTTATTAGAATGAATGATACCTATTTGATCCAGGAATTCATCATTGATGCGGTCATATAATTCATCAGCCAGTGCTTTGGTCGCTACAAAAACAAGCACTTTAGTTAAACTTTGATTTTGGCGTAGTAAAAGCTGCAATAGATTGACCTTAGTATTAAAATTAGGAATACGATAAAGTGACTGATTAATATTAGATAGTGGAGAACCTGCAGGTGCTGCTTCAATTTTTTCAGGACTGTTGAAAAATGCCTCTATTAACTTCTCTACCTCTTCTGTTATCGTCGCTGAAAACATGAGGTTTTGCCTCTTTCCAGACAGCAAATCAAGAATATGCTCCAACTGCGACCTAAAACCGAGTGCCAGCATTTCATCTACTTCGTCAATTACGAGCTTTTTGACAGCTTTCAAATTGAGCGAACCATGATAGCCCAAATCAAGCAACCTTCCCGGCGTTCCTACCAAAATATCACAGCCTTCAGCAAGTTCGTAGGCTTGAGTTTTAAGGTTCGTACCACCATAGACACCACGGATGACAATATTCATATATTTTCCAAGCATCATCGCCACTTCCACTACCTGAACAACAAGCTCACGCGTCGGGACGATAATCAAAGCCGTAGTATGGCGTGATTTATTAAATGTCCACATACGCATAATTGGTAGCAGGTACGCCAGGGTTTTCCCCGTTCCGGTCTGGGCTATACCTATTATATCTCGACCCGACATTGCTACGGGAAATACTTTGTGCTGGATCGTTGTCGGATGCGTGATGTCGGCATCGTCAAGAGCATTCCAAAGCGGTTTATTGAGATTCAACTCCTTAAATGTCATCCATTATATACTCTGATACGAATGCAAAGGTAAAAAATTTTTCTTCTTGACCGGCTAGCGCTCACTTTTGCATGATCAAGTGATTATTCCAGAACGAAATTAACCGTCTGAACATCTCGTGAATTTGTGCCTACCATCACCTCAAACTCTCCTGGCTCCAGGACGTAGTCAAGGTGATCATTATAAAACATCAGTAAGTCGGGCGTTATTGTGAATGTAACTTCTTGCTGCTCACCAGGATCTAGGTATATCTTCTTAAATCCTTTGAGTTCTTTAACGGGACGACTGATACTCGCTACTTTGTCTCTGATATACATTTGAACTACTTCATGTCCACCAATAGTACCGGTGTTCTTAACTTTTATACTTACCGTGATGCTGCCATCCTTTTTCATCGTAGGACTATTAATTATGGGTTTTCCATATTCGAAGGTAGTATAAGATAATCCAAATCCAAAAGGCAACAATGGTGCATTGGGCGCATCAAGATAATTAGATCTAAATTTGGCTTGTGTCCCAGAGTCCGGTCTGCCTGTATTAAGCATGGCATGATACACCGGTATTTGACCTACATTGACGGGAAAAGAAGTGGTCAGCTTACCTCCCGGATTTACATCCCCAAAAAGTACGTCCGCAACAGCATTGCCGCCCTCTGTGCCTCCAAACCAAACATCCAGTACAGCATCCATGCTTTCCATCTCTTCCTTAATCACCATAGGGCGACCATTGTAAAGTACCATAACGATAGGCTTTCCGGTATTTTTTAGCGCTCTTAGTAGCTTCTTCTGTGCTGGTTGTAAGCTTATATTTGTCATGCTGGAAGCTTCGCCAGTCATATCTGCTGCCTCTCCTACTACTGCTACAATAACATCTGCTGATGCTGAAATGTTAAGTGCTTCTTCTATCATCTCATCAGGAGAACGCTTGTCTATGGAGATTTCTTCTCCGAAGGCATTGACTCTGTGTGCAAAGTCCGGGTCATCAGAAATATTTGCACCTTTAGTATATAATATTTGGCCTTCAGCGTCAATGACATTTTTCAGACCCTCCAGTACAGTCACCGCCTTTTCATGGTCACCGCTTACGCTCCAGGTACCGAGCATATTACGCCGGCTGTCTGCAAGTGGTCCTATCAGTGCTATTTTGGCTGTTTTGCTGAGTGGCAGGATGTGGTTTTCATTTTTAAGTAGGACAAAAGATGCTGCGGCTATTTTTCGGGCAAATGCACGATTTTCATCCGTCAAAATATCTCTTTCAGCACGAGTAGTATCAAAATATTTGTATGGGTCATCCAAAATACCTAGCTTTTCTTTAGCCATTAATACTCGAATACACGCCTTGTCTATTTCTGTTTGACTGACTTTACGTTCTTGGAGCGATTTTTTTAGTGTAGTCAGATAACCCTCACCTACCATATCCATGTCTATAGATGCATGCATCGCTTGTGCTGCAACCGCTTGTAAATCACCTGTGCCATGCTCTATCATCTCATTAATAGCAGTATAATCTGTCACTACCAATTGGTCAAAACCCCATTTATCCCGAAGTAATTCTTTAAATAGAAATTTACTACCGGAAGCAGGCACATAATCTACCACATTGAAGGAAGTCATAACAGACCCTACGCCTGCATCAATCGCTGCTTTAAATGGTGGCATGTATTCATTCATCATTCTCACCTTACTCATGTCAACCGTGCCATAATCTCTACCTCCTTCGGCAGCACCATACAATGCAAAGTGCTTGACACATGCCAGCATGGTGGATGAAGAAGAAAGATCCTTTCCCTGATATCCTCTTACCATTGCGGCCGCAATTTTTGATCCTAAAAATGGATCTTCACCACTGCCTTCAGCTATACGTCCCCATCGAGGGTCTCTGGCTATATCAACCATAGGCGAAAATGTCCACATCAACCCATCTGCAGTCGCTTCTTTTGCGGCTATTCTTGCTGATGTTTCAATCAAATCCATATCCCAGGTACAGGATAGACCTAGAGGTATCGGAAAAATCGTCTGATGTCCGTGAATCACATCAATACCAACCATCAAAGGAATACCCAACCTGCTTTTTTTTACGGCCAATTCCTGAACTTTTCGGAGTTTATCAGCACCCCGAATCCCAAAAATACCTCCGACTTGTCCATTGCGTATTTTGGTATTCACATCCTTGCTCACGATCTCTCCTGTCACGGTGCCTCCGGGAGTGATTAAGTTGAGTTGGCCTATCTTTTCATCGATGTTCATCTTAACCATCAGCTGAGCTACCCTATCGGAAGCACCTAGCGATTTGTAATATTGTACACCATAATTGTCATTCTTCTTGCTATTAATTTTCTGTGCAAAAACATTGATCGTTAAGCAACAAAGTATAAAAATGGTCAACTTCCGCATATCCTTTTGAATTTATGTTGTAAATTTATTTTTGATCCAGCCATCCGCCTTTAAATCCTGCCTTTTTCAAACCGGAAATAATATAAGGATTCTTTTTCATAATATTCCATATTAATTCCGTTTCATGATTCTCTATCTGTAGCAAAATAGCTCCCTGATCTATTCCGATATAATCATTATCAAACCATCCATTAGGAAATTCAGGAGTTATATATGTCAGATTAAAAGCATCTTTCAACCCATATTCACCCACCATCTCATGATAATAAGTCTCCCAAATATTTTTTAAGCAAGCTTCTGATTTCTCAGGTGTAAATGGAAATGATCCTCCTGCTGCAGTAGGCGTTATAGTACCATCATCCACGACCTGAACACTACTGGCACCTCGCGCACGATAGGAAAAAAATTGACGTTCTTTACCATCTAACATTAGGCGGTCATCTCCTGGGCCGTCACATGCAGATAATCCCCACAGATTTTCGGCATATCCATTCCATTGCATAGGGTTAGCAATACAGTATGACCTGTTGGCAAGGGTAGCTTGGGCCGAATTATTGAAGTAGTCGTCATGGTGTACCTCCATAATACTGTCCTGAATACCACGAAAATCAATCCAAATATGGCTGTATTGATGGCCAAAAAGAGGATCGAATTGCACGCTTTTATAGCCGTAAAAGGTATCAAAATCATAGGTTCTGCACCATTTACTCCAGGTATCATCCGGCGTAGGGTGTGTCGGTGATCCCATGGCCATGATAAGTAATATCATCGCTTCATTATATCCTGCCCATTCACTATCGATAAATCCAGACTCGGGATGCCAACCCATGCTCATGATACCGTTGGGTTTCATCATCCAGTTCCAGTCCACACGCAGATAGAGTGAGTCTGCCAGTGTACGAATTTTATTCTCAACACTGTTATCCTTGTCAAAATAACTCATACACGTCAATACGCCAGCCATAAGAAGACCTGTATCTATTGAAGAAAGTTCTACTTGTTTATACCGGTGTGCTTGGTCGATCGTAAGAAAATGATAATAAAAACCCTTATATCCTGCTGTGCCTGACGTTCCGGGCCCTTGAGGCATTCTCCATAGATTATCCAGTGTCTTTAATACACGTTGAGCACCTTCATCACGGGTGATAAATTTATTTTCTATGCCCAAAGGGTACGCCGTAAGCCCAAACCCTGTAGCAGCAATACTTGAAAATGTCTGCTGTGGATATCTGTCCCATGTCTGGTAACTAGAGTCCACCACATTCCAAAAATAATCAAAAGTACGTTTTTTTAATTCGTGGCGTGAATACTCTATTTCTGTTTTTCGGGTAGGGCTGCAGCTCATACCTAACATACATAAAAGAAACAACGTGAAAAATCTCATATCCTATCCAATGATTAGTATGTAAATCCAAGCTTATCAAGCCCATTTCTAATATCTTTATTTCTCATAGTATATTCCCATATCAGGCCACTTCTATAGTTTTCAATCATAATCATAATCGGTCCTTGATCGATAGCTAGCCATGTATTGGACTTCCATCCGTAGTGAAGGCTAAAGGCATCATAAAAACCGTATTTTCCAAAAATAAAATCCCCAAGTTTGTAATAAAAAAAACGCATAGCCTTTAATGATTCATCGGGTGTAAATGGCAATGACGACAATGCCGCTGAAGGTGTAATTACAGCCTTATCATTAGTCGGGCTATGGGCAGTATAACCATTGCGTGTATCACTAGCGGTGAGTCCCCAACATTTATCGCTATAACCATAATAATTTTGTGGATTCCGGATGCAGTAGCCTCGATTAATGAGCGTATGGTTCACTGTCTGCAACCGATAATCAGCGTATTGATCTTGCAATTTCATAGGATTGATACCTAGAAAGGAATAATGCTCAAAAAAAAGCGGTCCGCCCAATGCCGGGCCAAGAGGTAATGTATAATTATAATAAGAATTTCCATTCTTCATTTGTCCGCCTGATGCCCACCCTTGATGATATACTTCAGGCTGAATGCCATGCGTCGGCGAAGCAGCAGCGAGTATGTAGGTAATCAAGGCTTCATTCCAGCCTTTGATAGGAAGATTGATTTCCCAATTGTACTTAGGAGACCAATGCCAATAGAGTACATTTTTACCATTAGTGTACCAGTCCCATTCAACATCATGCCATAGCCGTTGAACCGTCTCCCGAAGGTGTTGTTCAGTAGTTTCAGAGCGGTCAAAATATTCTGCAGCACAGAGCAATCCAGCTATTAGAAACGATGTTTCAACGAGGTCGCCACCATCATCTTTTGAACTAAAAGGTATTGTCGCTCCTGTAGCACCATCTATCCAGTGGGCAAATGCACCATGGTATCTGGTGGTCTTTTGCTCCAGAAAATCAGCTATAGTAATAATACGGTTTAAACCGTCCTCACGACTGATAAATCCTCTATGAACAGCAGCAACTATAGCCATGATTCCAAATCCGGTACCGCCAGTTGTGACCAAATCTCCTGATGTATTCCTTTCCCTGATCATACCTGAAACCGGATGAGCAAACTCCCAGAAATAACTAAACGTTTGTCGCTGTATAGTATCCATCAATTGATCATCCGATATTCTGGGGCGTTTATCAAGTGTGTCGATTATGGTAGTAAACTGGATAGTATAATCGCCGGAAAGTGATCTGTTATCTGCTGACTTTAAAGAAGTATTAATGCTAAAAACATAATTAGTAATTGAATTCAGAGCATCGACCAGCTGAATCTGAACTGTAGAGTCCTGATTCGTCGGAGTAAAAATCAGTTCAATAGGCTTTTGGGCGGGTCCACTGACAGAAATAGCTGTTTTTAAAGTGCCAATATTCACCTTATCATCAAAGGTAGCTGTTATAATTGGCTTCAGTGGCACGCCTGCGATATGAGCGCCATATCTACCATCAATGACAATATTTTTACACGAAAATACTGGGCTACTTTTTACCATATCATCTCCTTTGCTGCACGATACAAAAAGCATTGTCAACATGATCAAAAAAGATGTACTATACAGAAATCGCCCCATTTAAACATCAAAAATTGTATAATGGAGAATTGTCCCCATTATACAATTTTAACCTTAATAAATTATTATCTGCCAGCAGATTCTAGCTTAAATAATGAGCCTATTTCTGCATCACTCAAGGCCTTGTTGTACACTCTAACCTCATCTACCATACCTGTCATTGCTTTTTGCCATGCCTCTGGAGTGCCACCACCTGGAAGTAGAGTACCATATCCTCCGATAATAGGCTTAGTAGGTGTGAAGAAATTCAGTGGGCCAGTTGTTCCTCTTTGCTCCCATTCAGGATTGCTTACTTTTACACCATTTTGATAAATCTTAAAGTTGGAGGTTGCTCCATCCCAAGTCATCACGATGTGATTCCACTTATTGATGCCTGATGCAGCCTGAACACCTCCTTTAGACGGCTCATTTCTTGAATCCTGGAATGAAGGATTGTTTGCTACATTAGTGACTACAAGACCTTTCAGTACAAGTGTATCAACACCTGCCTTTTTCCAACCGGTCTCAGACATCAAGTTGATATTGCCTGCCCACTCATTAGGTCTAGACATAGAGAAAAATACTGTAGCTGCAGACCCATTGTTGTCAAAGTTAGCCCAAAGAGATACGGTCATATTTGGCAAGCTGTTCAGATTTGCAATCTCATCATAACCCAAAAGTCCCTCGGCAAGTTTAGCTGCTTTTCCTTTTTTACCATCCACGTAAGTTACATTTTTTACAGTAGTCGGACTAGCGCCTGACTTAGCTTCTTTACCATCACCATTCAATGGCCAGTAAGCTATAAGATTGGAAGCAGCCACTTCGTCTGCATTATTATATCCGTCAATTGGTGGAAGTTTATCGTCTTCCTTCTTGCACGAAGTAGTGTTCAAAACAAGGCCCATAGCAAAGCCAAAAACCATTAAAATACCAAAAAATTTAGACTTCATTTTAAATAATTTTAGTGTGAAAAAATAGGTATAAACATTTAAAATATTAAAAAAAACTATTACATACGATTAATAACCCGGGTTTTGTTCCATTCTGCCTCCACTAAGTTCTATCTGCAAGGCAGGTATCGGAAGCAGTTCATGCTTACCTTTGACAAAGTGCTTACCGACGGCATTCATAATTTCAGCAGCTCTACCTTGTCGTACTATATCAAAAAAACGATCATGTTCCATAGCAAGTTCAAATCTCCTTTCATTCCATATTGTTTCTCTTAGTGCTGTTCCACCAGCAATACTTACTGGTGCAAGTCCCGCTCTTGCTCGCAACATATTGAGATTACTTATAGCGATGTCCGGTTGGCCAAGCTCATTAGCTGCTTCTGCCTGCATCAGCAAGATATCTGCATATCTCAATATTTGAATGTTTTTTTGTTTATTATCTCTATTGCCCAAATACGGTTCGCCTTTTCTCAATTCACTATGATAGGCTTTGTAATTATAATAAAGGTTCTCGATACTGTCCTTACTAGGAATCCTATAACCGTCATACAATATCGTGCCTTTATGGGTTTCTGAATTATCAATTTCAATCACAGTGGATAATCGTCTGGTGTCCGCAGGATCATAAGATTGAACAAGATTCCCACTAGGCGTACAAAATCCAAATCCCAAATCAGTCCATCCTCCTTTTCCACCCACACGTGGTCCTTGCCAAACGCAATAACCACGTACTCCAAAATCTGTATTATTAAAAGTACCTGTCTGAATTTCAAACATGGATTCTACACTATTATTACCTTCGAAACGCCATATTTTAGCATAGTCATTTAAAAGTGCAAACTGGCCGCTATTGACGACTTCGGAGGAAAGATCAAATACTTTTTGCCAATCTTTGCGATACATATACACTTTAGCCAGCATACCTTCTGCCGTCCCTTTATTGATTCTGCCTTTTTGTGTTGCATTTCTCAAAGGAAGGTGATCAACCGCATACTGTAAATCATTGATGATAATATTATAAATTTCTTCTGATGAGGCCCTAGTACGAAAAGCGTCATCACTGTTAGCATCTGCTGCACTTTCAGGCACCCTCAATACTGCGGGCACACCACCAAACCACCTAACCAGATTGAAGTAATAGTATCCACGGATAAATCTGACCTCACCTATAAATTGTTGCTTCTTTGTATCATCAACAGAGGCCGTTTCCAATGCTTTAAGTGCTTGATTGCATCGTGATATAGCATTATAGTGACCTTTCCATATCGAGCCAACAAATACATTGGTAGGTGTATGTGTAAAATTATCCAGTTCGCCAATAATTCCTATTTGATCATTAGGCGTGCTTCCTTTATCTGCATCGTCAGAAATGATATTGGTCAATGAAATAAATGCGATACCATGCGCATCCCCATTGCCGAAAGCATCACCAGATATCAAACTATTATACACACCGGTCACCAGCTTCTCTGCAAGTGCAGGATCAGACTCAGCTGTAGCCGCACCTTGAACCGGTATTTCTAGAAAATCTTCGCTACATGCATTCAATAAAAGTAAAGAAACTATAACAATCAGATTTTTTATATAAACTGAATTCATAACTTTAGATTTAATGGTTAAAAACTGACATTAACGCCTGCTGCAATCGTACGCGTCGTAGGATAAGCATTAAGCTCAATCCCAGCTCGTGTCGGTGAATCTCCTGATAATTCAGGGGAAAAGCCAGTAAACTTTTTTAATGTTAATAAATTCTGACCTGTGATAAAAACTTTAGCGCTATTTATATGTGCTTTTCCTAGCATTGATTCAGGTAGGTTATAAGCAAGGGTTACATTGTTTAACCGTACAAAGTCGCCTGACTCGATATAGTAGGTAGAAGCCGGTAAATAACCAGAGTTGGCTTTAGGCTCATCCTGAATGCCTGATCCTGGTGTCCACCTACCATAAGCAAGTGATTTTTCAATGTTGTCCAAGCCACTCAAACGCAAAGCCTTTTTACCATTGTAAATATAATTGCCAACATTACCGTAAATGTCAAAACTCAAATCAAAAGCGCCATAATTGACTTCTGCATTGAGTCCAAAGTAGGTTTTGGGTTGATAAGAACCTATAAATACACGGTCTTTGTCATCAATACGACCATCACCATTGGAATCTTGATACTTAAAATCACCTGGTGATGCATCCGGTTGGATCACTTGCCCTGCCGCAGACTGATAAGACTTAATTTCTTCTTCATTTTGAAACACGCCTAACACTTGATAAACATAAAATGCGCCTACAGGCTGTCCGTTGTCAGTTTTAGTGGTATATATCTGGGCAGCACCTACACCTCCATCCAGGATGGGTTCGCCGCCATTCAGTCCGGTCACTTCATTTTTATTCAGCGTTATATTAGCACCTATCCTATACGAAAGCTTTGACGAAACTGCATCTCTCCAGTTGATTGCTGCTTCAAAACCCGTATTTTTGATGGATGCAGCATTGGTCAGGATAACTCCATCCTCATCTCCTGCAGTAGCAGGTAGCTTGACATTAATCAACAAATCTCGCGTTGTCTTCGTATAAAAGCCAAATTCTCCATACAACCTACCTTTCATCAAAGCGTAATCAATACCGAGGTCTGTTTCCTCTGTTGTTTCCCATTTTAAATTCGGATCTTTGACCTGTGTGATGGCACTTCCATTGACGGCGATACCACCTCCAAAAGGATATGCCTGATTAGGAGTTATCGTCACAGTGAAGGCGTCGGAAGGGATTCTGTCATTTCCTACTCTACCCCAGGAGGCTCGCAACTTCAGCGTTTCCAGTAATGTAAAGTCTTTCATAAAATCTTCACCTGTCACTACCCATCCTACACCAAAAGAAGGAAACCATCCCCATCGGTTTTCCTGAGCAATCCTGCTGCTGCCATCACGCCTGATTGTACCTGTAAATAAATACTTATCACCATAGTTGTAATTGAGACGTCCTAAATAAGAGTTTCTAGCCCATGCATCTCCACCTCCGCTATTTACAGATGTATTGGCATCGCCTGTATTAATATACCACAAATCCTTAACAGCGGGTACATCCTTGCGAGAAGCTGAAAACCAATTACCATTAAAAGCTTCGGCAGTAGTACCTGCTAGGAAAGTAAATCTGTGTTTGTCAAACGTGGTTTCATAAGTAACAATATTATCCCATACCCAACGGAAATTGTATTCATTAAAGACATTCAGATAACTTTGGCGATTCACTTGATTGCCACCTGAAGTTAGAAAGGTCGTTTCATCATTGAGAAATTGATAATTATAACTTCTATTATTGTAATTATTGCGATCCAGACCTATCATCGAACGATACTTAAGACCTGACAAAGGCACAATCTCTGCATACGCAGATGCCTGAAGTCTGTTACCCAAATTTCTTATATCATTATTACTTAAATCAAGTATTGCATTACCGACATTCTGATACTGAGAAGTATTGCCATACCTACCATCTACCTTACCGGGAATGATCGGTGCAGCCCGATAAGCATTATTATAAGCTGCTCCTAAATTAACATCTTTATTTATGGAATTTGAATAGGAACTGGTCAGCCCGATTTTAAGAAAAGTAAAGAGATCATAATCCAAATTGGCCCGTACATCAAGCCTTTTAAAATTATTATTCAATACGATACCATCTTCATCCAGATAACCAAACCCCAAAAAATGCGACATCTTTTCAGTACCGCCTGATATAGATAAATTGTGATTATGAACAAATGCATTGCGAAGAATCTCTCTGTACCAATCGGTACTCACGTCACCTGCCACAACAGTCTGACCTGTAGCTGATGAAGCATAATTTGCATATTCAGATGCATTGGCCATTTTTACGATATTCGTTGCATTTCTATAACCAACAAAATTGTTGTAATTAATCTTTGTAGCACCCGTTGTGCCTCTTTTAGTGGTGATGATTATAACGCCATTAGCGCCACGTGCTCCATAAATGGCGGTCGATGATGCATCCTTAAGTACATCCATGCTCACTATATCTGATGTGTTGATATTACTGATATCATCCGTCAGCACGCCATCCACAACAAATAAAGCCGTCGTTCCTGCCAAAGCAGTACCGACACCTCTGACTCTCACTGTAGGAGACTCGCCTGGCTTACCACTTCCTAAGATTTGTACACCGGCGACTTTCCCCTGAAGCGCTTGGGTAGCAGTCATTACTGGTTGCTTAGCTAGCTCTTCTCCTTTGACACTTACAGTTGAGCCGGTCACATCCACCTTTCTTTGAGTGCCATAACCAACCACAACCACTTGGTCAAGGATGATGTCTGATTCTTGCATGATGATTTCATAATATTGCTGCGTCGTCACCGGAATATCGATATCACTATAACCAATATAGGACACAGACAAAATATCACCCGGGTTAGCATCAATTTGAAAGCCTCCATCGATATCTGTCAATGTTCCTTTTGATGTATTTTTTACTTTTACTGCAGCACCGATTAAGGTTTCGCCATTTACGTCTTTCACTACTCCATTGACTTGAGACATTGCATCAAATGAGAGAAAAACTATTAATGTAGCAAGAAGTGAGAAAAATTTTAAAGTCATAAATATCCATTTTGCATTGAATAATTTGCCAAAACATCATTACACACTCAACAACACCGTACCCACGGCAAATTTAACAAATATTTGAATATCATTAAGCAAAACACACTACGCCACAACTACGCCAAGCTTAATTTTTTATGTAAAATACCCGAGTTTATCGAATAAACATAGACTACACTTTTGAGAATTGGGTGCGTTTTTAAAAGCAAGTCCTATAATATACACACCGGCAAAAGCGGTATCAAACGTAATCTCCAAAAAAAACATTTAGATCTATGTCAGAAGGAAGATTCATTTTTTTCCTCAGCCTATAGCGTTTATTTTCCAGCCCTCTGATAGACAATGCAAATAATGGAGCAATTTCTTTGGAGCTGAAATTCATTCTCAGATAAGCAGCAAGCCTCAGATCATCCATTTTCAGCATTGGATATTCCGCCTTTAGTTTTTTAAAGAACATTTTGTGCACCTCCTCAAAGTTAGCATTGAATAAATTCGTGTCCTGCTCTACAGTAAGATTTTCATTTATTTGCTTTATGATTACTTGAAATTCTTTAGAAGACAAAGAAGCATCTCCAGCTTTTCTGATTTCATTGAGTTCTGATTTAATATCCTGAAGCAACTCGTTTTTCCGAATTAAATGCATGGTGGTATTTGCCAATTCTTTGCTTTTATTAATATTTTCCTGAGTCAATCGACTATTTTCCATCTGAATAAATTTTTCACGGAGGAGCCTTTGATTTTCCTGTTCTAGCTGACCCTTTTTCAACTCTACCTGATACCGGATATATCTGTTTACAGCAATCATCAATGCAATAACTCCCAATATCATCAACAGTATGGCCCACCACGTTCTATACCAGGGTGGCATGATTTCAAAACTGACTTCTGCGTGGTTATAACCATCCGTAATCTGAATCGAATGCTTACCTTCTCTTAGTTTTTCAAGTGTAATTTGGCCTGGGTTACGAGTGTCAAGCCATTGTTCATTACCTGGAAGGATTCTATAAAAGAATTGAGAAGCAGAATATTCGCTGATCGGCTGGGAAAAAAAGAAAGATATATCCTCATTAAAACCAGCTTTGAGCTCCAAGTCACTTGGCTCAGAAATACAATAGGATCTGTCTCCCATTATAACCTGATCGACGAGAATCATACCAGTATCCAGTGTTTTACTTTCTTTCAAATTGATTATTGCAAATCCATCTTGAAGGCACAAAGCAAGTCTGCCTTCGTCAAGTGCAATAACATTATTCACTTCTTGATTCAATCTTAACGGGAGCACGATCGTATCTGCAGGCTGGACAATCTCAATCGAACTAGAATAAATTTTTGCAAAAACACGGTCGTTGATTTGTCTAAAATAAAATGCTCGTTCATCCTTCCATGTCTTATCTTCTGCAAAAGAATCAGACGCTTCGTGATATACGAGATGAAGATGGCCATCATCTATCCTAAGATTGCCCTTAAAAGACTCCATTTCTATATGTAAATTTGATGGAAGTCCTTGTTCAACACCATACTTCTTGATATCCACTACATTCTTCCATTCATCACCCAGAGTGATTAGGGCTAGGCCGGTATTAGGTCCTATTATCCAAAATTGATTTTTATTGCGCTGCACTATTTGTCGGACAGGCTGATGATAACCTTCTATCTTATGTTGCAATTTCCAAGTACCATTCACCCTTTCAAAAAGTGCAAGTCCGGTGTAATTACCCTGAAGCAATCGATTCTCTTCTATAAGCAAATTAAACCAACCACCTGTAATATCAGATATTTTTATAAATTCATCCCCATGAATAAGAAAAGTACCATCATTATGACCGCATATGACATCATCACCTGATTTTAATAGCTGCCATACCTGTCCTTGAGATCCATTTATAAGTTTAAAATTACTGGACAATACATCCACTTTAGCATTATTAGCACTCACAAAATATACACCCTGGTTTGTACCAATATAATATCCTTTAGAAGTACTTACAACCGAATATATAGCTCCCAATGTACCAGACACGTCTTTAAATCTTAGAAGGAAGTCGTCCATTGATATTCTACTGATACCCTTGTCGAGGCCTGTCCAAAGCTGATTATTCATATCAAGTGCTAAAGAAAGTACTGTATTATTTTGAAGCCCATCCGAAGTATTGACCTGATATTTTAATTGTCCGCTTTTTGAAATTATCAACACACCAGCCCTGATAGTACCGATGATGATATCACCAGTAGTAGAAATAATTATCTTATTCACTTGTGCCGATGAAAGTACTGCTTTTAACTGAGGCATCCATAAAGAAACCTTGCCATCTTTCCAGGTATAGACACCATGGACACTTGTAGCGATCAAAAAGGCGTCAGATTCCTCAGGATGGCGAATGATCCCTATAACAGATTTATCAGCAAAAAACTCAGTACCGGGTAATTTCTCCACCTTTTCTCCACGTAATTCAAATATGCCACTATCAATGATTGGAATGAGCTTCTTATCATTCACTATCTGGAGAAACATCAATGTGCCGGGCAGCTGAATAGATGTCACTTTATTGCCATCGTATTCCATCAAGACAGAAAATGACTGAAAATAGATTTTACCATTATTGGCAGTTATATTCCAAACTTCCTCTTTATCTAAAAGATGGTCTGGTATCAAATCCAGCAAGCTATGATATGTATGATCGCCACAGACATCTCTAGTCCAGTACCCAAATTCGCCATAGGCTCCAGTGTAAATACGGTCCTTATCAATGTACACCGAACGAATAGTTTTCGTACCAGGCAGATAGTATCGCATCCACCTGGTCCCATTAAATACAAGCAATCCATCGGTATTGCCCGCATAGATCCATCCTTGATTGTCTTGTGATATTGACCAGTTTTGTGGATGCGCCTTATAATCTGTGGGATTAAAGTTGACCAGATTAGGTACAGGCTGCCCATTGCAAATAGTCATAGCCACCACCCAAAAAATAGTAATAAAGCATTTTACACGGTTCATAAACATCATTGACCAAGCAAATATAGTTAAAATGCAAAACCTAATTGTATGATTGGACAAATATGACATATCATTATACCTCATAATTTAATCGAAACCCTTTATCTTTGAGCTGTAAAATCCACACCATGTATAAAGCGCTGCTCAAACCTCTATTATTTTTGCTTCAGCCAGAAAAAGCACATCATATCACTACCACATTATTAAAATTGATCTTAAAAATACCCGGCATCAGCCACATTTTTAAAATGATATACAAACATGATGATCCCAAATTGAGCATATCAGTGGCAGGCATTAATTTTCCCAATCGGATCGGTCTTGCAGCAGGATTTGATAAAGATGGCAAGTATTATAAAGAAATGGCTGCATTGGGATTTGGTTTTATTGAAATCGGTACTGTGACACCGCTACCCCAACCCGGCAATGATAAGCCACGACTCTTCAGACTGCCTAAGGATCACGCTCTGATCAATCGCATGGGATTCAACAACGATGGTATAGATGCTATGGCGGAAAGATTGAAAAAGGCTCGCCAATCAGGGATCATCATCGGAGGAAATATAGGAAAAAATAAGGTCACACCCAATGAAGAAGCCACATCCGACTATATCAAGTGTTTTAATACACTCTACGAATATGTTGATTATTTTGTCGTGAATGTAAGTTCTCCTAATACACCTGGATTGCGCGAATTGCAGGAAAAAGCACCTTTGATGCATTTACTACAGAGCCTAATGGTAATCAATAATAAAAAAGCAAAGCAAAAGCCTATCTTTTTAAAAATAGCTCCGGACCTTAACAAGCCTCAACTAGATGATATCCTCGAAATCGTACAAAATACTGGAATAGCTGGCATCATTGCTACTAACACAACAGTGGATAGAACAGATCTAGTAACTGATACATCTGCGATAGGCAATGGTGGATTAAGCGGAGTCCCTTTAAAAAATAAATCAACTGAAATCATTCGTTATCTTTACGAAAAATCCAGCAAAAAGTTATTGATCATCGGCGTAGGTGGAATTCACACTCCAGAAGATGCTATTGAAAAAATCAAAGCAGGCGCCGTTCTTGTCCAACTATATACCGGACTAATCTATGAAGGTCCAGGGCTCATCAAAAATATTAAAAAACAATTGCTGAAAGAAGGCATTTAACCCGATTTTCCATCGTTCATAACAGCAATGTTAATCATTAAAATTAATAAAATATGCTATTATTAACATGCCGGCACATTATCAATCCCCAATAACCCAAATAGATTCAACAACAAATATGCTTTTTATCAGTTTTCTTAATAAATTCAATATCTTCTGATGGGTAAAAGAATTTATATAGGCAGACATGCCAAATCATCTTGGGCTCAACCTGGCATGGCAGATCACGACAGACCACTTAATGATCGAGGACTGAATGATGCACCTGCAATGGCAAAGTTATTACATAATGCAGGACATCCGATAGAAATGGTGATTTCCTCTACAGCCCGACGTGCGAAGACTACAGCAAGCTTCATTGCTCACGAATATGGATTAGAATTGGTCACTGAAAGTAAATTATATCATGGAGATCCTGATGATTATATTGATGCATTGAGTACTGTACCGGAACAAATAAAAGCAGTCGCACTCTTCGGACACAATCCGGGTATCACCTTGATTGCTAATGAAATCCAACGCAATATTACACCTAACATTCCTACTTGTGGCATTATCGTGGCTGAGATGGATGATCAAATATCGTGGACCGAAGCGCAATGGTCGAACATGAAATTAATTCAGATACTCACCCCAAAAGATCCTGCTCTATGATCAGAAGAAGTTTGATAATACTCACATTTATTGTTGGTCTCTTGTCTTGTGATTACAAAAGCAAGCCAGATAATGACCTTGACATGACTAATGATGAAATTGTCCACGCTCTTGTAGAGCTTTATACTGTAAATGCGGCCAACGGCATCAATGATCCGGCTGTCAGAGACAGTATGCGCATGGTGTATTTAAAACAAGTAGAGCTTGTCACCGGAAAGCCTATAGATGTGATAATGAGCGACCTACACAAGTTAAATAAGATGCCTGATACATTGCTCAAACTACAAAGAAGAGCATTGGATACAATCATACAACTGTATGAAGATTATGACAATCTACCTTACGAAGGAATAAAATGAACAAGGAAAATATAAGAAAGGCCACTAATCTTAGCGGCCTTTCTTACTATACATTACAAATATTTTAGCTGAAAGCATTAAATCCAGTCACATCATGACCGGTTATAAGCAAGTGGACATCATGTGTACCTTCGTAAGTAATGACTGATTCCAGATTCATGCTATGTCGCATGATAGGATACTCACCTGTGATACCCATACCGCCGAGCATCTGACGTGCTTCGCGTGCTATATGAATAGCCATATTGACGTTATTTCGTTTAGCCATTGATATCTGGGCAGGTGTAGCTCTGCCTTCATTTGCGAGTGACCCTAGTCTCCATGTCAGCAATTGAGCCTTAGTGATTTCAGTTATCATCTCTGCCAGTTTCTTTTGAGTCAGTTGAAATTGAGCCAGTTTTTTACCAAATTGCTCTCGCTCCTTCGTATATCTTAAAGCAGTGTCATAGCAATCCAAAGCTGCTCCGATTGCACCCCATGCTATACCATATCGCGCTTTTGACAAGCAACTCAATGGACCTCTGAGTCCTCTGATTTCAGGAAAAACATTAGCTTTAGGAACACGCACATCTTCGAAGATCAATTCTCCTGTGACCGAAGCTCTAAGTGACCACTTGCCGTGGATTTCAGGAGCTGAGAAGCCCTTCATATCTTTTTCGACGACCATTCCTCGTATCTTGCCTTCCTCATCTTTTGCCCATACTACTGCTATATCTGCTACCGGAGAGTTAGTGATCCACATTTTCGCACCATTAAGAATAAATGCATCTCCATCGTCTTTGATATTAGATATCATTCCTGCAGGATTCGAACCATGATCAGGTTCTGTAAGACCAAAACAACCAATCAGTTCACCAGCTCCTAATTTAGGTAGATATTTTCTCTTTTGCTCTTCTGATGCATACTTAAAAATCGGATACATCACGAGTGATCCTTGCACAGAAGCCATAGATCTGATACCAGAATCTCCACGCTCCAGCTCTTGCATAATCACGCCATAAGCGATCTCATCCATTCCACCTCCGCCGTATTCAACCGGCAGACTCGGACCAAATGCTCCTACTTCTGCAAGACCTTTAAACAAATGAACCGGACAGGCAGCACGATTGGCATAATCTTCTATAATCGGGCTTACTTCTTGTTTTACCCATTGTCTTACAGCATCTCTTGCTAGTAAATGGTCTTCGCTTAACAGTTCGTCCATCAGGTAATAATCATGATGCTCATAAAGATCTGATTTGGATGACTTTTTAATTTCCTGACTCATTGATTTAAGTTTTATGATTTCATTAAAAAATAATATTCTGAAAATATATCTTTATAAATTCCTTCCACATATAAAATATGGCACTTTTAAAGAACCTTTTGTTTTTGAAGCTACAAAGATACAGCCTGCATTCAACAAAAATTACAAATATCAACTTTTAAATTTTTCAATCTTTATGCCTTTGTATTAATTATACCATCTATAACTATAAAAATGCATAGATTTGCCTTGCTAATAAAACAGTGTAATGAAGACCAGAATAGCCATAGAAGGAGCCGCTTTTTTGCTCATCACGGATATTATGAAGAAGAACAAAGAGCTGGCAATCATTTTATTATTGATGCCGAAGTCACCATGGACCATCATCACGCTGCATCAGACGAAATCCACCACACTGTCAATTATGAAGCCATCTACCAAATATGCAAACAAGAAATGCAACAAACCCACAAACTACTTGAAACGGTGGTTTTCAATATTCTTACAAGGTTTAAGTCTGAGTTTTATGCTATCAGTAGTGCTAAAGTCCGCCTTACAAAACTTGGCCCACAACTAGGTGGACCGGTAGAAAAGTCGGTGGTTGAAATGGAATTTTAATACATGGAGCATTCCCATTTGTATCCGCTCTTAATCCAAATTTGTAATTTCTCTTATTATAGTATTCAAATTGACTTTTCAAGGACAATTTAGAAACTATGATCCTAATTTGAACCATATATTACTGATTATATATTAATTATACATATCATATTAGTACAATATAAATATAAATAATTTTTATATCTACCACGTATAAGCAGTAATGTAATACGATTTATGACATATTTATGACAGTAAAAGCTATGATTTATAGGCTGCTATAACCCTATCTTTGCGCATTATTTAAAACCAATCTAAATTAAATACCATGTATAAATTTTCAACATGCACTTTTATATTTTTACTATTCGCATTGACTTCATCTACAGCTCAAGAATACCAGGAAATCAGTTGTGGACCAAATTATAAGTTTCAAAGTTATGTAAAATTAGCTGAGGGCACACAAAAGCAGGTCAGTAATGATGCTTGGGATATCGCGTTCTCTGCCTTTGGATTTCAAGATGCTGGTATATACATTAATGAATCTGCACCTAGTTCTACAGGCGAAAACCTGCCTCAGACAGAATTATATGTCACTGAAAGTGGAGATTTTGATGCACCTATTGATCTAGAAAAAATAAAAACCAACAAACTGTACAATAGTAAAGACACATGGAATTATGGTGCATTTAACATTGTAAGAGACCTCAGCAATCCTTTTGATTATGGTTGGGGTGTTTATGCTCCAAGTAGCCATGCAGTAGTCGGCAATAAAGTTTATGTATTAAAATTGCGGGATGGCAACTATAAAAAGATAAAAATTGATGCACTTAATGGAACAGATTATGTATTCACTTATGCTAATCTTGATGGTAGTAACAAAGTTACCAAGACACTTAGTAAAACTAAAGACAACCTAAATCAGAAGTTGATATACTTTAGCTTTACTACTGAAAATACTGTGGATATTCTCCCTACTGGTGGATATGACTTAATGTACGGAAGATATGTCTCATGGGCTAAAGATCCAAATGGCACCATCGAACAATACTACAATGTAACCGGGGTGTTGACTGCGCCAGGAGTAAAAACAGCGGTGGCCAACGGGATTGACCCTGAAACAGTGAAAGTGGACGATTATCTGGATAAATTCACAGAAAAGGTCGATGCCATAGGTTATGACTGGAAGACACTAGTTGGCACCGGCTGGTCATTGGCTGCTGATAGAGCATTTTTTGTAAAATTGCCTGACAACAACATTTGGAAAATTGTATTTATCGATTTTGAAGGTAGTGCCACAGGAACTGCTACTATTCAGAAGACATTTTTAGGTCAACCATCTGCCACACATGAGCTTAAAAATGTGGAATTTGGTACTTTCCCTAATCCGGTTGTAAACGAACTCATCGTATCTCTTGATATAGCTAATGGTGAAAACCATAACTATTCAATTGAAGTACTCGATCAGTCAGGTCGATTAATTACCAGCAAACAATTGCACAATTTACATGGATGGAATGTCATCAATATCGATACTCAGGAATGGAATAAAGGTCTTTACATCGTAAAAGTCAGTGATGGTCAAAACATATCATCACGTAAAATTGCAAAACAATAAATTAAACGAAACTCCATTTTGAATAAATCCATCAAAATCAGAATATTTAACAGCATTCTGACGTGTCTGCTGTGTGGAATGGTTGCAGCTCAACAATCTTCTGATTCTGTATCAGACCAGCACCATCTGGAGCAGGTTGTGATTACAGCTCAATACACGCCTACTGATGCACGTCAGACTGTTAATTCTGTAAAAATTCTCACCCGAGAAAACATAGAGCAAAAATCTATTGTCAATTTGTATGAATTATTGCAAACTGAAGCGTCCATTAGGGTATCGCAAGACCCCATACTGGGCAGTGTCATAAGTGTCAATGCACTCAAAGGTGAGAATCTCAAAATTTTGATTGACGGAATCCCTATTGTTGGCCGTCTCAACGGTAGCATTGATGCAGGACAAGTACCTCTCAACTCAATTCAGAAAGTCGAAATCATAGAGGGCGCTCAGTCTTTATTATATGGATCTGATGCATCAGGTGGCGTGATCAACATCATTACCAAAAAAAGTCAACTAAAAAAGTTTGAATCAGAAGTCGTCGGTCAGTATGAAAATAATGGATTTAAGCAGATTACAACCGATCTTGGATATTCTAATGAAAAGTGGATTTTTCAAGTGAATGGTAATCTTCAGAATTTCCTACCTGCTCAAGATACCTCGATGGGGCGTGATCAATTATGGAATCCTAAAAAGCAAAAATCTGCTCGTGGCTTAGTTCGTTTTCGACCAGATGACCGAACTGACCTGAGGTTGAATACTAGTGTACTCACAGAGGTCGTGGATAACCTAGGAGATATCAAAAGGCCACAATATAGACCTTATGCCTTTGATGATTATTACATGACAGATCGATTTGACATCGGTTTTCACGGAGAAAGGTGGACAAAAAATAAAAATCTGCTTCAGATGACCGCAGGGTGGAATACTTTTCATCGAATAAAAAATTCCTATCGCTATGATTTTGAGAGCGGAATTAATGAAACTTTAGAAGGTTTACAAGACACATCATCCACCACGGGAGTATTAGCTAGGTTTACCTTTGCAAGTGATAAAGCTTCTGATAAATTGGGCTATATCATCGGATTTGAGAATTACTACGAAGTAGCTACCGGCACCAGACTGTCTGATACTACACTCGATGCTACTGGTAGAGCTTATGCTAATGATTTCGGACTATTTGTTAGTGGAAAGTACAAAGTTTTACACAATCTTACGATTCAGTCAGGAGTAAGGTGGACAGCCAATAGTCGATATGGTTCTGCTTTTACACCTTCAACATGGCTACACTGGCAACCCAAAAAAGACCTTAACTTTAGAACTTCTTGGGCTTATGGCTTTAGGTCTCCGGCGATAAAAGAACTTTTCTTTTCTTTTATCGACGTAAATCACTACGTTATCGGAAATCCACAACTCAATCCTGAAAAATCACTAAATCTAAGAAGCGAATTGTCTTGGAAATTCTTCAAGCGACCAAATGCTTCTATTATAGGTACCATCACCGGATTTTACAATAATGTCAAAGATCGCATCATCCTGACTGCTTTGGGTCCTGTGCATTACGAATACAGCAATGTGGATGAATTTAAAACAATGGGAGGAAGCATTCGCTTTGCCTACAAAAGTAAAAATATTCAATTGAGTACCGAGTTGATCACTACCGGCTTTAATAATACTAATGAAGATGTAGAAGTGCCAAAAGGAACCCTACTATGGTCACCAGACTGGATCAATCAGTTGACATTTTCCTTTTTAAATGAACGTATCAGCTGGGATATATGGCACAAACGCACAGGGCGAACACCCTACTTTTACAATCAGGACGGTGTCAATCACCAAGGTTTTACTGATAGCTGGAACATGTTGAATTCCGGATTTTCAACTCATTTTTTCGATAAAAAGATCCGTCTTAATTTTGGTGTGAAAAACATATTTAACATTACTCAGTTGCAAGTAAACAATATCAATGGCATCCATATTGAAGCCAGCAATCAGCAGAGTCTGCACTGGGGCCGGACATTCTATGCTACTTTAAGGCTAAAAATTTAAAATTAATTTTTACCCTGTTGACTTACCGTAGAATACATCCTTGATGTGTGTTATTTTATGAGCATTCATTACCACGAGAAAATACATTCATATTACTCATTAGACTTTGTTACGAAGGGAAAGTGTAAAAATAACTTTAAGGCTCAGTAATAATAATCCGTCAGTGTCGTTTTACTATATCGAAGAGAGGAAAACAAGTACCGAAATAGGTAACAAGTAACATTTTCATGTAATACATTCCTAATGTATAATTTGGGTTTAAAATTTCGAAAGAAACTTTCGATCCTTCTCTCAGCTTAACTAAAGACCATGCTATGAAGCAACATTAACTATGGACTAATTTTCATTCAAATAATAAAGTTTATAATTATCTTTGCTTTTGCACTATACAATATGACAAAATGCACTTAATCAATGAACAAGTTTTTTCGGACAGCATCTCTGACATCGATGATATTACTATGGAAACACTTGATCCAGAATATCGTACAGTTAATGTTCTCTCTGCCATATTTTTTGCGATTGTTCTGATATCTATTTACTTTATTGTAAGTATATTTGAAAAAAATTTATTGACTACCTTTTCCCTATTCATTATGCTACCCATCTGGGGTCTAATGTCGGGTCTCTATCTTTGGTTTGCCTACAAATCTTTTGATTTTCAAGCATTTGCTATCCGACAGAACGACATCCTGTACAAATCCGGGATTTTCTTTAAGTCCACTTTAATCATTCCGTTCAATAGAATACAGCATTGTGAAATAAATCATGGACCGCTAGATCGTTATTTTGGACTGGCTAGGATAGAACTCTATACCGCTGGAGGCAGTTCCAGCGACCTGGTGATCCCCGGATTGCCACATCACAGAGCTGAAGCCATCCGATCTTTTGTATTCAAAAAGATAGCTGCTGATGAAGAAGAATGAGTTTGATTTTTCGGTTCCTCACCGACAAGCTGCTTTTGCAATTATCATGATCCTATACAAGACCATCAAGCTCATGGTCAAACAGTTTTTTCCTGTGATCCTTGTAATTTTGATAGGTGGATCTAAGAACAAGACTGACTTTTTGTTTCTAGCAGTAGTTATTATCTCTGCACTTTCAGCCATATTTGCCATTATCAACTATTACAAAACCTATTTTTATGTTAAGAACCACGAGCTTTTCATCCAATCGGGTATATTCAAAAAGAAAAATACTTCCATTCCTTTTGAACGCATACAGACTATCAATTTTGAACAACATTTTCTCCATCAGATTTTCTCAGTATTAAGCATAAAAATTGATACTGCCGGATCTGAAAAGACAGAATTCGAATTTGATGCTATCGAGGTAAATAAAGCAAAGGCGCTCAGAGATATGATTCTTGCTTACAATCAGAGTAAGGATAAAGTCTCACAGCTTACCAAACAAGCTCATCAGGATGATAGACCAACAGCAGATCTCATCATGCAATTAAGTGTCACTGACTTGATACGAGTAGGTCTTACTTTCAATCACCTTAAATCTGCCGGATTAATATTTTTCTTCATCCTTGTCCTTTTTGACAATCTTAAAGATGTCGGTATAGAGGTTGAAAAATATTCAGAAGATGCCATTAACTATAACTGGACACAAAATTTAATAATAATTTTGGGTATCAGCTTTGTGGTTATTTCTATTCTAACTTCATTAATCAATATAATTTTGGCTTATTTTGATTTAAAGTTTCTCAGAATTAAGAATGGCTTTAAAATCATCAGAGGATTGTTTACAAGAGTGGAGGTATCGGCAATGGACCATAAAATCCAGCATATCTTGTGGGGCAATAACCTCATTCAAAATTTATCAGGATATAAAGAACTGCGGTTGAATCAGGCCTCAAGTGCACATCTCAAAGCCAAGCAATCTATCAAAATACCTGGCTGTCGTGACAGCCACATTGCCGGTGTGATACGCACTCTTTTCGGTGACATCAATCTTCAAGAAGGGATATTTTATCCTATAAATGATAGTTTCTATAAAAGATTTGCATGGATACTTTCGCTCCTATTTATTCCCGCAATAGTTATTTCTATCTGGATGGGATTCTACCTTGAGAGTGTAATCGCATTAGTGCTTCTGATTTATCTAATCCTCTCGAGATATATACGTTTCACTAAAATCAAATATACTGTCATAAAGGATTTACTCTATGTTAAAGGCGGTCTTTTTGGCCATGCAAATGACTTGTTTCCTCTCTTTAAAATACAGGGTGTTCAGTTGAGACAATCTCCCTATCAAGTGAGGAAAAACCTCTGTAGTATAACGTTCCATACCGCATCAGGCAAATTAAAAATACCCTACATTTCGATAGAAGAAGGACATCAATTAGTCAATCTCTCCCTATACAAGGCCGAATCGAGTAAGAAAAAGTGGATGTAGAATAATGCAAATGATTTTCATCTGAATGAGTGGTGATTGACATCACTTTTCGGTATTTGAATTTTAATTTCTTTTGCATTGTATTTTAAAATCCATTTGAATATGAAAATGCCAGTCCAATATGTTTCACCTGAAGAAGCACTCCAAATTGTCAAAAGTGGTCATCGAGTTTTTATTCAAGGCAGTGCACAGACACCATCAATCATGCTGGAGCACCTTGCAAAGCAAGCGCACAGACTCAAAGAAGTAGAACTTGTTTTTATATCTTTATTAGGTGATGCCTATGTCAATAAACCGGAATATAGCGCATCATTTCATATCAACTCCCTTTTTGTTTCCGAACCTATTCGAACTAATGTCAATGATGGCAGTGCTGATTATGTGCCGGTATTCCTAAGTGAGATTCCTGAATTATTCAAAAGAAATGTATTGCCTGTTGATGTTGCTATTATTCAGGTTTCACCGCCTGATAAGCATGGTTATTGTTCGATGGGTGTTTCTGTAGATGTAGCCCGTTCTGCTGTCAATACAGCCCAAAAAGTCATTGCCGTAATCAATCCCAATGTACCACGTACTCATGGTGATGGAATTATCCACACGAAACGGTTTGAAGCAGTAGTTTATCACGATGCCCCACTGCATGAAAGAGTCTTTGGAGGGATGGTCAGTGATGAAGAAATGCGCATAGGTGAATATGTTGCCAGTTTGATAGAAGACCGAAGTACACTGCAAATGGGCATTGGCTCAATTCCGGACGCAGTGCTCAAGTGTCTCAATAATCACAAAGACCTGGGTGTACATACAGAGATGCTGTCTGATGGTATCATTGATCTATTTGAAAACGATGTTATCACCAATAAATATAAGCTCATCCATCCTAACAAAGTGGTCACCGGCTTTGCTTTAGGTAGTAAACGATTATACGACTATCTAGATGATAATCCGGCATTTGCTTTTCTGGACATCGACTATGTGAATAGCCCTAATGTTATTCGCCGCAATCCAAAAGTAGTGGCCATCAATAGTGCCATCGAAGTAGATCTGACAGGGCAAATTTGCTCTGACTCCATCGGCACTTATCAATATAGTGGTGTAGGTGGCCAAATGGATTTCCTACGCGGTGCCGCTATCAGCGAAGGTGGTAAGCCTATCATTGCATTGCCCTCAAGAACACGCAAAGGTGCATCTAGGATTGTGCCATTTCTAAAACAAGGCGCAGGAGTAGTTGCTACTCGTGCACATGCTCATTATGTCGTGACTGAATACGGTATTGCCTACCTTTATGGGCAGAACTTAAGGCAACGAGCAAAAGCACTTATCAACATCGCTCATCCTGATGATCGCGAAGCACTTGAAAAGGCATCCATTGAGCGATTTAAGTCATTCTGATACAACATATTAACATTCTATTAAGCATTTTTTAATGCACTCAGGAATAAATCATTTTATAAATTAAAGTGCAAATAACATAGAGAGTAAGCCGAATATCCTTAATTTTACGGCGTGAGATAGCGCAAAGTTATCTCATCATTCAATAACCTAAAACACAACACAAATCTCATGTTTGAAGTAAAAGATATTACGGATGTAAATATTAGCGAAAATCCAGTGCTGGCTCAGATGAGTCAGTTTGATCACGAGCAGATTGTATTTTGCAATGACAATGAGACTGGACTTAAGGCCATTATTGGCATCCACAATACAGTATTAGGCCCTGCACTCGGCGGATCCCGAATCTGGAAATATAATAATGAAATGGAAGCCCTTACAGATGTACTGAGGCTTTCAAGAGGTATGACCTATAAAAATTCCCTAGCCGGTCTTAATCTAGGTGGTGGAAAATCTGTAATCATCGGAGATTCAAAAACTATGAAAAACGAAGCCTACATGCGTCGTTTTGGGAAGTTTGTTAATAGCCTTGGCGGCAAATATGTCACTGCTGAAGACGTAGGCACCAGCCCACAAGATATGATCTGGATCAATATGGAAACCAACCATGTAGTTGGATTACCAGGTAAAAGTGGAGACCCGTCACCAGTCACAGCTTATGGTGTTTATGTTGGTATGAAAGCTGCTGCTAAAGAACAGTTTGGTACAGATTCATTAAGCGGCAAAAAAAATTTCTGTTCAAGGTGTAGGCCATGTAGGTGAATATTTAGTAGCTCATCTTGCTAAAGAAGGTGCTCAGGTCTTTATCTCTGACATAAATCAAGATTTACTCAAACGCATATCCGGTCAATACGGTGCTACAGTGGTCGGATTGGATGAAATTTACGATATAGATGTAGATATCTACGCACCTTGTGCCCTGGGAGCCACTGTCAATGATGACACCCTCAGCAGACTAAAATGTTCAATTATCGCAGGTTCTGCCAATAATCAGCTCAAAGATGAAGATAAGCATGGCAAAGCAGTGATGGAAAAAGGCATAATTTATGCACCTGACTTTGCTATTAATTCAGGTGGCGTTATCAATGTTTACACTGAATTTAAAGGCTTAAATCCTGAATGGGGCATGAAAAAAGCCGAAGAAATATACACGACTATCCAGAATATCATTCAGCGTTCAGCCAAAGAGAATATCCCGACTTATCAGATAGCTAATCGCATTGCTGAAGAAAGAATCATGGCAGTAGGTAGTGTTAAATTGCCAATGTAAATGTACTTTTCATAGCACGATATACATCAAAATTTCGATAAGCTTCTTTGGGCATTATATCCTGAAGAGCACAAGGCCAATGAGGAGGAAGGCGTACTTTACCAAAAATAATTCCTAACCTTCATTGGCTTTTTGTTCCTTTTTATCTTTGATATTCTTTTGATCACAGATACGTGGTATTCATTTCTTATAGCTGATTCCATTTTTTTTTTCTATGAATATAAGCAGTCTTGTAGCCTTGTAAATATATGAATGTTCGTTTAGGGTATTTGCTGCTGTTGTCGTTTTCAAATCATATTTCTATTCATAAGCGGTCTTCTCTCTATCACCTTAGTCCTAACTTTGTAGGTAGTTTATTGAATCATTATCTTTTGACAATATCATTAGTTCATCGTACGCTTTATGAAAAACATTTTTTATACTTCTCTCTCTCTTTATTTCAACCAATTTGTTTTCTATAACTTATAAACAAAATATAAATAATTCACTTCAAACTTATTCTCCTAAAGCAAGTGCGCCACTTGGCTGTAATTATCTGGTATATGAAGACTTTAACTATGCCCAGAATATTGCTTTGCACAACCTTTCAGGTGGTACCGGGTTTTCTGACAATTGGCAAGTTCAAAACGGAAATACCCAAGTGCCCGGTTATCAAACCATTGATGGCACGGGGTCCTTGTCTTATCTTGATCTTCAGACGGCTGGAAGACACATCACAGGCGGCCAGTCTTATTTAGCATCAGGTAGGCGACTGAATACCGAAGTTAATGGTCCCATGAGCCAATATATTGACCCATCAAACCTTTCCATTGGGTCTGCTAAAGGTGATCAAGAATTGTGGATTAGCTTTATTCTTCAAAAGAATCAAAATAATGATGAAGAAGTATATGTTGAATTACATAATGATAACACTCCATGGTGCAATTTGTGTCAAGGCAATCTTAGATTAGGAGCCGGATATTATGGTAGCGGATCAAATGTAAGCGGACAGCGTAGATGGTCCTTATTTTTTAATGGAACGATATATCCTACTTCTATTCCTGTAAATCAAGGCGCACCGGCATTTTTAGTATTGAAATTGACTTTTGGTAATACTGCAACAGATATTGAGCTTTTTGTCAATCCTACCCCAATAGCTGGATTACCGCCAGCAACCCCTGATATCTCGATTCAAACAACAACGCCTTTTGTATTTAAAAGTCTAGCCTTCTATGGCGGTAGCAACCTGGTGAAGGCGCTCTGGACGAAATCAGATTCGCCACTACATATGAATGTGTTAGTCCAGATCAAAATACACCTGTTGACTTGCCTCCGGTAGCTATCATTTCGGCTATGCCAGATTCTGGAGCGGCACCTTTATTGGTGGCCTTTGATGGCTCCGGATCTATCAATAACACAAGTGGTACCTTGACCTATTTATGGGATTTCGGAGATGGCAGTGACATCAGCACCCAGGAAGCACCTAATCATATATATACCTATCCAGGTGGTGTAGCAACAGCCACACTAACAGTGACAGATATCAACGGAAACACTTCTTCAAGTACCATTAATATTACCGTAACAGATAGTAGCGGTGTATTTCCTTGTTTGTCATCTGTTACATCTATACGACAGGCTGATTGTTCGGGCTCAAATGGGAGTTTTAGAGTCAATCTGCCAGGAAACACCTCCTCAGAGCTCACCCTAAATGGCAATCTTATCACACCCAATGCAAATAATGAATATATAGGATTAGTAATAGGAGTGTATCAACTTGAAGTTTCAGGTAGCAATGGATGTAGTGAAAGTTATGACATTTATATAACTGTTGATAGTACAACTTGTTCAGGTTGGCAAGCTCAGGAATGTGCAATGGAAATAGGAACCAATCTGCCCGGATTAGCTGACTGGGAACCTCATAGGGCTTTTAGAAACTTTTTGAAGAACACTCGCGGCGAGGCGATTCCTTATACTGATGCTTGCGGTTGCTGGTCATTTAGTGACACTGCTAATGATTCTATATTCAATCAGATGAGTTTTGACACCAGTGGTTATCCGACTTCCATACCTCAGTCCACTACATACGGTAATATCAAACTTAGGTATTTTGTTTCATCTTCTGGAGAAAATATGCCTCCAGGTCACACCTATCTACTACTATATGATGGCAACGGAACCATCGAACTGAGTGGGACCATCTCCTCAGATAATTACCAGCCAGGTAGAATACAATTTGACCTAGATCCTGATGGTACTTTTTGGTTTCAAATTACTTCCTCTGACCCAAGCAACTACATAAGAAATATTAGAGTAGTACGTCTAGAAGATGAATTTACTGATTTAACTAGCGAACCATTCTACAGTAATTTTCTCAATAAAATTGACCCCTTTTCTGTATTGAGGTTTATGGATTGGCAGCGAACCAACAATAACCCTATGATCAATTGGAACGAACGCACCCTACCGCATTATTTTACTTACGGTACAGATCAGGGTGTACCTTATGAATTAATCATCCAGCTCGCCAATATAACTAAAAAAGATATTTGGGTATGTGTTCCCCATCAAGCAAATGATGATTTTATAGAACAAATGGCCCTATTATTTAAAAACAACCTCGATCCGGATATAGTCATATACCTTGAATACAGCAATGAAGTATGGAACTGGATTTTTGATCAGGCACATTACAATAATAATCATCGCCCTTTTAACTTAAATTATGGCAGAGCATGGCCATCAAAGCTAAAAATGTATTTGACATTTGGCATGATGTTTTTCAATCAGAAACTTGTCGAGTTAAACGGGTTCTAGGCATTCAGGCCGGATTTAATTATTTAAATGAGCAGATTTTAGCGCAATTAAATCAAGATGACTGGGATTTTGCATCACCCACTCATTATTTTGGATTAGACCATGATACCACCGGCAATCCGGTGTTAGACACCTTTTCGACAGTCAATGATATTATGACCAATGCGCTCAATAACTTTTTGGCATTTAAAGAATCTGTTAAACAGGATTACAGAAATGTTCATATGATGGGAAAAGAAGTCATCACATATGAAGGTGGCCAGCATTTCGTGGGCAATGTATTTGGCATACCTTATCCTTACCAGCAGGCTATGTGGGATGCTCAATATAGTACACAAATGTATGACATGTATCGAATGATTCATGACTCTATCCGAACATGGGGTTGCAGACTTGCGACTAATTTCAGTCTTGCGGGTGCTCAGGAAAGTATCTACGGTTCGTGGGGTGTTCTAAGAGATATTGATGTAGCACCTCCTTATTCGGTCACCGCACCGAAATACCAAGCCTTACTTGATATCGCTCCTGATCCAAAATGTCTAGCAACCAATCGATGGAATGGCAGTGTTAGTGCAGAATGGTCTAACCGATGCAACTGGGACAGATGGTGCATACCAAACGAAAATACAGACGTAATAATTGATAATAATTATACACATGCGCCTCAGGTCAACATCACTACCACGATCCATTCGTTGAAACTAGCACAAAATGTATTACTGACCATCCTTACCGGCCAACAGTTGAATATTCAAAATTAGAAAAACCTAAAATTTTTTCATCATTTCTTTATGGATTAGATATCTTTGTCAATGACTATGTGTACATTGCATGTAGAACTTTCATTTTCTCTAATTTCATAAGCTCATGTATCAACACCTTCTCGCACCTCTAGATCTGGGATTCACTACTCTAAAAAATCGAGTATTGATGGGTTCTATGCACACTAACCTCGAAGAAATACCTGGAGGGTTTGAACGCGCAGCCGTATTTTATGCCGAGCGGGCACGTGGTCAAGTTGGGTTGATTGTCACAGGAGGAATTGCACCTAATGAAGAAGGTTGTGTAGCCGCTATGGGTGCAAAATTGAATACTGTAGAGGAGCTCCCCAGTCATAAGCTCATCACTGAAGCTGTTCATGCAGAAGGAGGCAAAATATGTCTTCAAATTTTGCATACCGGCCGATATGGTTATCACAATAAAAATGTAGCGCCATCACCTATTCAAGCACCTATCAATTTTTTCAAACCACGTGAATTAAGTCATGAAGACATACTACGCACAATCGATGATTATGTCAACTGCGCTTTACTGGCTAAGGGAGCCGGTTATGATGGTGTTGAAATCATGGGCTCAGAAGGATATCTAATTAATCAATTCATCGTCAAACGCACCAACCACCGGACTGATTCTTGGGGTGGACCATATGAAAATCGAATCAAATTTCCCATAGAGATCGTACGCAAAACTAGAGAAGCCGTCGGAAACGATTTTATCATCATCTATCGCTTATCTATGCTCGACTTAGTGGATGAAGGTTCGGAATGGCATGAAGTCGTCCAGCTAGCTAAAGCAATCGAAAAGGCTGGAGCAACCCTGATCAATACCGGTATAGGCTGGCACGAATCACGCGTACCGACAATAGCAAGCATGGTACCACCTAAAGCTTTTGCATGGGTAACAAAACGACTCAAAGGTGAGGTAAATATCCCTTTGATCGCAGTCAATAGGATTAATATGCCGGACATTGCAGAAGAAGTTCTGGCTGATGGTTGCGCAGATATGGTGTCGATGGCTAGACCATTTCTAGCTGATCCGGACATCGTGCTCAAAGCTATGGAAGGTCGTGCTAATGAAATCAATACCTGTATCGCCTGCAATCAGGCCTGCCTAGACCATACATTCGCCTTAAAAATCTCGTCGTGTCTAGTCAATCCTAAGGCTTGTCATGAAACAGAAATGAAGTATCTCCCTACTGATAAGCCCAAAAAAATAGCGGTAGTAGGCGGCGGTCCAGCAGGTCTGGCTTTTGCACATATCGCAGCTATGCGTGGCCACGATGTTACACTCTACGAAGCAGATCATCAACTAGGTGGTCAGTTTAATTTAGCAAAAGTAGTACCGGGCAAGGAAGTTTATGCTGAAAATATCCGTTATTTTACGGAAATGATGAAGAAATATAAGGTCAATGTCCTCCTCAATCATCCAGCTACAGCCGAAGAGTTGGCTACAAACAATTATGATGAAATCATTCTGGCCAATGGCATCGAACCACGTCACCTCAATATCCCGGGATCTGACCATAAAAAGGTGATCAGCTACATAGATGTACTTACTAAAAAAGTAGTACCCGGCAATAAAGTAGCTATTATTGGAGCTGGTGGCATCGGCTTTGATATAGCAGAATACCTGACACATCAACCTGCCACTGAAGAAAGTATCAAGCTTTTTCTAAAAGAATGGGGTGTCGATACAGAATATCATCATGGAGGAGGACTGAAAATGCCGGAGCCAGAGAAGCCCAATCGACAAATCTATCTTCTAAAAAGATCTCCAGGCAAACACGGCAATACTCTTGGGAAAACCACTGGATGGATTCACAAAGCTGCTCTCAAGGCTAAAGGTGTGAAAATGATGGCAGACCTTCAGTATGTAAAAGTGGATGATCGCGGTTTATATATTGAGTCAAAAGGTGAGGAGCTCTTATTAGAAGTAGATCATATTGTGGTTTGTGCTGGACAACTATCATCAAGAAAACTCTACGAACAATTGGTAGCCAAAGGCATGAATCCTAGATTAATTGGTGGCGCAGACGAAGCTTCTGAACTGGATGCTAAAAGGGCCATTGATCAGGCTTGTAGGCTCGCTGATATCATTTAAATCATCGCTTCTGCTGAGCAGTTTTATCATAAAGATATTTTTCGATAATCATGTATCTATCATAAATTGGGATAGCTGATATGTCCGCTCTATGGCTCTTTTTTGCTAACTTTTTTTATATTTATTTATAATATTTATAGGTGTGTAAATTTTTTTTTATAAATTATTTGGAAATTCAAAAAATAGCACTTAAATTTGTCGCATAATAAAATCGAAGTCCAAAAGCGCATTAGTTATCTCAGCGGGTGGAAATAAAGCAAGACCACTAACTTTTACAAGATCGGAACTCTTACACTAAAAAAGACTACTGAAATACGGCTCTATAAAGTTGAGATGCTAATGTGCTCTTTGGAAAAATCACGATCACAAAGCTCCTATTTATAAATTTTTAGAGTAACTTTACGTGATAGTAAGTTCCTAACTCATATCCTAAGGTAACGTGGAATCTTTTCATCCGCTATATGAGCTATTTTTTCAGCATAAGGCTAATTTACCTGATATTCAGTTTATGGCTAGCGGGAAAAAATTACCTTTATTTGCTGAAAAGGAGCATTCATCATCATCTCCAATGACCTTGCACCAGGTTACGGATCTCAATAAAACACTTATTGGCCTGATCTCTCGCAATATTCACCTCATGTACATCCCTGACAGGATAGCGCATGGCAATGTCTGCTTCGCTACTGAAAATGAACACCTTCAAGAAGCCTACAGACTATATTTTGATTACCAAGATTTACTGCATTATGCTTATGCTTTTATACACACAGTTGCCGGACAGCAATTGAATGTCATGTACCTCACTAATCAATACATCCTAGTAGATCTTCCTAAATCAGAACAGCAATTCTGGTATTTTCAAAAGATGGGTAAGTCCTTGAGACTATTACATACGCTCTCTAATATTGACATAGATATGGCTTCTATTCATTTCGGCAGTGATGATTCTGGTATAAAGAAATTAACTTGTCAAGAATCCGAAAATGGGTGGCGGCTCTATATCGATAAAAATACAAATTTTTGCTACTATCCCAAAAGAAGTGTGGAATTTCACTATTTTGGGTACAATCCTGTCCAAACACAAATTGAAAACAGAAAAGGACATGATTTAACAAAAGATGAAATGATAATGATTGTAAAGATCATCACATCCGTAGAAAAAACGATTGATTTAATCCGCCTAATGGATAGTTTAAATGGCCCTATCGCCAACAAAAATCCGTGAAACATCAGATTAGATTTGCTGATTTTCGTTTTTCAGAATTTCGGTCTGTATTTTATTTTTCTATCTTTGCCATCGATTATCATCAAACACACTTCCATGAGCACTAAATTCTATCCTTTAAAGGTTGAAAACATCCGCCAGCTTACACCAGAATCTGTTGAAATTACCTTTGAAATTCCCGAAAGTTTAAAGGATATCTTTCAGTTTAAATCAGGACAACATTTGACCTTAAGGCATTTTTTTGATGGACAGGAAATAAGACGTTCTTATTCTCTGTGCACTGCTCCAGATGAAAATAAATGGTCAGTGGCCGTAAAAGCCACCAGTCACGGCATCTTCTCTAATTATGTTAATAATACATTGAAAATAGGTGATACCATTGAAGTAATGTCACCTATGGGCAATTTTACTACCCATCACGATCATCACAAAAATATCGTTTTCTTTGCAGCAGGCTCAGGTATCACGCCAGTGATGTCTCACATCCGACATGCACTGCACCATCAGCCAGAGACTAATGTGATGCTGTTTTTTGGCAATAAAAATACTGCTTCTGTAATGTTTAGAGAAGAGTTAGATAATTTGAAAAACAAATTTCCGAGACGGTTTGCCATTTATCATATTTTTTCTCAAGAGCACACTGATGCACCATTATTTTCAGGTCGTATCGACAAAGAGAAATGTCTTACATATAGCAAGATTTTATTCAATCCGAAAGATACCGATATCGTCATGATTTGCGGACCCAATGAAATGATTTTTACGGTCAAGGATGCTCTGATTGAAGCTGGAATAGATCCACACAAAATTCAATTTGAACTCTTTAATACTGAAAATCTGCAAAGCAATATTCCAGATACTGAAAGTATCGATGCTGATGAAAAAAGAAAGCAAAGTATTGTTACTGTTCAAATCGACGGTGATGTCTTTGAATACGACCTTGAATATGGAGGACAAAGTATTCTAGATGCCGGTATTGCCGCAGGGATTGACCTACCCTACTCTTGCAAAGGTGGTGTATGCAGTACCTGTAAGGCAAAAGTTACCGAAGGCGAAGTGGTCATGGATAAAAATTATGCGCTGGAAGATGATGAAGTGGAGGCAGGTTATGCATTGATGTGTCAGTCCCATCCACGTTCACCACATATCTATGTAGATTTTGATGCTTAGCCATTCATAATATATAAATACCTTATTTCAATTGCATATCTAATTCAAAAATGAGACTTATCCTTGTTGTCTTTCATTAGGAATGGTGGTTTTGTTGCATAAACAAAATACAATTCTCAAAAAGCATTCAAAATTATTAAATAAAACTTGACTTGAATCGGTAATAATTACTATCTTTCGAGTTCAAGTATAAAAGATCAAGAATATGTCTAACATTAATTCTTTAGATGAGCAATTTCAGAACATTGTAGATCAAGAAGAGAAAATCGAACCACGAAATTGGATGCCGGATGCATACCGCAAGACACTCATTCGTCAGATTTCGCAACATGCACACTCCGAAGTAGTAGGCATGTTGCCGGAGGGCAACTGGCTTACACGTGCTCCTAGTTTGCGCCGTAAGCTAGGCTTGCTCGCTAAGGTACAAGACGAAGCCGGACACGGCCTGTACCTTTATTCTGCAGCTGAGACCCTCGGTATTTCACGCAATGAGCTGATAGATCAGCTATTAACCGGAAAAGCAAAATATTCAAGCATATTTAATTATCCTACGCTCACCTGGGCAGACATAGGAGCCATAGGCTGGCTTGTTGATGGTGCAGCTATCGTCAATCAGGTCGCTTTGACACGTACTTCATATGGCCCCTATTCACGAGCGATGGTCCGCATTTGTAAAGAAGAGTCGTTCCACCAGAGACAGGGTTTTGACATACTTTACACCATGATGCAAGGTACACCAGAGCAAAAGGAAATGGTGCAAGATGCTGCCAACAGATGGTGGTGGCCTTCTCTGATGATGTTTGGCCCAACTGATAAGGATTCGCCGCATAGCGCTCAATCGATGAAATGGAAAATTAAACGGCAGGCTAATGATGCACTACGTCAGAAATTTATAGATATGACAGTGCCACAGGCAGCCGTTTTAGGCATTACACTACCTGACCCCGACCTAAAGTGGAATGAAACCACCGGACATTATGATTTTGGTGAGATTGACTGGGAAGAGTTCTATCAGGTCATTGCCGGTAATGGACCTTGCAATCAAGAAAGGATGGCTGCTCGTATAAAGGCACATGAAGACGGTGCTTGGGTTCGCGAAGCCGCGATGGTTTATGCTGAAAAGCATAAAAATGATGATCAGATCAGGACTTCCATAGCTTAATTATAAACAACCCCAACAACTTATGCCATATGAGATACCTTTTTCTTATTACACTGGTCTGCTTTCTCCATGTAGCCCATGCCCAGATCATTGAAAAAGTAGATGTACGCTTGCATAAAAGTGATCCGACGGCACTACAAGATGTCATCATCATGATGCGAGATCAAGCAGATATTTCTGCAGTAGCCAATATTAGAGGTAAAGATGCCAAAGCTACCTATGTATATGAGCATCTTTATAAACATGCATCGATGACTCAGCAGGAAATCATACGTCTGCTTGTAGAGCACAAGGTTAGACACCGCTCTTACTACATCGTCAATATGATCTCTGCCACCTGCAATTATGAAACCATTAGCATGTTGAGTCGCCGTGATGATGTAGCTTATGTCATCGAAGATGGAAAGTTTTCAATGTTGCAACCACCAGCAAGGGATGAATCCTTTGGAAGCGGTAATAGATCAGCGACATGGGGTCTGAATAAGATAGGTGCACCAACAGTATGGTCAATGGGTTATACAGGCCAGGGTGTAGTCATAGGCGGTCAAGACACTGGCTATGCTTGGGAAGTTGCAACCATCAAAAGTAAGTATCGTGGATGGGATGGAATGACTGCTAACCACGATTATAACTGGCATGATGCCATTCACTCCAATCAAGGCTCCAATCCTTGTGGATACGATAGCCCTGAACCTTGTGACGATCACAACCACGGAACGCACACGATGGGAACAATGGTAGGAGATACGGATAATAACGGTGATGATATCGGTGTAGCTCCAGGTGCCAAATGGATCGGATGTCGCAATATGGACAATGGCGATGGACAATTAAGCACTTATGTAGAATGTTTTGAATGGTTTTTAGCACCTTATCCTGTATCTGGTGGCTCAGGTGACCCCACAAAAATGCCGCACGTCATCAATAATTCATGGGGTTGCCCGCCTAGTGAAGGCTGTAACTCTACTAATTTTAGTGTAATGGAGCTAGCCCTCAACAATCTACGAAGTGCCGGTTGTGTCATTGTAGTATCTGCTGGAAATTCAGGCTCTAGCTGTAATACTGTCAATGACCCTGCAGCTATCTTCGAAGGAAGTTTTAGTGTCGGCGCCACAAATAGTTCAGATGCTATAGCAAATTTTAGCAGTAGAGGCACTGTAACAGTGGATGGTTCAAACCGGCTAAAGCCTAATGTTGCTGCACCCGGTGTCAGTGTCAGATCTTGTATAAAAAATGGCACCTTTGCTAATTATAGTGGCACAAGTATGGCAGGTCCACATGTGGCAGGCTTGGTAGCATTGATGATTTCTGCCAACCCACAACTGGCAGGAGAGGTAGATCAAATCGAAGATATCATAGAGCAAACAGCAGTCCATCTAACCTCCAGTCAAAATTGTAATGGGACGAATGGTACTACTATACCTAATAACACCTTTGGATATGGGCGAATCGATGCTGTAGCTGCTGTCAATAGAGCCCTCGACGAACTATTTGTACCATTTATCAAGGTTGACCAATTTGGCTACCTACCACAAGCCCAAAAAATAGCAGTGATATCTAATCCAATCAATGGATATAACAATACAACACACTATACACCTCCTTCATCGATGGTGGTCAAAAATTCCAAAACACACCAAATCGTTTACACCGGTACACCGACTACTTGGAACAGTGGAAACACACATGACCAAAGCGGTGATCAGGTTTGGTGGTTTGATTTTAGCGCTGTTACTACTCCTGGAATCTATCATATTGCAGGCTTTCCTGATGGTAGCATAAAGTCTGAAGACTTTGTGATTAATGACCAAGCCTATGATGGCGCACTTGAAGCCGCATTCAAAACATTTTACTATCAACGATGTGGGACTGCTAAAAGTGCTTCTTATGTAGCAGAAGGGTATGTAGATGATATCTGCCATGCTCAAGATACGATCTGCAAATATATCAATGACCCGACAAATGTTAGTTTATTCAAGAATATGTCCGGAGGCTGGCATGATGCCGGAGACTATAATAAATATGTCAATTTTGCATGGAAACCATTGATGGATCTGCTTTGGTCATTTGAAATCAACCCTGAAACCTGGCAATCCGATAGTTTAAACATTCCTGAATCAGGCAACGGCATACCTGACCTGCTAGATGAAATAAAATACGAACTGGACTGGTTGATCAAAATGCAAGCTCTAGATGGTGGAGTGCATTGTGTGGTAGGTGTTCAGAACTATGCTTCTGCATCGCCACCGTCTGACGACACGGCTACAAGATACTATGGGCCTAAAACCACTTCTGCTACATGGAGTACAGCAGGAATTTTTGCATTTGCGGCACGACAGTTTGCTAAAATTAATAACGCTTCTATGCAATCATATGCAGCCAGTCTGCAATCCAAAGCCATTGATGCCTGGAACTGGGCTATGGCAAATCCTGGTATCACTTATTATAATGCCTCCAATAATCTCGCTTCAGGAGAGCAAGAAATTGACGCTTACGAAAGGACTATTCGCCAGTTAGTCGCAGCCGTCTATCTCTATGATATCACCGGTAATGTAAACTATTCAAGTTATGTTGAGAGTAATTACGCATCTACGCATATGATGAGTTGGGGATATGTCTATCCATTTGAATCAGTGGTTCAGGTTAGCCTACTACACTTCAGTCAACTCAAAGGTATAACTCCAACTGTAGCTAATGCCATTAGAAATACATACAGAAATTGTGTGGATTCTCAAACCGAATATATCCCATCTTATACTAACCATACAGACGCCTATCGTGCTTACGTTAAGACCACCGATATCACCTGGGGCAGCAATGAGACTAAGAGTACCAAAGGCAACATTTATCAAGAATATTTGCATTTTAATTTGGATAACTCTAAAAAGCAAACCATACTGAATATCACGTCGGACTTTATTCACTATATGCACGGTGTCAATCCAAATGCACTCACCTATCTAACCAATATGCGAAGTTTTGGAGCAGACCGGTCAATTAATTCCATATATCACGCATGGTTTAACGATGGCAGCACACTCTGGGATGATGTACGATCATCCGATTACGGACCAGCACCTGGATTTATTTCTGGTGGCCCTAACCCTTCGTGGACACTAGATGGCTGCTGTCCAAGTGGATGTGGTAACCCGGCAAACAATAGTTTGTGCATTACATTATCACCACCTTCAGGCCAACCAGCTCTAAAGTCGTACTATGACTGGAATACTGATTGGCCTCAAAACTCTTGGGAGATCACAGAACCGGCCATTTATACCCAAGCCGCCTATCTGAAATTATTGTCCGGTCACATTCGAAAAAGCCTTGATACATTGCCCACAGGTAAACAAGTCAGATTCAACACTGATCTTTATTTCAACAATACAGCTAGAAGCGTGGTTTTGACCAGTCCAGACAGCACTCATTACAGAATAATAGTGGACAATACAGGAAAAATCAGTACTGAATCCGTAATCAATATTCCATCATCATCTACCTTAATAAAAGACGCATATCTGATTACTGAATCAACGGACAAAGGTCTCTTAATCAAAGCACCCGACAATAGTTTATGGAAAGTATCTGCAACTAAGTCCGGTACGCTTGATGCTTTTCCGGCTACAGTACCGATGAGCAACTACATTGAATCAACCATAGGCGATGTCGTTGTGATCCACCCGGGGTATGGATGGATAACTACGGATACTGACGGCATTTGCTACCTGATTACTGTGAGTAACAGTGGAAAATTATTTTCAAAACCCATCCAATGTGATTAATTATTAACAAACATAAATCTATTTAAAAATGAACGACTGGCCACTATACGAAATCTTTATCAGGTCTAAAAACGGCTTGAATCACAAACATGTAGGCAGCCTTCATGCAGCTGATCCGCAAATGGCAGTTCAAAATGCCAGAGATGTCTATACGCGTCGTGGAGAAGGTGTGAGTATCTGGGTCGTAGAGTCTAAATACATCTCTGCTTCTAATCCAGATGACTCCGAAGCGCTGTTTGATCCTGCAGATGACAAAATCTATAGACACCCTACTTTTTACGAATTACCTGACGCAGTAAAACACATGTAATCATGCAAAAAGATTTAAGAGACTTTACAATGATGCTGGCGGACAACTCGATGATTCTAGGTCAGCGACTCGCTGAATGGTGTGGCCACGGCCCTATCCTAGAGCAAGATATCGCATTGACTAATATCGCGCTGGATCTCATCGGTGAAGCTAGGAATTATTATCAATATCTGGCGAATGAAGAAGGTAAAGAAGAGGACGACTATCCGATGCGCCGTGATGCTCGCTCCTTCAAAAATGTCCTGCTCGTCGAGCAACCCAATGGTAACTGGGGCGACACCATAATACGGCAGCTATTGTTTGACTGCTGGCATTACTATCATCTTGAAGCCATGACCCGCAGCAACGACGAAACACTGGCCTCCATTGCTAAGAAGAGTATTAAAGAAGCAGCTTATCATATCACTTTTTCAGGAGAATGGACGATACGACTCGGTGATGGCACCGACGAAAGCCATCAGAAAATGCAGGATGCACTGGAGCGACTGATACCATTCTTTGAAGAGATATTTATGGCAGCCGACTATGAGCAGGTGTGCCAGTCAACCGGTATCAGCCCTGACTTATCATCCATCAAGGACCAAGCTTATGCAAGGCTCAATGATGTTATCACTAAGGCCACATTGAAGATGCCGGATCAATATTTCAATAAAAAAGGAGGCAAAACCGGCTTACATTCAGAATATCTCGGCCACCTACTTTCGGATATGCAGTTTTTGCAACGCGCCTATCCTGGAGGTACATGGTAAGTTAAAATAGTGTATATAAATAAAACCGAATAGGTATGTTAAAGTGGCTATCCAGATTACTGCTCAAACTGTGGGGCTTCAGATGGACAGGCATTGACCCGGAAACCATCCCCAAAAAGCTATACGTTGTTTATCCTCATACCTCCAATTGGGATTTTCCTCTGGGCATTCTCATCAAATTTGGTATGCCTATCAATGTCAATTATATAGCTAAAGATTCGCTTTTTAAGTGGCCTTATGGCATACTCTTTAGAAAACTGGGCGGCATACCGGTGGACAGAAAGAAAAGCACTAATTTCGTTGATACGATGGTCGCCATGTATGCAGCTCACGACCGACTTGCTTTTGCCATCGCACCGGAAGGCACTCGCAAGAAAGTCAACAAGTTTAAATCCGGCTTCTACTATATTGCACACCTATCAGGCATTCCGATTATCTTAGTCAAATTTGACCATAGAAAGAAAATAGTGGACTTTAGCGAGCCCATGATGACTACCGGAGATTATATATCCGATTTGAAAATCATCATCGAGCACTTTCGCGGCACGATAGGCTATGTTCCTGAAAATGCTTGCCAATGGGAAGATGAGGAAGTATAGAAATATATCATCTAATGTTTTTTGGAATGATATCAATATAGCTCAAAAAATAGCATCAATAAAGGAGAAATTTAGTTTAAAAAACGACTAAAAATATAAGCGTCAAAATTTGCAGTTTTGATCTAAAAAGTGTACTTTTGTAGTAATGAAGCGACAAATTCAATATTTTAAAAACATTAGTTCTTTGAATTTCAATGTATTAGCGTTTGACGCAGTCAGAACCATATGTCCAGTTTAGAAGGATTAAGACGACGGTGTGTAGCAATAGTTCGTGTATTTAGATTTTGATTGCTGCTGAAGATATTTATTTCAAGGCCGTTGCTATTTTGGTATGCATATTTTTGAAGATCTAGTTGCAAAAACAGATACTAAAATCTATTTGCTGTAAGCTCTTTTAAAGCTCAAGTCAAAACGAAAACAAATCCTTAATTCTACAAAAATTGCTATCTTTGCACCCCAAATCAAAAAGCGACGCAAAGACTTATGGCAGAGATGAAGACCGTTTTATCAGGAATACAACCGACAGGACAACTCCATTTGGGCAATTATTTTGGAGCTATTCAAAACTGGGTCAAGCTCCAGGAACAGTACAGATGTTACTACAGTGTGGTGGACTATCACGCTATGACCATGCCTTATGATGTCAAAAAGCTTCGTACAAATACCTGGGATATGATTTTCAGCCTGGTCGCTACAGGCGTGAAAACTGAAAACCTTTTTATTCAATCTTTAGTGCCAGAGCACACCGAACTCAATTGGATTTTTAATTGCTTTTGCTCCTACGGCCAGCTGACCCGCATGACTCAGTTTAAAGACAAGAGTGGCCAGGTGAAGGATGGTGGCAAGGATGAGTTTATCTCTGTAGGCTTGCTGGACTATCCCGTACTTCAGACTGCTGATATCTTGATTTATCGTGCTGATTATGTGCCAGTAGGCAAGGATCAAGAACAACACCTGGAGCTAGCTCGGGATATTGCACTCAGGTTCAACACTCAGGTAGGCAAAGAATACTTCGTACTACCGGAGCCGCTCTATACTGATACACCTAAAATTAGGTCCACAGCAGATCCCTCCCGCAAAATGAGTAAGTCTGCAGGTGAAAAACACTATATCAATCTTTATGCTGATGAAGCCACTATTAGAAGGCAAATCAAGTCAGCCGTCACTGATTCAGGAGATACGCCAGACGGAAAAATGGCTGATGGTGTCCAAAATCTTTTTGAAATCATCAAAGCCTGTGGATGGGATAAAGAATACAGACAACTGACCGAGGATTATTACAGTGGACATCTCAAGTATGTAGATCTCAAGCAGGTGACTGCTGATGCCTTAGTCAGTCTGACCAGTCAGTTCATTGCTCGCAGACAAGAGATCAATGCAGATAAAAAAGCGATTAAAGACCAGATCAAACAGTCTTCATCTGATATCCGTACCGTAGCACAGAAAACACTTCGAGAAGTCAAGGAGTTAGTGGGATTGCTCAATGTATAATGAGCAATTTTTATTTGGGCTAAATATATTTTCCATTTATTAATACAATCGTAGAGATATTAGACTATCTTTGCTGCAGATTTGGTGTTGCCGATATGCATTATCGGTAGCTTAATAGGGAATCCGGTGCAAGTCCGGAACTATCCCCGTAGCTGTAAATCCTATTTTGTTCATAATAGAACAATGAAATTTCAGATATCACGCCACTGTTTTACGATGGGAAGGCATTTGAAATTAGGATAAGTCAGAAGACCTGCCAGATTTAGACATATTGATTGACTTTCGGGCGAAAGGTCACGTATGATAAGGTAGTTCTGACCACTTTTATCTGGTTTTTTAGTAATTATTCCTATCAAACACCACCTTATGCCCGGTAAATGACCGAAATTAATGCGTTACTGGAGTATAATATGGATATTGATTGGGTACGGACACCATCTGTTCGGTCAATACACTATTGATACAGTTGAGATCACAGCTGATCGACCTTTTGCATTTTCTATATTGCAGCCAGATGCAGGTTATAGTGACAGTCTATACATAGATATCATCCAATACTTACAGGATATCAATGGTACACAAGTACAAAACAGCACTCCCGGAGGACTCACTACCCTGCTCCATCGTGGTCTAGGCAATCGTCATCTTCCGATTTTGTGGCATGGCATCAACTTGCAAAGTATTGTCAATGGGTCTATGGACCTTTCGCTGATACCGGCATTTTTAATGGACGATTTACGGTTTTATAGTTCAGGCAATACTGCCTAGCGGGTAATAATGGCCTTGCAGGCGCATTGGTCATGGATCCATCGTCCATCAAGCAAAATGGTTCTAAAATTCTACTCAAGGCATCATCACTCCAAAACTATGACGCAGGCGTAGTCTATCGCCACATGGCAGAAAAATGGCGTTTCAAGCTAGGTGTACAGTCTAGATATCACCTCAATAAATATTCATATACCTACAACCGTAAAAAACTAGACAGGCAGACGACCGACTTTCTAAAAAATGATGTTATGACCAGCATAAGCTATCAGCTTGCACCGCATACGGTTATTATCGGTGATCTATGGTGGCAGAATAGTGATCGCATTATACCCGAAAGCATCACCTCCGGTGGTATTATACAGACGCAAAAAGACATCAATACACGCACTCGTATAGGAGCTAAACACTATGGTAATAAACATATATGGGAGACTTCTTTTGCTTACGCCAATGAAAAACTCCACTTTATGACACCAGGTGTAGATTCAAAAGCCAATACAGATATTTTCATCATCAATACCGGCTGGACAGAAATCCACAAAGAAAGCCATTATTTTGGCCTTCAACACAGAAGCGAAACTGCTAGTCCTAATTTTTACACAGAAACTAAGTATAGAAATACAACTCAACTCAGTGGAGCAAAAAACTTCAATTGGGAACCTGATTTTATGACCCACATCAGCTTCAGGCAGGATCTAACTGATGGAAAACTGATGCCGTTGTCCTGGACATTACTCAATAAATACCGAAAACTGACCGTCATTTTTTCTTCTAACTACAACCTTCCTGGACTCAATGATCTTTACTGGCCAGTCGGAGGCAATCCTTATCTTAAAACGGAAAAGGCACTCAAGGGAGAAATACAATTCTCTCCACAATTCAAACAATGGCGTGGTCGGATTGCTGTCTATGCTAATATGGTAAGAGATTGGATACAATGGGTGCCACATAGCAATGGTAATTGGGCTGCCACCAATCAGAAAAAAGTCCTTAGCAGAGGTGTAGAGTTGCAGGCTCACTATCACTATCCAATCAATACAACTGCCATTGACTTTCACATTGAATATGCATTTAATCGAACGACTGCACTCGAGCATTATTATGATCCATCTCTTATTGGCAAACAACTGATCTATATTCCACGTCACAAAGCAAGTTTGAGTACAGATTATAGTCGTCACCATTGGCGATTTCATCTAGCATATGACTTTACTGATATTAGATTTGATGCAGCAGATGAAAGCTCCTTTCTAAAGGCTTACCATCTAGTCTCCGCTTATGTAGCTCGAGAAATAGGGGCCACAACGATACGACTTGATGTCAACAACCTACTGAATCAAGACTACAGTATCGTCCGATTTTTTCCAAACCCAGGTATCCATGCAGAATTATCTGCTATCATCCGATTTTATTAATTCTAAATATTTATAAATCAAAAAATCATGAACAAGTATTTATTAATTCTTTTAGCCGCATTTTCATTATTCTTTCACTCATGTACAGAGGACAGTAATACTGATAAAACCAGTCTAAACTCTGGTACACTCATCGTCAATGAAGGGCAGTTTGGCACAGGCACAGGTACTATCTCCTACTTTGATGGAAAAACTTTAATTGAAGACATTTATGCAGATAATAATGTAGGCTTAGTTCTCGGCAATATAGCACAATCGGTCATCAAATTTGACAATAAATTTTTTATCGCTGTCAATAATGCAGCAAAAGTTGTTGTTGTTAATGCTGCTGATTTTAAACATCTAGGAGAAATTGAAGTGAAGTTGCCTCGATATTTTGCTGTAGCAAATAACAAACTTTATCTTACCTCCTGGTCTGAAGATTTTACCTCAGGATTTGTAAATCTCATCGATACAAAAGACCTTAAAATTGTAAAATCAGTTCCTGTCCAAGGTTTGGTGGAAAAAATGGTAGCTCAATCAAATCAGCTTTATATTACTGTCTCTGCTTCGGCTTTTGACCAGTATAAAAACGATGTGGTTGTGTTTGACACTGACAAAAATGAGGTTACAGGTAGCATCAAAGTAGGTGACAATTCTAATGATATCACTACCGATAGCAACGGCGATATATGGGTGATCTGTAGTGGATTTTATGATTTTTCTAATCCTGCCAACAATACCGCTGGTTCATTACACCGCATTAGAGGTAATAGTTCAGATTTCTCTATCGAATTGCCAAATGGCAGCAGTAAGCTTGTTTCAGGACAGAATAAGGCTTCTCTTTATTATTTATCTGACGGTGCAGTACGCAAATTTAATATAGCAGATTTGGCAACGGATCCACTTTTTAAAATAGAAGGATTTTTCTATAGCTTGGGTTATGATGAGACCTCTGATCTAATATATGTAGGTGATGCAAAAGATTTTCAGCAAAAAGGAACAGTATCTACTTATAAAGCTAATAACACTCAGAGTGCTGTCAATACACTAACCACAGGTATAGCACCTTCATTCTTCTACTTTATAAAATAACATCTGTTACAACAAACTTCCATTAAAAGTTGTTAAAAGTATAACTTCCGGTCTTGATGGCCGGAAGTTTAATTATTATTTTATCATTCTAATGGAGTTACTCGTGGAAATAGATAAGGTCATCAAGCAATCATCCGGCTTCACTGATGGATATCAAAAGGCATTAGTCAACCTTCTTTATACGGCCAATCACTTTAGAGACACTCATCAGAAAGTATTTAAAAAGTATGGGATTCAAGGACAACACTTTAATGTGATGCGAATCCTCAAGGGAAAACATCCCGAAGCTGTCACCCCAGGTTACATCAAAGAAGTCATGATCGACAAGGGTCGCGACCTCACACGATTAGTGGACAAACTTGAAACATTGGGTTGGGTGACGCGTAGAGTGTGCGAAGATAATAAACGTCAGATGAATATCAATTTGACAGAAATAGGCATAAAAAAACTAGATGAATTACGACAGATAATTAAAAAATTAGACGATCAACTCAAGTGTATGACAGAAGAAGAATACAATCAACTCAGTGCTTTACTGGATAAAATGCGTGGCTAGCCATGATGACACATATTCCGGGTTTTAAGCGTGCTGCTGTATTTGTCTTTCTTAGAAACGGTGACCACTACCTCTTACTCAAACGTACTAAAATGCCTTATCTAGGTGTTCATGCTCCCATAGGCGGTAAGATCGAAGCTCATGAAACACCCCATGAAGCTATCGCTCGTGAAACTTTTGAAGAAACCGGCCTCCAACCAACTTGCTTCAGGTTTTGTGGCTTACTGACTGAAACGTCGCCGATTGATTATAACTGGATCAGCTATGTGTATGTCGCCGATATAGACTATATAGATCCACCATTGAGCGACGAGGGAACACTGCACTGGATACATAAAGATCGGCTTTCGACTGTCACTATTCCTCCTACAGACGGACCTATATTGAAATTTATAGACGAAAACAGAATTTTCATCCTCAATGCTATTTTTGACAGCAAAATGCACCTACTTGAAATGACTGAAGAGCTACAAAAAGAGCGTATCTTATAATACGTATTTCAAGTGTTGATAAAACTTCTCAAGCAAAATTCATAGTCTATAGCCATTTTATACATCTTTAGGACTGTACTCAACTCATTTCTGTAGCTCATAATTAGTGTGCTCTAGAAATATGATTTTGATTTAGATATGATTGTCTGATGGCAATAACGTGAACTAAAATTAAATGTCAAGTCCAAGCAGTAGCAGATCATAGTTTGAGTGCGTTTTTCCTACTGATTTTTAGTTATGGCTTATTTACTTTGAAGTAATATGCTGCAATCACAATTTCAACATTTCGATGACTAAAAATCGAAAACTATGATAGATATAAAATAGTATTTTCAGGTAGTAAATTTCTAATGCGTAATTTGAGTTAAATCAAAGAGCGCCTGCAAGTTGCCCTGCAGACGCTCTTCTTTCATTATCTAATCTGTCTTTTATCAGACGCCTCTGATTACTCGACGATGATCATCTTCTTAGTCGCTGTGTAATCTCCGCTTTCTAAAGTGTAGTACAATACGCCACTCACACCTAATTGTGCTTTTGTGAATACTTCACTGTTCAGTC
>LNBW01000039.1 GCA_001567255.1 Bacteroidetes bacterium OLB9 | reverse complement strand
AAATGCACAGACAAAATTCTATCCCTATTAAATCTTATAAAACAAAAAACCGAAGTAAAAATGAATCTACTTCGGTTTAATTATTTAACTTTACCCTAAATCTGTATCAGTTATTTAGGACTAGTCAGAATGAGATATTAATTATCTGACTGGAAAACTGAAAAGTCAAATAATAATGAAAATCTCAATGTATTATCCAGTGGATTAGGAATGACAGACGTAGGTATAAGATAGGATAAATCTATACCAAAAACATTATACTTTATTCCTGCTCCAACCGTAAAATATCTTCTGTTTCCTTTTTCTGCACTTTCCCAGTAGTAGCCACCTCTAAATGCAAACTGCTTATCATACCAGTATTCTGCACCAAAGCTGATAGCTACTTCTTTCATTTCCTCTCTAAAACCACCCTGAGCATCGCCAAAAGAGCCTAAGATTCCCGAAAACAATGACTTTTCTCTATAATCTGCTACATCATTGCCATCTTTGTCCCACTCAGGATTAGTGATGAAGCCACCCTGTCCGTCACTGATGCTGGAAGCAATAGGAGTAGGCACCATCAATTTGTTCAAATCCAAAGCAAATGTAAGTGAATTATGCTGATCAAAATCCATTCTCAATGCTGTTCCTAGACCGAAATTAGCGGGTATAAAGTCTTTTACTAGATTGTCTCTAGTGTAAGAAACTTTAGAACCAATATTTGTTAATGCAACACCAAAAGACCATTCGCTTTTATAACCACCAAGGTTGGCTTTTTTTCTGTAATTAATACCCAGGTCTGCTGCAAATGTTTTAGCTGTGTTGATATCTACGCCATTGACGATTTGACCGGAAGCTAAATTACTGAAGGCATATTTACCTGTTAGGGATGCTGAAAAATTATCGCCTAATTTTCTTGTGTAGGCTAGGCTAAATTCAGCCTCTCGAGGTCTTCCTGTACCAAGAGAGCCTCCTGCATTATCAGTAAAGTCAATATCACCTAGTGAAAAATATCGGACACCTCCACCAACGGCAGAGTTTTCATCAATCTTATAAAAACCTGAAAGATAAAGTAAGAAAATGTCATCCAAATTAAGATTAGTCAGCCATGGGGTATAAGTCAAAGAAAAACCGGATTGGTCTGGTGAAAAAACTAAATTGGATGCGTTGAAGTGCATCGCATTAGATGTAGGATCCAGAGCGATGCCAACATCTCCCATTGCACCTGATCTTGCATCTGGAGTTATTCTTAAAAAAGGCATAGCTGTAAGCAATGTATTAGAAACACAATTGCCGTTATTATCAATCACACAACCTTTGTTAGGATCAAAAATCTGAGCCTGAGCAAAGTAGGGTAATAAAAATATTATGCTTAATATAAGGTATTTCGTATTGGTGTTCATACTCATTTTTTAATAGCAGCGCAAAAATACAAATTTTATTTGTTTATTGGATGACTTAAAGTTTAATTAGCTTTTCAAATTTACTTTTAAAGGTTTCATTGGTCTCTTTGGAATGTACGATAATCTGATAAAGGTAAACACCTCTAGCTAGATTGGAGCCGTAATCATCTCGAGCATCCCATTTGATATCATTAACTTTAAAACCTGAAGAATATTTTGTTTCGACGATACTTTTTATCAATCGACCTGAAATTGTGTATATATTGACCAAAATACTGAGTTCTGTATTGGGGCGATTATGCTCAAATTGAAATGAGGTATTAGTAGTAAAAGGATTAGGGTAATTCAATACTCGCTTCAATTCATGGTCATCAGTATCTGCAACGATAAAATCTAAACGTGTCTCCGCAGAATTGCCGGATATATCCCATACTTTTGCAGTGATATAATGGCTACCTGGAGTGAGGCCATTTAATGGAAATCTGACCCTACCACTTGAATAGTCGTCCTTCTTGGCTTCATAGAAATCGTTGAGGATAAATATATTTTTAGTGTCTCCATCTAGTATGGCTGAAATATCCTGACCGATGGCATTGCCGGTTACATTGATACCATAATCATCCGACAGATCTAGTAATAAAATCGGGTTGGAGTTGGTTACACCACCGGTTACAAAACTTTCATCATTCATATATCCGAGAATAATAGGTGGCTGCTCATCTTTGATGGTCAAATCACTGCTACCACCGATGATAAGGTCGGTATATAATCCCGCAGCATCTCGTCCATTGCTATCATAAGCATAATAAGAGATCCGCCCAGGTCCTGGAGAGTAGTTAATATTTTTCGGCGTCCAGAAAGTTATTGTCCATTGTCCATTGCTCACAGTGGCTGCTCCTTTAAAAATGACGCTTCTGAACATCGTGAAATTAAATTTAGGTGATTCCTGGTTATCATTGGATAAGGTTTGCAACTGTGATTTTTTGTCAAATACCGTGATATCGATTGTACCATTAAAATCAGAAATGAGTTGATTTTTTTCATCAGCAATGAAGCCAGTAATCGTCACTTTTTTTAAAGCTCCGATCGTATCTATAAATTCAGAAGCATTCTTTTCATTGATGGATGCTGTGATGACATTGTATTGTGGCAGAGCAAGCGGCATGGAAGGGTCTCCTAGCAGAGTAAATTTTCTGGAATTGATTCTGAAACTTTCGCCAGGATATTTGTTTTTTCCTGTTGTCAGTGCAAAACCTAGAGTTGGCGCTTTGTTATCGATTTGACTATATAGGAGTTCATGTACTGCATCTGTCAATTGTTTGTTGGAATTGGTGTACACTGCTCTTGTTGTTGTCATCAGCCCAATAGCACCTCCGTTAGCATTGAGTAAAGCATATTCTGCTGGACTAGTTACAGCCGGATCGTCATAAGCACCAAATGAACAAGTTGCAGTGATGAACAAGCTCAGATTGTCATAATTAGACATAGTTTCAATATCCGGTACGGTTAAAATTCGCTCTTGAGCCCATCCCAATGGACCACCATGGCCTAGATAAGTTGTGGTCAATTGACCCTTAAAAATATTGTTATTAATCGCCTTATTGGCATCCGGATATCGTTTTTCACCTGATGTTGAGACCTGGCGATATGCATCAATATACACTTTTTGTTGATTAAATAGCGGATGTCTGTTTTCGTCTGACTTTGCTATATCGTCCATATCTGATACATGAAGATTGTAGTCTTCATCGTCTGCTACATATCCTGCTCGCAGTCTCCAGTCTCCTAGTGTTTTGGGGCTTGTTTCATAATGTATAATTTTATCGACTACGCTTGTGGCCTGTTCAGGTGTTTTCACAGGCAGTCTTCCGACATAGATATCCAGTGCACCTGATAATTTTTCACCTTCATCATCGCCTAGGAGCCCATAAAAATCATCAGAAGGGAAACCACTGATTGGGTTGAGCGACTGATCTGTTTCATAAACAGGAACAAAGTTGTCATAAGCCACACTCTTGTTGATATTTCGGTAATCATAAGTACCATCTCCAAATAAAAGTAAATAACGGAATTGGTCATTGCGGCTCAATAGCAATCGAGCCATGTCTCGTATAGCGCTAGGATCCAACTTACCACCTGAAAATTCATTATAAATTTTATTTGTTTCTGCAACAAAGACTTTTAAACCGGACTGTTGAGCTCTGAATTGGGCCAACCGATCAGCAGCTTCCTTAAAATTAGGATGACAGACAATAATCATATCCTCATCTTGGATAGCATGTAGGTTTTGGTTTTCGATTTTGCCCAATGCTTGAGGAATATTAATACCATTTGAAGGATGCAGAACGATAAATTCCTTATTAATGCCTTCAGGCTTAAATACTATTTTATTATTATTAACTGGTATCTGGACAGGTGTAAAAGGGTTTGACACATCCCAAACCAATTGATCTTTAAATCCGGATAACTTAAAGCCTGCAATATTTGCTGATTGTGTTTCGCGATTTCTAAATGCAAGTTGACCTGTGGCCGGAAGGACTATTTCTGCCTTAGAGATAATCTGAATATAATCCAGCCAACCCAGAGTTTCAGATGAAGCGCTTGGAAAGGATACTTTTACATCAGGTTCTCTTGTAGAGGTAATAAAATTTTCCTTGATACTTACTCTATTGGCGTATTCACTTTCTTGGTTGTCCACATATACTCTTTGAATGTTTTTGTTGAAGACCTTATCTCCGATCGTCAGTGTGACTGTACTTTGTGACCGTCCTCTGCCTGCAAAAAACATTTCTACTTCCATATTGCCACCTATAGAATGACTAAAATCGAAGAAGGACTTATAACTTTTTTCTTTCTGGCTACTATTGAAGATGTCACCATACCAATCTTTGCCAGTTCCTTGCGTATAGGAAAAATTGGCTAATAAATTATTTTTGTCTTCTTCATATCGTTGTAATTGGTCATATTGACTAGTCTCGAAGTCCGTTTGATCAGTAACGAGGTTTGCAGTAGCAATTCTCTTGCCGTCTTCTCCATCTGTTTTAATAAAATAGTAATTATTGACGTCGTAGATATTTTTATCAAATGTATATTTATCAGCACCCTTATCATATGTCCAAAGGTCAGCACCCTCAGCATAAAATAGGATATAATCACCAGCATCAAACTTGCCATCAGATGCTCCAGCTACATATATGTGCAACTGTTCAAGATCATCCTGTCGGAAGGTCGCATTGAGTTCAGGCACTCTTCCACCTCTGTTGCCAAAAATTTTGATTGATTTTGGATTAATTCCATCGACATTGATACCTAATTTATTCTCAAGGAAATCTTTATCAATTTTATATACACCAGTGTTATTGACTGCTATTTTATAAATATTGCCTGAGCTTAGCACAGAATTAAATGTACCAAGCGGATTTCTGAGCGACTTAGTAATGGTAGGTGTGTATTGTACGTTAATATTGAACTCGGTTAAGACTTCAACTTGTGTTTTACTGATTTTTCTAGCAGGTATAACATAGAAGTGGATGCTATATGCCTTGCGGTATTCCGATAGATTAACAGTATATTCAAATTGATCAGACAACTTTGTAGCTAATTGTTCTGACACTTCTATAATTTTAGTGGAGCTGGGTATTAATCTGTACTGAAGGATATTAGCTCTTAAAAAGGATTCGCTTGCAAAAAAACAACTCACCTCAGGTAATGTGTCGTTATAAACAGCGTGTTCTTCAAAAGAAAGGTTCTTTTTCAAGTGTTGATTTTCATCCCATTTAATTTGAAATGGAAAATCCGCCGACTGACCGAAAAGAGAGCCCATTCCGGTCATCAACAGGGCAAAATATAATGATAAAAATATCCGAAACACTTGCATAAAAATTACTCGTTTACTGCGATTTAGTCAAAGACAAATAACAAATTTATTGCCGGATTTAAACTTTCAAACTTTATTAACAACTTCATACTAGAAGTGTATGTTTAATGACAAATTATTTAATTTGTTAAAAAAATATTCAAAAGTACGTAATAAAACGGCCATATTTGCGATTCTATTGTTTGAACAAATGTTAACAGGTTATTCAAAAATACTTAATGGCGCCCGGATGACAAAACGCTATCTTAAAACAATATGTATGACAGGGTGCATAATGGTATTTTTAGTTTATGCCAAAGGTCAAGATCCTGTTTTTAGCCAGTTTTATAATGCTCATTTGCAGCTTAATCCTGCTCTTGCTGGCAATACTCATGGTCCACTTTTTCAATTGAATTATAGGAATCAATGGCCTGCGCTTGGCAACATATATACAACCTATGCAGCAAGCTATGATCAGTACATCTCTGGGATAAAGAGTGGACTGGGTGTCAGTATTCTAACAGATAATGCTGGTGACGGAACACTAAAGACGACGAATATTATAGGATATTATAGTTATGGGATCAAAATTAAAAATGAATTATTTGTAAAAGGTGGACTTGAAGCTGGATGGATGAATACATACCTGGACTGGAATAAGCTTCAGTTTGGAGATGCGCTGGATCCATTTTCAGGAAGTACACCAGGCGGTACACCTATTCCTTCTCAAGAAGTGCCTTTGAAAGATTTATCATTAAATAGACTTAAGATAGGAGCAGGCGTAGTGCTTTATAGCCCTAAATACTATGTAGGCCTTTCATTTAAAAACATCAATACCCCGGAAGTTTCATTTTTAGGTACTGCCAATTCTTCTCAGGATCAGCTTTCTTCTATACCTATGAGGATTTCACTTCATGCAGGCACGCAAATTATTATCAGCCCAGGCAATAAAAATGTGAATCCTACGTTTATATCTCCAAATATCATGTTCCAGAAACAGAGAGACTTTCACCAGATCAATGCAGGAGCTTATATTTCAGTCAATAAAGTGCAGGGTGGTTTGTGGTATAGGCATGCATTGTATAATGGGGATGCGCTAATAGCATCATTTGGAGTACGGCAGGACTTTTTTTAAGATAACTTATAGTTTTGATATGACGATGTCTTCTCTAGGGTTATCACAAGGAGGAAGTCATGAACTCGGATTAGTATTAAATTTTAATCATCTGACGCATAAATCACAAAATTACAATGATTGTTTTGCAATTTTCAGATAGAAAAGTTAAAAAATTTTCGCTTTAGTATCATTTTTTGTGTTAAATTATTTGTGCTTTTCAAAATATCCTTATATTTGGGGCGCTAAATTAGAAAATAAGAATATCAATCAATGAAGAGATTAATTAATCCACTAGGTTTTTTGGCAGTTTTTGCCTTGCTTTTTGTTTCATGTAGCAAAAAAGTAGAGACTTCATCGGCTACCGGATGGAAGTATAACGATTCTGAATGGGGAGGATTCGAGAAGAAGGATTATGAGGGTCAAATTAATGGACCTAATCTAGTTCTTATCGAAGGAGGTACCTTTTCAATGGGGCTAACTCAGCAAGATGTCACTTACGAATTCAATAACGTACCAAGAAGGGTTACCGTTTCTTCATTTTATATGGATGAAACAGAAGTATCTAATATTAATTATAGAGAATATTTACATTGGTTGAAAAACCGTTATGTAAGTTATCCTGAAGTGTATAGAAAAGCATTGCCGGACACGCTCGTATGGAGAGAAGAATTGGCATATAATGAACCGCTCACAGAAACTTATCTAAGACACCCTTCATATGATGATTATCCGGTTGTAGGTGTCAACTGGCTACAAGCTAATGACTTCTGTAAGTGGAGATCTAATAGAGTAAATGAGATGATTCTTATTGAGAGAGGAATTCTTAATCCAACACCTGACTCTAAAGATTCTGATAATTTTGATACAAAGGCTTATTTAACAGGTCAGTATGAAGGAAATGTAAAACAAAATCTTCCTGACTTAGTTAGTGGTGGTGAGCGTAGAGTTATGTTTGATGATGGTATTCTATTGCCGGATTACAGACTTCCTACAGAAGCAGAATGGGAATATGCAGCATTAGCCCTTCAAGGAAATCAACCAACATCAGAAGATGAGGTTTATACAGAAAGAAGATTTTTCCCTTGGAACGGTAATACCGTTCGGTATAAGAAAAGAAATAAATCGCAAGGTAGAATTCTTGCTAACTTTAAAAGAGGTCGAGGAGATTATATGGGGCTAGCAGGTAATCTAAACGATAATGCTTCATTCTGTGGACCTGTTAAATCTTATTACCCTAATGATTTTGGCCTATATAATATGGCGGGTAATGTTAATGAATGGACACTGGATACATACAGACCAATGACGTCTGTGACCCTTCAAGATGCTGAGAATCACGATTTAAATCCTTTCAGGGGAAATCGATTTAAAGAATTGATTGTAGATGAAGAAGGTAAGCCTATCGAGAAAGATTCATTAGGAATGTTAAAATACAGATATGTAGAAGATGATGAAGTAGCTGCTCGAGAGAATTATCAAAAAGGAGATGTAAGAAATTACATGGATGGTGATCATGACGATATCGTTAAGTACCTTTATGGTGAGACAACCTTAATCAGTGATAAGTCTAAAGTGTATAAAGGAGGTTCATGGGCAGACAGATTGTTCTGGTTGTCACCGGGAGCAAGAAGATATAAAGACGAAGATAAAGCGGATCGAACCATTGGCTTTAGGTGTGCTATGTATCGTGTTGGAGGTCAAGCAGGTAATGAGGATGTCGGTGGTAATAATTTCAAAGAACAAGGTAAAACCATTAAAAGACGATATAAATAATTTTAAAAAATTTAAAAGCCCCTGTGTATATTGCAGGGGTTTTTTGTTTTATGGATATTACTTCTTTATATAATTTGTGGCAGGCATCCTCGGGCATTAGCACAGATACCAGGAAGATAGAACAAGGCCAGATTTTCTTTGCGCTAAAAGGTGAAAATTTTGATGGAAATCTATATGCATTTAAAGCTCTAGAATCAGGAGCTGCATATGCTGTAGTGGATTCATCCGAATTGAATCATCACCAAGACGGGAGATTGATTCATGTCAATAATGTCTTATCTACATTACAAGCACTAGCTAGATATCATAGAGATCAGATGGATATTCCTGTCTTGGGTATAACAGGATCAAATGGTAAAACAACGACAAAGGAGCTGACCCGCGATGTTTTAGCAAAAAAGATTCAGAGTTTTTGCTACCAAAGGTAACCTTAACAACCATATCGGTGTACCGCTCACCATACTTTCTGCTCCATATGATACCGAGTTTTTGATCATTGAAATGGGCGCTAACCATCAGGGCGAAATAGAAGCACTTTGTAACATTGCAGATATTGACTATTGCATGATTACGAATATAGGAAAAGCACATTTGGAAGGATTTGGAGGTGTACAAGGCATTATGAAAGGTAAGTCCGAAATGTACAGATATGTTGCTGCAAAAGCAGGTAAGATCTTTGTAAATACAGACGATAAAGTGTTAATGTCACTTATTCCTAATCATGTTCATACCATTGAGTACTCTAATAGTGAGCTACATTTGGTGGGTGAAAACCAGAACCAGCTATCTTTTGAATACAATAATAAAATGTATGATACTCATCTGTATGGAGCATACAATATTAATAATATAGCTTTTGCTATGGCTTGTGGGAGATATTTTGAAGTAAATGAAAATGATATTTTAGATGCTGTTACTTCATACGTTCCTGATAATAATAGGTCTCAACTCCTCCATTTAAATACAAACACGGTTATTATGGATGCATACAATGCCAATCCATCTTCAATGAAAGAAAGTTTAGAAAGCTTTAGCAAAATGGAGGGCAAAAAGGTTGTTGTACTGGGCGATATGCTTGAACTGGGTGAATACAGTGAAGAAGAGCACCTCAAAATCATTCGTTTGATTAAAGAGCTACATTTTGAAGAGGCTATATTTATTGGGCCTCAATTTTGCAGTATAGCTGCTCCCTCTGTAGGTAAGTTTTTCAACAATACAGAAGAAGCTGCAATCTATTTTAAAAGTAAGAATTATCAAAATACGAATATTCTACTTAAAGGCTCACGCGGCATTTCAGTTGAAAAGATTTTGTCTTGAGATCAACTGTATAAATATTTTTGCAACCGCTCAGGTACAGCATCGTTTACGCTCATCTGATATTCTTCATGAGCACAAGCCATATAATGACTTTCATTTGGAGATTTTTGAATCCACCACCTTCCTGTGTGATCATTCCGGACAAATATTATATCAGACCCCTGATCGGTATCAGTGACAACAAATGTAGAGAAATTTGAATTTACGGAAGGATGATCAGGAGAGATTAACTGATTCATTCCTTCTGCCAGATACCAGAAAATTTCTGCAATGAGTTTGGAAGGTGTTGAGTCGGCCTCTACATTGCATCCAGTGACCAAAACGGCTTTTAAATCAGATGCCATTCCGGCATATTTGAGTAGTTGACACAATTCTTCTGAATTTAATCCGGTGGGAAGCGTATTTTCAATGCCCGGAACTTCAGATGAACGGATAGCATCCAGGTTTATATGCAGCAATTGGCAGTCTCTTATTACTGGCTCTGCAAGAAATGGCACCGTTCTTAGCTTGCCGAGACTTATAGCATTGATGTAGTTGTTTTCTATCTCGCGGATATCGTCATAAGCGCACAGATGTCTTTGGTAGCATAAAAAGTTATTGTTAATGAGTGCATCTTCACTAACAACATTGTTGATTTTATTAGAAATTTGATATAGGTTTAGACCATTGTCTGCAGCAATTCTTCCTGTAAAATCAAGATCAACCCCAACGATGAAGGGTAAAACTTTGTGACTATTCAAGTGATCAAGCATCGCAGAGAACGGTGAAAAATCCAGACCATCCAGATGGCCTGCATCGTATAACGTAATGTTATTAAAATGATTTCTAAAATTTTGAGTAACTTTGCGAATACCCTCAGAAAACTCACTTAAATCAGAGATAAAAGCAAGTCCTCTCTGGGAGAAAGCAAAATCGTGATTTTCGAAATCGTTGATGACATTAAAAAAATTGTCAGTGTTTGTTAAAGGGTTAAGTTTGATCAAATTAAAGTCCATGAAATTGAATATATTAAAATCTTTACAAAGGTATAAAATATTATAAAATAATAAATTAAATAAAATATAAAAATTATAACTCGCTTTAGATATGGAAATGAATGAAATGTTGCAGGCGTATGCTGCTAAAGAGCCAGAAGTAGTATTTGAATGGAATGATTCAGAAACTCAGGCAAGGGGGTGGGTTGTTATCAATTCTTTGAGAGGCGGTGCTGCAGGTGGTGGTACACGTATGAGAAAGGGTTTGACACGTGATGAAGTAGTTGCACTATCTAAAGTAATGGAAATTAAATTTTCTATCAGTGGGCCACCGATAGGAGGAGCAAAATCCGGTATCGATTTTGACCCTTTGGATCCGCGAAAAGACGATGTACTTCGTAGGTGGTTTCAAGCAGTAATGCCATTGTTAAAAACATACTATGGAACCGGAGGCGACTTGAATATTGACGAGTTGACCGATGTAATTCCTATTACTGAAAGTTTGGGTTTATGGCACCCTCAAGAAGGAGTCGTCAATGGTCATTTTAAGCCCGATGAAGGCAGTAAAATAAAGAAAATAGGTCAGTTGAGAAAAGGTGTTTCCAAAGTTCTGGATGATCCTGAGTTAGTACCTGACATTAATCAGAAATATGCTGTTGCTGATATGATTACCGGTTATGGGGTTGCAGAATCAGTGCGTCATTACTATTCCATTTTTAAAAATAGCGATTTACATGGTAAAAGAGTCATCATTCAAGGGTGGGGTAATGTAGCCTCCGCAGCCGGTTATTATCTATCAAAGAATGGTGCGGTTATTGTAGGTATCATTGATATCAATGGAGGATTGTTAGTCCCTGAAGGCATCGGACATGATGAGGTAAAAAACTATTTATTTCGAAAAATAATAACCGGCTAACATGTGACACTCTGGATTTTAACACGTCTAATGAAAGAATTTGGGATATACCTTGTGATGTTTTTATTCCTGCAGCAGCTTCGAGATTAGTGACAGCAGATCAGATAAACAGGTTGATAAAAAATGGATTACAGGTTGTAGCATGTGGAGCCAATGTACCATTTTATGACGATAAAATTTTCTTTGGTGAAACAGCACGTTATACGGATACTCAGGTGTCTTTAATTCCTGATTTTGTGGCCAATTGTGGTATGGCAAGGACATTTGCATATTTGATGGAGGACCATGACACAATTTGCGACAAGGGGATTTTTAATGATGTTTCTGATACAATTTATAACTTTTTGAAACATCTTTATGAACAGGATATTTCATTTTTGAATTTGAGTAAACGAAGTTTAAATGCTGCGTTAAAATTAGTTGCAAAAAAATAGGATAAAATGCACTTTATTCCAAATAACAACGTACTTTTGTATTTTAAAGCTTTAATTAATTAAAAAAATAAATCTATGATTGGAAGAATTAAACACATTCTGGCATTATTGGTGTTGATTTCTGGAACTGTGTTTTCACAACAAGTTACAACAACTCAAACCAGAAATGTTGACAATCAAAATGCCACAGTTGAAACAAAGTCACTAAACCAAACTTCATATGTAGCAAAACCAAAAAATGCATGGGAGTTAGGTGTTCATGCTGGACATTACTTCATTGATGGTGATGTGGACTCAAGAATTCCTGGAGGCTATGGTATCGGACTACACCTTAGAAAAGCAATCCATTATGTATTTTCACTCAGAGGAGACTTTATGTATGGCCAGACTAGAGGCCTTGATCCTCAATTGTGGAGTCGCCCGAGTAAGGGTGGTGGACTTGTTGAGGATGTCTTTTCACCTTACGACAATCAGGATGGATGGTTTCCTGCATATAAGACCTCTTATGGTTATATAGCAATGCAGGGAGTTTTGAATATCGGCAATATATTATTTCACAAAGACAGAAATAAGTGGAATTGGTACACTGCCTTAGGTGCAGGTTTGAGTACTTTCTCTACTAAGTTAAACCTTTTAGGAGAGAATAATCAAGCTTATAGCGGTTTAGGAGCAATCCAAAATAAGTATTCTTCAGTATTTGATACAAAGGCTGGAAGAAAAGACATTAAAAAGGATGTAGATGCTATTTATGATAATACTTATGAGACGCCAAGCTGGAAAAAGAAGGGTATCTTCAGATTGGGAGATGAGACTAATGTCCACGTAGTATTCACTGCTTCTATGGGTATATCACGTAAGTTGAGTAAGAGAATCAATTTAGGTATTGAGCATCAGTTGATGTTATCTGATAATGACCAATTAGATGGTATTCGTTTCAGATCTGCTGTTGATCAGACAAACAATAATGATATTAGTCATTACACCAGTTTGAGACTAGGTATTAACTTAGGAAACTTTGATAAGGTAACAGAACCTCTATACTGGTTGAATCCACTTAATGGCTTTATGAATGATATCGCTGAGCTTAAGGCTAGACCAGTATTTGATTTGACAGATTCTGATCAGGATGGCGTGATTGATATGTTGGATCAAGAACCTGACACACCGCTAGGAGCTCCGGTTGACACAAGAGGTATAGCATTGGATAGCGATGGTGATGGCATTCCTGATTATAAAGATAAGGAGCCATACTCCCCTCCAGGATATCCAGTAGATGGAATGGGGGTAGCGAAAGTTGAAACAATTACAATGGATGATGTTAATAAGGCTATTGATATCAAAGCTAGCACTTTTACATCTGACTGCGGTAAGTGGTTCCTTCCTACTGTTCACTTTGATAGAGATAGGGCAAATGTTAAACCTGAGTACTATGGCCATTTACATCATGTAGCTACAGTGATGAAGATGTGTCCTGATATTTGTATTTCGGTTATTGGAAATTCTGACGTAAATAGTAAGAATAAGTACAGAGATGCATTAGCATTTACTAGAGCGCAAAATGTAGCTGATTATCTTGTTTCTAAGTACGGAATTGATAGGAGCAGAATAAAAGTTGGTTATGCTAGTGATGTCTCTCCTGTATTTAAAAATAATAAAAGCGAAAGCTACATGAATAGAAGAGTGGATATTAAGGTTTGTGGACCTGGAGATGCAGATATGACTGCACCTGAGGGTATGTCAAAGATAAATAGTAACCCTAGATCTGCTACTTCAGGAGAACCTAAGTTTATAGGTAATAAAAATTCAGGATATTAATTTTATTTGAAGAATTGAGTAGAAGGGCTGGCTATCGTCAGCCCTTTTTTATTAAGGGCATACAATTACAGCATAAAATTCATGGGCTATATTTATCTAGATATGAGTTTATTTGAAATTATTTTAAAAATTCATGTTTGATTTTTTATAGTTTATAAAGTTAAATTGTATCTTTGCACCACTTTTTGTGAAAAAAGTACTTTGAAATGCGGGTGTGGTGAAATTGGTAGACACGCTAGACTTAGGATCTAGTGCCGCGAGGCTTGGGGGTTCGAGTCCCTCCACCCGCACTTTCCTCTTCGATTGTGACTGCATAATAGTCTTATCAAATATGTTCCGGAAGGTTTTTTTAAATAATTTTAATTTTTTCTATGCAAATCGTTAGAAAGGATGCTGACGCATTAAATACAACACTGGAAATCACTCTTGAACCTAAAGATTTTTCAACAAAGTTGGATAGTGAAATCAAAAAATACACCAGCAAAGTTCAAATAAAAGGGTTTAGGAAAGGTAAAACACCTGCATCCGTGATTAAAAAGATGTATGGCAAATCTATTCTTTCTGATGTTATTAATGAAACACTTCAGGATGCACTTTTTGGCTACATTGATGATAATGATATTAAGTACCTTGGACAGCCCCTTCCTCATAGAGAAGAGAATTTAGTACTGAACCTTGATGTCAATAATTTGCAGGAATATAAGTTTAGCTTTGACATTGGACTATCTCCAAAGTTTGAAATTGCAGGCATAAGTGCTGATGATCATTATACACTTTATGATATTATCATTGACGATAAACTGGTAGATGATGAAGTGATGGCTATGCAGAGGAGAATGGGAAAAAATGAAGATGTTGAAGGAGACATACAGATGAACGACATTCTCTATCTGGAAGCTGAAGAAATGCAAGACGGAAAAGTGAAGGATGATGGTTTTAAGACGAACTTCAATGTCCTAGTGGAATTGGTGCATGATAAAGACATCCAAAAACAATTCTTGGGAAGTAAAGCAGGAGATTCGATAGTAGCTGATGTATATAAATTGGAAAACAAGGATCGTGACTATATCGATAAATATTTACTTAAGAAGCCAACGGATGTTGAAGCAGGTGATGATTATGAATTAACAATTACAAAAGTATCTAGGAATGTACCTGCTGAGTTAAATGAAGACTTATTTAATCTTACTGGTGAAGAAGATGTAAAAGATGAAGCAAGTTTTAGAGCGTTTATTCGTAAGGACTTGAAGGCATTTTTTGATCAACAAGCTAAGCAATACATGAATAGAGAAATCATGGATGCTTTGATGGACAATACGGAAGTACCTCTTCCGGAATCGTTTCTCAAAAGATACTTAAAAGAGACGAATGAAAGTGTAACAGATGATGTACTTTCTAAGGAGTTCGATATTTTTGCAAAAAATATGAAGTGGACATTAATCAAATCTGACATAGCAAGACGATTTGAAATAGTTGTGGATGAGAATGATATTCGCAGGCAACTTGAGATGTCTGTTTTGTCTTATATGAGAAACTATGGCATCAATGATTATTCCATCATTGCTGGAACAGTAGATAAATTGATGGAAGATAAGGAGCGAGTCAATGCTGCTTATGAAGAGGTACTCGCAGACAAAATTTTTGTAAAAATTGATGAAGTAGTAGCTAAAGACAGCAAAAGTATTTCCAGAGAAGACTTTGAGGCAAAAGTGAAAGAAATGAATGAGCGTGTTAACAATTTATGATGTCATTTGTTATATTGCAAGTATCGATGGATATGTAGCAAAATTTTATCAACCATAAACAAATGACATTAGATGTTTTCACGAGATGAATTTAAGAAATATGCTGTCAGACATTTAGGTATGAGCAGCATGCACCTGGAAAAGTATATGAATACTGTTGGCCCTAATATAAAAGGGTTTACTCCACAGGTGATCGAAGAGCGCCAGATGAATATAGTAGGTATGGACGTATTCTCTAGATTGATGATGGATAGAATCATTTTCCTAGGAGTACCGGTCAATGATTACGTGGCAAATGTAGTCCAAGCCCAAATGTTATTTTTAGAATCTACTGATCCAAAGCGGGATATTCAGATGTTTATTAATAGCCCTGGAGGTTCAGTTATCGACGGTATGGGTATCTATGATACGATGCAATACGTTTCGCCTGATGTTGCTACTATTTGTACAGGTCTGGCAGCATCAATGGGTGCTGTATTACTATGTGCCGGAACAAAGGGAAAGCGAACTTGCCTTCCTCACTCTAGAGTGATGATTCATCAGCCTTCAGGTGGTATGCAAGGACAGTTTTCTGAAATGGAAATTTCATACAACTTGATAAAACAATTGAGAAATGAACTGTATAGTATCATGGCTGAACATACAGGGAAGAAATTTGAAGAGATAGAAAAGGATTCAGACAGAGATAACTGGATGACGGCGCATCAAGCAAAAGATTATGGTCTGGTTGATGAGGTTTTGGACAGAAAATTGAAATCCAAATAATCTAAATCGAATATTAGACGTCATGTCAAAATACAAGGAAAATATTAAGTGCTCTTTTTGCGGCAGAGATAAGCGCGATGCGCTGATGCTGATAGCAGGTATTGATGGCCATATTTGCGATAGCTGTGTGGAGCAGGCTTATGAGATTATCTCTGAAGAGCTTAAAGGCAGTAAAGGACATAAGGATACTTCTGATTTTTCACAAATTTCTACCAATATTACACCTGCACAAATCAAATCTTTTCTTGACAATTATGTTATAGGTCAAGATAATGCTAAAAAGCATTTGGCAGTTGCGGTGTATAACCATTACAAAAGATTAAATCATCGTTCAGATAACGATATAGAAATTGAAAAATCCAATATTATACTCGTAGGTGAAACCGGAACTGGCAAGACACTTCTGGCCAAAACTATTGCAAGATTGCTGGATGTTCCATTTGCAATAGTAGATGCCACCGTTTTTACCGAAGCAGGCTACGTGGGCGAAGATGTAGAGAGTATGCTAAGCCGACTTCTGCAGGTATGTGATTATGACGTTGATGCAGCCCAGCGAGGTATCGTCTATATAGATGAAATTGATAAAATTGCCAGAAAGAGTGATAACCCTTCTATTACTCGAGACGTTTCGGGAGAAGGTGTGCAGCAGGCTATGCTGAAACTCCTAGAAGGCACTGAAGTCAATGTGCCACCTCATGGAGGTCGAAAGCATCCCGAACAAAAGATGATTAAAGTTGATACTTCCAATATTCTATTCATTTGTGGTGGAGCTTTTGCGGGGATTGAGAAGGTCATATCTCGACGATTAAACACACAAGTCATTGGCTTTAAAGATGATACTCATGAGCAAGTAGATAAGGAACACATCTTACAGTATGTTACGCCACAGGATCTTAAGAACTATGGACTAATACCGGAATTAATCGGGAGGCTACCTGTGCTGACTTACCTTGAGCCATTAGACAGAGATGCACTGATATCTATCTTGACTGAGCCCAAAAATGCACTTCTAAAGCAGTATGCAAAACTATTCGAACTAGAAGGAATCGCCCTCAAGTTTGAAGATGATGTTGTAGACTTTATTGCGGATAAAGCTATGGAGTATAAGCTTGGAGCCAGAGGGCTGAGATCCCTTTGTGAAGCTATTTTGACAGATGCAATGTTTGAGCTTCCATCGAAGAAAGATGTAAAAGAATTTATAGTTAACAAAAAATATGCTGAGAAGCAGCTCGATAAAAGTGGAATAAAAAAGTTGCTGGCAGCATAATTTATTAGTTGAATTAAACAAAATCAAAAATCCACTTGTAATAATATAGGTGGATTTTTTTATGAATAAATTAAAATATATGAAGTTACACTGGGTTGTAATGCTTTGTTTTGGGAGCATGATGTCTTGTGCACAAAATAATAGGACTGATGTCATGACACAGGACAGCAAAAAGAAGATAGAAAATTATATACAGAATGGTATTAAACTCAAAGTTGCGACATTTGCAGGTGGTTGTTTCTGGTGTACTGAGGCAATATTTGAAGATATCATTGGTGTAAGAGAGGTAATCTCTGGATATTCAGGCGGAACAAAAGTAGATCCGACCTACGAGGAAGTATGTACTGGACGAACTGGTCATGCTGAAGCTTTTCAGGTATATTATGATCCTGCTTTTGTTTCCTTTGAGGATCTGGTCAGAGTATTTTTTGCTTCTATAGATCCATTTGTCATCAATCGACAAGGGCCTGACCGAGGTACTCAATACCGTACCATTGCTTTTTATAATAATGATGAGGAAAAATCAATTATTGAAGCCAAAATCAGAGAAATAGGAAAGGATTCGGATGAACCGGTGGCTACTCAGGTGGTTAAGTTTGAAAAGTTTTATCAAGCTGAAGATTATCATCAGGATTATGTCAAAAGAAATCCTTACCAGCCTTATGTACGGGGTGTCAGTATTCCGCGACGTACCCAAACTCTAAAGAAAGTAGAAGATCTGGTTAAGAAGGAGTGAGCACTTACTTTTATACAATATTATTTACGGTTAGGTTATGAACAAAGATGAAGGATTTTTTTAATGAAATTTTAAAACATTTTTTGTGATTATTTTAAGAGCAACTTTGTTTATTATAAGTGATAATTAAGTAAATATGAAAATTGTAAAGTATATTCTGCCGATTTTGTTGTTTATGGGTGTTGGTGCCTGGCTTGGAAAGAATTACTGGCCTTCTACAATGTCAAGTGAAGAGGAATCGATAGACTCAGCGTTGAGCATTTCAAAGCCGGTGGCAAATGAACATATGAGAACTACCGATTCTATTGTTTACCTTACTGATGCTGAGCAAAATACGATTAATGTTTTTGAATCAGCAGCACCATCAGTGTGCTACATCACCACTTTGAAAAATCAGAGAAGAGGCTATTATTCACGTGATATTTCTGAAATTCCAACTGGAACCGGTTCAGGATTTGTTTGGGATAATGAAGGGCACATTATTACCAATTTTCATGTGATTCAGGGTGGAGATAAATTTAAAGTTACCCTGGCTGACCGAACATCTTGGGATGCCACTGTGGTAGGTGTTGAACCTAATAAAGATCTTGCAGTATTAAAAATTGATGCACCGAGTGAACAGCTGCAACCTATTCCAATAGGAAAGTCTTCCACTCTTAAAGTAGGACAGACAGTTTATGCTATTGGCAATCCATTTGGCCTCGATCACTCACTGAGTACTGGTGTAATTAGTGCTTTGGGGCGAGAAATAAATTCCATTGGCGGACGACCAATTAGAGATGTAATTCAGACAGATGCAGCAATTAATCCTGGTAATTCTGGAGGACCATTACTAGATAGTGGAGGAAGGCTGATCGGTGTGAATACGATGATTTATAGTAATTCAGGCACCTCTGCAGGTGTAGGATTTTCCATTCCGGTCGATGAGGTGAACTGGGTCGTGCCTGACTTGATTAAATATGGAGAAGTACGAAGACCAGTTTTAGGAGTTACTCTGCTACCAGTACAGTATGCACAGCAATGGGAGGTCAATGGCGCTATGATCGTTAATGTAGCTCCTGATAGTGGTGCAGACAAAGCAGGTTTGAAACCACTTGAACAAACAAGAACAGGTGAAATTATCTTTGGTGACATTATCACTAAAGTCAACGATGTGGATATCAAGTCCAATGACGATTTGTATCTTGCACTCGAAAAGTTTGCTCCAGGCGATGTAATCAAAGTGACTTTTTTACGTAATGAGGAGACAAAAACAGCCAGCGTTGTTCTGGGTAGTTCTGCCAGATTTTAACATATAAAGTGTGATAACAGATCAACAGTCTTTCATTTTTCATTGATAGTGCGTATTTTTTTAATAAAAATTTGTACTATTACACTTTATTGGTGAATTGTTTGAGAATTTATGACAAGACATAATGAATTTATGCAAGCAGCCTTTGATGCTGCTGCATCAGGAATGGAGAATAATGAGGGAGGTCCTTTTGGAGCAGTGGTTGTACTGGAGGGTAAGATCATTGGACGTGGAAATAACAAGGTGACTTCACATAATGATCCTACTGCCCATGCAGAGGTCGTCGCAATTAGAGATGCTTGTAAAACAATGCAAACATTTCATCTTCCTGACGCCATTATTTATACTAATTGTGAACCATGCCCTATGTGTATGGCAGCTATTTATTGGGCTAATATAAAGACGGTTTATTACTACTATGATCGCCATCAAGCAGAGGATATCGGCTTTAGTGATAAATTTATCTATGATGAGTTTGAAAAACCTATAAATGAACGTAGTGTGGCAATGAAAAAAATAGATATGGTAGTACAGAATGATGTCTTTGATGGCTGGAAAAATAAAAGTGATAAGACACCGTACTAAAAGTAATGCCGTTACCTTAAGCTTTTGCGTAAAGGTACATTGTTATATATGAACTGAAATACCTATAATATTTTTCAGTAATAGTTGAGCTTTTAGATAAACTGATCTAAATGTGCCACTGTATTATTAATCGAAGTTCCGCATAAGACTTTGTTTCTTGGAAAGGTCTGATTAAAATAGATGAAAAATAAAAACTAAACTATTGTAGCTGAAAAAAATATTAACTGCTTATATTTGGGACTAAATAACAAATCATAACAGTCATGGCAAAGCAATCATTAAATGTACTATGTGTATCCAGGTTTTTTAAAGGTGAGGACTTTTTAAGAAGTATTCATGATGATGGTAATAAAGTATATCTTCTGACCAGTAAACAGCTGGAGCATTCAGCCTGGCCCTGGGAGTGCATTGAAGATGCCTTTTATATGGTAGAGACAGAAGATGATGTCTGGGACCACAACTATCTAGTCTCAGGTTTAGCTTATAAGATGCGTGAGATAAAATTTGATTTTATTGTTGCTTTGGACGATTTTGATGTGGAGCATGTGGCTTTTGTAAGGGAATATTTCCGTATTTCGGGTATGGGAGAGACAACAGCGCGATATTTTAGAGATAAGCTTGCTATGCGGGTCAAAGCCGAATCAGAAGGCGTTCCAGTTCCTGCTTTTACAGCATTGTTTAACGATGCAGATATCCATGATTACACACAAAGGGTACCACCGCCTTGGATGGTAAAACCTCGCATGCAGGCATCTGCGGCAGGTATCAAAAAAATATATAGTGCTGAGGAACTATGGAGTCATCTAGAATACCTAGGCGGTGAAAGACATGAATACTTGCTTGAGAAATTTGCACCTGGGGACGTGTATCACGTTGATTCATTGAATACTGATGGAAAGGTGGTATTCACTAGAGTGGGGCAGTATCTTGACACACCATTTGAAGTGGCGCATGGAGGTGGCATATTTCGTTCCGTGACTGTGGAGCATGATAGCCAGGAGGCAAAAGATCTTGAGAAACTCAATGCTGATGTGATGAAAGCCTTTGGAATGAATTATAGTGCATCGCATAGTGAGTTTATCAAAAACAGAGAAGATGGTAAATACTACTTCATAGAGACATCTTCAAGAGTAGGAGGAGCGCATATAGCTGAAATGGTCGAGTTCTCTTCTGGTATTAATCTTTGGTGGGAATGGGCAAGGATAGAATTGGCCGCATGTCGAAAAGAAAAAATACAAGCTACCTAAACAAAAAAAGGAGTATGGTGGTGTTATGATTTCGCTTAGTAAATATGAGTATCCGGACATGTCCTCATTCAATGATCCTGAAGTAGTCTGGAAAATGCATAAAAAATACCATGTAGGTTTGATTGTTCATTCAAAACAAAGAGAAAGAGTACTTGAGCTAATGGACAAGTATGCAGAGATAATTCACCATGAATTCCATGCTGCAGCTCCAGCTAAGGAAAAATTCCGTGGACATGGTGATAGCTGATAAAAAATATATTGGAATATTAGTTAAAAACAGCATTGAGCTGATTCCATAACTGCATATCAAAGCCCGAGGCGGCAAAGACTGGATTGTCTGGGTCAGCGGCTTTTCCCATACGCACTACAACCATATTTAGACTCGGTACTACATAAATTCGCTGGTCTGAAGCGCCCATTGCTGCGTAAATATCATTAGGTGCTGATGGAATCAAACTGCCTTGATAGATGGTTTGGCTTCCGGGTAGCATATACCGATTCTTTCCATTGAGCCACCATAAATACCCGTATGAAGGATTTATGTCTTGAGAAGACTGGATACTTTGAATAAAAAAATCTTCGTTTATAATTTGCTCCTCTTTCCATTTTCCTTTGTTCAGTGCTAGCAATCCAAAACGGGCCATAGACCTAGCAGTACTATGGTAAATGGTGAAAATAATACCATGATTCCAGCGGCCGTCCATCCCGATTTTTTGCTGAAGTTTTGCATTGAAATAATCATCAAAACTTTGATGGGTGGCAGCAGCAATCACGTCTATCAACTTTTGAAACACGTTATGGTAAGACCATCTAGTGCCAGCATCTGCTAGATAGGAAAGGTTAGCTTTTGTGATCAGATTTTTGCTGTCATTGAGACCAGATGTCATTGTAAGCAAGTGTAAATTGTTGATCATGTTTTCTTTTTCTAAAGGTGCACTTGTCCATCCTTTACCTAGGTAATCAGAGACCGGTTTATGAATATCTAGCAATCCTTCCTGCTGGGCTATGCCGGTCGTAGCAGTAATTAAAGTTTTGCCTGCACTATTCCATTCATGGTCATCATACTTATTTTGTCCGTTAAAATAGACTTCATATGCTATGTATCCATTGATTAGAATGATAAAGGAATTTGTTCTAGTCTTTACGAGAAAATTTTTTAAGAGTATCTAGTTGATTGGTCTTCCATCCCAGACTATCTGGATTGACCGTTTTCCACTGATCACTATCATTAGGAGGAAAGTAGATAGTCGTTTGCGTGTCTGATGGCTGTAATTCAACCTTGTGGCATGATGATAAAAATAAAACTAGCATCAAAATATATATCTTCGACCTCATTTATAATTATTTGAATAGTCAAAAAATCAAGGTAAAATACAAAAAAAAGAAAAACTAGCGCTTTCTTCTACTCGAGTTAGTTCGTTGCATCGATTTGATCAATTCAATAAAGAATAGTAAAATGATGGCGCCACCTACTGAACTGATGAGTGTCCCGAAAAATCCGGGCATTAATGGTATTTTAGCGACACGGACTATCCAGCTACCTAGATAGCCACCTATAACGCCTACAACAATATTACCTAAAAGGCCAAAGCCTTCTCCTCCAAGGATTCTACTGGCTACATATCCACTCAATGCTCCAAAGAAAATGGTCGCAAGTAGCGACCAGTCGAATGTACCTATTGACCAGTCCATGATTTATAGACAATTATTCTTCTACCTCTATTTCTATCGTTTGTGGCCCTGCTATGATTTTGAACTCTGATCGTCGATTTAATTGATGTTCTTCATCACTACATTTAACACCATCTTTACATTTATTGAGCAGTTTGGTCTCACCATAACCTTTGGCATGTATCCTATTAGCGGCAATTCCTTCTTCTACAAGCCATTTCTTTGTTGAATTAGCTCTACGTTGAGAAAGATCTAGATTATATTTATTGTTGCCTCGGCTATCTGTATGTGATGAAAGCTCAATGACCATATCCGGATATTTTTCCATGAGCGCTTTGAGTTTTGATAGGTCCTTCTCTGCATCTGGTAAGATTTGATCGTCATCAAAGTCAAAGTAGATACTTTTGAGTACAATAGGTTCATTGCGGGAAACTTTACGTTTAGCAACCGGTTTAGGTTTTAGTGTTACGGTCTTGCTAAAAGTATAATCATCAAAAATACCTAGTGTGTTAAACTGGAGCGTGTCTGGATGATAGCCATCACGAAGAACAATGACCGTATATTCCTTGTCAGAGTCCAGAAGCAAGGATAAATTATTACTAAGCGGGTTAGTTTTGGTTTCCACTGGTGTTTTCCCATTACCTTCATATAATTCAACTGTAGGATTGTCCAATGGTCCGTTATTGTCATTGACAAGTAACTTGAGGTCTATAATGACGTCTCTAATTTGCACCATATAGATGTCATCACAACAAGTATCAGTATTATTAAATTTCTTTTTATCCTTATGAGTTCGGTTAGAAACAAAAGCTGCAGATGTCCCCGACTGGTTAAATCTTAAAAATAAATCGTCATAAGATGAATTGTAATTATATCCCATATTGACGGGCTTGGACCAAACCGAACCATTCCAAGTACTATAAAAATTGTCAAGACCTCCCATGCCCGGATGCCCACTACTACTGAAGTACAGTGTACCGTTTTTAAAGAAAGGTGAAAATTCGTCGTGATTTGTATTAATTTCTGGTCCCAGGTTTACAGGATTACCGTATTCATCACCATTGATAGGAGCATAGTAGATGTCATACCCACCGTATCCACCAGGCATGTCAGAAACAAAATATAATACCTTGACACCAAAGAGATCACCTTCGTAAGGATGGCGGCATCTAGATTCATTGGTGAGTGATGCTATAGGATAAGGTGGAGCCCATTTTTCTCCTTTTCTTTGTGAAAGATAGATTTGTGCGCTTTCGACCTTGTTATTTTCGTATTTTTCTCGGGTGAAATACATACGTTGGCCATCTTCAGAAAAAGAAACGCCGGAATTGTAAAAGCCAACGCGATTGATAGCTTCTTCAAGAGGAGAAGCTTCAGCAAAGTCACCTTGTAATGTTCTGGTGGTGGTATATATCTTAGACTGATATTCGCCTTCTTCTCCATCCAGAGTGACAGGACGTTTCGAATTCATACTAGTAAAGTAAAAAGTACCATCATTGTAGAATGCTGGTGAAGACTCTGCTGATGGTGAATTTATTTTTTCACCTGCAAAAGTCACGGCAGCTTCAATGTTTTCAGGGAGTGATTCAAGCAACAAGATCCCTTTCAATTCCTTTTTTGCTTCATTTTTGAGTGAATCACTGTCTGTAGCAGAGATAAATACACTTAACTCATCCATGGCCTCCTTATATTTGCCTTGAGCCTTCAATGCTTTTGCCCAGTCAAGACGAATATCATAAAATTCATCTCTTCTATCTCTTTTCAATACATTGTTATAATTTTTTTCAGCTTTAGGATAGTTTCTAAGAAGCATATACATATCTCCTATGGCTACTTTCAGGGAAAGATCTTTTGATTCATCATAGGCTTTTTCAAAATAATCAATTGCAGTTAGATAGTCACCTGTTTCAGCAGCTTCGTCAGCAGTATTAATCATCATTTCATAAGAACTTTTCTGAATAGGCTGTGCTTGAGAAGTCAATGCTGTGAAAACAAATAATATGGCTAATATTTTATGATACATTTTTTCTTTATTGATTTTAATGTCGAAAATGAATTCAATCTATCAGTTTAAATTTATAGTCTTGGACAGAAAATGACAGGCTTGACTTTAGGCTTTTTGTAAATGACTCCTATGTATCGAATGGCCATTTCCATTCCTCCCAGTCCACTACTACCTAGCGTTCTTTCGTTGACATTCAGGTCATAAGAAAGGCCTACCTGGAATGCATTGAATCTGGCTCCCAGATACATGATGACATCTCTCACATTTCGCACACCCAGACCGACACCACCTTTAAAATCTTTGTCAGGGTCAATTTGATACCAAATGTGACTATTGACATTAAATGCAGTAAAAGGCCCGAGTTTATAGAAATAGAATGATGGTTCGATGCTGGTACGAGGTGTAAAATCTAAGCGATAATCACCGTGGATACTCATACCTAGAGGTTTGGTCTCAACACTATCTTTTGATACATTAGTAGGCTGTCCGGGGTTTGGGTTAGGATTTGGATTAGGATCAATAATAGGTTTTCTGAAACTACTATTACTAAAAAGTCCAACTTTAGGCTTCAGAAGCCCTTCCATAGCAAAACCTATACGAAAGTCGGAAGTTTTAGTTCTTGAATTAAAGAGAATTCCTATTCCCAGGTCCCGTGAGCTGAACTTAGTATTCTTATCCGGATCATTACTTGAGGTCAATTGCTTGTAGTTGATGAGATCTAAATCGGTAGAGTTAATAATACCATTTCTTGTATCATCAGAGCTAAATGAAGGAAAGAGTCTGTTGCCATTGTTAAACTGAGCGCCTATTGTAAGAATGTTTTTTTGGTTTTTATCAAAGGATAGGTGATATGCAGCTGACATTTTGATAAAAGTCCAGTTTTGTGCATACTTATCTCCGGTACTCTCTGTTGCAGCTGATATGTCTCCGGCACCATTCAATGCATTAAGGACGTCAGCCTGTACTCCTATACCTATCCAGTCTTGTTTTCTCAATCCTCTTGATATCGGAGCATCCGCAGTGAGCGAAAAATTTTTAAAACTTCTGTCAGAAATAGCGCCGTCTTTACTAGTATAAATACCTCCTATTCTGTACGAACCATGAAATGCACCTGTATTGGCCGGATTGACCGATAATGGCGTAAAATGATAATATGAATAATGCAAATCCTGTGCAGAACTATCACTACACATTAAAACAAAGCCCAGAAAGGCACAAAAGAGTACTTTCATCCGCATCATACCGGAAAAATTATTTGTTTTGACCTCGAAAGATAAGGACATTTTTTTAAAATTTATGTACTATAGCCACTTTAATCCAATTTTTTTAATATGAAATTGAAAACTCCTTACACAGCCGACATTTTACATCTTTTATAAACGCAAATGTTTTTCATAAATTATAAAAGTGCGATATGGACTATTTTAAGTGGTAAAGAATGCGTTTCATAATCACAGATGGAGAGAATAATATCATTTTTTACTCAATTTTTTTGATTACTTTTGTGGTGAAAATATGACCTTTATTCGAAAAATAACGATTGCTTTTAGTTGTATTTTGGTATTGACTTTTTCTGCCAAAACGCAAGGATTTTGGACACCGGTAGACACCTTAAATAAGACAAGGTTTTATACTGGATTGGCCTTTGGAGCAGCCGGATATACTGCCATGGCTGTCGGCCTTTATCATGCGTGGTACAAACAGTATGATCAGGAGCGATTTCATTTTTTTAATGATTTACATGAATGGAATCAGATGGATAAAGCAGGCCATATGCATACAGCTTATCTGCAAGGACTGTTGATTTATAAAGGTAGTCGATGGGCTGGAAAAAAGAAGTCGGCAGCGATTTGGACTGGAGTAGTTGCCAGTACTGTATTTCAAAGTACGATAGAGGTTATGGATGGTTTTTCGTCGCAATGGGGATTTTCGGTGTCCGATATTGCTGCAAATATTATAGGAACATCTACTTTCGCCATGCAACAACATTTCTGGAATGATCAACGCATTACTTTAAAGGTATCTTCTATACCCATCAACTATCCGGATGGAATCATTTTATCTGATCAGCATAATGTATCCACCAGTCTGTCATCAAGAGCAAAACATCTGTATGGCACGAACTATCTGGAACGCTTTCTTAAAGATTATAATGCGCAATCCTACTGGGCCAGTTTTAATATTCATTCATTTTTGCCTGAAGGCAATCGATGGCCACAATGGTTGAATGTCGCTATAGGTTATGGTGGTGAAAATATGTATGGTGGTTTTGATAACCAATGGAATCAAGATGGTGCCACATTTGTGCTCGATCCTATAAAATATCCTAGATATAGGCAGTTTTACATAGGCTTTGATCTGGATCTTCCAAAATTAAACCCGAAAAATGATTTTTTGAAAACTTTGTTATCTGCCTTTAATATTTTTAAGATTCCATCGCCTGCACTGGAGATTAATACTCGTGGGCAAGTACTTTTTCACTTTTTTAGGTGATGGGTTGGGATAGACTTGATGGTTGAAATTTTATAAAATAATCATTTATATGAAAACGGATAAAATCGCTAATTTTATTGTGGACTGGCTGAAGCAGTATTTAATTAATTCTCATCAAAAGGGATTTGTTATCGGCATTTCAGGAGGTGTTGATTCGGCAGTTACTTCTACTTTGTGTGCTATGACGGGCTATCCGGTGCTTTGTCTAGAGTTGCCCATTCGTCAGAAAAGCAGTGAAGTGAGCCGAGCTAAAAATCATATCCAATGGCTACAGTCAAAATACAGTCAAGTTCGTAGTCTTGAAGTTGATTTAACAACTGTTTTTGAGGAATTTGTCCGTATCATGCCGGAATCATCCCATAATACAGATTTGGCAGAAGCAAATAGCCGTTCTAGATTACGGATGACGACTTTATATTATTTTGCAGGTATTTATAGTTATATTGTAGCCGGAACCGGAAATAAAGTGGAAGATTTCGGAGTAGGTTTTTATACCAAGTACGGTGATGGTGGTGTGGATGTCAGCCCTATAGGTGATCTGATGAAGACAGAAGTATATCAATTAGCTAAATATCTGGACATCATTCCTGAAATTCAGGCTGCTATTCCTACTGATGGATTGTTTGACGATAGTTTAAGTGATGAAGATCAGTTAGGAGCTTCCTATCCCGAGTTAGAATGGGCGATGCGTCAAGCAGAATCTGGTAGTTCTGTTGAAGCGTTTTCAGGAAGAGATAGAGAAGTATTCGAAATTTATATGCGAAGGCATCGGTCTAATCTGCACAAGATGATACCTATACCGGTTTGTCTTATACCACCAGAATGGAAAGATTGACTAGTCCTAAATAACTGATACAGATTTAGGGTAAAGTTAAATAATTAAACCGAAGTAGATTCATTTTTACTTCGGTTTTTTGTTTTATAAGATTTAATAGGGATAGAATTTTGTCTGTGCA
>LNBW01000038.1 GCA_001567255.1 Bacteroidetes bacterium OLB9 | reverse complement strand
ATTTATTTTATTATATTAGTATTTTATTACATATATATATTACTGTCTATTTGCTTTATATATCTAATATAAAAGTCATAAACATTGTTCATATTTGAATTTTTTATAATCTATAACATAGTTATTATTTAGAAAATAAATACAATAAATTTGAATATATATTAGAAAATATTATTTATTTTTTGTCCCCAAATGATAGAGTTATAAATATCATTTTAAAAATATTTATAATAAACACTCAAAATATGAAACTCACTCTCACCACCATTGGTCGATTTATGACCTTACTGGTACTATACAGCACATCATTTCTGGGACACGTTTATGCACAGGCTACAGTTTGTCCTATCGGAGTAAGTACAGAACCAAAAGCTCGTTCCGTATCCAGAAGTACAAACCACGTCAGCGAAGTATATTCGCCCTACTTTACTCAATGGCACAACCTACAAAATGTCAAATTTTCAGATGATGTCAAAGCAGCTATCACTCTATCAGACATTTCTCGATCAAGACAAATCACCGGCAACCAATTTGGTTTTAATCTTCCGGAGGGCGCAACTATCAATGGTATCACTTTGATGATAGAAGGCCGATCCTCTATGTATAAAAACATCGATGAAGTAGAGATCTTTTTGCTGGATAAAAATGGTGAAATCAAAGGTGAAAATAAGAAAAACACAGCAAAATTACAGCATGCCTGGAGTCAAGGACGTGACGGTAGAGATGCAGTTTGGATGTATGGCAATGCTATAGATACATGGGGCGCTTCATGGACTACCGAAGATATCAATAGTCCTAATTTTGGTTTCCAGCTTCAAATCAGGACTATCACAGAAGACTCCATTGATATCGAAATCGATCAGATCCAAATCATTGTGGACTACACACCACCCTATTCATTTTGTGATGGCAGTAGTTTGACATTTTACATTGATAAATACGAACTTTTTGGCTCTTATGTATGGGATTTTCCTGAAGGATTTAAAATCGTTTCTGCATCTCCTTACTACCAAACTATTGATTTAGATATTACTACAACACAATATGGTCTATATGAAATCTGTGTAGATGTTTATAATAAAGATGGTAGTTTTGCAGGTACCTGCTGCAGAAATATACTGTATAGAGATTGTCAGTCATCATCCATCACAGGACGCGTTTGGGCAGACTTGAATAATAATCATATTCAGGATAGTGATGATGACGATCTCCCTCAGGTACAATTAAAATTATATACTGAAAATGGCATTCTAGTGGACTCCGTGTGGAGTGACTCAGTTGGACAATATGCTTTTTCAAAATTATCTGCAGGTAAATATTATATCATAGCCGACACTTTAAAAAATAAACTTTTCATCACCAAGACCGGCAAAAATCCCGAAGTGGACAGTGACATCAAGCATACTTTTGTATTGGGTTCAACCGCATTGATAACCTTAGATATCGGAGAGAACATCGAACACATAGACTTTGGTTACACACCTTTGGTAAGTGTGAAAGGTATCGTATGGGAGGATGATAACTTTGATGGTTTGATTGGCCAGTCCGAAAAAGGCATAAAAAATATACGCGTAGATTTATTTAGTAAAAATGGCCAACTATTTAAGTCCACCATCACTGATGCTAACGGTCAGTATGTATTTGACAGTATTCCTGCAGCATCTTATTATGTTCATGTGGATATACCACAAGATTATTATGCTACTTTCCTCAATCCTATAAATAACAATGCCAGCTCTAAAATCAATACTGACGGCAAGACTGGACTGTATCCATTGGCCTATGATAATATTGAACACATTCATGGCGGGCTTTACCGTAAGATCAGTATTGGAGATTTTGTTTGGGAAGATATCAATGGCAACGGCATTCAGGACATAGGTGAACCGGGAGTGGAAGGCATCACGGTCCTACTCAATGGAGTGGAAGGAGATGGTTCACACGTTGCAAGGCAAACAACAACTGATATTGACGGTCATTATACTTTTGAATCATTAAATCCAGGTAACTACAGCCTTAGTTTTGGTAATACAACAGGTTACCTCTTTACCAAGGCCAACATAGGTGATGACGAGTTTGATAGTGATGTTGTGGATGGTGTCATTTCAGACATTCATCTTATCTCTGGTCAAAACATTAAAACCTACGATGCAGGAATCTATCGTCCAGGCAGTATCGGTGATTTTGTTTGGCATGACCTCAATGCTGATGGTGTACAAGATTTAGGAGAACCGGGCATTGTAGGTGTTGTGCTTCAACTCTTCAAAGAAGAAAATGGAATCAAAACTATGATTGCTATGACCACTACCGACGAAAACGGACATTATCTTTTCGAAGGATTAACACCTGAGACCTATGAAATCAGTATCGAGGCCGCTCAAGATTATCACTTTTCAAAGCCCAAAGCAACAAGTGATGATAAAGACAGCGATGTAGTCAATGGCTTCATTAGTGATATTATTATTAGCAGCAATCAACACATTACTGACAAAGATGCAGCCTTATATAAATACGGCACTATTGGAGATTTTGTTTGGGAAGATATCAATGGCAATGGAATTCAGGACATAGGTGAACCAGGCATTGAGGGAATCAACATCACGCTTTCAGGTACTACAGGAGATGGTTCTTTGGTAAACCTGGCTACTTCGACGGACTTGAATGGAAAATATAGTTTTTCAAACCTAATTCCGGGTCATTACTTAGTGTATCTCAAACTTCCTGCAGGACATGTAATGACCATCGCCCAGCAAGGCAATGACCATACAATAGATTCTGACAGTGATAACGGCATCGTGGACAATACTGTATTGTTGAGTGACGACTTCCGGAATGATATTGATTTTGGATTGCTCAGATACAGTACTATCATCAATAAAGTATGGCACGACTTGAATGCAAATGGTATTCAGGATGTAGGAGAACCTCCGCTTCAAGGTATTGAGGTTTCATTGACAGGTACAACCTCCAAAGGTAGTTCTTTCTCCAAATCAACCACTACGGACGCTGCCGGCCAATACACTTTTACTGAATTGTTGCCGGGCAATTACACCCTACAGATAATTATACCATCCGATATGTTTGTAACTGAGAAGCATCAAGGCAATGATCCCACTAAAGATTCTGACTTTGACAATGCAGGCAGTGCATCTATATCAATTATTAGTGGACAAATGGTCACTTCTGTTGATGCTGGATTGTATCAAAAAGGCAGTATCGGTGATTTTGTTTGGCATGACCTCAATGCTGATGGTATTCAGGACATTAACGAGCTAGGTATAGAAGGCATTCCAGTTCACCTCAATGGTCATACAGGAACAGGCATTGCAGTAACTACTTCAACCACCACAGACAATCGTGGAATATATCATTTTAATAATCTGATTCCCGGACAATATCAAGTTAGTATTCACCCTGATTCAACTTATACCTTCTCGCCTGCATATGTCGGAGTGGACACCGATAAAGATTCAGATGGAATAAATGGAGTATCAGACCTTGTAGATATCCTCAGCGGAGTGTTGAAAAATGATGTTGATTTTGGGCTCATCAAGGCTGTGACTATAGGAGACTTTGTTTGGCATGACCTCAATGCCAATGGTATTCAGGAAAGCGGAGAGCCAGGTATAAGCAATATCGAACTGACTTTATCAGGTGTACATCCGGATGGAACACCACTTCTACTCTCCACTGTCACAGATCAGGATGGTCATTATCAGTTCACCAATGTTTTTCCTGGCGATTATACCATCACACTGAATCGCCCTACCGATTTTATAGCTACAAGACTTAAGGCCAATAACGCACCAGACAAAGATTCAGACTTACCATCAAACAGTAATCAATGGAGCATCCATGTCGCAAATCAAGACCTTACTCAAGACGCAGGACTGGTACAAACAGGCGGACTTGGTGGTTTTGTTTGGGAAGATATGAATGCCAATGGCATATTTGATAACGGTGAACCTCCATTACCAAACATTAGAGTACTCCTGGACGGAACGGATCTCTATGGTAGAAGCGTAAGTTTAGATGCATTTACCGGTGCAGATGGTAGGTATGCTTTTAGCGGACTGCATCCCGGCAACTATCAAATCAATTTCGAATTACTTGCCGCTTATGAGTTTTCTAAAAGTATAAATAACCTTGCGAGCTTAACTAGCGGCACCGTCATCAGTAATATTGATGCTCCTGTATTTCGTAGAGCAGCTTTAGGAGATTTTGTATGGAATGATGCGAATGGCAATGGTATTCAGGACTCTAATGAAAAAGGAATTGAAGGCATTCAGATCACCCTGACAGGAAAGACACCTCATGGAAGCGTCAACACAACTACAGTAACAGATGAAGATGGTAAATATAATTTTAAAAAACTGGTACCAGGACAATATAAATTACAATTTGTAGAACCTTCAGGATTCGTCCCTACTGTTAAAAATGCAGGCAATCAAGCCACAGACAGTGATATCAACATCAATGGCAGTACCGACGAATTTACTCTTGTAAGTAACGATAACAACATAGATATGGATGCCGGGTTTGTAACTCAAGCTAATGCTTCCATCGGCCAGATGGTATGGGAAGATTTGAATGCAGACGGCATTAGAAACATTAATGAGCCTGCGATTGAAGGAATACGGCTCAGCCTCACTGGTACCACGCTTTCTGGGGATCCTATTCAAGCGACGACTATATCTGATGCTCAAGGCAAGTACTCCTTCAATAACCTTCAAGCCGGTAACTACACCATTGAAGTCCATACCGGGAGCACTTATCAGATTACGGCATTGCACAAGGGCAGTTCAGATGTGGATAGTGATGCACATCCTACAACCGGCAGAACTGATCTCATCCACCTCGGATTTAACGACCATCTATCAAATATTGATTTTGGCCTGTATAAATTTGCATCTGTAGGTGATTTTGTCTGGCACGATATTAATGCTGATGGCATACAGAACAATACAGAACCCGGGATTAAAGGCGTCTCGCTCACCTTTTCAGGAACTACCGGTGATGGTAGAAAAATTCAGTTGACTGAAGTTACTGACGACAATGGGATATTTAACTTTGGACAAATTGTTCCGGGTGATTATAACCTTTCTGTATTGACACCAGCTAACCACGAAATCACCCTTGCTCATCAAGGTAATGATGATACAAAAGATTCTGATTTTGCTAAAGGAAGTCCTGTAACTGTTAAGTTATCAAGTGGTGAACATATCAGTCATCTAGATGCAGGTCTTGTAAAATTCAGTGGTATTGGTGATTTAGTATGGGAGGATGTGAATGGTAATGGCATTCAAGACGATGACGAACCCGGTATTTCTGGCATTTCAATATCATTAACCGGAATAGATATGTTTGGTACGAATGTTAATGTTCAAAATATAACCAATGCACAAGGCTCCTATAATTTCGGGCCATTACTTCCGGGTACTTATGACATCACATTTAACATTCCAGATACCTACACCACGTCTCCTGCTCTACAAGGCACAAATCCAGAAAAGGATTCAGATGTCATCGGAAATTCTATTAATGACATACTTTTACAGAGTGATGATCTTCGAGTAGATCTCGATTGCGGTCTTTACAAATGGGCTGGTATCCGTGGTCTGGCATGGGAAGACACTAACCACAATGGCATCAGAGAGTCAGCAGAACCTCGGTTGAAAGATGTAGAAGTCACATTATACAAAATCGAACAATCAATACCAATACTGATCAGTTCAACCTTGACCGACAATACAGGCGCCTACCTATTTGAAAAGCTTTCCATTGGCACTTATGAAGTTCAATTTAAAAATCCTGATTCGTACGAGTTTACTATACCTTTAGTAGGAAGTCCTGACACAGATAGTGATGTGAACGCTGATGGAAGAGCAAAAGATATAATTTTATACCCTAATGTATTGATTGATCACATGGATGCAGGAATGTTTATCGCTTCTATGCAACACATAGGAGATTTAGTTTGGGAAGATATAAATGCCAATGGCATTCAGGATGCAGGAGAGCCGGGAATAGCAGGCATCACCGTACGATTATCAGGCACTTCAAACTCAGGGATACCAGTTCAACAATCCGTGATGACCGCCGCTGACGGGACATACAGTTTTAAAGACATTCTACCCGGAAATTATCAAATAACGGTTGAAGCTCCTGCAGGCTTTAGATTTACAGCTTCTAATCAAGGTAGTGATTCTGCATTAGATTCTGATGGAGTGGATGGCGTCGTCACCGATTTTATTTATAATGGAGGTGATGTCAATGATCTGGATTTTGGATTGTTTAAATCGTCAATAGTAACCGGAAAAATATGGCATGATCTAAATGCAAATGGTATTCAGGATAGTTTAGAATTAGGACTAAAAGACATTCTCATTTCTCTCAATGGAAAAACAGGGTCAAATGACGATATCAATCGAACCGTAACAACGGATTCGCTGGGTTATTATCAACTACTTAATTTATCTCCAGGAAATTATACAATCCAGATTTCACGTCCTGCTCAGTCCTCTATGACAAGTCAGAAAAAAGGCACTGACCCTACTCGTGATTCTGATTATGACTTGACCGGTAAGATCCAAATACAAATCAGTAGTGGTGATACGATCAATCATACAGATGGGGGCATTTATTATAAAGGATTAATCGGAGATTTTGTTTGGCATGATAAAAATGCCAATGGAATACAAGATGCAGGAGAAGATGGGGTATCCAGTGTCACCTTACGATTGAATGGCATCACGAATGCAGGCGATACGATTCAGCAACTGTCCGTTAGAACCAATAGAGATGGATTTTATACTTTTAACAATATCATTCCTGGCCATTATTCTATATCTATTGTCGTGCCTATTGGGTATAATTTAACTCAAGCACATCAAGGAAGTAATGATTCTGATTCTGATTTTATCAAAGGAAGCACTGTGCAAATTTCTTTGAATAGTAGAGATACAATCCAGAATATAGATGCAGGATTGGTTAGACCAGGAAGTCTGGGTGACTTTGTATGGATTGACACCAATGAAAATGGTATTCAGGACAACGGTGAGCCGGGACTGGATGGCGTTATGGTGTTTTTAACTGGAACTGACGTTGTAGGCAATAGTGTTTTCAAACAGACTACAAGTAACAATTCTGGGTTTTACAGATTCCCTCAGGTTGATCCGGGAAGCTATCAGCTTGAATTTGAAATTCCTGATGATTATATCGCAACTACTCCATTACAAGGTGGTGATCCGGCAAAAGATTCCGATGTCATCGGTAATTTGATACAAAATATCAACATATCTAGTAACGATCATCACGACCATTACGACTGTGGCTTGATACTTAGTCATTCGATAAATGGTTTAGTATGGGAAGACAAAAATATGGATAAGATTCAAAATCCTGGTGAAGCTTTCATTGAAGGATTGACAGTTGATTTGTTTGAAATCAAAGGCCAACATATTTCCTGGATAGGTTCAACCCTGACTGCCAAAAATGGTCAATACATCTTTGATCGTTTAAAAGCTGGCCAATATGAAGTAATGTTTGAGCACCCAGATGGTTTTGAAATGAAGATTGTCGATCAAAAATCAGAACAAGCATCGCTATCTACTATTCCAAACATGGCGAAAGTAACGCTTTTATCAGGCGATATCCAAACTAATATCAATGCAAGAATCTTCAAAAATCCTGGCCTTAATCTAGGACAGAGCATTATTCAGGTTGCTCCGGCTCAGACCGCTGTTAGACTCTACCCTAATCCAACCTTGTTTTATATGAATATCCAGTTACCGGATAATTACACGAGCGCAACCTACTATATTGTCAATAGTGTAGGTGAAGTCATTCTTAACGGTGAACTGAAAGATAAAACAACTGAAATCAAAACCGAAGATTTGATTAATGGCAAATACAGTATCTACATCATCAAAGACGACAAACTATGGATAAAACCATTTGTAAAAATTACCAATTAACATGGAGTGAGTAGTTTTATTAATAAAGCGGAGTAGCTTAAGTAGTTATTCCGCTTTTTTTGTAATAGGAACTCCACAGTCCGGCGTCTCTAAATGGCATACTGAGCTCTTCGAAGCACACGCTCGGGGCTTTCACTTCTTCAAGACTTTCTTCTATTCGTCATAATGTTAGCAGAAGTTATTATATAATACCCGTTGTGCGATTAAGAATATAGGTGAAATTTATAAACATATAAAAATATGTTGTGCATAATTCATTGTAATACAATAAATAATCGTATCTTTAAGCTATGAAACAACAAAATACGTATGCAC
>LNBW01000037.1 GCA_001567255.1 Bacteroidetes bacterium OLB9 | reverse complement strand
ATGTAAAGAGTTCATAAGCTGATTTCCGTTGAAAGAAGCACGTTTGACGCTGTTGATATGCGAACAAACTAGGTTGATGTCCTCCTGTGTCAAGTTGTCAAAGCTAGTTCCTTTAGGAAGAATATCTCTGATAAGTGTGTGATTCTTCTCAATTCTCCCTTTTTGGTCAGAACGATTGGGGTCACAGAAGAAGAGCTTTGATTCACCACGAACATCCATTTCGATGTCGTCCACTCTGGCGAATTCACCACCATTGTCGGTCAGAATGACAGGGAATAGTTCGCAGAAGTCTATCTCTTTCTGATGCAGGTCGTTCTTGATAACGTAGAGATGTTTAGCGACTTCATTAGCCGTTTTGTTGTCAAGTAATCGAGCGAAGATAAAGTTACAGAAGGATAGATTGAATGTTAGAAGAACTTTTCCGCCGATCCGTCCAGTAACGGTGTCCATTTCCAACCAATAGCTGATTCCTTTCTCTGTGAGAAAGCGTTGGAAGTCCTCATAAGACCGTCCTTCTTTGGCAGTTTTAGGAATGGGTTGGAGGTTTCTGGTTCTCCGTTTTCTGAATTTCACGACACGGGGGAAATCAATAGGTTTTGATGAGAGGTATCCTTTTTCAAGGTATCTGTAGATAGAAGCTCTGGATACCGAAAGTTCGTTGGAAGCGATGATGTGGTTGAGATGTTGTCCTTTTTGGATGGCAGAAGAGACAATCTCGTCCATACGATAGAATTCTTCCTTGTTTAGGGCAACACCTGTTCTCGATTCTGAGAGCTTAGCTTCATAATCAAGCTGAGCTCTTTTTGCGTAGTAGAATTGTTTCTGGTATCCACAATTGATTCTCTTTTTCGGACAGGCATTACAAACGTAGGGAGCCTTTTTGAGTAGAGGGCAGGCCTCACAATTAGATGTCACAGAATTTTCTTTAACCACTCGATTTCTCCGAACTTCTTTTGAGATTGTGGACGGGTCTTTTCCTAACTTAGCTGCTATAGCTGAAAAGGTCTTTAGCTGTTCAATTCCTATTTGAATATCATTGCGATCAGAAAGTGTAAGATGTTTGTTTTTCATTGTTAGTTACCAACTTGTCCCATAGTAAGTTCTACCTTATTTTTTT
>LNBW01000036.1 GCA_001567255.1 Bacteroidetes bacterium OLB9 | reverse complement strand
CATATCAAAATACATCAACTCTCTAAAACACTTCATCCTATCTTTGATTTCGTCATAAGAAATGGATTTGAGTTTGTTCAGACTGAAGTCCTCCACACAGAATGAAGCCATTGCTGATCCCGCTATAATGGCACGTTTCATATTGTCCATGCTGATATCATCGGTATTGTCAAGGTAACCCATCAAGCCACCTGCAAAAGTGTCGCCCGCTCCAGTCGGATCATAAACCTGTGCCAATGGCATGGCTGGAGCATAAAACATATCATCAGACTGAAATAATAAGGCACCATGTTCCCCTTTTTTAATGACCAGGTATTTGGGCCCCATATTATTGATGGCTTGAGCAGCCTTAACTAGTGATTTTTCTCCTGATAGCTGACGCGCCTCCTCATCGTTTATGGTCAAAAGATCTACTCTCGAAATCACACTTCTCAATTCATCCATAGCAATATCCATCCAGAAATTCATCGTATCCAGTGCGATCAATCGCTGACTGCCATCCAGTTGGTCAAGCACTTGCGCTTGAATTGATGGTGTCAGATTACCTAACATTACATACTTAGCTGAACGAGCTGCCTCTGGCAATAAAGGATCAAAATCATCCAGTACATTCAAGTCTGTAACCAGAGTGTCTCGATTATTCATATCATCATGATACTTGCCTTCCCAAAAAAAACGTCTTACCGTTTTTTACAATCTCAAGTCCATCGAGATTAATACCGCGTTGCTTTAGCGCTTCCAATTCATCATTAGGAAAATCATCACCAACAATGGAGACTAAATAAATGTGCTCTGTAAAATATGATGCAGCCCAGCTGATGTATGTGCAAGCACCTCCAATTACTTTTTCGGCTTTGCCAAAAGGTGTTTGAATCGAATCAAAAGCAACGGTTCCTACTGTAAGAAGACTCATGATGAAAATTTTTCCTGATTTAAAAAAGGACAAAGATAATTATTTACATTTCCTATCCAAAAGATAACAAGGTAAGAAATCAACTATACTTTAGTGTTAAAAATCCTATTGAGAATGCCATATGAAAACATGCCAGTTTCTCTATAGAGTTTAAGTTGAAAATAGACTTCAAGGCCTACCAAACAACTGATACCCAAAATAAACAATCCCGTTCTAACTGTAATCAGTGGTGAAATGTACACATCTAGAAATGGTTCAAATAAAATCCTGACTAACGAAATACACACAACTATCAAGAACGACGCCATGGCTAGTGCCTTTATGGTGGTGACTGCATCTGTATGGATTTTACGCTCTACTATATTGAGTAGCCCAATGTAAATTCGGTTAGATGGATTGATTTTGACTAATTGCCTTAGTAAATGGCCACATTCATCATATTTTTCAATTTGGTAAAGACAGGCAGCCTTTCTGAATAGTAATTCTTCATAAATATTCTCGCCTCCAAACTCATAAATATTGTCCATAATGACCTGTTCTATAGCTGCATCAACCTTAGATAAAAACCGTTCATATCGCCCTATTTCGAATAGGCAAATCAAATAATCTAAATCAATATCTATCTTATCTTCATAATATAAACTCGCTATCGCATCAGGGTGCTCCTCATAAAACCTCACCTTCTCACGATAAGCGGTTTCGCCTAGTCGAAAGTATTGTAAATAGGTCAATTTATGCTCTCGGTTCATATGTAGGCTGATGACTTTGGTGGAATACCCAATACAAATATAAAACTATTTTCAATAATAAACAGCACCATTTCCACGAATTATCGGCTGTATTTAAGTACAATAGTCGAAAGTAGGTGCACTAGCTAAGGGAATGGCCTTCTATTGGTCATTGATCCGTTTCTCTAATTTTGTCAATTTTGCATCCAGCCTAAAAAGGTATATAGCTAATCCTATAAAAATCACTGCAACGACTGCCACTACCGAATAGATTTTGCCTGAGTTTCTCATAAAGTCTATCACTTCCGATTCAGCACGCAAATCAACTGAAAGAAAAGTGATTAAAAAAAACACAACAAACCTAAAAACAGTATTTTGTATATTATTATTTTTCATATATTTATTATTTTTGGTTTTGAAACAATCTCTCTTTCAGCATCTCGTAGCGTATGACAAGGGTAGATATCCATACACCTATCAGTGATAGGCCGAGGATAGCAGGATAGAAAAACATACGCAAAGTATTGTCTAAGTCTTCACCGCCTAAGGCAGGATTACCACCATTGCCGGGGTGCAAACTGTCGGTCATCCTCGGGATGATAAATAATAAAGGTATCATGGCCACAAAAGCAAAGATGGTGTAAGCTGAAGATATCTTTGCCTTCTTATCAGTATCAGATGAGGCACCTCTCAATACTAAATAAGCAAGGTATATCAATAGTGTCACAGCTGTCATATTGAGCTTGACATCGCCAGTCCAAAATGTATTCCAAGTAAATCGAGCCCAAATGGAGCCAGTGGCCAGTCCTAGTATCCCGAATAGTATTCCAGTTTTATTATACGCTGAGGATTTGATGTCGTAGCTGTAATCATGTGTGCGCAAATATCGGACAGCATACACCAATCCTACAATCAACATGATGAACATCGCAAACCATAATGCTACGTGAAAGAAGGTATTTCTGATGGTCTCATGCAAGATATTCCTATAAGGAAAAGCAATTCCATCCGCTGTATGTATATGCCCAAAATCGGCTTCATCCCAACCTTCCGTCCCTGATGTTGTGTTTTCTTTAGCTTTTACAAATATGGCATTAGGCTGAACAAAAGCTCCATCTTTTTCATTGTCCATGATGAGTGTCAGTGGCTGCACTTTTTCTCCCGGTGGCAGTACTTCCGGAAGTTCAAAAATCAATTGAGCGTGCATATCATCCACAATATGGATATCTCTCGCCTTTATACTGTGGCCGCTGTCCGTCTTGAGCCATGCCTTATTCTCTGTAGCGTCACTAAAGTGCGTATTATATCCAGTTATATTTAATTCCAACTTTGTTCCAGTATTAGCTGAAGCAGGATCCACTTTCAAAACACCGGGTTTTAGCGGCACTGTGAGCCCACCTATAATAACATAGAGGTAAATCAAAACACCCAGTATCTTCCACCACCATCCTTTTATATTCATATCTGACGATTTAATAATCAAAAATTAACTTCTCCACAATGATGGAAATAATAAAATCATCGCTCCCAGCAAAATACTGTCAATAGAAACCAGCATCCATATATCTTGGCCAATGGAGGTATCCGTCATCAGGCGCACACTCACCGCTGAAATTTTGAGCAGCAGCAAAACGATAGGTAAAACCAGCGGTAGTGCTAAGATTGACATCAGTGTGGAATTGCCTCCTTCTGTAGCTGATATGACAGATACAAAGGTAAATACAATAGCGATACCTAGAATACCCACTAGCGATCCTGTCACAAAGAGACCTAAACTTTTGACGGGAAAACCTGCAAAAACCGACATTATTGCAATAATGATCACAAAAAGACTGGTCAAAAAAACGAAATTGTACATAAGTTTAGCCACTATCAAGTCTATAGGATCAAATAGTGTGTAATAATATAAGTAGGTCTCTCGCCTTTCCTGAAGAAAACTCTTAACCACGGCATTTAACCCTGCAAAGAGCATGATAATCCAAAGCAGAATGGTCCATTCGCGAGGATTAATATCATTAAATGACTTGTAGATTAAAAATACCACCGTCGCTGCAAAAAGGAAAATGCCACCCACTGCAAACCGTTGTCTAAACTCAACAGACAGCTCTTTGATGAAAATATCCTTTACTTTGCTGATATTCATAATCCTATTTGTGGCTCAAAGATAAGAACTTTTTCAATGCAAGCAGTTGCAAGTATCTTTCTGATATTCTACCTATTTCATTATTAAAACAAATTCAATAGAAGCGACCTATCGGCCATATCTCCAAAATAAAGGTCCTTTTCTACTCATCCATTGAGAAAATAATCTCACCACTTGGCAAGATCTCCATGGTAAAATCTCTTGAAGTGGAAGCATCATAATCATCCCATTCTTGGGCCTGTCCTGCCATAATATGGATGATCAAATCCGGTTCAATACTAGCTACGGACTTTTTGATAACTTTACGCTCATAAATAGTGTTGGCAATAGATTTTTTGCTTATCATATTTCCATTTAAATCAAGGGTTACCATGATAAAATCATATCTTAACAAACTACCTCTCCAGTAAACAACCGTGTGGAATTTTTCTTCTTTAGGCAAACTAAAACAAGCAACAAACTCAGTAAATTCGTCTATTTCTTTTTCCCATTCTACCATTATCTCCTGTATAAATGCCAGCGGAAGAGGTACATTTTCCTCTTCATAAACGTGGAGATAATCCTCAGATACTACGACAGGAAGGCTTGTCTCAGGAAAATACTTTAGGATCTTTTCTATTTTTTTCATATCAATGCTTAGAGATTTTAAAACTTAAATCCAGTGTACCCATAATCTGTGTCAATGCTGCAACTGAAATAAAATCAACACCGGTTTCAGCAATGTTCCTAACATTCTTTAAAGTGACTCCTCCTGAGGCACCCACCTCAAATCGGCCATTAACATGGGCTACCGCTTCACTTAAAATCGGTAATTCAAAGTGATCCAATACAATACGAGATACACCTCCATGATCCAATACTTGCTGCAATTCAACCAGATTTGCAACCTCGATAGTTATATCTAGATTTAGTTTTTGTTCTTTAAGATACTGATTGACATGATCTATAGCCTCTGCAATAGAACTACTTGCATGAATATGATTATCCGTAATGACAATACCATCATCTAAGCCTGTCCGGAGGTAATCACAGCCTCCTACTCTCAGTGCCCAGTATTCTAAAAATCTCAATAAGGGAGTGGTCTTTCTTGTAGCTAGTAATCGCACTGGTAGCCCTTCAACTTCAAATGCAAATCTAGAAGATAAAGTAGCAATACCACTGAGGTGCTTCATAATATTTAAGATGATCCGCTGTGCCTTCATAAATGCTCTTGTATTGCACTCCGCATATAGTATCGTATCTCTGTAACTAACCTCGTCACCATCATTTTTCACTACTTCAATCACTGCTCCAGCATCTACATAATTAAAAATAGCCTCAGCGACGGCGACTCCAGCAATCACTCCGTCATCTTTAGTATAAAGTTTGGCTCTGCTAATGCTTTCAGCTGGAATACTAGCCAAGGAAGTATGATCTGCTTCATATCCATCTTCATGAAGCGCATTTTCAATAAATGACTTTAACAATTTTTGATCAATGGAATACATTCTCAATACATTTTAATCCCCAAAAAGAAATAGCAAAATTAATCAATTTTAGCCACTTACTGGTCATTCAATTTCATAGATTCTGAAGGAAAGACGTTGTGATAATCCATAATAGAAATCTTCATTTGCATTAAGCTTACAATAATAAAAATGTGCTCAAATTAGCATACTTAAAAGCAATTATGGTCTCTTTTCTGACCAACAGATAACGATAAAATATCCTAATAAACAAAATGGAGTGATTAAGAACAAACCACTCCATCAACAATAAAATATCTTTAATCAATTACGCTTTCAATACCTTTGCCATCATCTCTCCTATCTCGGCTGGACTATTCACTACGTGGATACCACATGCAGCCATAATTTTCATTTTAGCTTCTGCCGTATCATCATGACCACCCACGATGGCACCTGCGTGTCCCATTGTACGACCCTTAGGCGCTGTTTGACCGGCTATAAATCCTACAACCGGCTTCCTATTACCAGTTGATTTTATATATTCAGCTGCTTGTGCTTCGTAATTACCTCCAATCTCTCCTATCATCACAATACCCTCTGTTTCAGGGTCTTCCATCAGCAATTTAACTGCATCCTTAGTAGGCGTTCCGATAATAGGGTCACCACCGATACCAATCGCTGTAGAAATACCCAATCCTGCCTTAACTATCTGATCTGCTGCTTCATAAGTGAGTGTACCTGACTTTGATACTACACCTATACTACCTTTCTTGAATACAAACCCTGGCATGATGCCTACTTTTGCTTCATCAGGCGTGATCACTCCAGGACAATTAGGACCAACGAGTGTACAGTCAAACTTCTCAATATACGCTTTTGCAATGACCATATCCTGAACAGGAATACCTTCAGTTATACAAATGATAACCTTAATACCAGCTTCCGCAGCTTCCATTATTGCATCAGCAGCAAATCCTGGTGGTACAAAAATAATGGATGTATTGGCACCGACTTTATGTACTGCTTCCTTTACACTGTTAAATACAGGTCTGCCGAGATGTTCCTGACCACCCTTGCCTGGAGTTACACCACCCACAATATTTGTTCCATATTCAATCATCTGCTCGGCATGAAACGTCCCTTCATTACCGGTAAATCCTTGGACTATAATCTTTGAATCTTTGTTAACTAATACACTCATATCAAATTTTCTATTTTTTTGGTTCTTCTATTAAAATAATTTCTTCGCCAGGTAGATGCATTAAATGCTTCTCTCGGGCAAATTTTTCTTTGTTATTTTTCAAATCTTCTAAATCTTTCAGCGCCTGAGTAATCTCCTCATTCAATTGAGATTTCTCCTGTTCAAGCTTTGCTATATTCGCTTTATGACGCTGGTATGCAAACACATTATGCTCATCAAAAAATGTCATCCACACAATAAATAGTACAGTAACTATTGTAAATTTATTGATCCACTTGGACGAAATTCCACTGATAGATGCAATTTCTTCTATAATTTTCCTATCTTTTGCCATTGACTGTTTACTTTTAATCAGTTAAAAAAATGTGTAGTGAGACCTATTTATCTTATTGCCTTTTATATAACTAACTTCTAGAAATTAATGCTTTGCCCGGATAATAAGCCGCACCTTCCAGATCTTCCTCGATTCTTAACAACTGGTTGTATTTAGCAATTCTGTCACTTCTAGAGGCTGAACCAGTCTTTATTTGTCCAGTATTGAGGGCAACAGCTAAATCTGCTATGGTGGTATCTTCCGTTTCGCCTGATCTATGGCTCATCACTGATGTAAATCCATTCCTTGTCGCCATATTGACTGCATCAATCGTTTCGGTAAGGGTTCCTATCTGGTTGACCTTAATCAAAATAGAATTTCCTGCACCTGATTCAATTCCTCGTTGCAGTCGTTTGGTATTAGTCACAAAAAGGTCATCGCCCACTAGCTGCACCTTGCGACCTAACGCTTTGGTGAGTTTTACCCAGTTGTCCCAATCATCCTCATGCAGACCATCTTCAATAGAAAAAATCGGATACTTTCTGGCCCAGTTTGCCCAAAAATCTATCATTTCTTCACCTGTCAATTTTTGACCATTCGATTTACGAAAGTGATACACCTTTTCCTTTTCATCGTAAAATTCAGAAGTGGCAGCATCCATTGCTATCATAATATCTTCGCCTGGCCTATACCCGGCTACTTCGATTGCTTGAATGATTGTCTCAATCGCTTCCTCATTGGACTTCATGTTCGGTGCAAATCCACCTTCATCACCGACATTGGTAGAATAGCCTTTTGATTTCAGAACAGCTTTCAAATGGTGAAATACTTCTACTCCCATTCTCAGTCCTTCAGAAAATAAGTCAGCACCTATTGGCATGATCATAAATTCCTGAAAATCAATACTATTATCTGCATGTGAGCCACCATTGAGAATATTCATCATAGGTACAGGAAGTACATGAGCATTGACACCACCCACATACCTGAACAATGGCTGCCCTGATTCTTCTGCCGCCGCTTTAGCTACTGCAAGTGAAACGCCTAAAATGGCATTGGCACCCAATATAGACTTGTTTTCAGTGCCATCCATTTCCAGCATGATATCATCAATATATCTCTGCTCAAAAACGTCCTCACCAATGAGCGCTTCTCTAATCTTAGCTTCCACATTATTACATGCATCTAATACACCCTTACCGAGATACCGATTTTTATTTCCGTCTCTCAGTTCAATGGCTTCGTGTTTTCCTGTCGATGCACCCGATGGAACAGCTGCTCTACCAAATGCTCCCATCTCAGTTAACACTTCGACTTCGACAGTAGGATTGCCTCTTGAGTCTAATATTTCTCTGGCTCTTATGTCTATGATTGCGCTCATATTCAGGTATTTTTCACACTTTTTACAAGTTCTATAAAATCATCAAATAAATATCTAGAATCATGGGGTCCAGGACTAGCTTCAGGATGGTACTGTACTGAAAAGACAGGCTTGTCTTTCATTCTAAATCCTTCAACTGTGCCGTCATTCAGATTTGAATGAGTAACAGTCAGCATGTCCGTAAATTTTTGAAATTCAACCTCGTCCACAACAAACCCATGATTCTGGCTTGTCATTTCGCATTGACCTGTCTGGTGATTGATAACAGGCTGATTAGCTCCGTGGTGTCCGTTATGCATTTTATAGGTAGGTACACCGTTTGCGATAGAGAGAAGTTGATGCCCCAAACAAATACCAAAAATCGGTTTACCCGAGTCAATCAACTGCTTTACAAAATTTATCGCATAATCCATAGCCATCGGATCTCCTGGTCCATTGGATAGGAAGTATCCGTCTGCATTAAATGCCAATGCTTCCTCTACAGTGGTCTTAGCCGGAAAAACTTTAACAAAACAATTCCGTTCGACAAAATTATTTAGAATATTTTGCTTGATTCCATAGTCGATAACAGCGATTTTAAGTTCAGCCTTTTCATCTCCTAAGGTAAAGCTTTCCGAGGTGCTCGCTAAACTGGCTAGCTCTTGATTTTCCATTGATGGAGTAGATTTCAGTAATTTTATCAACTGATCTACATCAAAAATTTCAGAAGATACGATGCAATTCATCGATCCTTTATCTCTTACTCGCCTTACGATGGATCTAGTGTCCACGTCATAAACACAGACAACTTTCTGATCGATTAAATATTGATTTAAATCCTGGTCAGCAACTGTACGGCTATAATCAGTACCAGAAAAATTACGACATACGATACCGGAAACTTGTGCACCTCTTGATTCACTATCAATACCAATCACACCAATCGTCCCGATATGAGGAACCGTAAATACCAGTATCTGTCCCTTGTAAGATGAGTCTGACATCGTCTGCTGATAGCCTGTCATGCCGGTATTAAAACACACTTCACCACTGGCAGTGCCAGAGAATCCTGCTGCTTTACCTTCATAAACACTACCATCTTCAAGTAATAAAATTGCTTTTTGAGTTTCGACCAGACCCATTTGGTACAATAGATTGAATTATAAACGCAAATATACACATTAATAATTATTTATAATAAATAAAGACCATTCAGCTTTTCAAATTAAAATTCACTGCCCATGTCGGATTAAACCAATCAGATAGTTAATGATATCCAGAATTTTATGAAAAATTATTTCAATTAGGACGATACTTTTCTCAATCAGATTGTATCATTATCTTTGTTTCTAAATTAACGCACATTCTGTATGCATGATGTAGATAAAAAATTTGTCCATTCATGGGAAAAAACAAGATCAAAAGGTCGATGGATTTACGGCTTAACTGCAGGTCTTCCTTTTGGAGTTTTTATATTCATAATTGTCAATTTACTCAATTTGAAAAATAGTTCATTTGCCGGTGTTTTTTTAACTCAGCGAGCCATGGTTCAATTGATTGAAATGCTAGTTTTTTCGGTGATTGGTTTTGCGACGGTCAAGTGGTGGATGAATGAAAACACCTATAAGAAGATTATAGATCGAGAACAAAATCCAACAGAAATGGATTGATCCACTCAGAAATCTGAAGGGTACTTCTGCAAGTCAAAGTCAATTTAAACATAGTCTAGCAAACCATAAAATAACAAAAGGGATTTATGTATCCACAAATCCCTTTTGCAATAATATAATAAACTAACCTTTCCTTATTCTTCTTCGTTAGTTGTAGTTTCAGCAACCACTGGAGCTGCAGCGGCTGCGGCAGTAGAAATAGAAGAAGAATTACCACCTCTTCTTCGACCTCTTCTAGTCGAACTCTTACCAGCTCCAGACTTAGAGGTATAGATCTCATTGAAATCAACCAATTCAATCATTGCCATTTCAGCACCATCACCTTTTCTAAATCCAGTTTTAATGATTCTGCAATAACCACCTGGTCTATTAGCAATCTTTGGTGCAATCACATCAAATAATTCAGTAACAGCACTCTTGTTCTGAAGATCAGCAAAAACCATTCTTCTAGAGTGTGTAGTATTGTCTTTTGATCTGGTCAGAATCGGCTCCACATGCATTCTCAAAGCTTTAGCTTTTGCAAGTGTAGTATTGATTCTTTTGTGAGTTATCAGTGAATTGGACAAATTGAGCAATAATGCATCTCTGTGTCCTTTCTTTCTGCCTAAATGATTAAACTTTTTACCGTGTCTCATTTTAGAATAATTTTTGTACCACTATTGTTTAAACTACTTTCCGACCTTGAGTTATGTAAAACAACGTTTTGTACCAGTTAAAAATAAAAATCCTATGGGTCGAATCGATTATATTAAATTATGCTTCGTCTAATTTATACTTTGAAAGATCCATACCAAAAGTAAGGTTCTTTTGTTGCAACAATTCTTCAATTTCGAGCAATGACTTCTTACCAAAGTTTCTAAACTTCAGTAATTCATGCATGTCATATCTGACTAAATCACCTAGAGAATTTATCTTAGCTGCTTTCAAACAGTTATAAGCTCTCACAGACAAATCGAGGTCTTCAAGTGAAGTCTTAAGCAACTTGCGCATGTGCAGAATATGCTCATCTACTATATTATCTTCTCTAGATGCAGAATCGTTGAATGTTATATTCTCGTCGGTAATCAACATCAAATGCTGAATCAGGATTCGAGAAGCTTCCTTTATTGCATCTTCAGGATGGATAGTACCGTCCGTTTTCAAATCAATAGTCAGCTTTTCGTAATCTGTTCTCTGGCCTACCCTAGTATTTTCTACTCTATACGCCATTTTCTTTATCGGAGTATAAATAGCATCAATCGGTATAACACCGATAGCGGCATCTTTAGGTAAGTTTTCATCAGCAGCTACATAACCTCTGCCCTTTGTAACAGTAAACTCTATTTCTAATGTCACACTAGGCTCAAGAGTGCAGATATACAAATCTGGGTTCATCACCTTAAATGTATTAGTATGCGTTTCAATATCACCTGCTACAAAAGTGTCTTTACCGGAAATTGTAACATATAATTTTTCCTCAGCAGAACCTTCAGCTACAGCGAGTGGCTTAAGTCTGATTTGCTTTATATTTAGTATAATATCTACAACATCCTCAACAACTCCTTTGATGGTAGAAAACTCATGATCTACACCAGCAATACGAATAGCAGAAATTGCATAACCTTCTAATGATGAAAGAAGTACTCTTCTTAATGAATTCCCAATAGTCTGACCAAATCCAGGCTCAAGGGGTTTAAATTCAAAAACTCCATCAAAATCATCCGCTTTCTGGAGAAGAATCTTATCAGGCTTTTGAAAGTTTAGAATACTCATTATTATTAATTTACTTGATAATTTAAAAAGGAATAGGCCATTCAGGTGAATGGCCGGTATATTTTCACTATTATTTAGAGTACAACTCTACAATCAATTGAACATTGATATTTTCCGGAATCTTCTCTCTCTCCGGATAAGCCAGAAATCTTCCTTCCATCTTATCACTATTCCATTCAATCCATCCATATGTTCTGCTAATGTCCTTTTTCGCATTAACATTATTCTGGATGATGTCTATACCTCTTGACTTACCTCTCACAGAAACTATTGATCCTGGTTTAAGAAGCATTGAAGGAATATTGGTAAGAACCCCATCCACTAGAATGTGTCCATGAGTAACCAATTGTCGTGCTGATCTTCTGGTCTTAGCAATTCCCATTCTATAAACCATATTATCAAGCCTTGACTCCAGTAGTTGCAGTAATATATCACCTGTAACACCAGACTTGGCTGCAGCCTTGTCAAATAGATTTCTAAATTGACGTTCCAAAACGCCATATGTATATTTAGCCTTTTGCTTCTCTTGAAGGTCGAGCGCATAGTCACTTCTTTGCTTACGTCTCTTCATTGCACCATGCTGCCCAGGAGGGTATTTTCTTCTTTCAAAATACTTATCTGGACCGTAAATAGGTTCGCCAAATGCTCTTGCCTTTTTAGTAGTTGGGCCTGTATATCTCGCCATTTCTAAATGGATTTTTTATAAATCTGAATTAAACTCTTCTTTTCTTTGGAGGACGACATCCATTATGCGGTACAGGTGTCATATCCTTAATTTTCATTACTCTGATACCGGAGTTGTCAATTGCTCTAATCGCTGATTCTCTTCCTGCTCCAGGACCCTTGACAAAAACCTCAACACTCCTCAAACCGGCCTCATAAGCAGTTACGGATGCTGACTCCGCAGCCATCTGAGCTGCATAAGGTGTGTTTTTCTTGCTACCTCTGAAACCTGATTTTCCTGCAGATCCCCAAGATATAACCTGACCGCTTCTATTTGTCAGTGAAATGATAATATTATTAAAAGATGCGTGAATAAAAGCCATACCTTCTGACTCTACTTTGACAACACGCTTCTTACTTACTTTTTTACCTTTGGCCATAATATTATAAAATTAGCTATTATTTAGTTGCTTTCTTTTTATTAGCAATGGTTTTCTTTTTACCTTTTCGAGTTCTAGCATTCGTCTTTGTACTCTGCCCTCTTACAGGAAGCCCCTTTCTATGCCTAAGACCTCTGTAGCAAGCGATGTCCATAAGACGCTTTATACTCAATTGAACCTCACTCCTCAACTCACCTTCAACACGGTATTCATCTTGAATATACTTAGAGATAAACTTGATGTTATCATCATTCCAGTCCTGAACTTTGGTATCTTCAGAAACATTGGCAGCTTTAAGAATATCCTTTGCTCTAGAAGGCCCTATACCATAAATATAAGTCAATCCAATAACACCTCTCTTATTTTTTGGTAAATCTACACCAGCAATTCGTGCCATAATATTAATTATTAACCTTGTCTTTGTTTAAATTTAGGATTCTTCTTATTAATAACATAAAGTTTCCCTTTCCTCCTTACAATCTTGCAGTCCGCAGATCGCTTTTTTATTGATGCTTGTACTTTCATGATAAAAGTCTTTAAAATTTTATTTATAACGATAGTTTATCCTACCGCGCGTCAAATCATAAGGTGACATTTCTACCGCAACTTTATCTCCAGGTAAAATCCTGATATAGTGCATCCTCATTTTACCTGAGATGGTGGCAGTTATTAAGTGTCCACTCTCCAGTCTCACCCGAAACATTGCATTGGACAATGCTTCTTCAATAATTCCGTCTAATTTTATTAGGTCTTGTTTAGCCATTTTTTAAATTGGAGTGCAAAGATCTAAAAATTTATTGATATATCAATAATTTCAGGGTTATTTTTAATAGCCTCATCAATAATATCATGATTTGACAAAATATCAGGCCCTTCTTTCCTAATTGCTACACAATGCTCGTAGTGGGCTGATGGCTTTCCATCCTTTGTAAGTATTGTCCACCCATCGTTCAATTGCCGTACACCTTTAGCACCTAAGTTAATCATTGGTTCAATACAAATAACCAGGCCTTCCTTTAAAACCGGACCTCTGCCTCTCTGACCAAAATTTGGAATCTCAGGCTCCTCATGCAAATTTTTACCTAAGCCATGCCCTACCAACTCTCTGACCACGCCATATTGATGCTCACGCTCACAATAATTCTGCACTGCATAGCTGATGTCTCCAACTCTATTGCCCGCTTTAGCTTCTTCTATACCCATCATCAAAGATGTCCTTGTCACTCTCATCAACTTTCTAACTTCTTCATCCACTTCATTAAATCCGAAGGTAAAAGCAGAGTCACCAAAATAACCATTCAACAAGACACCACAATCAACAGAAATAATATCTTTAGACCCTAATGGTTTATCATTAGGAATTCCATGAACTACTGCTTCATTTATTGAAAGACACAATGTAGCAGGAAATCCATGATACCCTTTAAAACCCGGGATACCATTATGGTCCCTGATAAAAGTTTCTGCTTCTTTATCGATTGTTTTGCCGTCAATACCTACTTTTAGAATGCCGGCTATATATGCTAGAGTCTTACTTACCAGGAGATTACTCTCTCTGATTAACTCAATTTCTTCATTTGTTTTATAGAATATCATAACAGGAATTACATTCCCGCTCCAATGGTGATACCTTGACCCGCTCTACCCTGAATTCTTCCTGACTTGACCAATCCATCATACTTTCTCATCAACAAATAGCTCTCTATTTGCTGTAAAGTGTCAAGAACCACTGCCACTAGGATCAACAGAGAAGTACCTCCATAAAAATAGGAGAAGGCTGTACTAACACCAGCAGCATTAACAATAGCCGGTAGTATCGCAATCAATCCAATGAATATTGCACCCGGTAGGGTGATTCTAGTTGTCAACGTATCAATATAATGTTCTGTATCTTGCCCAGGTTTTACACCCGGAATAAAAGCATTACTCCTCTTTAGATACTCAGAATACTGCTGTGGATTAACTATAAGTGCAGTATAAATATAGGCAAATACCACATTCAATGCAAAGAAAATAACATTATACCAGAAAGACATAGGATTATTTAATGCAAGTAATGTATCACTCTGCACGCCACTGGAACTTGAAACATACTGAAATGCAGTCAAAGGTAAAAACATGATGGCCTGAGCAAAGATAATCGGCATAACCCCTGCTGCTGCTACCTTAAGATTAATCACATCATTAGCTGTACCACTGGCCATTCCTGTTCTTCCTACCATCCTTTTAGCAGCTCTAATAGGAATCTTTCTCACACCTTGAACCACCAAAGTAGTACCTATAATCACAAAAATTAATGCTGCCAGTTCTATAATCAATAACAACAATTTGTTCTCTGAAAATTGACTTATCACCTCCGCTACAAATGACTGAGGCAATCTGGCAATAATACCAATCATGATTAACAAAGAAATACCATTACCGATTCCTTTATCGGTTATTTTTTCTCCCATCCACATGGCTAAAATAGTACCTGTGGTCAGAATAATCATATTACTTACCCAGAATACACCTTGATTCATAGTAGGGTCAACCGCACCCGGAGTAGTTTTCAACATCAGAAGATATCCACTACCTTGAACCATAGTGATTAAAAGTGTTAAAAACCGAGTAATCTGTGTAATCTTTTTCCTACCAGATTCTCCTTCCTTTGACTGTAATCTCTGGAAATAAGGCACCGCAAATCCTAGTAACTGCACAATGATGGATGCAGTAATATAAGGCATAATACCTAGTGCAAAAATAGCTCCTTGATTAAAAGCACCTCCTGTAAAAGTATTAATCAATTGCAATAAGTCATTAGCTTGTCTCCCACTAGCAGCTGATTGCAGTGCTAAATAATTTACACCCGGCAATACTATATAAGATCCCAGTCTAAAAACAGCTAGGATCATCAAAGTAAAAAGGATCCGATCTCTCAGCTCCTTAATACTCCATATATTTTTTAATGTTTGAATAAAATTGTTCATGTTTTAAGTTATTAAGCATTTACAGTACCACCGGCTGCCTCAATCTTAGTTTTAGCCGTAGCTGAAAAAGCATCTACATTTACAGTGAGTTTAGCTGTGATCTCACCATTACCAAGAACTTTAACTTTATCGCCTCTATTGATAATTCCTTCGTTGTAAAGTGTCACTTTAGAAATTTCAGTCAAACCATAGTTATCATGAATCTCCTGAAGCCTTGACACATTAAGCGGGATATAAGTAACATTATTGATGTTTTTAAACCCTCTCTTAGGAAGACGCATTTGCAGCGGCATCTGACCACCCTCAAAAGCTCTTTTAAGTTTATCACCAGATCTAGATTTAGACCCTTTATGTCCTCTTGAAGCAGTACCACCTGTTCCACTACCTTCGCCTCTACCAACTCTACCTTTACCTTTCTTATTTGAGCCTGGAGCGGGTGTCAAATTATGTAACTTCATCTCTTTGATATTTTTTTAATCAGAATTAAACCTATATTTCTTCTACGACCAATAAATGCTGAACTTTAGCTACCATACCTAATATCTGTGGTGTAGCTTCCTTGATCACAGGATTGTGCAACTTTTTGATACCTAAAGCTTCAATCGTTGCTTTCTGACGTTTACTTCTATCTATCGTACTCTTTACCTGAGTTATTTTAATCTGTGCCATTTCTGGTTAAATATTTATTGTCCGTTAAAAACCTTTTGTATGTCTATGCCTCTTTGTTTTGCAACTTGTTTAGCACTTCTCATCTTCGTCAGTGCATCCATCGTTGCTTTTACAACATTATGAGGATTAGAAGATCCCATAGACTTTGCCAGTACATTATGTACTCCTGCCATTTCCAGTACCGCTCTCACAGTATCACCTGCAATAACTCCTGTACCATCAGAAGCTGGCTTTATAAGTACCTTTCCCGCACCATATTTACCTTTTTGTTCATGAGGTACAGTCTTATTATGCAATTCTACTTTGATCATGTTCTTTTTAGCATCCTGAACAGCTTTCTGAATTGATTCAGAAACTTCCAGTGCCTTTCCTAGACCATGGCCTACTCTTCCATTTTCGTCACCTACAACCACTAATGCTGAAAAACTGAAGGTTCTACCTCCTTTAGTAACCTTAGCCACTCTGGCTAAGCTGACCAACTTTTCCTTCAGTTCAGGTTCGTTTTGATTTGTTCTTACTGGTGTTGACATATTTATCTTAAATTTAGAAAATTAAACCTCCTTCTCTGGCGCCATCTGCCAAAGATTTTACTCTACCGTGATATAGACATCCTCCTCTGTCAAATACTACGCGTTCAATACCTGCTGCCTTAGCTTTAGATGCAATAGCCTTGCCGACTTCTGCAGCAATATTGACTTTAGAACCTTCAGCTTTGATGCCTTTAGAGCTTGCACTTGCAATAGTTCGACCATTAAGATCATCAATCAATTGACAATAAATTTCTTTATTACTTCGGAAAACTGAAAGCCTCGGCTTCTCGGTCGTACCACTAACTTTTTTTCTGATTCTATATCTGACTCTCGTTCTATTATATACTTTACTATCCATATCTTAAAGATTAGATTTATATTATTATTTTTTACCAGATGTCTTACCTGCTTTTCTCCTAAGCTGCTCTCCTGAAAACTTAATACCTTTACCTTTATATGGTTCTGGCTTTCTGTATGACCTTATCTTAGCACAAACCTGCCCTAAGAGTTGCCTATCACTACTTTCGAGAATAATGGTAGGGTTCTCACCTTTCTCCATCTTCGTAGTCACTTTCACCTCCTCCGGCAAAACAAACAATAAAGGGTGAGAATATCCAACACTAATTTCAAGAACATTTCCTGTGTTACTTACTCTGTAACCTACCCCAACGAGCTCCATCGTTTTAGTAAATCCCTCAGAAACACCAACAACCATATTGTTTATCAAAGCCCGGGACAATCCATGAACTTCGCGGTGTCTTTTCTGGTCTGTTGGTCTCTCCACAGAAAGAGTACCATCCTCAATCTTTAATTTAAGATCGTGATCTATTTGCTGGCTCAAAGTGCCCTTATTACCTTTTACAGTAACCATATTCCCTTTAGAGACATCGATAGTAACCCCACTCGGAATATTGATTATTGAATTACCAATTCGTGACATGGTCTGAATTTTTAATTTTTCTTAATAAACGTAACAGATTAATTCTCCACCTACATTCTGTTGTCTGGCTTCTTTGTCTGTCATGACACCTTTAGATGTAGAAACTATACAAATTCCAAGTCCATTAATGATCTGTGGAATCTCACGTGATCCTGCATACTGTCTCAATGATGATTTGGATATTCTTCCCAGTTCTCTAATCACAGGTTTCTTAGTAGCAGGATCGTACTTCAATGCAATACTGATTACACCTTGCTTTCCAGCCTCGTCATCAAACTTATACTTTAATATATACCCTTGATCGTAAAGAATCTCAGTGATCGCCTTCTTCATTTTTGAAGCAGGTATCTCCACAACTTTATGACCTGCAAGTTGAGCATTTCTGATTCTTGTTAGAAAATCTGCTATTGGATCTGTTACTATCATTGTTTTATAATATTCTACTTATTTTAATAAATTACCAGCTGGCCTTTGTGATACCCGGAATTAATCCTTCATTAGCCATCTTACGGAAGGTTACACGGTTGATACCGAATCTTCTAATATAACCCTTAGGTCTTCCTGTAAGTTTGCATCGGTTGTGCAATCTAACTTTTGATGAATTTTTAGGAAGCTTATCTAGTGCTTCATAATCACCTTCTTCTTTCAATTTTTTGCGCAATTCCGCATACTTTTCAACAAGCCTCTGTCTTTTTATTTCTCTTGCTATAACCGCTTTTCTAGCCATAATGGATTAATTATTTTGGTTCTTAAATGGTAGCCCTAACTCTTTCAGCAATGCAAACGCCTCCGCATCTGTTTTAGCACTTGTTACAAAAGTAATATCCATACCGGTAATTTTATTGATTTTATCAATGTCTATCTCCGGAAAAATGATTTGCTCTTTGATGCCCAAGGTGTAATTACCCCTACCATCAAAACTTTTATCATTGATACCTCTGAAATCTCGCACACGTGGAAGGGCAATGGTAATGAGTCTATCTAAAAACTCATACATCATTCTATCTCTCAAAGTCACGCGTGCTCCGATCGGCATACCTTCTCTCAGTTTGAAGTTAGATACTGATTTGGTCGCAATTGTAGGCACTGCCTTTTGACCTGTGATTGTGGTCATTTCGCCTAATGCTATATCAACTAGTTTCTTATCTTGCGTAGCTGATCCTACACCTTGATTAACACTAATTTTCAGCAATTTAGGCACTTGCATAACAGACTTATAGTTAAACTGCTCTCTCAGTTTACCAATAATCTCTTCGTTATATTTTTGCTTAAGTCTAGGTACGTAACTCATTACTTAATAATTTCTCCTGATTTTTTTAGAATACCTTACCAACTTGCCATCAACAAGTTTTCTGCCTACACGCGTAGGTTCTCCGGTCTTGCCATCAACAAGCATCATGTTGGAAATGTGGATTGGAGCTTCAATCTCATTGATTCCTCCAGGATTCTCCTCAGTTCCTTTAGTATGCTTTTTAACAAGATTCACACCATTGACGATAGCTCGGTTTTCCTTCGGAAACACTTCTACTACTTCGCCTTTCTGGCCTTTATTCGCTCCGGCTATGATAACAACCTTGTCGCCGGTCTTTATTTTTAACTTAGGTGCAAAACGCTTCGCTGCCATTTCTTATATTATTATAGCACTTCAGGTGCTAGTGATACAATACGCATATAATTACGATCTCTCAGCTCTCTAGCTACAGGGCCAAAAATACGAGAACCTCTAGGCTCATCAGCATTGTTGAGTAGAACAACCGCATTATCGTCAAATCGGATATATGAACCATCCTTTCTTCTGATTTCTTTAGTTGTACGTACTATAACAGCTTTGGTTACAGTTCCTTTTTTAATTCCTGTAGGTGTAGCTGACTTAACTGTGACCACAATTTTATCCCCGATTGAAGCATATCTTCGTTTTGTGCCTCCTAAAACACGAATACACAATACTTCTTTCGCTCCACTATTATCAGCTACTTTTAATCTTGACTCTTGCTGGATCATGACTAATAATTTTAAATATTTATTTCGCTTTTTCTATGATTTCAACCAGTTTCCAGCTTTTATTCTTACTGAGAGGTCTGGTTTCTGTTATCTTAACAGTGTCTCCTTCGTTACACTCATTATTTTCATCGTGTGCGAAGAATTTTTTGGACTTCTTAACGAACTTTCCATAAATAGGGTGTTTCAGTTTTCTTTCAATCAAGACTGTAATGGTCTTATCCATTTTATTACTAGATACCACTCCTATTCTTACCTTGTTTAATGCTTTCTCAGCCATTGGACTTCAGTTTATCTGTTATTATTTTCTTCTCAATCTGATTCTTGACCTCTTACTTAACTCCTCAGGAGTCATGTCATTAATCTCTCTAGCTCTCAATTCTGTGAGCAGGTGAGCGATTTCTTTCTTAACTGATTGAATCTCACCAGGATTTTCCAATCCTCGTGCTCCATGATCAAACTTAATACGATTCAAGTTCTCACGAGCCTGACCTAACTCTTCTTTAAGTGTATCTACGGTCAGATTTTGAAGTTCTGAATATTTCTTAGATGCCATGTCAGCTTTAAATTTTATTATTCGCTATAATCGGTTCTTACAACTGTTTTTGTTTGTACCGGCAGTTTTTGCGCAGCCAGTCTAAGTGCCTCAACAGCAACCTCTGTAGGAACACCATCGATTTCAAACATTATCTTACCCGGCTTTACAACTGCTACCCAGTGATCCAAAGCTCCCTTTCCTTTACCCATACGTACTTCAGCAGGTTTAGCTGTGATTGGCTTATCAGGAAAAATTCTGATCCACACTTTCCCTTCCCTTTTCATATACCTAGTCATTGCGATCCTGGCAGATTCCAACTGTCTGCTTGTTATCCGTCCAATCTCTAGTGACTTAAGCCCAAAAGATCCAAAAGATATCGTGCTGCCCTTAACAGCTATCCCTTTGGGATTCATTTTATGCTGCTTTCTGTATTTCGTTCTTTTTGGTTGTAACATATTCTGTTATCTTTAAAAAATTACCTTTTTTAGAAAAGTGCCGCAAAGGTAAAAAATATTTTACAATTTTATTCTATCTTTTTCTGTTTTCACCTCTTCTACTATTACCTCTTCGGTCTCCGCCCCTTCTGTCTCCTCTTCTATCTACCTTATGATCTCCATGTCCTTCTGAATTAGTCTTACTTACACCTGCATTAGGTGATAAATCTCTTTTCTCAAGCACTTCACCTTTGCAAATCCAGGTCTTGATACCTATCTTTCCATACACTGTTAACGCTTCTTTATGTGCATAATCAATATCTGCTCTAAAAGTGTGCAGTGGTGTACGACCATCCTTAAATTCTTCACTTCGTGCCATTTCAGCCCCATTCAATCTCCCGCTTACTCTCACCTTAATACCTTCAGCTCCAGCTCTCATAGCTGATTGAATAGACATCTTAATAGCCCTTTTATAATTAATCCTAGATTCAATCTGCTTAGCAATGGTTTCTCCTACGATCGCCGCATCAATCTCAGGCTTACGAATCTCTATGATATTTATCTGGACATCCTTACCTGTCAACTTCTTCAGCTCTTCTTTGACTCTGTCCACTTCTTGTCCACCTTTTCCTATGATAATACCCGGACGAGAAGTATGTATTGTCACTGTTATTCTTTTGAGTGTCCTTTCGATAACAATTTTCGAAATTCCGCCTTTCTGGATTCTTGCATTGAGGTAAACTCTGATCTTTTCATCCTCTACTACTCTTTGAGCAAATTCATTCCCTCCATACCAGCTAGAGTCCCATCCTCTGATGATTCCTAATCTATTACCAATCGGATTTGTCTTTTGACCCATTGAAATTGATATTTAATATTAATTATTTTATTCTTCTAAACTTATTTTATTCTCAACCACAATCGTCACGTGATTCATGCGCTTTCTAATTCTATTAGCTCTACCGTGCGGTGCAGGTTGAAATCTTTTCAAAGAAGATCCTCCATCCACATAAGCCTTTTTAATATATAGCTTATAGTCTTCAGGACTAGAAGTGTCTGCTTTTACTGACCAGTTTGAGATGGCTGATAAAACCAACTTTTCAAGCCATGTTGCTGCTTCTTTATTAGTGTACTTTAGTATATTTAAAGAATCATCGACTGATTTTCCTCTAATATTATCCACAACTAGTCGCATTTTTCTGGCAGACATCGGACAATTTCTTAATATCGCAAGTGCTTCCATATTTATTTACTTTACGCTATTGCTCTTTTATTAATTATTTTTTGTTACCGGCATGGCCTTTGAAAGTTCTAGTTGGCGCAAACTCACCTAATTTGTGTCCCACCATGTTTTCAGTGATAAATACCGGAATAAAAGTTCTACCATTATGAACTGCGATCGTATTACCAATCATATCTGGAATAATCATCGAAGCTCTAGACCAGGTTTTGATAACTGCCTTTTTGCTACTCTCATTTGCCTTCTCTACTTTTTCAAGCAGTTTATGGTAAACATAAGGTCCTTTTTTTATAGATCTAGCCATCTTTTATATTACTTACGTTTTGAAATAATTAATTTTGTTGATGCCTTCTTGACATTTCGAGTTTTCTCACCCTTAGCCATAATTCCTGTACGTGATCTCGGGTGACCTCCTGAAGCTCTACCTTCACCACCACCCATAGGGTGATCTACAGGGTTCATAGCTACACCTCTAACTCTTGATCGCTTACCCATCCACCTGGTTCTTCCTGCCTTACCTAACACTTCATGACTATGATCAGGATTAGAAGCTCTACCTATTACAGCTTTGCAAGTCAACAATACTTTTCTTACTTCTCCAGATGGCAATTTAATGATAGCATATTTACCTTCTCTACCCATCATGGTAGCATATGAACCGGCACTTCTAGCAAGTGCAGCACCTTTTCCCGGTACCATCTCGATGTTAAAAACATCTGTACCAAGTGGAATTGCAGAAAAATACATTGCATTACCTGTATCGGGTGTTGCTTTCTCTCCTGACATAATTACGTCACCTACTTTAATTTGGTGTGGAGCAATGATGTATCTTTTCTCCCCATCAGCATAGTTAATTAAAGCAATAAATGCTGTACGATTTGGATCATATTCAAGCGTCGCTACTTTTCCAGGAATTCCTTCTTTATCTCTCTTAAAGTCAATCACTCTATATTTTCTCTTAGCACCACCTCCTAACTGCCTCATGGTCATCTTACCTACGTGATTTCTACCACCACTTTTACTCTTTCCTTTTGTAAGACTTTTATGAGGCCTATCAACTGTCAAATCAGAATAATCTACAGTGATTTTTGTTCGTAGACCAGGTGTTACCGGTTTGTATTTTTTAATTGCCATTGCTTATACTTTTTAAATATAGCTATTAATTAATTTTCGTCAGAACTACCATAAATATCAAGCTCTTCACCTTCAGCAAGTGTCACATAAGCCTTTTTAAAAGCTCGTAAACTACCTCTAACCACACCACTTTTTAGTGTTTCGTTGTCTTGATTTTGCTGGTGCAACCGCTGTATTAACGTTTACAACATTGGTTGAAAACATAGCCTCAACAGCTTTTTTAATTTCAAGCTTATTGGCCTTTTTATCCACCATAAAAGTATATTGATTGCCTTTACTAGTCAATCTTTCTGACTTCTCTGAAATAATCGGTTTTATTAAAATACTTCTAGACATTTTCTGTATTTTTAATTTTGATCGTATGCAGCAGCAAGCTGTCCTACTGATTTTTCTGAAATGATAAGCACATCAGCCTTTACAATATCATAAGTACTAGTCTCATTCAGTGCTTTGATGGCAGCGCCAGGTAAATTACGACCTGAGAGATACACATTTCTATTCAATTCAGAAGTAACCAATAAAGACTTACCGGAGATCTGCAAATTATTCAATATACCCTTAAATTCTTTAGTCTTAGGTGTATCAATAGTAAAATCTTCAACTACGATAAGTGATCCGGTAGAATACTTATGTGCATAAGCTGAGTTTCTGGCCAACTCCTTAATCTTCTTATTCAATTTGATTGAATAGTTTCTAGGTTTAGGTCCAAATACTCGACCACCACCACGGAATAAAGGTGACTTCATAGATCCTGCTCTGGCAGTACCTGTACCCTTTTGCCTTTTGAGTTTTTTAGTTGTTCTGGCAATTTCCCATTTCTCCTTTGCTTTATGGGTACCCTGACGTTGAGCAGCATAGTACTGCTTTACAGCCAGATACACTGCATGAGCATTAGGTTCGATGCCAAATATATCTTCAGGCAATTCAACACTTCTGCCTGTACTTTTTCCCTGAATATTTAGAACATCAAGTTTCATTTTTCTTATTTTTCAATGATTACAAATGAACCTTTATAACCTGGAACTGAACCTTGAATCAAGATCAGATTCTTTTCAGGTAAAAGTTTAACTATTTTCAAATTCTTAGTCTTAACTCTGACATTACCCATTTGGCCTGCCATCTTTAATCCTTTAAAAACTCTAGATGGCGTAGCAGAAGAACCAATAGACCCCGGTGCTCTAAGTCTGTTGTGCTGACCATGTGTAGATTGTCCAACACCACCAAAATTATGTCGCTTCACAACGCCTTGAAATCCTTTTCCTTTAGAAGTACCTATGGCACTCACTTTATCGCCTTCAGAGAAAAGTTCTGTTATATCCACTGACTCACCTAATTTTTTATCCAGTGAGTAGTTCCTGAACTCAACTGCCTTTTGTTTAGGAGTCGTATTTGCTTTTGCAAAATGCCCCATCAATGCAGCTGTTGTTTTTTTAGCCTTTGCCTCTCCATAACCCAATTGGATTGCATCATATCCATCTGTCTCATTGGTTTTCACCTGAGTGATAATATTGGGTTGAGCTTCGATAACAGTGCAAGCTATATTCTTACCACTAGCATCGAAAATACTGGTCATGCCAATTTTCTTTCCGATTAATCCTTTCATGATTAAATGTTTAAAATCTAAGTTTCCTCAACAGAAACTTAATTATTTTCAGAATCTAAAAATAAATTTAAAATCCAGCGATTATGTCAACTTAACCTGGATATCAACACCACTAGGCAGCTCTAACTTAGATAAAGCATCTACTGTCTTCTGAGTAGGTGTAAAAATCTCGATTATTCTCTTGTGGGTCCTAAGTTGAAACTGCTCTCGAGATTTTTTATTTACGTGCGGAGAACGCAAAACTGTAAAAATTTCTTTCTCTGTCGGCAGCGGAATCGGACCAGAAATAACAGCACCACTGTTTTTAACCGTCTTAACTATCTTTTCGGTACTTTTATCTACCAAATTGTGATCGTAAGAACGGAGTTTTATCCTAATTTTCTGATTCATAACCTGTTGTTAAAATTATCTCTTTTTCTGTAAGAGGCCGCAAAGATAAGGCTCTTACATTTAATTACAAAATTATTTTGAAAAACTTTTAATTTATTTTCTTAAAAAAATTCAGGTCGCTTAATTCTGCAATGAAGCGACCTGAATGATATACTTTATTTTATTCAACTTTTGCGCCTTTGGCCTTTTCAATCACTTCTTCTGAAATACCTTTTGGTGCAGCTGCATAATGTGAAAACTCCATGGTACTATTTGCCCTACCTGATGTGATGGTACGCAACTGAGTTACATAACCAAACATTTCTGAAAGTGGAACTTCAGCAGAGATAGACACTGCACCTCCTGAACGTGGCTCCTGGCCTTTAGGAACGCCTCTTCTTCTATTGAGGTCACCAATTACAGATCCTACATACTCGTCAGGTGAAACCACTTCTAGCTTCATAATAGGCTCTAGTATAACCGGATTACATAATTTAGCTGCTTCCTTAAATCCTTCTTTAGCACATAATTCAAACGCTAATGGTTTTGAATCCACAGGGTGGGTCTGACCATCAAAAATCCTCACTTTCATACTGTCAATGCTATATCCCGCAAGGATACCATTGTCCATCATAGAAGTGAATCCTTTGACGATAGAGGCAAAGTATTCTTTAGGAATAGAACCTCCAAAGATATCATTGACAAATTGTAATTTTGTTTTACCGGACTTGAAGTCATCAGAATTGATAAACTCCTCATCTGCTGGTCCGAGTTCAAAAGACATTTGAGCAAACAAACCAGAACCTCCTGACTGCTTCTTGAGTCTTTCAGTATGTTCTACACTGGTTGTTAGTGCTTCTTTATAATTTACTTGTGGCGCACCTTCGTTTACTTCAACCTTAAACTCTCGTCTAAGACGCTCCACTAGTACTTCTAGGTGCAACTCACCCATACCGCTGATTACTGTCTGGTTTGTATCCGGATCATACTTCACTTTAAAAGTAGGGTCTTCTTCTGCTAGCTTACCTAACGCAATTCCTAATTTATCTAGGTCTTTTTGAGTTTTTGGTTCTATAGCAAGACCGATCACAGGATCAGGGAAGGTCATACTTTCTAATACAATCGGATGGTTCTCATCACAAAGGGTATCTCCTGTTCTGATATCTTTAAATCCTACACCTGCAGCTATGTCTCCAGCTTCTACTCGTTCTATTGGGTTTTGCTTATTAGAGTGCATTTGATACAAACGAGAGATTCTTTCTTTATTGCCTGAACGTGTATTTAATACGTATGAGCCCGCATCCAGTGCCCCTGAATATACTCTCATAAATGAGAGTCGCCCTACGTAAGGATCTGTTGCAATCTTGAATGCAAGTGCTGCAAATGGGTCGTCAACAGAAGGTCTTCTCTTTTCCTCCTTGTCAGTCTTAGGGTTCGTACCCATGATAGCTTCAATATCCAATGGGCTTGGTAAAAAAGCACATGCTGCATCTAGTACTGCCTGAACTCCTTTATTCTTAAATGAAGAACCACACATTACAGGCGTAAATGCCATATCTATTACAGCCTTCCTAACCGCAGCACGAATTTCGTCCACAGTGATAGAATTTGGATCTTCAAAGAATTTTTCCATTAATTCCATGTCATACTCAGCCACTGCTTCGATCAGTTTTGCTCTATTCTCATCAACTGCAGACTGAAGATCAGCAGGAATTTCAATTTCCTTATATGTCATACCATAATCGTCATCATTCCACACGATCGCAGTATTAGTGATAAGGTCAACAACACCTTTAAACTTTTCCTCTACGCCGATAGGAACCTGAAGAGGAATAGCATTAGCACCTAGCTTTTCTTTAATATCATTAACTACTGCAAAGAAATCAGCTCCCGAGCGGTCCATCTTATTAACAAACGCAATACTAGGTACTCTAAACTTTTCTGCAAGTCTCCAGTTAGTTTCTGACTGAGGTTCTACACCATCCACTGCACTGAAAAGGAAAACTAGACCATCTAGTACTCTCAGTGATCTACTCACCTCTACTGTAAAGTCAACGTGTCCGGGAGTGTCAATAATATTAAATTTATATGGTTTTGTTTCTGGCAATGCCTCACCCTGGTGTGTAGGATAGTTCCATGTGCAAGTAGTAGCAGCAGAAGTAATAGTAATACCTCTTTCCTGCTCCTGATCCATCCAGTCCATTGTAGCTGAACCTTCATGTGTCTCACCCAGTTTGTGGCTAATACCTGTATAAAAGAGAATTCGCTCGGTAGTGGTAGTTTTACCTGCATCGATGTGTGCTGCAATACCGATATTTCTCGTATATTTAAGATCTCTTGACATAACTATAGGTTATAAAGAAATTTTCTTTTATGATGAATTAATAAATGTTTAGGCTATGATTATGCTCTAAAGTGTGCAAAAGCTCTGTTTGCCTCAGCCATTCTGTGCGTGTCCTCACGTCGTTTAACAGCTGCTCCTTCGCCTTTACTTGCTGCAATAATTTCTGCTGAAAGTTTTTCAGCCATACCTTTTCCACTACGTGCCCTTGAAAACTTAATCAGCCACTTCATGCCGATAGACAATCTTCTAGTAGGTCTGATCTCTGTAGGAATCTGGAATGTCGCACCACCTATACGCTTACTTCTTACTTCTACAGCAGGCATCACATTTTCCAGTGCTTTCTTCCACATATCATATGGATTTTCACTGGTCTTAGACTCTATCCTGTCCATAGCATCATAAAAAATTGCATAAGCAACACTCTTTTTGCCTTCCCACATCAAATTGTTGACAAATTGAGTAACCATGGAGTCACCATATCGTGGATCCGGTGCAATTACACGCTTTTTTGGTTTTCTTTTTCTCATCTTTCGATAAAATTATTATGTCTAAACGATTATTTATTCTTTTAAGCTTTCTTAGGTCTCTTCGCTCCATATTTAGAACGACTCTGGGTTCTCTTAGCAACACCAGCCGTATCAAGCGCTCCTCTTACTATGGAATACCTTACACCTGGAAGGTCCTTTACCCTACCACCTGCAACAAGCACAATAGAGTGCTCTTGAAGGTTGTGTCCCTCTCCCGGAATATAAGCAATCACTTCAATACCATTAGTCATTCTAACCTTAGCTACTTTTCTAAGCGCTGAGTTAGGTTTTTTAGGTGTGGTAGTGTACACTCTAGTACATACAGCTCTCTTTTGAGGGCATGAATCCAGCGCTCTGGACTTACTAGTGTATTCTATTTTTTCTCTACCTTTTCTTACTAACTGATTAATAGTTGGCATATATGAAAATTTATATAAATTTAATACATAAAATCATTGAAAGACCTACCTCCTCCAAAACAAGGTCGCAAAGGTATAACTATTTTATGGAATTAAGTATAAAAAATTTCAATAATTTTTCAATAAATTGTTGAAATTTAATACGTTCCATACTTTTAAATGGTTATATATATTATTTTTTTTCATTTTTACAGTAATTCATCATCTCACAGCAGTTTTGCTCTTATATCTTTATACCTAATAGGATAATGCTAATTCTGATTATCATAGGCTCTTATTTCCATATTGTTTTTATATTCATGTATGCATTTTAGTAATAAACATCTTGTTATCCGATACAATAATAAATTGATTTTAAATATGCTCCTTCCGGAAATTTAATAGGGTGATCAATATCATGCTCGGTAACATCTATTATTTTATACTTTATTTTCATACGATTAAACACTTCATGATGTACTGCCATCAGATCCTGCCTGCTGATCCTTGATGAACAAGAAGCTAGTAACAAGATGCCGTTTTTTTTAATGAGTTTTGCACCAAGTATAGCGAGTTCGCCATACTTTTTCTTTGCTCCATATATTTCGCTTTTATCTTTAGCAAATGAGGGCGGATCAATGATCACTATGTCATACAGCTGTCCTTGTTGTACTAATTTCTTCAAATGTTCAAAAGCATCGCCGATGATGATAGTGTGCTTACCGCTATGTTCATTCAAAGCAGCATTTTTTTGAGCTAGATCGAGTGCCTGTGGACTTACATCAAGGCTCGTTACTTCCTTTGCACCACCTACCAAGGCGTGGATAGAAAATCCTCCGGCATAAGAAAATACGTCTAAAATAGTTTTACCACTTGCCATTTGGCCTATTCTGTGCCTATTTTCTCTATGGTCAAGAAAAAAACCAGTTTTATGACCATAAATCACATTCGTCTGGAAATGTACACCATATTCCTGAAAAACTACCTCTGGATCTTCCAAATGACCATATATGATATCACCTTCTTTAAAATCATTGGTCACTTTTTGCATAATTCTACTCAACCGTAAGACAATCGCTGTGACTCCGGTTATCTCAGCTATAAGACGGGCAATTATTTTCAAATAAGGAAACCACACACCAGAATACACTTTAATCACACCTACTACATTATATATATCTACAATCAGGCCGGGGAAACCATCATTTTCACCAAATATCAACCGATATGCATTAGTCTTGTTTTCTAGTAACGGCCGTCGTAATGTCAAGGCATTTGAAATTTTCATATGCCAGAAGTCTGTATTAATGTTTTGTGCACCGTTATGATGAATTATCTTGATGCGTATAGGAGCATCCGGGTCATACAATCCGACGGCCATCGCCTTGTTAGTTCGCTGTTTAAAAATAATGGCTACATCTCCACAATTACCACCAGAAGAAATCTTCAAAATACTATCTGAAAACACCCAAGGATGTCCCTGTATTACTTTCCTTTCGGCGACTGGTTGCAACTTGACTGCAAGTCTCTTTGGCTCAGACATGTATTGAAAATTTTACTGCGAAAGTGCAAAGATAAGGGTTATGTCCTTGTTATGAATAAAAAAACGTCTGCCTCCAGCCTAGGAAGCAGACGAATCAAAACAAAACGAAAAACCAACTTTTCTTTAACTAACTAAAACTTAAATCTAAAAATATGTATTAACTAACCAAAATTCATAATCTCCTAAAAGGACTTCATCAATTGAATAGGCAAATTCATTTCCTTGCCGTTGCGATTGATTTTAATATTAACTTTATCTCCTACTTTACTAAACTTCATATGCTTCACTATATCATCATAATTATGTACAGCATTACTATTGATCCCTATAATCACATCACCTGGCAATAAACCTCCGAGCTGAGCAGCACTCTGTTTCTCCACTTCCTCAATATAAAAGCCTAGATTGCTTTTTAGCTTCAGATTAAATTCTTTGGCTAGTTCATCATTGACGTCATATCCACCAACACCTAGATTAGCGCGCTCTATGTCACCGCCATTTTCAATGATATCCTTTGTCACTCGGCTCACTATATTAGAAGGTATTGCAAATGAGTATCCTGCAAAAACGCCGGTCGGCGTAGCTATAGCAGTATTTATGCCTATTAATTCACCTTGAAGATTGACCAATGCGCCACCGCTATTTCCAGGATTAATAGCTGCATCCGTCTGGATAAATTCCTCAATAACCCTTGTGTTTTCATGAGCTAGGTTCAGTGAACGTCCTTTAGCACTAACGATACCTGCTGTGACTGTTGAGGTAAGATAACCAAATGGATTGCCTACTGCTAGTACCCACTCACCTACATTGACTTTGTCCGAATTACCAATTTTCATCGGAATCAGCCCTTTCGCACCATCAATTTTAATTACAGCCAGATCTGTTGATTCATCTGTGCCAATCTTCCTTGCGGTGTACTTCTTTCCTTCATAATCCGTCACGGTTAGCTTATCAGCAAAACCTACTACATGATTATTAGTAATGATATACCCTTCATTAGAATAAATCACTCCAGATCCACTTCCATTTCTAGGTGTATAAAAATGCTCACCACCAAAATAATCATCAAAACCAAAAAAATCTGCAAACGGATTGCGGTATCGTTGTTTTAACTGGCGCTTTTGAACCTGCTCAGGGCTTTCCTCTGCGAATATGTGAACGACTGACTTAGTTGAAGTTTTTGCACTTTCTACAAAATCTCCTCCTGTACCGGTCATAGCAGGCAATCCTAGTGATGTAAACTGAGCATTAGGAACATTGATATGCTCATTTTCTTGCTTACCGGCATTCAGTAAGAACATACCACAAAGCGCTATGGCAGCTCCAATAAAACCAGCACTTATCATCTTAATATAAACTCTCATCGACGACCGATTTTTGCAATACTAACGCATAGGAAAACATATTGATTTTTTAGTATTTCATCTTTAACACAACCTTAACCATCTAGATTTATGCAGCAATATTTCTTAGCAAATCGCCAAGCACATTGATGGCAGTAACATCATAAATTTTTAAATAGTTAAAATTCATTGTAATTTTGCGCAACCAAATGACCAAAAATTCGTCATTAAATATAATTTTAAAGCATCTCAAAAATTTACAATTTGATTATTAACCTCCTTAATCCAATTGTCATTCATGCTCATTTAAAATCAATGAGTGATGAAAAGGTATTGGAAGAATATTTGAAAACGCAAAATTCGAATTATTTCAATTTATTGTACGATAGGTATTCTGATAAGGTGTTTTCTAAATGCGTCTCCATGCTGAAGGATCATTATCTTGCTGAGGATACTACCCAGGACATTTTTGTAAAAGTTTTGCTTAACGTATCAGCGTTTACATTTAAGTCTAGATTTTCGACATGGTTATACGCTATCACTTATAATTATTGTATAGATGTCATCAGAAAGGATAAAAAAGAAATTATGGTATCGACAGAAGATCACCATAGTTATGAAGTGGAGGATGATGCATCTTTAGATTCGAAAATTAAGGAAATTAATGTGTATCGCCTTAGAGAAACCTTGTCAAAAATGAATGCTGAGGATAAAAGTCTATTGCTCATGAAGTATCAGGACGATTTATCAATTAAAGAAATTTGCATGATAACAGACAAGTCCGAAAGTGCAGTTAAAATGAAAATCATGAGAGCAAAATCTCGCTTTTTAAAAATATATAATGAGGAATACAGCAAAGCTGAATTATTCTAAAATGATAGATCTTTTATGGAATATAACAATTTCAAGATGCTGGATGATTTGAATATATCAGAAAGAGCCCCATCAGGCAAAGAAAAGACAAAAACTAATATTCAAACTAACCTAGAATTTTTAAATTTGCTAGGAAATATTCTAGATGTCTATGTACCAAGAGCAGGAGAAGTCATTCTTTCTTTTGGACAAACTGATGCTGTCAAATCACAGGATAAAAAATAATCGTAATAACCAATTGAATACTTCACCTTTATGTTATTAATTTATGTTTAGTTATGATATACAGCAAGCCCTAGGCGATATGCTTAGTGGTATGGTAACCTTTTTACCAAAACTGATTATCACCATCATATTGCTTGTCGGTGGTAAAATACTTGCAGAAGCACTCTTTAGAGTCACATCCAAATCGCTTAAGAAACTAGGTATTGATAAATATGATAAAAAACTCAACGAAATAGACTTGTTGAGTAAAAACAATATTAGGGTAGAACTCAGTAAAATATTTGGGTGGGCCATTAAATATATAGTATTATTGATATTTGTCATGACAGCAGTAGGGGTTTTGGACCTGCCGGTTCTTGCTGAATTGATACAAGATTTTATTAAATTTCTACCCAATCTTATTGCTGCATTTATCATATTGATTGTCGGATTGCTCCTGGCTTCATTCCTTCAAAAGACGGTGACCACTGCCGGCAAATCATTAGGTTTGCCATCGGCAAATATTATTGGTATATTTGTATTTTACTTTGTTTTTATCAACATTATCATTGCCGCTCTGGCTCAAGCTCAAGTAAATACTGATTTTTTTGCACAAAACATTTCTATTATCATTGCAGGAGGCGTTCTTGCGTTCTCCATCGGTTATGGATTTGCATCTAAAGATTTAGTGGCAAGTTTTTTTAGCATCTACCTATACTAAAGGTAAAATCAATGTAGGAGAAAAAAGTATCATTCAACGGGGTAACAGGTGTTATTTCTCATATCGACAAATCATCAGTAACGATTAGTACTGATCAAAAAGACATCATCATTCCTTTACATAAAATGTTTCAGGAAAATATAGAAATTTACAAAAAATAATATTTATTAATACATAAAAATCAGAATTTTATGAAGAACATTGTCACTTTTATTATGATCATGCTTTCAGCTTCCATCATAAGCGCTCAATCATTAGATGAACTGAAAGCAGAAAAAGCAAAATTAGAAGAGAAAGCCGCTCCTATGATCAAGGAAGTAGATGCTATTAAGGCAGAAATTGATGCACTGAATAAAAAGATAGCTGCATTTCCGGGATGGTATAAAGGAGCAAGTGGCATCATCGGTGCCAATTTTTTAGGAAGGAATCGATGGTTTGCTGCAGGTGATCTCAGCGACTCCAAGGCAACCAACTTATCAGGAACATTCACAGGTTTTCTCAACAGACTGGATGAAAACTATTTCTGGAGAAATTCTGCTGGTCTTAACCTTGGATGGCAAAAATTAAAAACCGGAACTGAAGCTACCGAACCCAAGTTTGAGCCTGTAGCAGATGTATTTAACGTGAGTTCGCTTTTTGGATATAACATCACCAAAAAGCTTGCTGCTTCAGCACTGGGAGAATATAGAACAACGGTGATCAAAAACTTTAATGATCCCGGTTACCTTGATCTCGGTTTAGGATTTACATATACACCCATGAAGAATATGGTATTGGTTTTTCATCCGATCAATTATAATTTTATTTTTGCTAAAGCTGGTTCTAATTTTACACCATCTTTAGGATGTAAAATAGTCGGTGATTATACCACTGAGATCATCAAAGGCGTAAACTGGAGATCTAACCTCACTGGATTTCTATCATACAAAAAAAGTAGTCCTTCACTCCACAATGGAACCTGGACCAACTGGATTGGATTTAATGTTTGGAAAGGTATAGGTGTAGGTGCAGAACTAGGCTTAAGATATAGTGAGCAAGAGATCAATAAACTCCAAAATTATTACACCATTGGTTTGAGCTATAAGCTATAATCGCTGATATAACCAACAAGATTATTACGATAAAAGCAGGCAGGATTTTCTTGTCTGCTTTTTTTATATGGGCGCTATCATTTCCATCAATACAGCACTAATGATGGCTCCATAAGTACCAATAATATACCCCAAAATAGCCAGCAAAACTCCAACACTAGCTAGAGATGCATGAAAGGCAGAAGCCACTATTGGTGCAGACGCCGCTCCGCCAATATTAGCCATACTACCTACTGCAACAAAGAAATAAGGTGCTTTTATAACATAGGCAACAATCATCAGAATTAGAGCATGGAAAGACATCCATATCAATCCTACCACAAACAATCCCGGATTGCTCAATACTGACCCTAAATCCATCTTCATACCTATTGTCGCAACCAAAATATAAATAAAAAGACTCCCCAATTTACTCGCGCCGACACCTTCAAATTTTCTAGCCGGCGTAAACGATAATACTACACCGCCTATGGTAGCTATTGTCACCATCCAGAAAAATCCATCGCCGAATGTACTCATCATACTGGATCCATCGCCAACTGATGGCCATATGGCCTCGATAGCCTGTGGAATGTATATACTGGTCCAGTGGGCAAATGCAACTACACCAAAAACAACACCCAGCATGATTATATAATCTTTTAACTCCGGCACTCGAGTGATATTCTTTGTATGGGCAGATACTTTATCTTTAAGGTCTTCAATAGCAGTATTATCAGCTCCTAACCATGTGTCTATTTTTTCTTTTTTATTGATTCCAAACAGCAGGATTGCCATCCAGATATTAGCTATGACGATATCAACTAGCACCATCGCACCATATTTTTGCGGATTGTATTGATACAATTCAAGCATAGCTGTCTGATTAGCGCCTCCACCTATCCAGCTACCTGCCAGTGTACTTAGCCCTCGCCATGCAGCATCAAATCCTGCACCACCTACAACTTCAGGGGCAAAAATACTTACTATCAAAATGGCCACAGGACCGCCGATTATCACACCTACTGTACCTGCAAAAAACATTATCAATGCTTTTCTACCTAGCTTGAGTAAAGCTTTTAAATCTATGCTCAATGTCAATAAAATTAAGGCTGCAGGTAGTAAAAATCGACTGGATATTTTATAGAGTGATGAATGTATCCGAATACCTTCGCCATTTTCATCCAATATAAAACCGCCTGAAGCATCGGTTAGATTCCAGTCGGTAGCAATTATATTGAGTGAACTAAGGATGGATGGTAGTAGATAACACATCAGCAGTGCAGGAAAAATAGTGTAAAACTTCTTCCAAAATGGATGATTGAGTGAAGATGTATAAAAAATCAAAGCAAGCAATATTGCTAAAATTCCAAAAACTATAAAATCATCTGTAAAAAGAGGAGGCGATTTCAAAACTTGCTCCATAAACTAAGACTGGTATCATTAAAAATGTACAAAACTAAAAACAAAATCAATTATCTATCTAAAAATTAAAAAGTTTTAAGCAATCTAATGTTATTTGAAGTTGGTGTTGTGCATCCATTTCTATCATCATTAAACGATCAATTGACACATCATATCCATGAACCATCGCTATTTGTCCTTTCCATTTTCATGACAAATAAAAAGCCCAAAATAGAATCTCGTCCCTCATGAATCCATTTTAACGTGAATAATGTTGCAGCAGTGATAAGAATAGGCATATTTTTGTCCAATTTATGAGACATTTTGATGGACAGTTGCTGTTCAAAAGCCTGATAAGATATCTATGAGCTCAAGTAAAAAACAGACATAAATAATCATTCTTTCAGAGCGAGAAAGGTGAGATTTTCTGATTCTTCCCTTGATTTGACTGCCTAAAAGTTGATTTTTCATAGCAAATTGGTCTAAATCTTTAACAAAATCGTCAATATCTATAAAAAATGATTAACTTTGTCCTTACGCATAGGAGGTGTTTTTAATTTAAAATATTGTGTTACAAACGTAATTAAATTAAATAATCTCCTATGCTTTTCATTTTTATGCTTTTTTCTTATCCATAATTCACGTCCTTTATTCATCATTTTCCGGCTCTGCTGCCTTACTTAGTTGTTCATCGTTATTGAGTGTCGGATACATTTTAACCACTTTTTTGTCTGTTGAATCTGCTCCAAAATCTACTTTCGGTAATGCGTTTACAATATCTACAGTTTGCACACTTACGTTGATGATGCTCAGCAATAAATCCAAAATATAGCGAGGATTGCCCACTTCTGTTGCCCAATCGTTGGGATTGTTTACAATGCCACTTTCTTTGTGGGTGGTAATTTGGTAACGTTCCATAATCCACTCAATGGCACTTTTGCCGTTTACCACGTATTCATACGCCTTTGCAGGAATATTGGAAATGGAAATTTTAGAATTGTAAATAATGCTGTCTTTCTCGCCTTTTTTAGGGAAACGCATTTTTTCTACCGTAAAGAAATTGCTATCAGCTCCTGTAACTTTTACATCTGCAAAAGGCTCCACGCTTTCATAGTTTAAATGCAATTCTGCTAATTTTCTACCGGCTTTACTGAATGCCCAAAAATCTTTTACCGTTTCTACCAATGGCAAACGCGGCAACATTTTCTTTAAATCATTGGCAAAAGTTTCTCGGTATTCTTTGCTGTGCAAAAAGCCATACACATAGTAGAATATATCTTCTTTGGTTACCGTTTTGCCGTATTGTTTTTGTGCTCTTTCTAAAATAAAATCACTGATGGCATCTCTGCGGATATAATCTTGCGAGCTATCCTCATCAAACAAACCTTTTTGTAAGTTTTTGTTTTCTTCGTAGTAATAGAGTGGGAATGATTGATTTGCAAAAACTAACTGATATTCTGAAATAGAATCAGAAATAATAGTTGAAAATTCTTTATTTGAACCAACATTCATACAAGAAATTACAATGTTTTTATGGTTTTTTGTCGGGAATATCTGTGACCAAATACTTGGACTTTCAATAAAAGGTCTATCATAGTACATCCATTCTTTTGTATATGGGCGATATAAACAAGTAAACAATTCACTTGGATTAAAAGTGTGCTTAATATTTTTTGAAATATCCTTTCTCAAAGATCTTGTCCAACTGATTTGTTTTGGATTTTGGTCAATAAAACTTTCAACTTCTAACTTTTGATTAAGAAGTTTTGCTGCAGCAAATGCATTACTCTGTTCATTGAAAAAAGAAATCATACGTTGCATATTTTCAGAAAGATTTTTTTGAGAAAAATTTAATGACCAAGCATCCCTGCCTGTCGCAATACCAACAACGTTAACCGTGAATATACTTTGTGATTTATTAGCAAACTTCTTTTCAGGCTCTAAAGGAATATACGTATCAAAAGCATCATTCCGCATGCTTATCCAATCGCCGTGTTCGTTGGGTTGTAAGGTTTTAAAAGGAAATTGCGGATGGGCAAAGGTTTTAAAATTGCTTACTATTTTAAGTTTTTCTTCGCGTGTTAAATAATCGCCAATATCGTGGTAATGGATGGTGGCTTTTTCTGTTTTTACTGCCGGATTTTTTACCAATAAAGTAATGGAAATAGGCGTACGGCTGCCACTGCCAAATATTTTTCCACCTTCTTTTCGGCTTAATTCGCCACTGGTGCGTTGGTTCCCTCTTAAATTAAACACATAAATAGACGAAAATTCTTTTTCAATGGATTTGCGGAAACCATCGGTGCTGTTGCCATCTAACCAAGCTCCATTGGAAACAAAGGCAATGATGCCGCCATTTTTATCAAGGTTGTCGGTACTCCAACGAAAAGCTTTGATGTAAGCATCATATAAAGATTTATTCAGCCCTGCTGAAGATTGTTTTGCATAGGTGTCTGCAATGCGTTGGTCTAATTTAGGATAACTTTGGTTTTGTGCATTGTCATTGGCAGATTTTTGTCCAATAGAGTATGGTGGATTTCCAAAGATGATGCGCAATGGTGCTTTCTTTTGGCGTTGCACGCGTTGGCTGTTTTGTGGAAACATTTCGGAAAAGAGTTTTTCGCCATCTGCGGTTTCACCCAATTGGAAAGTATCGGTTAAGCAAATACCTTCAAAGGGAATGTATTGGTCTTTGCCAATGCCGTCATCGGGATTTTCAGTAGCATCGTGAAAGGCATTTTCAATATTCACCGAAGCAATGTAGTAAGCCAATAACACAATTTCGTTGGCATGGATTTCATTGCGGTATTTGCGTTCCAAATCTTTTTGTTTGATGAGTCCGCTTTGCAATAAACGGGTAATAAAAGTTCCCGTTCCGGTAAACGGATCCAACAGATGCACATTTTCATCCGAAATATCGCGGTCAAATTCTTTTTTCAAAATATCGGCCACCGAATGGATGATGAAATCTACCACTTCCACCGGTGTATAAACGATGCCCAATTTTTCCACCATTTTAGGGAAAGCGGTTTTAAAGAATTTATCGTACAATTCAATGATAATGCGTTGTTTACCTTCGGCATTGTCGATACCTGCTGCACGCATTTTCACCGATTCGTAAAATTTTTCCAAGGTTTCGGCATCTTTTTCCAAGGCTTGTTCTTCCAATAAATCCAACATTTTTTGCATAGATTGGCTCATTGGATTGTGTTGCACAAACGAATAACCTTCAAATAGTGCATCAAAAACCGGTTTGGTAATGATGTGTTGCGAAAGCATTTCGATGGCTTCGGCTTGTGTAATGCTTGGATTGATGTTTTTGTGCAAGCCGGCTAAAAATAACTCAAATGCCTTTTGGTGTTTATTATCTTTGGCTATCAAGTTGGTAATGCGTTCGGTTTGTCGGGTAGCAATATCAGCCACCGATTTTGCCCATTGTTCCCAATATCTTCTGTCGCCCACTTTTTGTACCATTCGGGCAAACACCACCGATTGCAGTTGTTCAAATTGCAGCGATAATTGTTCGGCAATATTTTTTCTATCCGCACCGTTGTCGAGTTCTGTTTCGTAAATCGGATTCCCATCTTTATCAAACGAAATTTCAGGTCTTCCAACTAAAATTTGGTCGGGGCGTTTTTTATTGAGTTCAATTTTATTGACGGTAGCATTAAAACGGTCGTCGTGTGCACGCAATGCGTTTAATACAGTCCAAACCACTTTGTAGCGTTCGTTATCATCCAATGCTTTATCGGCTTCCACATCAGTCGGCACCACTACCGGAATAATGATGTAACCGTATTTTTTGTTGGGTGCTTTACGCATCACTCTACCCACACTTTGCACCACATCAACTTGTGAATTTCGTGCCGAAAGAAACAATACAGCATCTAAAGACGGCACATCAACACCTTCACTTAAACAACGCACATTGGTTAATATACGACATTCTTTTTCTGCAGGTTCTTCTTTAAGCCAAGACAATAATTCATCACGTTCAGTGGCATTCATAGAACCGTCAATGTGTTTTGACGCCACCATCTGCATAGTTGCTTGTTTCTCAGTAGGTAATTCAGAAATATAGGAATCAGAAGCTACATTAAAGGTTGTTGTAATTTTTTTGGAAACGGCAATACTTTGGCAAAACGCCACTGCACGGCGCATCGGTTCGGGGTCGGTGTCTTTTATGATGCCTTCATCGCCTAAAATTTGTTTGGAAAGAGCATTGATGCAACCAATGAGTTTAGAAGCATCATCGGTATTGATTTCGCTTTCTTTATCTGCAATCATTTTTTGTACAGCAGGCGGTACATCGTTTTCATTGAGTGTAAGAATGAGCACTTTGTAATCAGTCAATAAATCTTTTTCAACGGCTTCGCCAAAACCAATGCGGTAGATTTCTTCACCATACATACTTACATCGTCCATAGAACACAATAAAGCATCAGCTTGAGCTGCTTTGCTCTTGGTATTATCATCGTATAAACGAGGTGTAGCCGTCATATAAAGGCGTTTTTTAGCCTTAATGAAATCGTTGTTATGTACTTTGGTAAATGCACTTTCGTCTTCATCAGCCAAGGAAACACCTGTTGTTCGGTGCGCTTCATCGCAAATGATTAAATCGAAAATATAAGGGTTCAGGGTATTGGATTCAGGGACTTCCGCAAACCTGTAAGTATTTTGCTTACTAACTGAATCTGATTGATTATTTTCTCCGTTTCCATCTGATTTAGATAAAGTATCCTTTGAGCTATCAAGATGTGTGTTTCTAATTCTGCTATTGATCCGTTGGCTATCGTCAGAAATTGAAGATATTCCTTTCTTGTTTTCCGTCCGTAACCCTCCGCTATATTCGCTGGTATTGACACCGCTGCTCTCCTCGTTTGGCTGGTTAGTCCGAATAGTTCCTCCTTCGGGTAATTTTTTGTTGTAATGTAAATCATCTCCACCAAGTTCATGGCTTCCTTCCAAGCGATGAGTTCTTTGAACGTTTGTATTTTCATTATTAGATAAATTTAAGTAATCACCCTGTACATTTTTATTCTTTACCCTTTCTCCTTCAGCCTGTACCCAATCTTTTAATAAGGCTTTTTGAGCTTTGGCAATAACTTCAATGGATTGATAAGTAGAAAAAACAACCGTTAACCCCTTATTTTTACTAAATTCTAAAGCCCTGAATTGATGAACAATATTTTCTACATTGGTTGAAGCCGGCAAAGCCAAATCCACCACCGAAGAAGTATCAATATCTTCTAACTTTTTTCTGTTTTTGGTAATTTCCGGGTCAGAACAAATACAAATAGCGTTAATTGGTTCAACGGCATCTGCATACCATTCGTTGAGTGTTTGTCCTAATAAGGCAATGGAAGGAACAAGAAAAAGAACTAAGCCATTTCCGTTGGTTTCATTTTCGGCAATGCGCAAAGAAGTGAATGTTTTTCCTGTGCCACAAGCCATTATGAGTTTTCCTCTGTCGTGGTTTTTAAAATGCTGATTTGTATTTGTGAGTGCTTCGGTTTGATGAGGTCGTAATTGTTTTTTATGGGTTCTTGCTACTTCACCCGTAATGCCATTATCTAATTTTTCCCAATCGATAGGAGCACTTATAAGGTCAAATAAATTGATTCTCGAAACAGGAGGATTTTGATTTTTGATGGCTTCTTGTGCATTGCTTCCCCATTTGTTGGTCGTAGAAATCCAAAGACGGTGTGCAAAAGAGTGTGTTTTTAAATCTTCCCCTTTAAACTGTCTGCTAGAAGTCGCTAAAAAACTATCCACAGCAGGTTTGTCAATGCTTGAACTTTCTTGATAACATTTACATTGTATCGCCCAATAATCGCCCTCATTGGTTAATCCCACTAAGTCGATACCCGTATCATTTCCACCTAAGTCGTTTCTGCCAGGAAATTCATTCCATAACCAAACTTTCTTAAACTTGTAAGCATACTTAGGGTCGGTAAGCAAATAAGCTTGCATTAAACGTTCAAAAACGTTCTCCTTTGTCTTTTTCGGAGAAAGATATTTTACGGTATTTATCAAGAATTTTATTGAAGCTCATATCTCAAGATCAAACTATATTATAGGTCGTAAAGATAGTTTTTTAATCCTATTTATTGTCAAAAAAGGCTATTACATTTTCCTCATTAATCTCGAAGCGAAGACAAAAATTTTTTATTTCATAAAAAAAAATTAAATGAAGCACTACACCCGCCATATTGCCAAACCGATATTCAAGAAAACAGAAGCATTGTACAAAATGATAACCCAAAAAATAGAAAGAAACCGAAATGAAAAAGCGACAAAACCACCTAGAAAGCAATAGGAAATCCACAGTCCGGTGTCGCTGAATGGCAAATAGCAAAAAGCCCTGAATTTGTATGCAGAGCATGTCGAAGTACACGCTCGGGGCTTTCGCTTTCTCAGGACTTTCTTCTATTTGTCATAATGTTAGTAGTTCTGGCTTTCCTTTATTGTCAATGCACTGCTGTAACATTTACTTTTTTTATTCCTTTTAAGTTAAGTTCGATGTTTCTGTCTTTTGCTTTATTATCGTATTGGCTGATAATTTCCAATATGTCGTAGTCAATAAAATTACATTCGCTTCCATCAATTGTCAATTTGCTGTTTTCAGGCACATCGTCTAATGCCTTTCGTAAGTTTACTTTATTGAGAAAAGTTACGTTGCTGTTGAGTTTAATTAAGAAGGTGTCAATTCCATTTTCAACTGTTTCAGTTATTTTATATTCCTCTTTGAAATTGTTGCGAATAATATAATAGAAGGATAAAACAAGCCCAATACTCACTCCAATCAGTAAGTCAGTCAATAGGATAGCAAAAATGGTAATCATAAATGGGAGAAACTGCTTTAATCCCAAACTCCACATATTGCGAAATAGTTTTGGTTTTGCCAGGTTATAACCCGTTACAATGAGAATTGCTGAAAGCGAAGCGTAAGGAATTTTATTTAATAAGAATGGAATAAATAACACAGACAATAGTAAAAACAACCCGTGTGTAAATGCAGAAAGTTTTGTCCTTGCTCCAGCGTCAACATTGGCTGAACCCCTTACAATTACCGCAGTAATGGGTATTGCTCCTAAGAAGCCACAAGCCATATTCCCTATGCCTTGTGCAACCAACTCACGATTTACAGGGGTTATTCTGTTTCGCCTGTCTAATTTATCAATGGCTTCTATGCAAAGTAGTGTTTCAAGTGTCGCAAGCATTCCTATTGTCAAACCGTCTTTCAAAAGTCCACTGGATGTAAAAAGTTTTGTAAAGTCAGGAAATGAAATGTTTGAAAAAACATCGGATGGAATATTGACCAATTGTGTTGGTTTGAGTGAAAACCCAGAAGATAGGCTTTCAAATGCGATATTTGCAAGAATGCCAATTACCACAATGACCAGTGGGGCAGGAAGTATTTTTAGTTTATTAGCAAAAGGTCGTTGAAGCAATCCCATTACAATAATGGAAACACTTGTTATTAATATTGCCCCTCTTGTAATGTGTTGATTGAAATCATTTATGTTTCCAACAAAATGGTCAGTAGAGAATAGTTTTAAAATACCACCTGCCCAAAAGTCGGGTTGGTCATAACCTAATGCCACAGGGATTTGTT
>LNBW01000035.1 GCA_001567255.1 Bacteroidetes bacterium OLB9 | reverse complement strand
CTTTACAGTTGAATTAGACAACAAAAAGCTAATGGTTAGTAAATAAGAATGGCCAGATCATAACATTGGCTATGATGATAGATTCGCTATCTCTTCATCCATCACATAGCCTAACCGTTAGCATCGATTGAAAAGGAAAAGTCCTTCGAAAATCTAAGATTCCAAACACAAACTCAACAAGAAACGGAGAATATCAAAGACAGACGTTCAGAGTTACAGATGAAGATGAGTAAGACGATGAAGTACGATTTAAAAGATGCTGCGACCATGTTGGTCAAACGGTGGGAACTGCTAGGCAGCCGAAAATAATTTCAACAATGAAAAATTTTATTTATATTTTTGGATTTTTAATGTTTTCTAATTTTTGCTTTGCTCAAACCAGTTTTTTACATGTATATCCATCAGGTGATGCTAAATACGGATCATTTAGTACAAAAATAACAGATATTGAAGTAATGGGAGATGTAAGAAATATAACGATTGTAAAATTCAAAAATCCATTTATCGAGCAAGTTGATGGTAAATTAAGATTTAATTCTAATGTAACAACCTTTCCTTCGAGAATTTTAAAGACTGAGTCGGTAAAATATTCATCATCATATAAATATAAATGGCGTGGAGTATCCTATGATAAACATTTTGACATTACATTGATTAAAAACTCATCAGGAATTTGTGGAACTATTATAGATATCGACAATGACAAATTTTATAGAATCATGCCGCTTGATACTGTACATTCAGTACTACTTGAAGTAGAACATACAGATTTTTCATGTGACATCAGTCATGGACAAGCAGGATCAACCGGTGTAAATGATGAAAATTGTGAAGATGTTTGCCTAGGGCACTTGGATATACTGTTCTTGATTCCACCGAGTGTACAAATTACTGATCCAGTGTCAACATTTGATTTATGGGTAAGTGATTTAGAAGCTGCTTTTCAAAATAGTAATATTCGAAATACGGTTTCTTATGCCTACGCAAACACAACATGGAATAGTTTTTCAAAATGGTGTCAAGAAGATGCATTATTATTAAGCTCTAATCAGTCTATAAAGACCCTAAAAAGTACATTTGGGGCTGATGTAGTTGTGATGATTGCTCCACCATCTCAATATGTGAGTGGACCATTGGCATGTGTTGCAGAAATTGGCCCCATAAGTGATAAATCGACAGCCGTAGTTCCCATAAATCTTGCATTAGATAATCATATTTTTACCCATGAAATAGGTCATTTATATGGAGGAATCCATCATCATGGAGCATATCCTCCACAACAGAGCCATCTTTACGCATCTTGCGCTTCTTCTCATGTTATTAATCCTTTAAATGTTCAGACCTTAATGGGTATTTACCAACCAAGGATTCTTCACTTTTCCGACCCTGATATATCATATTTGATGTATCCAACGGGCACAACTACTGAAAATAATGCAGGAAGAATTCGAGCGACAGGATGTCGGGTAGCCGCTTTTACACAGAGCCTAAATGTAAATCCAATAATTACCGCTACAGAAAATAATTGTCAATTAAACTTACAAGCTATTGTCGATCAAAATAATCCTGATTATACATACGAGTGGTATTGGAATTTAACAGGAATCTTCGCAGGAAGCTCTCCGGCAAATTTTATTGCTACAGGAATTACTTTAAATATCCCTGAACCTATAAGTGATCCTTGCATAAACTATTTCTTACACCTTAAAGTAAAATTATTTGGGATCGAAGTGGCAAATACTACAACAACTCAAAAGGGTGGAATTTGCACTGCTAATGTACAATGTAATCCGCCTGTTTCATTTAGACCTGTTCATAGCTTTAACATTAATAATATTCAACATTCAAACGATAGGGCTTCAGATGTAACTCTTAATGATATCCCATTAAAAAAAACATATAGACTTTTCAATATATTTGGTCAATTACTTGGTGTTTACAGCCATTCAGATGAGATAAGTCTTAAAAACTCAAACTTGACGCAAGGTTTATATATTCTATCGACCTACGAAGACGGAAAAATCATCTCTTCAAAAAAGTATTTTTTATCAAATTAATAATCACTAAAATATGAGAAATCTAAATATATTAATTGTTTTATTGATCACATGTTTTTATTTATCATGCACAAAAGATGATCATCAAAAAACAGATCCAATTCCATGCGTAACAGCAGAAACAATCACAGATACAATCTCGGGGTTTTTAATATTTGAAAAAGGAAAGCAAGAAAATGGATTTGCCAAAGGAATTAAAATTAATAAACCTTTTGAGGCAAGTGTTTTTTTATTTAATAACTCCAAATCTGACACCTTGATTGATTTACAGTTGAAAGGCTATTGGCTTGAAAATAATGGGCATTTTGCCGAAGGAGAATTAATTAGTTTTTCTAAAATAAACAAGACAACAAAATGTCAGAAATTGACAAATAATAGAGAGTCAGTTGATTCTGTAATCGTTAGTTATTCTATAGTTTATGATGATGCAGGTTTTCTCCTGTATGAATTAGATTTAAATGCAGATAATGCCTTAGAAATTATTTCATTTGATTCTGAAACTAACAAGCTAAAAGCCAAATTTAAAGGAAGTTTCATCTCAAAAAAAGAATATTTACCTGATTTACCTAAAAAAGTACGATTTTCAGATGTATATATTGAATACGGATATTAAAACAACCAGATGCTAACAAAGTATTGAACGGAAAGCAGCCCTAAACGGACTGCCTTCGTCAATACAAACCGTTAGCAGCAATAAATTCTTGTGCTAACGAAAGGAAATTTGGAAACATTGGAAATGAACAACTTATAAAAACATTAGTCAGAATAAATTGCTAAAATAGAGGAGAAAATCCTCTTCAAAAGGGAAGCAAATCCAAAATGCGGAAGTGCCTCAAAAACCAAGAAAAAGCGGCTAAGAAAAGCGAGCAAAAAAGGTCGAGAAAGGGCTGCGAAAGTCTGAAAAATTGAGGCTTGAAAAAAGCAAAGAAGCACTTTAAAAAAATAAGAAATCCCCCAAAAAGGAGTAAAAAGCAAAAAAAGTTTGTAAATTCATTCCAAGAAAAGGGGAAGTCTGAAAAGTTGAGGATTTCCTTTGAAAAAAGCGAAAAAAAAGTCCCCAAAAGCGAGAAAAGCAAAAAGCCTAAAACTAACTGATAATCAAAAAAAAGCAGCTAACAATCTGTATGCGGACATGGTGGGTTGTTAGAATATCTTGAGATTTGTGGTTGCTCTTTGGGGCGCAAAATCGCAGATTTTGCGGAAAGCGTCTAAGGAAGAAATGAGCAAAATCTGCGATTTTGCTTAGTGGGGAGTTTTGGCGGCGAGCTTCGCTTTTCCACCACGTCGCATACAATAGCCGTTAGCATCGATTGAAAAGGAAAAGTCCTTTGAAAATCTAAGATTCCAACAATAAACTCAACAAAAACGGAGAAAATCAAAGACAGACGTTCAGAGTTATAGATGAAGATGAGTAAGACGATGAAGTACGATTTAAAAGATGCTGCGACCATGTTGGTCAAACGGTGGGAACTGCTGGACAGCCAAAAATCGATTATATTAAATGATGAGAAGATTAAAATTTTTAGCGGTAGTTTTATTGATTGCTTTAGTTTCATTAGGAGTATATTCTTGCTCAAAGGATATTGATATTAAAAGTGAAGCAAATAGTGTTGAGTTTAGAAATTCAACCGTAAGTGATTATTTACTTTCCAAAAATTGGGAACAGGGTTCTTACTTAACTTTTTCAAGCAAAGAAGAAATTGCTCAAACTTATGAACAATTAAAGTTATTCGCGAGCCAGGGTGAAACCACCAATGCAATGATGGATGCAGGCATCTTTAATCCTCAACTTGATGCATGGGAAAGTACCAAAAATAATGGAACATTTATGTCTATGAGAAAAGCATACGAATTGTATGAATACCAAGGTTTAGAGTCTGGTCTAAACCCTGAGCAAATCAAGGGCATTCCGATAATAAATGATGCCCTCGCTGCACTTATCAGTCCTGATGGGCTTGTAAAGGTCGGTGATGAAATACAATATTTTTCAGACTTGGTTTATGCTTCTGCTCCTTTCAATCTAAAAAACAGACTTAGAGAAATAGTGGAAGGAGGTGATCCTATTTCTCCGGATGACATTAAGAGTGGAATAAAGCTAACAACAAGAACCCGAACCACTTGTAGTGCTGATTTTTCTATACAAATAAACCATAATAACAATGAAGTGTTTGTGAATTATACAGGTAGTTCTATATCCGGCGGAGATAAATCTATTGTGTGGAGTGTGGAAAATGGAGCTAGTAATCATAAAGATGAAACATCTTTCTCACATAAGTATAGCAGTATAGGAGAAAAGACAATTTGTGTTACTTACACAGAAATAGGGATAGTCAAAGATACTACCTACAAATATCACACAATTACAAAAGATACCACTTATAAAATACCCAATACAGGAAAGGATACAACAGTACAAATTACTAAAACAGTGCGAGTACCAATAGTGAATCAAATAAAGAAAGTATTATGTTCTGACACTCAGTGTAAAAAAATTAACTTAGGAGGATGCACTGTAGATTTTGATGTTACAATTGGTTTTGATAATGTTGTGAAATTTGTGGATAAATCCTCTACAAAGTATGGGTCTATCACAGGGTGGCAATGGATTTTTGGCGATGGCGAAACATCCACATTACAAAATCCTGAACATATTTACCCATGTGATAAGTGTTTTGATGTCACTTTAATTATTTTCTCGAATCAATGTCCTGGCGGTCAAGAAAGTGTCAGCAGACAAATATGTGTTTCTGGTACTGCATGTTGCGATAAGAATCCTCAGTCCTCATGGAAAGATCAACCGCATCCAAGTGATCCAAATAATAAGAAAATAGAATATAGGTACGACATGGGGACAAATTGGGATTGGCTTTTTGATCAGGATTTTAAGGCTAAGATAAAGTACTATGAGTACAGAAAAGGAGGAGTATGGCCATTTAAAAGTACAAAATGGAGAAAGACAAAAGGTTTATTAGATGTTGATTTTGCTGGAGATGTATTTGCAAAAGACGAGGAAGGTTGTAGATGCATACTACCTAGATCACTTGTAGCAACACCTGATACAAAATATGATGATGCTCATACATTTATTGATTATCTAAGTGCAAGTGCTTTTGGGACGGATAAAGCCCACTGGATGAAAGATGTCAGCCCTGTTAATATTACCTATAAAGTTAATGGAGTAACGTATTTAGTCCAGCATTGTCAGTCAGAACCAGGTTTTCATTGCGAATAATTAAAATTTTATATATGTTTATTAAATTTATATTTAACAAGGGGCAATTGCCCCTTGTTTTAACGCTCATTATATTTAGCTTTAACTCATTAGCTCAAAAATCACCTTTTCAGTTGCGAATTGGGTACGAACAACTGTATGTAAGCAAAGGGGCGACAGATGGAATAGCTGAAAAAACATGGACTTGGCATGCACCTGATGGTGATATCTTTCAGTTCAGGACAAGTCTTACTCATGCATATCAACTTGGATTGGGGTATGATATCACAAATTGGTGGAATGTGAATCTTAATTTTAAAAAATTCTATAGAAGATATTACGTCTGGAGCGGTACCTACCTACAAGAAAAATGGGAAGGAAATGCCCCGGGTCAATTTAAAATTGTACCGTATGTAGGTGGGTGGTTTAGCCTGCCAAGCATGTTTCTAGGAACAACTCTAGCCACAACAAGTTGGCAATTGGGTACTGATTTTCATCATAAGATTTCAAAAAATGGAAAATGGCATTTGCATTATTACCTGAGTTTAAATAGAGATTTGTATGAAGTAAATCTCAATGAATTTGATACTCCGGTTTATTATGAAGGAAATGGTGCTTATTTTAGGATTGGAGATGAAAGAAGGGTTGATTACACTACAAAAGGAAATCTAACTTTAAGAAGTAATAATCCGTGGACATCCCAGTTTCGAGCATCTACTAATATAGCATTGGCTATAAGCAAAAAAATGAAAAATGGTATGGGACTTAGATTTGAGTTTGGACTTAGGAATATTAGGTGGATAAAAGATAACTTACTAGAAGAAAATCATTGGGAAATCGACCTCAACCATCAGAGATCATTTAAAGATCCTAATGATCCGGACATTACACATATATATTTGGATATTAATGCTAAGCATGATTTCCCGCTCTACCTAGGAGGCTATTATACTAATCTTTCATTTACCTTTAGGCCATTTAGAAGTCCTCGAGACAAGGAAGATTATGTATCTCCAAGTAAAAAAATAGGTAAGTTTTTTAGAAAAATATTTTAATAATAACCAGATGCTAACAATGTATAAGACGATAGAGCCGCCAGTCGGACGGCTCCATCGCTTATACTGGACGTTAGCAGCAACCCGTGGAGGACGTAGTGACGACTTTCAAACCGACAAACCGGAATTGACATAAAAATAATTACAATGACAAAAAGAATATTCATTTCGACAACTTTACTGTGGATTTGTTTCACAGCATGCGGACAGCATCTAGGGCTGACATTTCAGGAAGCAGAAAAGCAAGGGATTTCAATTAAACATTTAGACAGTCTTTATCAAAGTGCCGTGCATACTGACACTTCAATGGCTGTTTTTAAGACAGATAAGGAGCAAGAAACAATGCATCAGGAGTATATTAAACTTTTGCAGGACTTTGGAAAATTTCTTTCTACAAATAATTTTGTATGGGACAAACCGACAAGGTGCTTTAACAGAATTTATTTTAATACAGACGGGACAATTGATTATTTTTTATTCAACTTTCTCGGCAAGACAGAGGATAAGCCTGATGAAGAAAAGCAAAAGGAATTTCAACGATTGTTAAATTTATTTATCAAGGACTATAAGTTTTCATTGACAAGCAAAGCCAAATTTGCTCAATGCAGTCCGACAACATATATGCCCAAAAAATAATGATTGAGGTAGAATCATCAGGACAGTACAGTATTTCGTTTACAATCCGGTATGCTGCTAACATCGGTTTGGCAATATGGCGGCTGAAGTGCTTCTATGAAACATT
>LNBW01000034.1 GCA_001567255.1 Bacteroidetes bacterium OLB9 | reverse complement strand
CTTGATTTGACTGCCTAAAAAGTTGCTTTTTCATAGCGAATTGGTCTAAATCTTTAAACAAAATCGTCAATATCTACAAAAATTTGAATAACTTTGTCCTTACGCATAGGAGGTGTTTTTAATTTAAAATATTGTGTTACAAACGTAAATATATTAAATAATCTCCTATGCTTATAATTTTTATACTTTTTTCTTATCCATTATTCACGTTAATTCTTAATCCAAATGACTTTTATTGCCGTTATATTATCGGTGGGTCTCACCTTTTTCGGAGTGAAAAATGCCCTTTTGATTGCATTTTTTGCTGCAATAATCAATGTAATACCGTACATAGGCCCTGTAATAGGAATGGTTTTCGGTGTGCTTTTGACCATTTCCTCCAATACTGACCTTGCCTTTTATTCCGGCATCATGCCTATAATCTTCAATGTGCTAATTATGTTCGGTATTGTGCATTTGATTGATAATTTAGTTTTACAACCTAATATTTTTTCAAAATCAGTCAAGGCGCACCCTTTAGAGATATTTATCATAGTAATGATGGGGGCCAAAATAGGTGGTATCATGGGCATGGTGTTAGCTATTCCTTTCTATACCGCATTCAGGGTCATTGGTAAAGTATTCTTGAGCGAATTTAAGGTGATTCATACACTCACCCGTAATCTCTAGTATTAATATCCTTACTCGGACGCAGACAGCCTAAAAAAAGTCTTTATAGCTAAAAAACAAATGTCGAATAACTCTCATTTGAGCAGTGTACATGTCATCATTCATCACGTCATACACAAAATAGCGGTTGCCTTGTAGAATATCCTGATGCGAAATAGGTTGGTTTTCACCAAGCAAAATATGTTCGTAATTAAAAAACTTATGAATCGATTCATTGCCATCCTTTCTTTTGATGGATAAAATAATATCAGGTGTAAGCGTCAGAATAGAATCTCTTTCAGGGATATCAGCTACCAGTCCTTCAGAGTACACATTGTTATATTTCATAAGATAGCCTGCCACCATTTTTTCATTTGGAGGCGATGAGGGATTATCAGGTGTATCCACCAATGGTCTAAGCTGAGGAGTTTTACCATTACTTATCTCAAAAGATGCAAAATTATCCTTTGGATATTCCATTTTCAAACTTACAATATCTGACGGTTGTAAATGAAATAATCTTTTGGTTCTGAAATTCTTCATGGGCTGTTCAAAACGCGATCTTAAGCCACCTTTTAATCCCGGAAGCTGCATAACATAGGGTTGTGAAGATCCACCCATAATCATATAAGTCCCTTCTCCATTTTGGGTATCGCTTCCTATATGGAATATCTTGAATGGGCGATCACTATTTTTGTATAAATCAACCTGAATGCCATTATTTTTGATACTCTTCAGTATATTAGCAGTAGCATTTTTAGGAGGAATGTAAGATAATGTCATATCAGTCAAAACTTTTTCTACATTGACAAAAACATCCGAATCTACTTCATATTTGCCATTTAAAATCCATCCTTTGCCTTCTTTAGTAAAAATGAGCGGCTGTAACTTGACATGTTTTATAACTATCTTATCTACATCCTCCATGGTTTTAACTGTAAATCCTCTATCAGCTGTCACCATACCTTTGTCGGCAGCACTATCTTTTTGTACCAAATAATATGCTATTCCTGAAAAAAGTAATAATACCAGTATCAACCCTATCAATTTCTTCATTCCTGAATTTTTATCTTTTATATATTTTACATTTCTAAAGCTTGTGATCAATACTAAGAATTAGTAAACCGGCGGCGGCGGATATATTGGTAAATCACTCCAAACAATATCAATAACACTACAGGTAGTGCAACATTGATCAACTGCCACTTAGTTCGCTCACCTTTAGTCTTAACACCATCAAGCAACCGCAACTTAATCTCTTTAGATCGTGCTTCAAGTATATTGCCTCCATCAAGCATATACTCAACCGCATTCAATATAAAGTCCTTATTACCTTTATAATAACGCATCTCCCATTTATTATACCCTATGTCTTCAGTTGCTCCGGTAGCACTATTGATAAGGTTTTCAGCAAAATCAGCATCTGAAACTATAATTTGTTTGGCAGCTTTGCCTTTATCTATAAATTTGATGCCTAGTGTATTGAGAGTCGCTTGGAAATCAGGCGTGAGCCTATTTTTAAAAAAAGATTCAAACTCACCTTCTAGCAATACAGCTACAGGTCTCTTTCCTTGATCAAACTTAGAAGGATCTGGTGCAACTCTTAAAATTTCAAAAGTCAATCTAGCAGGAGATAATTGTGATCTTGAGTATTTAGAGCTACGTAGAAGGATCGTTTTCTTTACATTACCATCTGTTTTGATAGTATCAATAGTGTTAGGAAAAAACATATTTACCCTGTCGATGTTTTTCACGATAGGATGGTTGTTTTCTGAAGCAATCGCAGGATGATACATCCATGGAAATAATCGTGTCTGAGGCTTATCTCCAACCATTCCGATGACTTGTGGTATCTGGCTACACTCCAGATCCATTATAAAATCAGGATCTATCCTAACTCCATATTTAAAAAACAAGTCATCCAGTCCATAGTCATATTCCGGGGCTATGTAAAATTTATACTTACTTATGCTATCAAGGGAAGTGGCAAATTTTTCTATTAACCAGATAATGTTGCCACCTTTCATAATGTATTGGTCCAGTTTAAACTGATTTTGCAATGAAAAAGATTTCTTTGGTGCAACCACAATAGCCAGATCAATAGTACTGTCTAAAAACATAAGAGAATCGAGGCTTACTCTACCCACTTTGTGGAATTTCTGCAACTCCGATTCAAGTCTAAATGTTTTTTCAGGGCCTGTCTCCCCATTACCTTGAATGAAAAGTATATTCTTACTCCGCTCTGCTTGCATTTTTTGAAATGCATTTGCAAATTTATATTCCAGCAATGCTACGGATTGGTTAAGTATCACTTCCTCATCATCACCTAGCTTTTGTTCTTCTAGAAGATTGACGATCTGCTTACGACCTTTATAAGTAATGATGGCAAATGGGAATACTGCTTTTTGAACAAACTGAGTACCATCTGAATAACTTAGATTGACAGGAATAATACCGTCTTCTATTAATTGCTTCCTTCTGCGTTCAACTACTTGTGCAGTGCCTTCATTTGGATTTTCAAATTCATAAACAATCCGTGGATTTATATTTCTAAATCTGCGTAGTATATCATCAACAGATGCTTGCAATCGTTTAAATCCTGAAGGGAATTCGCCTTCAAGTAAAACTTTAATTGTTATATTGTCATCTGCTGATTCGACTATCTTTTTTGTACTTTCGCTTAAAGTAAATCGTTTATCCTCAGTTAAATCAAGATCATAATGTATATAATCACTGATAATATTGATGGCAATAACAATCCCAACAACAATCAAGATCTGTAAGTATCTCGTATTTTTTCCTAACCCCATCTCACTCATTTTACTTACGTTTTTCAAGCATCTGCACCGTAGCATAAATAAACACAAACACTACTGATATAAAATAAATGATATCTCGTGAATCCAAAAGCCCCTTGCTTATACTAGCGTAATGGTAGTTAATACCTAATTTTTGTACAAATAAATCCAGTCCGGAAGTAAAAATTGGCATTTTAGCAATATACTGAAATGCCCAGTGGAAAAAGAAACAGAGAAAAGCTCCTAATACAAAAGCCACGATTTGATTATTAGTGAGTGTCGATGCAAACATCCCTATTGCGACAAATGCTGCTGACAGAAAAAACAAACCTATATACGAGCCTATGATTGCACCAGTGTCAAGATTGCCTACAGGCGAACCCAATTGATATACTGAATAGTAATAAAGTAAGGTAGGTAACAATGCAAAGACTACCAGTGTCATGTTAGCAAGATATTTACCTCCAATGATTGAATAATTTGTAAGTGGCTTGGTGTACAGTAATTCGATAGTGCCTTTTGCTCTCTCTTCAGCAAAACTACGCATCGTAACAGCAGGAATCAAGAACAAAAAAACTAGTGGTGCTATTGAAAACAGTTGATCCATTGTGGCAAAGTTATAATCCAGCACACTAGTATCCGAAAATACCCACATAAATAAACCAACGGATATCAAAAACACACCAATCACGATATAACCAATCAGCGTTGAAAAAAAAAGCATGTATTTCTTTGAAATATACGCTAAGCATACATGTCCGATTTTGTCAGTTTTCTAAAAATGTCTTCAATGCTGGCTTTATCTTGCCGCATTTCTACGATCACATGCCCGCTATCTACTGCAGTATGGAAGATAGCAGGTCTGATATCTGTTTCTCCTAACACAGAAAATAAATACAAACCATGGTCAAATTGGATTTCTCTCACACCTCGAATGTCACTATATTTAGAAATATCAATCTTCCCTTGCTCAAAGCGTACGATCACCTGTTGCTCTCCTACCATTTTTCGACTCAGTGCTTCAATAGACTCGTCAGCTACCAATTGACCATTATTTATAATCACGACCCTATCACAGAGTGCTTGAACTTCTTGCATAATATGAGAAGAGAAGATTACGGTCTTTTCTTTACTCAAGTTTTTTATAAGTGCCCGTATATCAATCAATTGGTTCATATCCAATCCAGAGGTAGGCTCATCAAGAATCAAAACATCAGGATTATGAATAATAGCTTGAGCTAAACCTACCCTTTGCCGAAACCCTTTTGACAAAGTCCCGATAATCTTGTTTTGTTCCTTACCTAGTCCTGTCATCTCAATCACCTCACTTATCCTGGCATTTTTATTCTCAAGTTTATGAATACTGGCAACAAATTGTAAAAATTCCTTGACGTACATCTCTTCATATAGTGGATTGTGCTCAGGCAAATAACCTATTTGCTTCCTGACCGAAAGAGGTGACACAAGTATGTCAAAACCATTGACTGTAACACTTCCCGAAGTAGGTGGTGTATAGCAGCATATCATCTTCATCGTCGTAGTCTTGCCGGCTCCATTTGGTCCAAGAAATCCTAAAATTTCTCCAGGACGCGCCTCAAAAGAAATATGATTAACAACCGTTTGGTCATTATAGACTTTACTCAAGTCTTTTACTGTAACTGACATGGAGTTGATATTATTAGTGAGTGATTGTCATTAAATCCGTTGCAAAAGTACAATTAATTAAAAATCAAACAACTTAATGAAAGGTTAAATACTGTTTTTTCTATATATGTTATCTTTAATGACGTCGTGAAGACAGTCAAATTCAGAGTAGTGTAATAATTTGCCTTTGACCATTTCAAACTAATCATTAAAACAAACAAAACACCGAATCTCATGTTTATTGTTCAATTTGCAGGATTATGATATGGATTCACACTTAGCCAATCCAAAAACTGCGATACTTTTAATAAATTTGTGCGCTGCTATTAAATCGATATAAAATGAAAATTCCGATAGACGTCAAAACAGGTAAAATTGATGCTCAAGAACAAAAAGAGACGATCGTTGGTATTGATTTAGGTACGACCAATAGTTTAATTGCATATATTAAAGATGGGCAGCCTGTCACCATACATTCATCCCATGGCATTCAGTCTCTTACACCATCAGTGATTTATTTTGACGAAGCTGATGAGGTGATTGTAGGTCAGGAGGCTAAAGAGCATCTTATTAAAAATCCTGGACGGACTATATTTTCAATAAAGCGGCTCATGGGCAAATCCTATGCTGATGTAAAACAACTCAAAACCAGTATAGGATATGAAATCATTGATGAAGACACTGATGCACTTGTCAAAATCCGAGTAGGTAATCGCTTTTATAATCCAGTTGAATTATCGGCTGAAATATTAAAATCCTTAAAAGCCGATGCGGAAGCACACCTACAATCTCCTGTTCAAAAAGTAGTAATTACTGTTCCTGCTTATTTTAATGATGCTCAAAGGCAAGCAACAAGGGATGCCGGAAAGCTTGCAGGTCTTGATGTACTCAGGATTATCAATGAGCCAACGGCAGCTAGCCTAGCATATGGAATTGGACTTGACAGAGACCATCAAAGCAATATTGCAGTTTATGATCTGGGTGGAGGCACCTTTGACATCTCAATTCTACACTTGGAAGAAGGCATATTTGAGGTACTTTCTACTCATGGAGATACTTTTCTTGGTGGTGACGACTTTGACAGAGCGGTTTTGCATCATTGGATGGACCAAAATGGGATTTCTGAATCGACAATCAAAGCAGACCCAGAGCTGAACCAAATGATGAGGCTGGCGGCGGAAGAAGCTAAAAAGTCAGTAGGAAAAGGTATAAATTATCAAAACAAAATAAGAGATTACCATTTACAACTGGATAATAGTACATTCGAATTATTGATAGCACCACTTGTAGAAAAAACACTCGATAGTTGCCGCCATGCACTAAAAGACTCAGGGCTTACTACTCAAGAAATAGACAAAGTAATACTAGTCGGTGGATCAACACGCGTACCTTACATCAGCAAAAAACTAGAAGAAATCTTCGGCAAAACACCTGATAACAATCTCGATCCTGATGAAGTTGTAGCTTTGGGCGCAGCTGTTCAGGCAGACATATTAGCAGGGAATAGGAAAGATATTCTTTTACTCGATATCACACCACTTTCTCTCGGGATTGAAACGGTCGGTGGTCTGATGGATACCATTATACCTCGTAATTCAAAAGTTCCTCACCGAGCCGGAAGGCAATACACCACCTCTGTAGATGGACAAAAAAATCTAAGAATTACAGTCTTTCAGGGAGAAAGAGACCTTGTACAATATAACAGAAAACTCGGACAATTTACTTTGAAAGATATCCCAGCCATGCCTGCGGGCATTCCTAAAATCGAGGTACATTTCATACTTGATGCCGATGGCATTCTCAATGTAAGGGCAAAAGAGCTCAGGTCAGGTGTAGAAACCAGTGTCGAAATAAAGTCCACATACGGAATATCTGAAGAAGAAATGGCTTTGATGCTTATTGACTCAATAAAAAATGCAGCGTCAGATATCGAACAAAGAGCGCTGCTAGAAGCAATCAATGAGGCCAACAACATCATCTTGTCTGCGGAAAAATTCGTGGTACAAAATACATCCATCTTGAGCAGTGAGGAATCGGAGACAGTAATTGCATTGACGGAAAAGCTTAAGAAAACGGTCAGTCAAGGTTCAAAAGATGAGATTGAATCCTCCATGAAAGAACTAAATGAATATTCTGCTCCGCTCGCACATAGAGCAATGGACCATAACATTGGCAATGCACTCAAAGAAATATCTGTCAAAGATCCAAGGATTTAGAGTTTAAAAGACCTTGGAAATATACTTTTAAAGGACTCAGTCTCCTTTACTCCGACACAGTCAAAACGTCTTCAGTTATTGACTTTACAGTATTTCTTTGTCTGCCTTTAAAAATAGCCAATCCTGTTAACAAAAGCATGCCCGCAGCGGTAATATAAATCCAAGCCGGTACCGGCATAGGATCACCAGCGGCATAAGAATGTAATCCACTTAAATAATAATTCACACCAAAATAGGTAAAAATAATAGACCATATAGCCCATAAACTAGCAATATTAAATACCAGCGTACCTTTAGCCTTAGGTATCAAGCGAAGGTGTAAAACTACTGCGTAAAATATTACTGAAATGAATGCCCAAGTTTCTTTAGGATCCCAACTCCAATATCTGCCCCAACTTTCATTTGCCCACATTCCTCCTAAGAAGGTGCCGGCAGCTAGTGCAAAAATACCGATAGTCAAAGCCATCTCATTGACAATGGTCATCTCTTTAATGGATTGTTTGATTTTAGGTGTCTGATGTACTGAAAACAAGATTAGTGATATTACACTCAACACTGCTGAAAGGCCAAAAAAACCATAACTGGAGGTAATAATACCCACATGTACCATCAACCAGTACGATTTCAAAACAGGCTCTAGTGGTGTTATTTGTGGATCAAGCATCGATCCTCCATGTGCAAAACCCATCATAATCATCGCCACAAGTGCACCTGCTGCAGGTATAAATGCATTTCTATTTTTATACAATACTAGTCCAGACAATACGCCGATTCCAGAAATAAAGACAATAGCTTCATAGCCATTACTCCAAGGAGCATGTCCTGACAAATACCATCTTACACCCAGTGCTATTGCCTGTATAATTAGCGCTAACATCATGATACCAAGAAGTACTTTAGTTAAAGTCCGAATCGCGCGACTATATCTAGTACCAATTGAAAATACCTCAGCAAATCCAAGTGCCACAAGAGCGACTCCTAAAAGACTGTATATAATCATCAACCAAAAGAACGCATTGAAGCGGTTGTACAAAACTTCAAGTTTTTCTTTAGTAGGAGATATGGTCACCGCACTACCCCACTTTTGCTGGTAAGCATTCACAGCATTTAGACTTTTGTCGGCAACTGACCAGTCTCCAGTTTTCATTCCCGTCTTAATCGCATCGAAATAATCAGTCAAAACTACAAATGCTGCAGTATCCATTTCCAGCTCATTATTCTCATCACTGTAAATCCAGCTTCTCCATGTATGGGCAGGATCATTTTGAACTGGTACTACACGCATATAGTAACCATAAGCAACATTGCTAAAAATATTAAATCTCTCCGTTACTTCTATGACTTCCTTATCAAAATTAGATTGGTCAGCTTTGCGTTTACTAAACGATTCATTAGCTTGTTGCTCAAGAATGTAATTGCCTGTGGTCTGATCAAATAGATTAGCATAAGAAGTATAACCCTCATCATTTGCTCCTGTTAAGTTCTTCAATTCATCGCCACCTTTACTACTCACTTTGATTAGTGGCTCATTAGCCCAAAACCCAGGGTTGACTTGCATCGTCAAAAACCACTGCTCTGCAGTAAACTTCTTATCTCCGTTTTGATATTTATCCTTTTTATAAATTTTTCTAAGTAATTCAAGTACATGTGTATTCATTGGCTTAATCCTACCCTGAAAATCCTGTACTTGTAGATAACCAAATTTATTAGCATGATCTATATCTACATTGCTATTATCTCCTAGCTCCTCTGGTCTTGCAAATTGTAAAGTCGGGTTTACACGTGGCATATCCACATGCGGTATATCCGCATGGTTATGTACAACTGACGTAGTATCTTGTGATTGAGCGGTGTTAGGAATAGCCCACATCCCAATACATATTATAATAGGAAGAATGAGGTTTTTCATATGCATTCTTTTTAATTCTTTATTCAAATTCCAGAAACGGGTGCCTTTCCAAAATAAAGTAAAGAACATACCAATAAACAATAGGAAATACCCAATATAGGTAATATTTGTTCCCCAACGATCAGCATTGACTGATAATATTGTTCCTGACTCATCCGGAAAATAGCTAGATTGAAAAAACCTATATCCTTTGTAATCCATTACATTATTCATAAATATCCGGTGCTGTTCTTCCTGTCCACCATCAATAACTGAAATCAGGCTTTCGTACGATGAAGGATTATTAGACCCAGGATATCTTTCCAAAATAAAATCGTCACATCTCAAAGAAAAATCAGTTTTAATAATCTTTGATCCAAACCCTAGTCCTATGTTTAGGCCATTGATTTCTAAATGCTCCGTATAGTCCACAACACTCTTACCGCCTTTTACAAAAACAGTATCCCTTTCATTACCTGAACTTACTTCCAACTGCACTATACTGAGTAGATTTTTATCCTTTTCATTGGTTTTATCACCACTATAGTACACCATTTCGCCTATGAAGCTAGCCTCCGGTATTATAAAACTGACATTGCCAATTGAATATAATGCGCGGTGGTTTAGAGATTGAGGGTTATGGGCATGAATAACACCTGATTGCCTATTAAATAAAGCGGTATCTGTCACCATACCTATTTGTTGCCCCTCCATCGACATAAATGTACCTTCTTCAGGAACCACCAATGCAATATCATTATCTCTCTCAACTAAAGCTATAGCTCCTTCTACCGGATTATTCAAACTAAACAAAGTGTTATCTATACTCTTTATTTCTCCATCAGTTATGTAATTAACAACTCTGCCATTGGTGCCCATCGTGATGATTTTTAACATTTTAACACCATTAGGAGTCACTCTGACAGAATCTTTTGCAAGTGGAATATAATCCAATGATCTTAAAGTCACGATCTTATCACCAAACTGATAATCTTGTTTGAATGTCCTCTTCAATGGCCAAGGTGTCGCTTTAGCATTAAAGTATGACATCATATAAGGCTTACGATCATAAACTCTTTGATGATCTCCATCATTGATACTAAGCTTAAAATATGTATTATCACTGATAATTTCATTAGTGGTCTTACCTTCCTTTATCGGCATCTGACCTTCAAAACTCACATATCTGGTAATGGCTCCGCCAATAAACATCAAGATAAAAGCTAAATGAAAAGCCAAAACTGGCCATTTTTCTCTTCGGGTAAGATTATACACTTTAATATTCCACGCGAACAAAGCAATGAGCCAAAACATCAGAAGCTCAAACCAAGTCGCATTATATATAAGAGCCTTAGCCGTAGGTGTATCAAAATCGTTCTCCACAAAAGTTGCTACAGCCATTGCGGCACCATAAATTACTAACAACACGGCCATTGTTCGTGTAGAAAAGAAAATCTTTGCAAATCGTTTCATTAATGAATGTATTACGCCAATAACAAGGCCAATACTGCCCTAAATGTTTATTAAATCAAGCGGTTTATTTTGACAATGTTAAATCAGGATACAAAGGTAATAAAATCAATGAAAAACACCGAAGGTGTTTGGTGTCATGGTGGCAAATCTTGCAATTATTTTACCTTTAAAATTTGTCATCTCATTATTACGATACAAAAAGCGCCTGCAAGTTGCCCTACAGACGCTCTTCTTTCATTATCTAATCTGTCTTTTATCAGACTCTTCTGATTACTCGACGATGATCATCTTCTTAGTCGCTGTGAAATCTCCACTTTCTAAGGTGTAATACAATACGCCACTCACGCCTAATTGTGCTTTTGTGAATACTTCACTATTCAGTCCTTTCACTGCTTCGATCGTTCTCACTGCTATCTGGCGACCTGTCATATCATATACACTTAACTTAGCTACGCCTGCTTCTGGCATCATGAAGCTTACAGTGGTCTCTCCCTTGAATGGGTTTGGCTCGTTTTGATACA
>LNBW01000033.1 GCA_001567255.1 Bacteroidetes bacterium OLB9 | reverse complement strand
CTCGTTTTTTTCAATCATATTGTTATTATTGTCATACTTCATTATAAAAGTGGTGGAAGGACGTAGGCCTTCACTGACATATTCTTCAAATAATTCCAACTTAGAGAAATTTTCATGCTCATCATAAGTACAGATTTCAAGCTTCATTTGAACTCCCGTAGATAGTCTTACAAATAGGACTTCTGTTTTAAATCCATTTTTATTAAATTTCCAAAGTCTCGGATTATTTTTTAATTCTCCTTTCATGACCTCTCCAAATTTATCTTTTGTAAGAAAAGTAGATTCTTTATAAGACATTATTTTCCCTTTCAAGCTAGCTTTTTCGAGATCATTTCTTTTGTCATTGATATCCTGAGCATTGCTAGCATAATTAATATTAAAAATAGCAGTTAATAATAAAAATAGTTGAGTAATAAACTTGTTGTTCATAATAGTTTGATTTTGTTTTCACACAAATATATAAATAAAATAAATGTCTATTGTACATTGAATTTACAATAGTAAAAATTTTGCCTTGAAAAATGAAATATCACATCTTATTTCCATGATCACACTTACGGCTAACTTTTCTTAAACTTGTTGATTCAATAGAACAACGGGGTTATCTCGATATTATATACAATTTTTACATTTTTATCCGTAATAAATATATATATTTGCTATTATAAGTTTTATAGATTTCAATTTGAGTCAGCCAATTAAAATAGGGGAAACAGAATTTTCATCCAAGAAAAGTACTCTTGAGTATTACAAAGATATTTTGAATTCCTATGATTTTGGAGCATCTCTTAGTGACGAACATTATAATGATTTAATTGACTTGTTAAACTATAATTCTGATGATTATGATGAAAATGTGGAACAATTAAATGAGATCACTTCTGTATGTGAGGAAGAAGATGATAGTTCGATTAATATTGTAGATATAAGAATAGCTAAATTTCAGTTTAATACTAAATGTTTTGAAGTTGTATATTCTAATGGTGATACTTGGATAATTTCTTATAGGCTTTTTATTAGCAATATAAATACAAGCCCTAGAAGTTATTTTAATAGAGTGTGTAGATACACAATTCAACCTGATTTAATTAAAGTAAAACAAGCTTATTTTTCAAAATTTGCAAAAGAATCAAAAGCACCTTGTCAGGAAAGTAAAGAATTCCTATATTATGAAGATCTGGTCGTAGATCATAGACAACCAAACACTTTGTCTGTAATTATTGATCGCTTTATTGAAGCATTTAGTATAGATGTTGATCAGGTTGAGTATAAATATACTAGTGGTAAAGTTACATTATTTGAAGATGAAGAATTGGCTAATAACTTTAGACAATACCATAAAGAAAAGGCATTACTAAGAATTGTAAGTAAGCGACTAAATTTGTCAAGATCTGGAATGGCTAGATTGAAAGAAATGAAGAATGACATAAAGATAGGACAATAGATCTAACTCTGCTTCTGAATGAAATAATTAAAAGTTTAGGCTATGGTTTAGAATCATTAGATAGATTAACAACTTCATTAAGCTCTCTCACATTTTAAGAGTTAAATTTCCTAGCCTCCCAATGAATTAGAGGCTACTTTTATATCATCAATCAATACTTCATCATTCTCACTATTGTCTCTCCAAGACGTGACTTTGCTAAAAAGTTTTGCTCTAGTTCGACAGAGAAAGGTATAGGTGTATCTAAACTGGCACAACGCATGACTGGTGCATCCAGATATTCAAAACAATGCTCACTAATCCATGCAGCGATTTCACCACCTATACCGCCTATAAGGGTATCTTCATGTAGGATGATGACTCTTCCGGTGCGCTTGACACTCGAAGCTATCGCGTCATAGTCCAATGGTGACAGCGTTCTTAAATCCACGATATCAAACGATATATCCCGATGATTATCGGCATATTCTATAGCCCAATGCACTCCTGTTCCATAAGTAATAATCGAAAGATCTCGACCTTCACGTACTTGTCTCGCTTTGCCCAGTTCTATTGTATAGTAATCTTCGGGTACGAGTCCGCTGAGAGACCGATATAATGCTTTATGTTCAAAGAAAATCACCGGATTAGGATCTTCAAATGAAGCTAATAGCAACCCTTTTGCATCTTCGGGTGTCGACGGATATACTACCTTTAGCCCAGGCGTATGCGTAAACCACGCTTCATTGCTTTGAGAGTGGAAAGGCCCGGCACCTACACCACCACCAGTAGGCATACGGATAACAACATCTGCATTTTGACCCCAACGATAGTGCATTTTTGCAAGATTATTGACAATTTGATTAAAACCTACAGTAACGAAATCTGCAAACTGCATTTCCATCATAGCTTTGTATTTTTTGATGGAAAGCCCTAGTGCAGTACCTACTATTGCGCTTTCACAAATGGGTGTATTTCTGACTCTATTTTTACCGAAGTCCTGCACAAAGCCTTCAGTCACTTTAAAAGCACCACCATACTCAGCGATATCTTGTCCCATCAGCACCAGATTAGGATGATGCTCCATGGCCTGGTGAAGACCATCCTTGATCGCTTGAATGAATTTCATTTCTGACTTTTTCATCTGAGATGTATCGGAGCTTCTAACAGTGAAAGGCACATAGAGGTCATCAAGCTCTTCCTGTGTATTTGGAGTGATTTTTGGCGCATTTTCACCAACTTTGATGCCTGCTTCTATTTCATTTTTGAAGTCACTCCTGATGGCTTCAATGTCTTGGTCAGTGAGGATTCCTTCTGATTTTAAAAAGGCTTCGTAGTTAACTACTGGATCTTTTTTGCCCCATATTTCGAATAGCTCTTTGGGTACATACTTGACGCCACTGGCCTCTTCATGACCACGCATTCTGAATGTCTTAGCTTCTATTAATATTGGTTTTTGTTCTTCAATACAGTATTTTCTAGCATCCCGTACTGTTTTGAATACTTCTAACACATTATTCCCATCTATGATGACGGATTTCATACCATATCCGATCCCTTTGTCAGCTATATTTTCACACGCAAACTGTTCGCTTATAGGTGTGCTCAAACCATAACCATTGTTTTCTATCATGAAGATGACTGGAAGCCTCCATACTGCTGCTGTATTGAGCGCCTCATGAAAGTCTCCTTCACTAGTAGCGCCTTCACCTGAAAATGCTAATGCTACTTTATCTTCTTTGTTGAGTTTATGTGCCAGTGCCACACCGTCAGCAATGGCAAGTTGAGGGCCGAGGTGCGATATCATTCCACAGATATGATGTTCATTACTACCGAAGTGAAACGAACGCTCACGTCCCTTGGAGTATCCATCTTTTTTGCCTTCCCATTGCATGAATAATTTTGAGAAAGGCATTTTTCTACTAGTGAAAACACCCAAATTTCTATGCATTGGCATGATATATTCGTCTTCATCCATAGCCATCGTTGCGCCTACTGCTATGGCTTCCTGACCGATACCGCTAAACCACTTGCTGATACGCCCCTGACGGAGTAAAATCAGCATTTTTTCCTCTATCATCCTCGGCTTGAGTATATTTTTATATATATCTATTAGCAGCTCCTTATTGAAGCTTTCTGTTTCAAATTGCATGTTTGTCGTATTATGCAGATTGATGACTAATTTTTTAAAATACGGATTGTTAAAATCATAGGTACTAAGACTAAAACTCAGCGCTACCCGGGAATCTAGGGAATGGAATCACATCTCTGATATTTGTCATCCCAGTGACAAAAAGGACCAATCGCTCAAACCCTAAACCATATCCTGCATGTGGTACGCTTCCGTATTTTCTTGTATCTAGAAACCACGACATTTCATCAACAGGAATGTTCATTTCTTGCATTCTTTGAAGCAGCACGTCATATCTTTCTTCTCTTTGTGATCCACCAATGATCTCACCTATACCCGGAAAAAGCACATCCATCGCTCTCACCGTTCTTCCGTCTTCATCGAGACGCATATAAAATGCTTTGATTTCCTTAGGATAATTCGTCAAAATAACTGGTTTCTTAAAGTGTTTTTCTACGAGATATCGCTCGTGTTCTGATTGCAAATCTGCACCCCAACCTTCAATTGGAAACTGAAATTTACCTTTCTTATTCGGAGTGGAATTCTTTAAAATATCGATAGCTTCAGTATAGGTCAATCTCTCAAATGGCTGTTCGATACAGAAGTGTAGTTTCTGGGTGAGCGACATTTCGGAACGCTCAGCTTGAGGTTTATTTTTTTCCTCTTCGAGTAGGCGCTTTTCAAGATAGGCGATATCTTCCGGACATGTGTCGAGTACATATTTAATAAGATATTTGAGCATATCTTCGGCAAGGTCCATATTATCATCTAAGTCAGCAAATGCTACTTCTGGTTCGATCATCCAGAACTCAGCTAAGTGACGAGTAGTGTTGGAGTTTTCAGCTCTAAAAGTAGGCCCAAAGGTATAAACTTTACTCAATGCCAGTGCTGCAAGTTCAGCTTCTAATTGACCTGAAACAGTAAGGTTAGTGTGTTTTCCAAAGAAATCTTCTTTATAATTGATGTTACCATTTTCATCTAATGGCGGATTTTTGATGTCCAGGGTAGTGACTTGAAACATATCACCTGCACCTTCTGCATCACTACCGGTGATAATAGGGCTATGGATATAGTAAAAGCCTCGGTCGTTGAAAAATTTATGAATACCGTATGCTAACGCATGTCTCACTCTAAAAATAGCGCTAAAAGCATTAGTTCTAAATCTCAAATGTGCGATTTCACGGAGATACTCGAGGCTTGGTCTATTCTTAAGCTGGATAGGGTAAGTCTCCGGGTCGCATTCACCTAGGATCTCAACTGTCTCAGCTAGCAGCTCTACTGTTTGACCTTTACCCTGAGATTCAATCAGTTGTCCGGTAGCTTTTATGCTTGCCCCTGATGTAATCCTACGAATGATGTCCGCGTCCGTCTTTTCACCATCTATGACAACTTGAAGATTGTCCATGGTTGAGCCGTCGTTTAAAGCAATGAACATATTGTTTCTAAAAGTTCTTACCCAACCCATTACAGTGTAGGTCTGATTGACGGGAGCTGAAAAAATCTCCTTGATACCGGTTCTCTTTTCCATGATTATGTAATATTATTTTAAAAGAAGCCACAAAAATAAGCATAATTGCAATAATAATGCGGCAATTGAATGTAATATAAAATTCATTTTGGCAAAGGCGAAAATTTGGATTCAGGTGGTATTTATTCCTGTCTGACAAAGGAGCTAACTTTGCCTGCTCTGATAGACGGGAGAAGTGCTGCGATATACCCTATAAATAGTACGGTGAGCGTTACAATCACGAAATCTGTCCATCTTAATTCCACAGGATATGCATTGATCATAAATCCATCAGGTATTGACACGAGCCCGTAATCTTTTTGCAACCAGTAGAGGATGATGCCTGCCGTATATCCGACGATCATACCGATGACAGAAATCAATATACCCAGTAATAGGAAGATCCATCGAATACCAGCGGTCGTCATACCCATAGACTTAAGAATGGCAATATCTCTTTTCTTCTCTAATACGATCATCCATAGTGAACCCACGAGATTGAATGCGATGATGAGCATAGTCAGACATGCGATGAGGTAGCTTACCCATTTTTCGATATTCATGATTTTTAGGAAACTTTCGTCCTGCTGATACCGATTACTGATTTTATAGTCCGGTCCTAGTACTTCTTTTAATGCTTGGATAACTTTTTGCTCACTGGCATCTTTAGAAAGTTTGATTTCAATGGCTGTAAAGTGATTTTCTAAATCCAGTAATCGGTTGACTTCGTCATAATTAACAAGTACATATTGCATGTCCACTTCTCCTCCTACTGAAAATATCCCAGATACATAAAACGAAAGACTGTTAAACTCCTTAGCAAGTGGGCCTCTACTTTTTCGGAGCGGCATATAAGCTGTCACGGGTGTGAATCCATCAGCGGGGTTGATGCTCAGCTTACCATTCATTCCTGACCCCATCAAGCCATAGGAAGTCGGATCGTCAAATTTTGCAGTACCATAAATAAGTGAGGTATCTAACCCTGTGACTTGCAGGAAGTCATCATTGACTCCTTTAATGATGCCTACCTCTTGCGAGCCTTTATAGTCAAAAAATGAAGTTTCTTCAAGTGTAAAAGCGAAATGTTCGATACCTGCAATGGATTGAATGAGCTCTGTATTTATACTATCTTCTGCAGCGTATTTCCCTTCAACAAGCGTCACTTTTATATCAGGGTTGAAATGACTTAGCATACCGGACAAAAGGCTCTCAAATCCGTTAAACACTGACAAGATGAGGATCAAAGCGGCTGTCCCGATCGACATACCGATGATGGAAATCCATGTGATAATATTGATGGCATTAGTCGATTTTTTGCCAAATAAATACCTGAATGCGATGCGCAGATAAAGCTTCATCGCACAAAAGTATAAAATATTTATGCTATTCTAACTCCTGTCGATAGATTTGAATAAAATGGGGTTTTAAATTTTGTTTTCATTTTCATAATTGAGCGTTAAAGTTGTCATAAAACAGTGGTGTACAGATAGATGAAGGTTGATTTTTTTTCAAATTATGTGTATTTTTGTGTAGTGTTTAGAGAGAATAGAGAATACGATATCGAGTCTTTAATTTTTTTAAAATCCATATTACTCATTAGATTTGGTAACGAATGAAAATGATACAAAATAGTTATGAGCCACGGAATTTTTACTCCACGGGCATCGTTTTACTAAACGGAGGACATAATTATTTCGTACAGTAAATTTCTAAGGCGTAATTTGGGTTAAACATGATTTTCAATATTTTAACTTAAATAAATAATCATTTATATTATGAAACTGAACAGCAGATTATTGACAAAAAAAGCAATGCTGGGCTCAATGGTCTTTGTTTTTTTAGCAGCATTCGCTTTGACGCTAAGTGCCCGTAATCATTGGCATTTAAAAGATATATTTAACAACAAAACTGAGGATAAGCCGCCGCTGTCCTTTATTCATCAAGATACGCTACCTGATAGTCAGAGCGCTGTCAGAATTTATAAAAGGACAAACGATAAGGATGTCAAGATTTCTATTGAAAATGGAGAAGTGACCGACCTCGAGATAGATGGTAAGAAGATAGCAAAAGAGGATTACGACAAGTATAGTGATGTTATTGAGGGACTAACTCCTAAAATGGAGTCAAAAGGAAATACCGGCATGTTATTCTTTGACGATAATGGTAACACTGGTCATTTTAGTTTCGGTTTTGATGACGAGATGAATATGGACTCTTTATTTAACCACTTTGGCTTGAGTAATCAGTTGAATGGTTTTGATTTTAGAAGTTTACAAGAGCAATTAAAAAAATTGAATGATGATTCAGGAACATTTCACTTTAATTTTGGTCATCTTGATAGTTTAGATTCTATTTTTAGGGGCTTTGGAAATTTTGGATTTTCAAATAATGCAGATGATTTGAATGATAGTTGGAATAGCAGGAATGACGAACCAAGTACTCCATCCTCTGGTATTGTTAAACCTGAGGACTATAAAAAGATATTAGGAGATGCTCTAAATCAGGATGGATTTTTAATACCCAATGAGCTGAATACTGTTGAAATCACAGGGAAATACCTGAGAATAAATGGAGAAAAGCAACCGAATAACATATATCAAAAATATAGGAGAATATTGGAGGAATCTTCAGGCATTATATTGCAGAAAAATTCCAAATTGAAATTTGATATTGAAGGTAAACCTTCGAATAAAAAATACAGAACTTTTTAAGGAAAACACAATGGTGACGTTATAAAAAAGTGCTCATTTTTATAGCTTAAAAGTGAACTGATAAGTCTGAAATATTATTGATTTTTTGGAAAAAAGGGATGATGGTTTTTGAATCTTCATCCCTTTTTTTTATATATTTATAGCAGATTATCAATATATTATATAATTTAAAAAAAAATATGAATATTTTATTATTTTATATTATTGATATTGTTTTACCTTTGTTCAAATATTGTTCTTGTTAATGAATAATATTAGATGAATTTTAATATTTTTTAACCAAAACTCAATCACATGAAGAAATTTAAATTTCTTGCTGTCGTTATGATAGCTTTTTTGATGATTATCGGTTCTAATCTTTCAGCGCAGAAGATTTCTGCTAAGGTAACGCCAAATGCTACTTTGTTAGTAAGCAAGACAGTGTCAGACCTTAAAAAGAAGGCTGTTGGAGGAAATGAACTTGGTGATGAAGCTGAGCGAACTGCAGTTTTAGTACATTCATTGAAAATTGAAATAGGTACTAGAATGCTTGAACCCCTAAAGAGTGGAGCACAAGTAGAGCGTGCACTTGCAGAGGCAACTGAAGTGTACAGAACACAACACTTAAATGCATTTAGAAGTGCAGCATTAAATGAAGCAGAAACTTTTTATAAGGATTTGCTAAAAGATTACAAGTAATTTATTAATTAACCAAAACTCAATTTCATGAAAAAGGAATTTATCTCTTTTCTTTCATTACTTGGTTTCATGGTTTTCAGTGTAGGCTTATTTGGCCAGTGCCAAGAAGCAATTGCACTAGACCACTTGCCAAATGGTGAACTATTAGTATGTACTAGTACTCCTCTACCTGGTAATTTGAATAACGGAAATGTTACTATAGAGTATCCTGATCAAGTTTTAGGCGGTACTATACCTAATTATTATTATGGTGGGCAGGAGGCTTTATATACCTATACTCCGGAAGCAGATGGTCCTGTTAGCATTACGGTAAATAATGCAACATGGACTGCAATATGGGTGTTTGAAGGATGTCCTGCTACTGGAGGTACTTTTGTAGCAGGTACAAGGAGTACTGGAAGCACAAGAACAGTTACTTTTAATGCCGTAGGTTTAACAGAATACACTATCTGGATTGATACATGGCCAACACCTAACAGTCCATGTGTTAATGGAGGGACATGGACCATAACAGGCCCTAATGTTTATGTAGCACCTCCTCCAGGAGGAGGAAACGATACAAGTTCAGTATCATGCTTATTAGTATGCAGTGGTAATCAGACCATCACGTTAGCGCCTGGAGCATGTTCATACACATTACCAAACTTAGTAACGATGGCAGGACCTTGTGCGCCTACCTTGACGACACCTGCACCAGTATTAGGATTTACAGGAAATTACTCATATGCCAACAGATATTTCCACAATGTTGCAAAAGGCTCAGATCCGGGATACGCTAATTTAGGATGTACCAATACATCGGGTATGCCGAATACACTTGTACTGAGTAGTGCTGCAGCAATTTTTGGAAGTAATGGATGTAGTTGGTATGGAACAGTAGTTGCATGGGAAGTAGTAGAAAGTGGTACCATTTCATTTGATTGGAGTGTAGTCAATGATGAGCCATACTGGGATGCATTTGGATATAGCTTGGTAAATGACCCGAACACACCGACAGGTATGTATGGAACAACCTTGTTTAGTACAACTACCATTTTATCAGAAAGCCAGTACACACAGAGTGGGTCTACAACAATAAATGTAAGTGCAGGCCAGATCTTCTCGCTAGTAGCATTCACTCGAGATGGATGGTATCCATACCTGACAGCAACGATCAACAACTTCCGGTTCCAGGGAGAATCTGTATTGACTCCATGGACAATAAACCATGTAAGCGGACCTCAAGCAGGCGATGAATTGGCACCGGGAACCTATACATCATGTTATGAGTTAGTAGATGGAGCAGGAGTCGTTCAAGATGATTGTTGTTTTGATGTTACAGTAAATCCATATCCAAACCCATCAAGGACATTAGCATGTAATGACCATGTATATATATCAGCAGATGAAAATTGTCAGGTGACACTGGATGCAGATATGTTTTTGGAAGGCGGGCCATATAGATGTTATGCTAGTTACCAGATCATCATTGATGGTCAGAATGTGCCACAAGGAGTTGCATTGAATATTCCTTTAGGCAATCATACTTATGAAATATTTGACCCTGTAACCGGCAATAGATGTTGGGGAACATTTACCGTAGAGGATAAATTACCACCAATATTAGATTGTAATTGTGTGGACGAGGATGTATTAACACCATTCCCTGTAGCAGGAGAAATAAAAGGAGAAATAGAAGATACGCTTCCACTATTTGAGAGATGTAATAATAATCCGGCCCAAATACCAATGTATTATGATGACTCACAAGAGTTTCAGGCAACAGTGTCAGGGACATATACATTTACAATAAATACAAACTGGACTACAGCGTATTATATCTACGAGAAAGGAACGTTTGACCCTGCCAACCCATGTAACAATGTGATTGCATCGGCGCAAGTAACATTTGTACCATTTACATTTACAGCAAACCTAAACCAAGGGACGACATATGTATTAGTGGCTACAACCATGTGGAATTATGCCTTGTATAATGGATTATATCCACTAGAGTTTACGATCAACTTTACAGGACCTGGAGATCTACTTGAAGTAACGAATGCAGCAGATGCACCAGAGTGTCAGTTTTCATGCTATGAGTATGACGTAGTATCAGAAGAGACAGCAGCTAAGTTGTTTGACCCAAGATATAAGTACAAGTTAACGACACCACCGACAGCAACAGACGCATGTGGACCTGCAAATGGAACATTTACAGATGAGGTTGTAAACGATGGAATGTGTGGACCAAAGAGAATCCTTAGACACTGGACATTTACGGATGCAGCAGGATGGACAGCAACCTGTACACAAACGTTTACATTCAACCCGATAAGTGTGGCGGATTTGACACCACCTGCGGCGTTAGTAACGTTGTCATGTGGTGAGGACACAAGCCCTGCGGCAGTAGCAGCATTTAAAGATGTGGATAGCCGAACAGGTGGACCATCAGCCAATAATGTCGGAGCATTCTATGACGATTATGGACAAACGCCATCGATCATCGAGTTACAAGAAGGCCACCCATACGGTTACTTTACGTATCCACATATAGGATGGGATGGAGAAG